>NZ_JACVAN010000007.1:0-343664 GCF_014851895.1 Ensifer sp. ENS11 | reverse complement strand
TCGAGCTGATCGATGGCTGCGGCGGCTGTCTCGCCGGCCTGGTCACCGCCAGCCGCCGCGTCGCCGGTACCCGCCATCTCGAACTCGACCTCGGCCGCAACCATCCGCATGCCGAAATCGAACTGCCACCCGAACGCACCACAACACAGGACCGCGCAAGGGTCGCATTCCGCCCGACAAAGTGGAAGTTGTTCAGGGAGGGGCAGCCCGTCGCGAAGTCGAAACGGGACGAAGCCGCCACCGAAAAACCGCGACTGGTCGCGCAAGCCTGACCTTGCAAGAGCGCCAGCCCTAGCCGGCGCTCTTTGGATCAATGATTACCGCCCGCGTCGTGTTCTAGGAAGGGACGGGCAGCGACAACGGCGCCAAGTCGCGCATTGGCCGCTTCTTGGGATCATTCTCAGGCGCCTTGCGGCACGCGTAATTCTGCGCGTCCTGTAGCAGCGCCACGGCTCCGTCGTAGTCGATTTTGGTCGCGCGCCCATGGCGCACGACGCATTGTCCATCGACATAGACTTCCTCGATAGCGCGCTCTGCCGCGCAATGCAGCAGATTGCGCAAGGGGTCGTAAACCGGCTGCATCGCGTGGTGTTTCAGGTCAACGATGAGAAAGTCGGCTTTTGCGCCGACGGCAATCCGGCCGATATCGTCACGGCCAAGCGCGCGGGCGCCCGCAAGCGTTGCCGTATCGAGAATATCCGCGGTCGATACGTCGAACACGGATTTGCCCGAAAGCCTCGCACAGATCATCGCCTGGCGCATTTCTTCAAGCATGTTGAAGGGATAGCTGTCAGTCCCGAGGGCGACGTTGACGCCGGCGCGGCGATAGCGCCCGACCGATTCCAGCGCCATGCCGCTGCGCGAGAACGTCACCGGGCAATGGGCGACCGTCGTGCGCCGCTCTGCCAGCAGGCCGAGATCGATATCGGTGCGCTGGCGCGTCCAGGAATGGCTGTCGAGGAAGATGCAATGGCCAAGGATCAGGTTGTCGCCGAGGATCCCCAGGCTTTCCAGATACTGCACCGCGGTCAGGCCAGTCCGGCGCAGCATTTCCTCATGTTCCGCCATGGTCTGGGCGGAGTGGATGGTGATCGGCATGCCGCGCTTGCGCGCCTCTGCGGCCGCGTCTTGCAGCAATTCGGCCGAGCAGGTCTCGATCTGCGATGGCGCCACCACCCCGCCAAGGCGTCCGGAGGGATGGGCTGCGGCAGTGTCGAGGACATCAAGCGCCCGGGCGAAAGCCTCGCGGCCTCGAGCCTTGTCCCAGATGAAATCAAGGCGATGGCTGTCTTCGACATGCCATTGCGCTTCGCGGAAGCCTGGAGCGACGAAGGCGCGAGCACCGCTTCGCGCCAAGGTCGGCAGCCAGCTTTCATGCGGCCCGGCAATGTCCAGCAGCGTGGTGACGCCGCTACGCATGAGGTCGCCGAGCATCACGGTCAACGACGCCTCGATCGCGCCATCGTCGATTTCCAGCAGGTTGGAATACTCGTAGAGGGCGTTGCCCCAAAGTGCTGCCGTACCCGCGTCTTCGAAGATGCCCTTGGAGATCGGTTCCTCGCCGGAGTGGCAATGCACATTGACGAAACCCGGCATCACCATCCGGTCGGCACCGGAGGTTTCGCTGGCAAAGGCGCCGTCATAATGTCCTCCGACATGGACGAAACCGGTATCGTCATAGGCGACGTCGACGTCGTTGAGATAGACATGGCTTTTCGTCTCGGTGTCGAAGCCGACAACCGTATGCGCCCTGCGGATGACGTGAATATTGCTAGTCATGCGTGGTCCTGAAATATTGCTCGAGGAAACGGCTATAAGCGCCCATTAATGCGCTGAAAAAGAAGTAAACGACCGCAGCAAAGACGTAGCCTTCGAGCACGGCGATGCCCTGCCATTGCGGATCGCGCATGGCGGTGCGCACGGTATCGAGAAAATCGAGCAGGCCGACAATCGTCACCAGGGTCGTATCCTGGAAAAAGCCGATGAACAGACCGACGAGCGGCGGGATAACCTTCTTCAGGGCTTGCGGCAGCACGATCTTGCGCATGATCTGCCAGTAATGCAGCCCGAGCGAATGGCCCGCCTCGATCTGCCCCTTGGGAACGGCCTGCAATCCGCCGCGAACGATTTCGGCGATGTAGGCGGCGGCAAAGAGAATGATCGCCACCTGGGCCCGCAGTAGTTTGTCGATGGTGACACCATCGGGCATGAACAGCGGCAGCATGACGGTCGCCATGAACAGGATGCTGATCAGCGGTACGCCGCGGACGATTTCGATGAAGCCGACGCCGAGAATGCGGATCGCCGGCAGGCTCGAAGCACGCGCAAGCGCAAGTGCAATGCCGAGCGGCAAGGCGCAGGCGAGCCCGACGAAGGAAAGCATGAACGACAGCGGCAGGCCGCCCCACTGGGTGGTCGGCACGACGGTCAACCCGAACAGGCCACCGGCCATCAGCGCGTAAAGCGTCGGCAGGATCACCACGATCCATGTGACCGCAAGCGCCCGGCCCCAAGTGCGCGGCACCATCGACACGCCGCAAGCGCCGAGAAACAGCAGCATCGCCGTGAGCGGTCGCCACTGCTCGTCGAAGGGATAGAAGCCGAAGAAGACATAGCGCAGCTTGGTCGACAGGAACGGCCAGCAGGCGCCGCTTGAAACCTTGCACTCCGCCGGCGTGCCGGAAAAGATCGCGTCGACGAACAGCCAACCGATCGCGAGCTTGGCAAGGCCGAAGATCGTGCCGAGGCAAAGGATGGTGATCAGTGCGTTGCCCGGCGTTCCGAAATAGGCGGAAAGCCAGGTACGGTTGCGCACCATCGGGCGGGCGGCGGGCGCCATCAGGATCGGGTCGGCAACGAAGCCTTCGAACTGGGCCATGGCTCAGCGCTCCCTCAGCGCAACGCGCGCGTTGTACCAGTTCATCACCAGCGAGATCAGGATGGACAGGCCGAGATAGACGGCCATGAAGATGGCAATGGCTTCGATGGCCTGGCCGGTCTGGTTCATGATGGTGTTGGAAACCATCACCAGATCCGGATAGCCGATGGCAATCGCGAGCGAGCTGTTCTTGAAGACCGTGAGATAGGTGTTGGTCAACGGCGGCACGATAATACGCAGCGCCTGCGGCAGGATGACGAGTTTCAGCGTGCGCGAGCGCGGCAGGCCGAGGGCCGTCGCGGCCTCCCATTGTCCCTTGCTGACGGCTTGAATGCCGGCGCGCACGATCTCGGCGACATTTGCCGAAGCGCTCAACGTCAGGCCGATCAGCAGTGCCACGAATTCCGGGCGCACGTGATAGCCGCCGGTCAGGCGGAACCGGCCGAGTTCGGGGACATCCATCGAGACCGAGATGTCGGCGAACAGCAGTGTTGCCGCCAGCGGCAGCAGGAAGGCAAGCGCCGCTATGGTGGCAACGGGCATCTCCTTGCCCGTGGCAATCCGACGACGCGCAAGGACGCGCTCGATCGCAACAGCGGCAGCGGCGCCGACGAACAGGGCGATGAGGAGCGATTCAAAGCCGCTCGCCCATCGCATGGCCGGCATGACCAGACCGCTATTTGACAGGAACACGCCCGGCAGCATCTCGATCGCCTGCTTTACCGGCGGGAAAACGGAGATGATCAGCGAATACCAGAGCAGCAGATAGAGGAGCAGCGGCACATTGCGCAGCGCTTCGACATAGGCAAGCATCAGGCGCGACAGGACCGGATTGTGCGACAGCCTGCCGATGCCGACGAGCACACCGAGGATCGTACCGAAGAAGACGGCGAGTGCCGAAACCTTCACGGTATTGGCGATGCCGACAAGGATGGCACGGCCGAATGTGTCGGTCGGCTCGTAGGCGATCGCAGTCTCGGTGATGACGAAACCTGCCTGACGCGCCAGGAAGCCGAAGCCGGTGGCAATATCCTGCTTGGCAAGGTTGGCGCTCGCGGTGCTGAACATCGCCCAGGCGACGAAGACAACAGCGCCGATCGCGATCGTTTGATAGAGGAAGGCGCGGATGCGCGCGTCATAAAACAGGGACATGGCGACACGTCTGCCGGGCAAAGGGGAACGTCGAAGACGAAAAAGGCCCGCGCCAGGGCGCGGGCCGACGAATATCAACGGAACGGCGGTGCGTAGAGCAGACCGCCCTCGCTCCAACGGGTGTTCGGCCCACGGGTCAGGCCAAGCGCGGTCTTGGTGCCGAGGTTGCGCTCGAACACTTCGCCGTAATTGCCGACGCCCTTGACGATGTTGTAGCCCCACTTGTTGTCGAGGTTGAGCATCTTGCCGAGCTCTTCGTTGACACCGAGCATGCGCTGGATTTCCGGATCCTCGCTCTTCGTCATTTCGTCGACATTGGCCTGGGTGATGCCGCGCTCTTCGGCCGCCATCAGCATCCAGACGGACCAGGAAACGATATCGCGCCAGTTGGAATCGTTCTGCCGGACCGACGGAGCGAGCGGCTCCTTGGAGATGGTCTCGGGAAGGACGACATAGTCGTCCGGATTGTTGGCAACCGCACGGATCGACGCCAGGTCAGACCGGTCGGACGAGATCGCCTCGCAACGGCCCGAGAAGAAGGCGTTGCGGTTTTCATCCGGGCTTTCGAAAACAACCAGTTCGAACTTGCCGCCGATCGTGCGGAAGAAATCGCTGAGGTTCTGGGCCGTCGTCGTGCCGGGCAGTGTGCAGATCGCTGCGTCCGTCAGCTCCTTGGCGCTGTTGACACCGAGCGACTTCGGCACCATCAACCCCTGGCCGTCATAGAATACCGTCGGGCCGAAATCGAGACCGAGCGAGACTTCGCGCGAGAAGGTATGGGTGGTCTGGCGCGACAGCATGTCGATTTCGCCTGACTGCAGAGCCTGGAACCGGGTGTTGATGTTCGTCAGAACGAAATCGACTTTTTCCGGGTCGCCGAAAACAGCCGACGCAACGGCACGGCACACGTCCACATCGAAACCCTGCATGTGGCCCTTGGCGTCAGCCGTCGCAAACCCGGGCGTGCTCATCGAGACACCGCAGATCAGCTTGCCGCGCGCCTTGACTGTCTCAAGCGTGGTGGCGGCGCTGGCGGTGAACGCCGTGAGGCCGACCACGATGCCTGCTGCGGTGGCGCAAAGTTGCAGAATTCTTTTCTTCATTTTCCCCTCCCGTTGACTTCGACAATCTCCGCCTCTGCGGGTCATGCGATCCACGTCGCATGCCTCCTCCCGCCTAGGCACACAGCGGATCAACCCGCCGTGTCACCAATTGCATACGATAGCCGGATACGAATGGCAACATTATTGTATACAATATTGACGCGTATAGTTTGGAGACACTATCGAGGTTATGGGGCATGTATTGCAGACCCGCCCGGCTTGCTTGGGGGGACAGCGTTGTCTGAGAGATCAAGTCGCAGCGAGTCCGTCTATCGGTTGTTGCGCAGGCCGTCCTGGAGCACGCGCTGAAGCCCTGCACCAAGCAATCCGAAGACACGATCGCCGATCATTTCAAGGTCAGTCGCACCAGCGTTCGCGGTGCATTCGTGCGCCTGAATGCCGAAGGTTTCGTCGATCTCAGTGCCGACAGGAGTGCGTGTGTCTCCGACCGCGGCCGCTCTCCATCCGCCTTGCCGGCGAATATCACATCCTGCTTGCCGAACTGACGGGACCCCGGCGCAGACACGGTTCGTGCGTGAGGTGGTCTCACGCTGCTTGTTGATCTTAGCCCGCTTCGCGCGTCTGCGACGGATGGACTTAAGGATTAAGGCAGAGCCGAATACGACGTTGTGTTCATCATCTGCGGCATGAACTGTCGTCGGGTGAGAATCTCAGACGTCTCTTCTCCCACACTATCCTGCAACGTTGCCGGTATGCCGGGCGCGTCTTGCGAGGGAGGGAGTAAGCGATGCCAACAGAACTGGAATACATGAGCCGACAGGTTGCAGCGGGCCGCCTGTCACGACGGGAATTTTTGGGGAGGGCAGCGGCGCTCGGGGTGACGATCGCGTCTGCGCAGACATTGCTTGGCAGTGCCGCCCGTGCGGCGGGGCCAGTCAAGGGCGGGACGCTGCGGGCGGGCCTGGTCGGCGGCGAATCGACCAACAGCCTCGACCCTGCGACATGGGCGAGCCAGGTGCCATACACGCTCGGTCGCTGCTGGGGCGAGCAACTGCTGGAAGTCGCACCGACCGGCGAGATCGAGTACCGCCTGGCCGAGTCCTACGAGGCCTCCAGCGACGCAAAAACCTGGAGCTTCAAGATCCGCAAGGACGTCACCTTCCACAATGGCAAGCCTTTGACGCCGGCTGACGTGGTGGCAACGCTCGAGCGCCACGGCGATGCAGACTCGAAATCGGCGGCCCTGCCCTTTGTGCAGGAGTTCGAGACGATCAAGGCTGACGGCGACAATGTCGTGATCACCTTGCGGCAGCCCAATGCGGACATGCCCTATATCGTCAGCGACTACCACCTGATGATCCAGCCGAACGGCGGCAAGGACGATCCGACCGCCGGCATTGGCACCGGTCCTTACAAGGTTGTCGTGAACGAGGCGGGCGTAAAACACGTCGCTGAGCGCCACGAAGGCTATTGGGGATCGGCCGAACGCGGTCATGCCGACCAGATCGAAATCGTCGTCATCAACGATTCGACCGCGCGCACCGCGGCGCTGCAAAGCGGCCAGATGCATATGATCAACCGCATCGAGCCGAAGCTTGTCGAACTGATCAAGCGCCTTCCCGGCGTGGTCATCCGAAATGTGCCGGGCAAGGGGCATTACGTGTTCATTGCCCATTGCAACACCGCGCCGTTCGACAACAACGACCTGCGGCTGGCGTTGAAATATGCCGTCGACCGCGAGGAGATGGTGGCAAAGGTTCTCGGCGGTTATGGCACCGTCGGCAACGATACGCCGATGATCAATGGCTATCCGCTCTTCGACAACGACATCGAGCAGCGTGTCTTCGACCCTGACAAGGCGAAGTTCCACTACAAGAAATCCGGCCACGACGGCTCCGTGCTGCTGCGCACGTCCGACGTCGCCTTCCCCGGCGCCGTCGATGCCGCCCAGCTTTTCCAGATGAGCGCTGCCAAATGCGGCATCACCATCGACCTGAAGCGCGAACCGGGCGACGGCTACTGGTCGGATGTCTGGAACAAGCAGCCTTTCAGCATGTCCTATTGGACCGGCCGACCGACGCAGGATCAGGTCTATTCGATTGCCTATCTGTCGAAGGCCGAATGGAACGACACGCGTTTCCAGCGCGATGACTTCGACAAGTTGATCTTCGCCGCCCGCGGCGAACTCGACGAGGCCAAGCGCAAGGCGATCTATCGCCAGGCCGCAATGATGCTGCGCGACGAAGGCGGCGTCATCGTGCCGATGTTCAACAACTATATCGACGCCACCAACGACAAGGTCGGCGGGTGGGTCGACGATCCGAACGGCGAACTGATGGGCGGCCATGCCTTGACGAAGTGCTGGGTCACGGCCTGAACCAAGAGACGGCCGGAGGCCCTGATCAGGCTCTCCGGCTTTCATCAACGTCGCGAGCAGGCACCGCCATGGCGGCCCGCGTCTTTCAAGGGCAGCGCTCAGCGCATTTCCAGGAAAAGTGCGATGCCGCTTTCCGTCAGGAAATGCGTAAAAACAAACAGATAGAGCGTTTGTCCGGTTCCGTCTAAATCGGAAACGCTCTAGCGACGGTGGCGCAGCGACAGCAGGCCGTCATCGGCAATGCCTGCCTCGATATCATTGTAGCGGGCGAGCGTCAGGTGCGGCGTGTCTGCCGCGGCAGAGTGCGCGCCGGTGATCACGATGACTTCGGCGCCGGCGGCCTTGCCCGCGAGAATTCCGGCCGGAGCGTCTTCGAAAACGATGCAGTCTTCCGGCCGCACGCCAAGTTTTTCGGCGGCCAAAAGATAGCCCTCGGGATGGGGCTTGCCGACCGACACGTCTTCGCCGGTGATCATCAGCTTCGGCGTGGGAATACCTGCGGCCGCGAGGCGACGAACGGCAAGGTCGAGCGGCGCCGATGTGACGATCGCCCACTTCTCCGGCGGCAGTGAATTGAGGAAGGCGACAGCGCCCTCGATCTCGATGATGCCTTCGACGTCGGCGATTTCGGCGAGCGCGAGTTCGTGCGCCTCATGCTCCGGATCAACGCCCGGCAGTTCGAGCGTGCGGATCGTATCCACGGCGCGAACGCCATGTACCGTTTTCATCATTTCGACGGGGTCGAGCCCGTTCCGGACAGCCCAGGCGCCCCAGACGCGTTCGACGACGGCCATCGAGTTGAGCAGCGTGCCATCCATATCGAACAGGAGAGCGGCGAAGTTCTTGGCAAAGAGAGATGAAGGCGCGGTATCCAACGGTGATCCCCTGAAGCTGCAATGATGGGCGAGAAAGCCCGCCCGACAGTCCCGGCACACCTACAGCCTGGAGATCAGGGGCACAACGCAATTCGGTGTGCCCGTGATCATCTTCGGCAACGGTGAGTTACGAATGGTCAGCGCCACGCCCGGTGCTCAGAAAACCGATCGGGCCACCCGGAACGTCATCGTCAAAAATCGCGCAGGACAGACTGCCGCCAAACACGGCAGCCGAATCCACATTGGTCCGGTTGCCGACGGTGCGTGGATTGGAGCGGCTCGGCGTGTGGCCATGGCAAAGGTGTTTGCCCCAATAATCGCCGGAGTGATTGTCGGGCCGCCTGATCCACAGGAAGATTTCCTCGCCCTGGCGCTCCAGCGG
Source organism: Ensifer sp. ENS11 (assembly GCF_014851895.1). NCBI lineage: Bacteria > Pseudomonadati > Pseudomonadota > Alphaproteobacteria > Hyphomicrobiales > Rhizobiaceae > Ensifer > Ensifer sp. ENS11. The sequence continues at coordinate 334,936 of NZ_JACVAN010000007.1, read as the reverse complement.
CATGGTTTCATCGACGCCCGCATGGACGAAGATGCGAAACGGTTCGACGATAATGGAGGGAAGCTGCATCAGCCACTTCAAATGCGCTGCGGGAATAGTGTGATCGTAGGATGCCAGTGTCTCTTTGCCGCCGTTAAGCAGCCACCAGTCGACATCGCTCTCGCCGCTGCGTGCGCCGAGCAGCATTTCCTCGTGATTGCCCTTGAGCGTCAGCCAGGACCAGCCCTGCTTCTGCGGCCCTGCCATGATCAATTCAATCACGCCTCGGCTATCCGGGCCGCGGTCGATCAGGTCACCAAGAAAGATCACCCTGCCCTCGGGCGCATAGGTTTCGATCTGCCTCAGGAGCGCTTGAAGCTCGGTCAGACAGCCGTGGATATCGCCGACGGCAAAGGTCAGATGCTGCGCGCTCATGCGCCAGTCCTCCGGTACTCGACGAAAGGGTTGACGCCGCAACGGATGTTCGGCGCTTGGATGCGAGCGCCGATAGACTGCATGGATGGCAGAAACACGGCAAGGCCAGCGATGATCAAGCCGAAAAAGCAGCCAAGGCGCCGGTCAAGGATGGTGCGCCATCTTGGGCTCGATTTGAACCACTGAGAACCCACTGATTAACGGCGGGAGTTTCCCTTGGCAATCGCCGAGCTGGCAATGGAGACCGGATCGCTTGCCGGGAAGGTATCTTCGAGACCTTCGTCGAGTTGTTCTTCCATGGTTTTACGGTCATGTGCAGTCCGCGCATTGGGCATCGGGCGCAGCGCGGCGGCACTTGCGCGCGGATCTGGCGTATCCTGCAATTTTTCATCGGCTCCGAGCGCGGCGGACAGAATGTCCTTTGCCCTCGTCACCGCATTCAACCTGTTCAGCGATCCTTCCGCATCCTGCGGACATGTCACCGTGACGACCTCGCCCTCGGCGCCAACGAACTCGACCGTGAAGCCGGCCTTGCCGGCGCGTTCAGCGGAAACCTGTATTCCGACGACCTGCATCAGTCTCTCCCTCTGCAAAAGCATGGATCGCCGGCGCCGATTGGCGCTGGCGTCTTTGCCACCCTTCGTTTGCATTGCCGCACTGTGGCGCAAACGAGTGTCCATTCAGGGAAGTGCGCAGATGGTTGCTTTGTTCCACCGGTCGATCAGATTTGTACCGGATCCGCGGTCGGACCGATCGTTTAGAGCGCCTTCGCACCCGGCATGATCGTTGCCGGGACAATCGGCGCCGGCAGGTCTTTTGCCGTATCGGCGGCTTGGAAGGCGGAACCGTTCGATTTGCCGGGCGGATCCTGCCGGGTGCAGTTGGCGAAGGCATCAAGCTCGCGATTGTAGACCTTCGTCTCGACATCCATCATGCCAAGCACGGTGTGAAACAGGTTATCGTGCGATTTCGGCTGATCCGTCTCCTTGGCAAGGCAGCTTGTGTCGACGCCCATTGCCGCCTGATACGGTTTCGAGAACCATGTGACGAAGGGAACCTGAGTCTGCTCGCGCGGCGCGATCGCATAGGGCGCGCCGTGCAGATAGATACCGTTCTCGCCAAGGGATTCGCCGTGGTCGGACATGTAGATCATCGCGCCAGAGATGTCGTTCTGATGCTTCTCCAAGAGGCGGGAAACGCTTGCCAGCACATGGTCCGTGTAGAGGATGCTATTGTCGTAGGCGTTGGTGATTTCTTCGACTGAGCATTTCATCAGCTCAGCTGTGCGGCAATCCGGTTTGAACTTCCGGAACTTTTCCGGATAACGCAGATAGTAGGATGGGCCATGGCTGCCGAGCTGGTGCAGCACGATAACGCTGTTCGACTTGGTCGCCGTCAGCTTCTTGTCCAGTTCGCCGAGGAAAATCTCGTCAAGGCATTCGCCATTGTTGCACAGCGGGCTGTTCTTCTGGTTCGTCATGCTGGCGAAGCTGATGAGGTCGGCAATGCCCTTGCTGCCGGTATTATTGTCCCACCAGGACACAGAAACGCCGGCGCGGGTCAGAACGTTCACGAGGTTTTCGGTCGAGCGGGCCTTCCACTCCGTATACTCGTTGCGCGGATAGACCGAGAACATGCAGGGAAGCGAGATCGCCGTTGCCGTGCCGCAGCTCGTCGTGTCGGTATAGTTGATCGCGCCGAGAGATTTGAGCTCCGGATTGGTTTCCCTGCCATAACCGTTGAGCGAGAAGTTCATCGCCCTGGCGGTTTCACCGGCAACGACGACCACGACAACCGGCTTGCCCGCCGCGGCGACACGCGCACCCTGCCGGGCGTCAGTGCCTAACGGCTGCACGGCAATATTGCGCTCCTTATAGGTCGAGGATGCGTATTTTAACGCAGCGGAAACCGGCCCGGTGGGATTGAAGCGCTTCATCAGATCCTTGTGCTCGCGAATGACATAGGCAACGCTTGCAAAATCCGAATAGATCAGCCCGCCGCTGACGAGCACGCAGGGAATGACAATGGCAAGAGTGGTTGCTGTCTTGGGCAGGACCCGCTGGTGGCGTACCTTGACCCAGACCACGAACAGTGAAGGAACGACAGCATAGAGAAACAGATGCAGCACCAAGCTGCCGGTCAACAGATGGCTCGCCTCGGCCTGCGTCGTCACGGCAGCGTTGCCGATCATGTCCTTGTCGATGATTACTCCGAAGTAATCGATGAAATAGGCAGCCGCCGCGGAAGCGACTATGAGAAAGATCAACACCGGCTTCATGATGTACTTGGCCGACACCAGCATCATACCCGCGAAGGTTGCGAGCGTCATTGCGGCGCCGAAGGACAAAAGCGACAGTCGCGAGTGATCGAAGTAGATCGCAGCGTGCGTCCAGAAGGAATTGTTGGTGATAGCGAGCAAATAAACGCTGACGATTGCACTGAGCGTAATGCTGCCGAGCTCTGGCCGGCGGATTTTCGTGACCATCAAAACAGTCTTCTCCTGCTGCGACTGCCGGGCCGATTTTGCTTTACGGCCGATGCTGTCGCGGGCATCCAGTAGAGGCGGAGGCCACGTCATGCGGGCTCGCCGGTTCGACTACAGCCTGCCCCTGCTCTGTCGAGATACGCCCCATAAGCTGTCGAAACCCCGTCAAGATTGCTCATTACCTCTGCGGCACCCGCTTTGGTTGGCGTGCGCGGGGGAGTTGGCAGCCCTTGAGAAAGCCCATATGGTCGAACGAAGAATGGTCATGCCGAGACGACTCGATGCGCCTGCTCCTGGTTGAAGACAGTCCGCGACTGGTAGAACTGGTCGGAGAGACCATGCGCGATGCGGGCTGGCGGCTCGACGCCGTTTCGAGCGTTTCGGACGCTGAAGCGGCAATCGCGGCTCAGGAACACGACCTGATTCTGCTTGACCTCGGCCTGCCGGATGGCGACGGCCTGACACTGCTGCGCCGCGTTCGCCAGGAATATCCGGGGCTGCCCGTCTTGATCATCACGGCGCGAGGATCGGTCGATGAGCGCATTGCCGGACTGGATGCCGGCGCCGACGACTATCTGGTCAAGCCCTTTCATCACCGGGAGCTCTTGTCGCGTTGCCGAGCGATGTTGCGGCGCAATCCGCAAGCGGTGCAGCCGGTTCTCGAGGCAGGCGCCCTACGCTACGACCCTGCAACCGCGGACCTGACATGTGACGGCATTGTTGTACCGCTACCGCCGCGAGAACGCTCGCTGATCGAAATCCTGATGCGCGAGGTCGGCCGGGTCGTTCCGAAGCGCAGGCTGGAAACCGCACTTTCGGAATATGGCCAGGAGATTAGCCCCAATGCGCTGGAGTTGGCCGTTTCCAGGGTGCGCAAACGGCTGCAGGTCTACGAGACCGGCATCCAGATCGAGACCGTACGCGGGATCGGCTATCTGCTCAGGCGGGCCTTATGAAGCACTCGTCGCTGATCGGCATCGTTGCCCGCCGCATCGTGGCGTTCTCGCTACTCGCCATGGCAATCCAGATCGGCGTCGTCTTTGCAGATTACTGGTTCGACGACGACAAGCTCAGCGTTCTCATGCTGCAACAGGAGACGGAGGCTCTTTCGCGTGCCATCCACGTCCGCGACGGCGTTGTAAGTTTCGAACCGGATCGCGAACTGAGGGAACGCTATATCGACCGCCATGATCGCGATGGCTCGATCTTCCTCAGGGTCCGAACGGAGACGGGTACGCCGCTCTATTCAAACTGCACGACGGAATGCGCCGAGCATTTTCTTCCAATGAGCATCGACGCGCCGAATTTTTGGAAACGCGAAATTCAACCAGGCAAACCGTTCAGCGTCGCCGGCGGACAAACCTTCGAGCGTGCCGGGGCGACTGTCCTGGTCGAACTGGCGATCCTGAGGGACCCGAACGGCTTCATGTACGGCGCACTGCTGCACGAGATGTTCGATTCCATGATCGTGCCGATGACCTTGATGTTCTGCCTCGTCATCGGCGCGACGATCTGGTCGATCCGCAGCGCATTGAAACCGGTGGCCATGGCGGCTGCGGCGGCAGATCGGTTGGATCCCCGCGATAGCGGTGCTCGGCTGCCACTCACCCGCATGCCCGAGGAGATCGCTCGCCTGGTCAGTGCCGTCAACCGCATGCTGGCGCGGGTCGCCGACCTGGTCCAATCCCAGAAACTGTTCTCCTCCTCCATAGCGCACGAGATCCGCACCCCCGTTTCGATCGCAAAAATGGAACTCAGCCACATCAACGACCCTCGCGCCCGCAATGCCGAACGTGACCTCGATGCCCTCACGCATATTCTCGAGCAGCTGACCTCGCTTGCCCGGGCCGATGCCGTCGACCCTTCGGCCTATCAATCGGCCAGCCTCTCGCAGATCGGTGCGAGCCTCGCAGAGGCGATCGCGCCATTTGTCTTTGATCACGACAAATCGCTGGAATTCGTCGACGAAGGAACGCCTGCGGTCACGGTTATCCCGGCGCTCGTCGAAAACATGCTGCGCAACCTGATCGAGAACGCGGTCAAGCATAATCCGCCGGGCACCCGCATTGTGCTGACCTGCGGCCCTGGCGCGATCGTCAGCGTCGAGGACAACGGCAAGGGGCTCGTCGATCTTCCGGAACATCACGAAGATCTCGGCTATATCAAGCGTACGGGACAGCTCGGCCTCGGCTTGAAAATCGTCCAGCGCATCAGTGAGCTGCATGCCGCCCCGATCGCCTTCGAGACCGCATCGGATCAAGGCACGAAGATTACCATCGACTTCTCTGCCGCCCGATCGGATGGGTCGCAGACCTGACGACCGATACGCGGGAGGCCCAGGCCCGCGATGCTTCCGACGCAGGCGCCGTGCATATATTTTAATCCGTCGCGTTTTTTTGGATGTGGATTTCCTGCCCAATTCTCCGTCATGTGCTATTGGGCTGGGCAATTAGTCATTCTGCCGCCCGCGAGTTGCCATGTCGAAGGCCAGTGCCTATCTCAAGCGTTTCATCCCATCGCTCGTCCCCGTCAGCCATATGGAGCGGCTGCGCGCGTCGCTTGGCGCGCTTGTCGGCATTCTCCTGACCGGCCTCGTCAGCACTCTGGCACTTGGTGCCGATGCCAATCTGCCCCTGCTGATCGCGCCGATGGGCGCTTCCGCGGTCCTGCTGTTCGCCGCGCCGTCCAGTCCGCTGGCACAGCCCTGGTCCATCCTCGGCGGCAACATCGTGTCGTCGCTGATCGGCGTCACCTGCGCGCTTCTCATTCCGGAACCGGTGGTCGCGGCGGCCGTTGCCGTTGGACTTGCGATCGCCATCATGCTGTTGCTCGGCTGCCTTCATCCGCCGAGCGGCGCGGTCGCCCTGACCGCCGTGCTTGGCGGCACATCGATCCATGAGGCCGGCTACTGGTTCGTGTTGTCGCCGGTCGCGATCAATTCCGCGCTCATCCTCGTCGTCGCGCTGTTGTTCAACAACGCCACCGGCCGCCGTTATCCGCACCTAGCGCCCGCCGGCAACACGCACCGCACCGATGACCCGCCGCCGATGCAGCGTCTCGGCATCGTGCCGGAAGATTTGCAGGCGGTGCTGGCGCAATATGGCGAAGTTGTCGATATCAGCCCGGACGAACTCGATGCGCTCATTCATCAGGCGCAGATCCGCGCGTTCAATCGGCGCTCGGGCGAAATCACCTGCGGCGAAGTCATGTCACGCGACGTGGCGACGGCGACGCCGGAAACCTCACTGCGCAAAGCCTGGCAGACATTGCTCGAGCACGACATCAAGGCCCTGCCGGTGGTCACGGAAAAAGAAGGCCTCGTCGGCATCGTCACCCAGACCGACTTCATCAAGCATACGATGCTGGCACAGCACGGCGGCCTCAGGCAGCGCCTCGGCAACGTCATCGGATTCGGCCCGAAGCCACCACGGCTGGTTTCCGAGATCATGACGCGTCGCGTCCAATCGGCACTGCCGGAAACGATGATCGCCAAGCTCGTCCCGCCGATGGCTGACATGGGCCTGCACCACATGCCTGTTGTCGACGCCGACAACCGATTGGTCGGCATCATCACGCAATCCGATCTGATCGCCGCCCTTTTCCAGCGAAGGCTGGAAAATGACGAGCGCGACGTCGCGTAGTCTCGCACTTTAGCGTTGGGCCTTTCGAGGGCGACACTGCCAAGCCATCTTCTAGAAAAATGGCGCGCGATCCGTCGGCTTGCTTTTATGCACATTCATTCGATTGACTTAATCACTCGAATGCCGCAATGTGCGCACGTGATGAAAAACAAAAACTCCCAGCCCACACCAAAACCCGATCGCGGCGACCTCACCAAAGAGAAGCTGCTTTCGACCTCGATCGACGTCTTTGGACGCTATGGCTTTGACGGGGCAAGTACTCGAAAACTCGCAGATGCGGCCGGCGTCAACCTGCAGGCGATCCCCTACTACTTCGGCGGCAAGGAAGGCCTCTACATCGCCGCAGCCGAGCATCTGGCGGCGATCATCGGCGGGCATGTCGCCGATCTGCGAACCGTGATCTTGGAACGCCTTGCACGGCTTGATGCGGAAGGTGGCGCCATGAGCCCAACGGAGGCACGCGCCTTGCTGACGCAGATGGCCCAGCGCATGGTCGGCCTGTTCGTCAGCCGGCAGTCCGAGAGCTGGGCCCGGTTCATCATCCGCGAGCAGATGGAGCCGACGGAAGCCTTCGCACGGGTTTACGAAAACATCATGGGGCCGATGATCGGCATTGCCGGCCGACTGGTCGGCGCGATCCTTGGTGAGGACCCGGCATCGGAGCAGGTCCGGCTGAAGACGCTGTCTTTCGTCGGCAGCATCCTCGTCTTCCGCATGGCGCATGCCGCACTGCTACGGCAGATGCGGTGGGAGGCCGTCGGCCCCGCCGAACTGGAGATGCTGCAGCGCCATGCCGCCGGCCTCGTCGAAGCGCTCGGAGAGAATGGGGAGCGCCGCCCATGAACCGGAAAGTACTCATCCCGGTCGTCCTCCTCGCCGGAGCAGTCGCTGCCGGCTGGTGGTTCGAGCTACCCTTGCGGCTTGGATGGACCGAACAGCGCTCGGCCTCAGTGCTTTACGGCAATGTCGATATCAGGCAGGTGTCTCTCGGCTTTCGCGTGAGCGGGCGCATCGACAAGCTTGCTGTCGACGAAGGAGATCCAGTCAAGACGGGCGATATCCTCGGCAGCCTCGACGCCACGCCTTTTCAACAGGCGGTCGACGCGGCCGAGGCGGACCTCGGTGCGCTGCGCGCCAATCTTGAAAAGCTGAAAGCCGGTGCACGCAAGACCGAGATCGCTCAGGCGCGCGCCGCCCACGAGGAGCGTCTCGCCGATCTCCAGAATGCCGAGCTCGCCTATAAGCGCGCCCGACAATTGCGGCCGAATGGCACGATTTCGCAAGCGAATCTCGACGAAGCAAGCGCCGCTCGCGCCGCGGCGGCCGCTCGCGCCACCTCCGCCCGCGAAGCACTTGCACTGCTTGAGGAAGGAAGTCGGGTCGAAGACATCGCGGCTGCCACCGCACAGGTGCAGGCTGCCGAAGCCAAGCTTGCCAGCGCGCGCACTTCGCTTTCCGATACGCAGTTGCTGGCGCCGAGCGACGGCATCGTGCTTTCCCGTGTACGCGAGCCCGGCGCGATGATTGCGCCAGCAGATACCGCCTATGTGCTTTCGCTGAATGAGCCCGTCTGGGTTCGCGCCTACGTCGCCGAACCCGACCTTGGCCGTGTGCATCCCGGCATGAAAGTCGAGATCGTCTCGGATACGGCCCCGGACCGGCCCTATGAGGCAACGGTAGGCTTTATTTCTCCGGTTGCCGAATTCACGCCGAAGTCGGTCGAAACGCCGGAACTGCGCACCGATCTCGTCTACCGCCTGCGTATCGTGGTAACCAAACCGGGAGAGGATCTGCGCCAGGGCATGCCCGTCACCGTACGTCTGCCACCGGCTGAAGGGCGCGTGCCATGACCGACGAACCCTTCGTTCGGATCTCCGGCGTGGTAAAGCGCTTTGGCGAGCGCGCGCCCGCGCTCGATCATATCGACGGGGAAATTCTCGGCGGTCGCATCACCGGCCTGGTCGGCCCCGACGGTGCGGGAAAAACCACCCTGATCCGGTTGATGACCGGCCTGATGCTGCCCGACGAGGGCACGGTGGACGTGCTGGGCTTCGACACCGCGAAGGATCCCGCCAGCATTCAGGCGTCCATAGGCTATATGCCGCAGCGCTTCGGCCTTTATGAAGATCTGAGCGTGCAGGAAAACCTCGATCTCTATGCGGACCTGCGCGGCCTTCCGCTCGCCGAACGCACTGCGACATACGACGAGTTGCTCGAATTCACCGACCTCAAGCGCTTTACGTCGCGCTTGGCGGGCAAGCTTTCCGGTGGCATGAAGCAGAAGCTCGGGCTTGCCTGCGCGTTGCTCCGCAAACCACGCCTGCTGCTGCTCGATGAGCCGGGCGTCGGCGTTGACCCGATTTCCCGACGTGACCTCTGGAAGATGGTCGAAAACCTGACGGCCTCCGGCATCGGCGTTGTCTGGTCCACGGCCTATCTCGACGAGGCGGAGGCCTGCGACGGGGTGTTGCTGCTGAACGAGGGCAAGCTGCTTTTTGCCGGCGCGCCCGCCGAGTTGACGGGGCGCGTCGCCGATCGTGTCTTCAAGATTTCCGGCATCACGGGACGCCGCCGCGAGGTGCTTGCGCGATATCTCGACGAAGACGGCGTCGTCGACGGTGTCATCCAGGGGGAAGCTATCCGCCTTGTCATGGCATCAGGGGTAGCCCCGCCATCGGCATCGCCAGAGAGGAACGACGCCGCGCCGCAAGCGACGGTGACGCCGCCGCGTTTCGAAGATGCATTCATCGACATGCTCGGCGGCGGTCCGGGCGGTCGCTCGAAACTGGCCGAGGCGCAGACGCCGTTTAGGAACGAGAACGGCAGGCCAGTGATCGAGGCCCATGGCCTGACAAAGCGCTTTGGCGATTTCACCGCTGCCGACGACATCACCTTCGAGATTCCACGTGGCCAGATTTTTGGACTTCTCGGGCCCAATGGCGCCGGAAAATCGACGACGTTCAAGATGCTCTGTGGACTGTTGAAGCCGAGCGCCGGCGAAGGACGCGTCGCCGGCTTCGACCTGCGCCGCGACGCCGCCGAAGCGCGCAACCGCCTTGGCTACATGGCTCAAAAATTCTCGCTCTACGGCGATCTCAGCGTCGCGCAGAACCTGAATTTCTTTGCCGGTGTCTATGGCCTGTCCGGCGAGCGCAAGCGGGAGCGGACGCGATTGATGGTCGAGATTTTCGGTTTCGGCCGTCTGCTCGACATGTCCGCCAAGGACCTGCCGCTCGGCCTCAAGCAACGCCTTGCCCTTGCCTGCGCCGTTTTGCACGAACCGGAAGCGCTGTTCCTTGACGAGCCTACCTCGGGCGTCGATCCAATCACCCGTCGCGAGTTCTGGACCCACATCAATGGCCTCGTCGAAAAGGGCGTGACGGTGCTGGTCACCACCCACTTCATGGACGAGGCAGAGTATTGTGATCGGATCTCGCTCATCTATCGCGGGCGCTCGATCGCGCTCGGCTCGCCGGACGACCTGAAGAAGCAGGTGGCCGATGCGGCCAACCCCGACCCGACGATGGAAGACGCCTTTATCGCCCTGGTGCAGGGGTCTGAAGAAAAACAGGCCGCGGCATGAATACGTCGGCACAAATCGAAACGCCGACGACCGGACGCGGACGCCGCTTTGCAGCACTTGTGCGCAAGGAGAGCTACCAGATCGTCCGCGATCCGAGCAGCATCCTCATCGCCTTCGTCCTGCCACTGATCCTCTTGTTCCTGTTCGGCTACGGCGTATCGCTCGATACCACGCAAACGCGCATCGGCCTGGTGGTGGAGCAGGAGATGCCCCTGACGCGCGATCTCGCCGCAGGCTTTCAGGCATCGCGCTACTTCTCCGTCAGTCTCGGCCGTGACCGTCGCGATTTCGAAGACGATCTCGTGCTCGGGCGTATCCGTGGGATCGTCATCATCCCTGCCCGCTTTGCCGCCGATCATGCCGCCGGACGACACCCGGCATTACAGGTTCTCGTCGATGGCTCGGATCCGAACACCGCCAACTTCGTGCAGAACTATGCCCAGGCTACAGTCGCCAACTGGGAGCGCCAACGGCTCGAGGAGGATGCCGGCCGGCCGCCGGCAATCTCCGCGGAGCAACGGTTCTGGTTCAACCCGGAGCTGACGAGCCGGAACTTCCTCGTGCCCGGCTCGATCGCCATCGTCATGACCCTCGTCGGCACGCTTTTGACCTCACTGGTCGTCGCGCGCGAGTGGGAGCGCGGCACGATGGAGGCGATGATGGCAACGCCCGTATCGGCAGCGGAGCTGCTCGCCGGCAAGCTGTTGCCCTATTTTCTGCTCGGGCTGGCGTCGATGACGCTCTGTGTACTTCTCGCGGTCTTCCTTTTCGGCGTCCCGTTCCGCGGCTCCGTTGCAGCCCTGTACGCGCTTTCGGCGACGTTCCTGATGCCGGCGCTCGGCCAGGGTCTTCTGATTTCCGCGGCCACCAAGAACCAGTTCCTGGCCTCGCAGCTTGCGCTGATCTCGGCCTTCTTGCCGGCCTTTCTGCTGTCCGGATTCCTGTTCGAGATCAACTCGATGCCGACTGTCATCCAATGGATCACCTTCATCGTGCCAGCCCGTTATCTCATTCCGAGCCTGCAAACGGTGTTTCTGGCAGGCGACATCTGGCCGATGTTCCTGCAGGCGATCGCCGTCATGCTGCTGATCGGCTGCGTGTTTTTCGCGCTCGCGGCCCGAAGCACCCGCAAGAGGATTGGTTGACATGTGGTGGACCCGGCTCAAGGCGCTGATCGTCAAGGAACTGCTGGCAGTGCTGCGCGACCCCAAGGGCCGCGCAATCCTGATCGGACCGCCGATCGTGCAGCTTCTGGTGTTTTCCTATGCGGCTACGCTCGAGGTGACCAATGTCGACGTCATGGTTCTCAATCGCGACAACGGCCATTGGGGACAAGAACTGGTCGAACGGATCGACGGCTCCCCGACGTTTCGAAGCATCGCGTTCACCGATGATCAGCATGAAGTTCGCGACGCCATCGACAGGCAACGCACTATTGCCGCCCTGGAGATCGGCCCAACCTTCTCGCGCGACATAGAAGCTGGCCAGCCCGCCAAGGTCCAGATTATTCTCGACGGGCGTCGGTCGAATGCGTCCCAGATCGTCTCCGGCTATCTCGGACGCATCGTCGGCACGCTCGCCGCCGATACGCCGGCCGGCAAGCGCGTGTCGTCCGAGGCGATCACGGTCGTGGCCCGAAACTGGTTCAATCCCAACCTCACCTATCAATGGTTCATGGTGCCCAATCTGGTTGCCAGCATTGCGCTGTTGATCGGGTTGATCGTCACGGCGCTCTCGATAGCGCGCGAACGGGAGCTTGGCACCTTCGACCAGTTGATGGTGTCGCCGTTGCGCACCCACGAGATCCTGATCGGCAAGCTGATCCCGCCGATGATGATCGGGTTGTTCCACATCACCGTCTATATTCTCGCCGCCGTCTTCATCTTCGGCGTGCCGCTGCGTGGCTCGCTGTTCCTGCTCTACGGCAGCGCAGTGTTCTATCTCGCCGCCGTTGTCGGGCTCGGCCTGTTCATTTCCGCATTGTCGATGACACAGCAGCAGGCAATCCTCGGCGCCTTCCTGTTCATGGTGCCGGCAATGCTGCTCTCCGGCTTCGCCACGCCGATCGAGAACATGCCCGCCTGGCTGCAGCCGGTCACGCTCGTCAATCCGCTGCGTTACTTCCTGGTGATCGTGAAGGGCGTATTCCTCAAGGACATCCCGCTGGCCGAGGTCGTGCGCCAGACGATTCCGCTCTGCGTCATCGCCCTTGTCACGCTCTCGGCCGCTTCATGGCTGTTCCGCCGCCGGCTGGAATGAATATCAACCCTTGATGAAACGCTCGATCGCAGAGATTTCATTCTGGCGGATGTCGTGCCCACCGGCATGCCATTCGATCTCGGTGGCGGTGCCCTGCGCCTTGAAATAGTCCGCCAATGCCTGCGTCTGAGGCGCCGGGCAAATCGGATCGCGCTCCCCGGCCGTGATCAGAACTTGACGCCCCGCGAGCGCTGCATTGTCTCTGGGGCGGAACGGGATTAGCGGATGCATCAGGATAGCCTTGTCGAATAGGCCGTTCTCGATCAGCACGTTGGCAAGAATGTTCGCGCCGTTCGAATAGCCGAGCCCAATGACCTCGGATGCCTGGTGTTCGCCTGCGACGGCCCTGACGAATTCGGCCATCTTTTTGGTTGCACGGGATAGGTCCGCCATGTCGTAGACGCCCTCGCCTGTCCGCTTGAAGAAGCGGGCAGCGCCATGCTCCGACACGTCGCCACGCGGCGAAATGATCGTCGCTTCCGGCATCAGCTGGGTTCCGAAGGTGAAGAACTGGTTTTCGTCGCCGCCCGTGCCGTGGAAGACGAAGAAGATCGGATTGCCGGGCTCGCCGGCCTTCAGTTTATGGACGTAGCCGTGATCTGCCATGGAAAGTCTCCTTATTGCTTGCCGGATGTGGCATCGGCGGCGTCGCCCGCCGCCGTGCGCTTCAGCCAATAGATTTAGGCTTCCAGCTTCTGCAGATGGTTTTCGAGAACCGGGCGCAGGTGCTTGTGCTGTTGCGGCAGCTTCAGCGCCTCGCCGAGATGGGCCAGATCCTCATCACGGTTGAAGCCCGGCTCGTTGGTGGCGATCTCGAACAAGACCCCGCCCGGCGTGCGGAAGTAGATGGCCCAGAAGTAATCGCGGTCGATCACCGGGGTGACCTGGTAGCCGGTGTCCATCAGCGCCTTGCGGACTTCGAGCTGCTTTTCGCGATTGTCGACGGCAAAGGCGATGTGATGAACGGAACCCGCCCCCTGAGCGGCACGGTTGAGGTTCGGCATGGTCTCAAGGTCGATCAGGCCCGCGCCGTTGCCATCAGGCATAATCAGGCGGGTGACGCCGTCCTTACGGTCCAGCTCCTCGTAGCCCATGAACTTCAGAAGTTCCGCTGTCGCCCCTTCGTCGCGCAGCCGCATTGCGGCCGAATGGAAGCCGTGGATTGCATGGTCTTGCGAAACGCCGCCATCCGTCCAAGGCGACCGCGGATCGTCGCGCACTTCGACCAGCGCAAAGCCGTCACCATCAGGGCCTGCAAAGTTCAAACGCTTTTCACCGAAGGTCTCTTCATCCTTGAGCCCGCTGACGCCGAGGCTCGACAGCCGCTCGCGCCAGAAGCCGAGTGCGCCCTCGGGAACGGAAAAGACGGTGGTCCCGACTTCGCCCGTGCCGGCACGTCCGCGCGGCATCTGCGGGAAAGGAAAATAGGTCATCACCGTGCCGGGCGTGCCGGCTTCATCACCATAGTAGAGATGATAGACGTCGGGGGAATCGAAGTTCACCGTCTTCTTGACGCGACGCATGCCCAGTGTCTTCGTGAAGAACTGATTGTTGGTGAACGCGTCGTCCGCCATCGATGTAACGTGGTGCAGGCCCTTGATCTGATTGAGCATTGCCGTGATCCTTTCTCTGCCCGCCAAGACCGGGCTTTGTCATGACGCATAGATGCGCCCATCCGGATCGTTGCGAAAGACGGCCGCGACCAAACGCATTGTCAACATACCGTTGACGACTGGAGAAAATCGTTGAACGAATAGCGAGCAGACGATCCGTGCCTTGTGGGTGGATCGGCTGCTGCTTAAGATCGGCATCGGCCACATTGTGGCTGTCGGGAACGTGCGGGAGGAGGAGCCCAGACATTCCGTGAAATACCGCCTGGTTGTTGCTGTCATCCTGCTGCCGCTGGCGGTTGCCGCGCTTGCCTGGCAAGGCAATGCTGTGGCCACGCGCAGCTATCTCGATGAAGCATCGGCGCAGGCAAATACGGCGCTCAGGCTCGCAGTGGCGGCCCTCGATGGTCACCTCAACCGCTACCAGGCTCTGCCCGCTTTGATCGCCGACCACGACGACATCCGTGAACTTGCGACACGACCGCGCGACCGCCGGCTGAGAGAGGCCGTGAACGCCTATCTCAAAGATATCAATGCACTTCTCAACTCATCCGATATCTATGTGATCACGCCGGACGGCGACACGATTGCTGCCAGCAACTATGACGGTCCGACGAGCTTCGTCGGGCAGAATTTCAGCTATCGCCCCTATTTTCAGGAAGCCCTGCGCGGGCAGCAATCCCGCTTCTACGCACTCGGCACGACATCGTTGAAACGCGGCTACTATTTCGGCTCGCCAATCCGCGTGGGTGACGACATTCGCGGCGTCATCGTCTTCAAGGTGGATATCGAGAGCATCGAGGCATCCTGGCAGGGAGGCGAATACAAGATCTTCGTTTCCGACCCGGAGGGCATCATTTTCATGTCCGGCACGCCGGAATGGCTCTATGCGTCAGTCCTGCCGCTGACCCCGGAGCGGCTTGCACGCACGGAGACATCAAGGCGCTATGCCAATGCCACCTTGCGCGCACTGCCTGTCGCGCGCACCAGCCTCACTGATCACGACCTGATGACGATCGCGTCCAGCGACACTAGCCGGGAGTACCTGCTACTGTCGCAATACATGGCCGATGCCGACTGGACTGTGAATGTGCTGACCGACACGGCATCCGTCCGCACCCAGGCGCTGACCACCGTCATCGCTGCCCTTCTGCTTCTATGCCTCACCGGCCTTGCCGCCGCCATTCTCTGGCAGCGCCGCTCCCGCCTCAACGAGCGCATCTCGATGCAGGCGGAAGCCCAGGCCGAACTCGAGCGACGCGTCGACGAACGCACCGCGGACCTTGCGCGCGTCAACGTGCAGATCGAGGAAGAAGTCGCCGAACGGCGCCAGACCGAGCAACAATTGCGTCGGACCCAGGCGGACCTCATCCAGGCGGGTAAGCTCGCCGGCCTCGGCCAGATGTCAGCGGCGCTTTCGCACGAATTCAACCAGCCACTGGCGGCGGCAAAAACCTATGCCGACAGCGCAGCCTTGCTGATCGAGCGTGGGCGGGCCGAAGAGGCGAGTGACAACATCCGGCGCATCTCCGGCCTGGTCGACCGCATGGCGGCAATCAGCCGGCATCTGCGCAATTTTGCGCGCAAGCCCAACGAGAAGCTGGGGCCGGTGTTGATCGAGGATGTCGTGCGCGACACGATGGAGATCGTCGCCGTCAGGCTGAAGGCGGCTGCGGCCGACATCGACATCGACCTTGGTCCAGCGCCGCTGGTAGTGCGCGCCGGTTCTGTCCGTCTGCAACAGGTGCTGGTCAATGTCATCTCCAACGCAGCCGATGCGGTCGAGGGGCTGGACGATCGCCACATCCGGCTTCGCGCCTGGAGCGACGGCGACAAGGTCGTGCTCGCGGTCAGCGACCGCGGTCCCGGCGTACCTGCGGCGATCGCCGAGCGCATCTACGACCCATTCTTTTCGACCAAAGGCGTCGGCAAGGGACTAGGCCTTGGCCTGTCCATTTCCTACAACATCGTCAAGGACTTCGGCGGCAGCCTGACTGCCACGAACCTTGCCGAAGGCGGTGCGGAATTCCGCATCGAACTTCCCGTCGCCAATGAGCAGGGCCAGGAGGCCGCCGAATGATCGAGAGCCGCGTCCTGCTTGTCGATGACGAAGAGGAGTTGCGCCATTCGAGTGCGCAGGCGCTGGAACTCGCCGGCTTCCGCGTCGATACCTTCGCGAGCGCAGAACACGCCCTGGAGTTCATCGGCTTCAGCTTTCCCGGTGTCGTCATCAGCGACATCCGGATGCCGGGCATGGACGGGATGACATTCCTGCAGCGCATCCGCGAGATCGACGTCGAGGTGCCGGTGATCCTTGTCACCGGCCATGGCGACGTTCAACTGGCCGTGCGTGCCATGCGCGAAGGCGCCTATGATTTCGTCGAAAAGCCCTTCACCGCACAGATGCTTGCCGGCACCATTCGCCGCGCGCTCGACTGGCGCGCACTGGTACTCGAAAACCGGCGGCTCAAGGCGGTGGCCGGCAAGCGCGACGACATTGAACAACGCCTGCCCGGCCGCAGTCAGGTCATGGTCGATCTGCGCTATCGGGTCCGCGCAATCGGCGCCTCTGATGCCGACACCTTGATCATCGGCGACACCGGCGTCGGCAAGGAGGTCGTGGCCCGCACCCTGCACGATCTGAGCGGCCGGGCAAACAATCCCTTCATCGCCATCAACTGTGCAGCCCTGCCCGAAAACCTGATCGAGAGCGAGCTTTTCGGACATGAGCCAGGCGCGTTTCCCGGCGCGATCCGTCCACGCTACGGCAAGTTCGAACATGGGCGCGGCGGCACCATCCTGCTCGACGAGATCGGCTCGATGCCGATCGATCTGCAGGCCAAGTTTCTGCGCGTCCTGCAGGAGCGCGTGATCACGCGGCTCGGCTCCAACGAGGTGGTGCCGCTGGATGTACGCTTCATCGCTACCAACAAGGTCGATCTCGAGCAGGAGGTGGCCGCCGGCCGCTTCCGGCCCGACCTTCTCTATCGCCTCAATGTCGCGACGCTGCGCGTGCCGCCGCTGACGCAGCGTCGTGCCGACATTCCGCTCTTGTTCCTGCAGCTCGTACGGGAATCCGCGGCTCGTTACGGCCGCGATGAAGTCGAGGTATCGCAGAACCTGCTGGCCGAGATGGCGGAACGCAACTGGCCGGGCAACGTGCGCGAATTGCGTAACGCCGCCGAAAGGCTGGTTCTTGGGCTGGATACGGCCTCGAACGAAATCAACTCGTCCGAGCCGAACAGCGGCCGTTTGGCCGACAAGGTCGCAGCGTTTGAGAAGGGGCTGATTGCCAATGCCATAGCCACCTACGGCGGCGCCCTGAAGCCCGTATACGAGTCGCTCGGCATCTCACGGAAAACGCTCTACGAGAAGATGCAGAAATTTGGCCTCGACAAGAAGCTCGTTGCGACGGACATGTCTGGCGAAAGCGACGGGCGGTAACGTCGGCGACCACGCGGCGACGCCGGACGTCATGCGCATGGTGTCCCCGCAATACCGCGTACCCGCGACACTGCTGCGCCCAACCCAAAACGAGAACAGGGGCGCGGATGCCGCGCCCCTGCAAAGCCCTGGTAAGGGTTCCGCCTTAAACGTTGAAGGCCGCACCGATGAGCGTCTTGGTGTAAGGCTCCTTCGGTGCAGTGAAGATCCCGTCGGTATCGGCTTCCTCGACGATCTTGCCGTTCTTCATCACGATCACGTAGTCCGACATTGCCTTCACCACCGACAGATCGTGGCTGATGAAGATGTAGGACAGGCCGTGCGAGCGCTGCAGATCGCGCAGCAGCTCGATAACCTGGCCCTGGACGGAGCGGTCGAGCGCCGATGTCGGCTCGTCGAGAATAACCACCTTCGGCTTCAGGATCATGGCACGCGCGATCGCGATGCGCTGCCGCTGACCACCCGAAAACTCGTGCGGATAGCGGTTGCGCGAGGCCGGATCGAGCCCGACCTCCTTCAACGCTTCGATGGCACGACGGTCGCGATCGGCACGGCTAAGCGAGGGCTCGTGCACGTGCAGGCCTTCCGTGATGATTTCACCGACGGTCCTGCGCGGAGACAGCGAGCCATAGGGATCCTGGAACACCAATTGCAGCGCACGCCGTAGCGGGCGCATCTGGCCGCGGTCGAAGCCGGAGATGTCGGTCGTGCCGAAGCGGTAATAGCCGCTGCTCGGCAAAAGCCGCAGCAAAGCACGCCCAAGCGTCGACTTGCCGGAGCCGGATTCACCGACAACGCCGATCGTCTGGCCCACGCGAAGCCGCAGGTTGACCTTGTCGACCGCGCGGAAGACGGCATTGCCGCGGGTGAAAAACCCACCGCCGATCGCGTAGTCGACACAGACGTCCCGACCTTCAAGGATGATCGGTGCGCTGTCCGCCGGAGGTGCCTTGCGGCCGCTCGGCTCTGCCGCGAGCAGCATCTTCGTATAGTCGGCCTGCGGCCGCTCGAAGATGTCTGCGGTCGTTCCCTGCTCCACCACTTCGCCGCGGCGCATTACCGCGACGCGTTCGGCAAAGTGTTTGACGATGCCGAGATCGTGCGTGATCAGCACGATCGCCATGCCGAAGCGCTTCTGCAACGACTTCAGGAGATCGAGGATCTGAGCCTGGATCGTCACGTCAAGCGCTGTCGTCGGCTCGTCGGCGATCAAAAGGTCAGGCTCGTTGGCGAGCGCCATCGCAATCATCACGCGTTGACGCTGGCCGCCCGAAAGCTCGTGCGGATAGCTGTCGATGCGTCGACCCGGCTCGGGGATGCCGACCAGTTCGAGCAGTTCCAGCACGCGCTTGCGCGCCTGCTTGAAC
Organism: Ensifer sp. ENS11; assembly: GCF_014851895.1. Classification (NCBI taxonomy): domain Bacteria; kingdom Pseudomonadati; phylum Pseudomonadota; class Alphaproteobacteria; order Hyphomicrobiales; family Rhizobiaceae; genus Ensifer; species Ensifer sp. ENS11. The sequence goes on along the minus strand of NZ_JACVAN010000007.1, from coordinate 316,133 downwards.
GTGCCGCCGCGGTGGTGCACGATCGGTTCGGCGATCTGCCGGCCGATCGTGTAGAGCGGGTCGAGCGAGGTCATCGGCTCCTGGAAGATCATCGTGATCTTGGAACCGCGCACGCCGTTGAGCGCCTTGGGCGAAAGACCCACCAGCTCCTGACCGCGATAGCGGGCAGAACCGGTAACGGTGCCGTTCTTGGCGAGCAGTCCCATGATGCCCATCATGGTCTGGCTTTTGCCCGAGCCGGACTCGCCGACAACAGCAAGAGTCTCGCCGGTACGCACGTCGAGATCGATACCCTTGACCGCTTCGACCGTCCCGTCAGGCGTCGAGAAGTTCACCTTGAGGCCGCGAACGGCCAGGATGGTTTCGTTTGTGTCAGCCATGTCAGCGGTCCTTCGGGTCGAGCGCATCGCGCAGGCCGTCGCCGACGAAGTTCAACGAGAACAGCGTCAGAACAAAGAAGATGGCCGGGAAGATCAGCAGCCAGGGCGCCGACTGGATGTTGTTGGCACCTTCCGAAATCAACGCTCCCCAGCTCGTCAGCGGCGCCTGAACGCCAAGGCCGAGGAAGGAGAGGAAGCTCTCGAGCAGGATCACCTTCGGCACGACGACGGTGACGAAAACGATGACAGGACCGATGGTGTTCGGAATGATGTGCCGGCGGATGATCTGCCAGTCCGTCAGGCCGAGCGCCTGGGCTGCACCGACAAACTCCCGCCGTTTCAGCGCCAGCGTCTGGCCGCGCACGATACGGGCCATATCCAGCCATTCGACCGCGCCGATCACCAGGAAGATCAGGATGAACGAGCGTCCGAAGAAGACCACGAGCACGACAACGAGGAAGACGAACGGCAGAGAATACATGATCTCCACCAGTCGCATCATGACGTTGTCGACGCGGCCGCCGATGTAACCCGACGTCGCGCCGTAGACGACGCCGATGCCGAGCGACACGAGACTTGCCAAGAGACCGACGGCAATCGAGATCTGGCCGCCGAGCATGACGCGCACCAGCAGATCGCGGCCGTTCGAATCGGTGCCGAACGGGAAATACTCGCGGTTCACCTGACCGGTCACCTTGAGAGTACGACCCTCGTCCTCCGTTGCCACGACCTGAGTGTCACGGAACTCGTTGGCACGATCGAAGTAGCGCGTCGCGCGGGCATCGATCGGCTGCTCTGAGGTGATCGTCGCGGTGAAGGTCTCACCGTCGATGTTGAACTCCTTGAGCGTGACGCGGGCGCGTGTTGCGATCCCTTCCATCACCCCTTGCAGGGTGGACGTGTCAGGGCGCGGCTCGAGGCTTGGTCCGATATTCACGTAGGACGGGAACACCTGGTCGTAGGTATGCGGCGAAAACAGTGGCCCGAGGAACGAGAATACTGCGATGAGGGCCAGCATGACGCAGCCGGCCATGGCAGCGCGGTTGCGCTTGAAGCGCATGGCCGCCAGCTGGAAGAGGCTGCGCCCCTTGGTTTCCGGCGTTACCGCCGGCGTCTGGACGACATCAGTCATGGCGAACCCTCGGATCGAGCAGGCCGTAGAGAATGTCGACCAAAAGATTGAAAACGATAACGAAGATGGCGACGAGAATGACCGTGCCCATCACCAGCGTATAGTCGCGGTTGATCGCCCCGAGGACGAAGTAGCGGCCGACGCCCGGAATGGTAAAGATCGTCTCGACCACAGCCGAACCGGTGAGCAATGCCGCCGCGCAAGGTGCGAGGTAGGAGACAACCGGCAGCATCGCGCCGCGCATGGCGTGGGTGATGACGACTGTCCTTGCCGGAAGGCCGTAGGCCTTGGCCGTTCGGATATGGTCGGTGTGCAGCGCCTCGATCATCGAACCGCGGGTAAGCCGCGCGAAGACCGCGAGCTGCGGCAGTGCGAGCGCGATCATCGGCAGGATCAGGAAGCGCAACGAACCGTCACCCCAACCGCCGGCCGGCAGCCAGGCCAGGACGATGGCGAAGACCAGCGTCAAGACAGGACCAACGACGAAATTCGGTACGGTGACGCCGAGCGTCGAGACCGACATGATCGTGAAGTCGAGGATGCTGTTTTGCCGGAGTGCAGCGATCGTACCGGCGGTAACGCCGCCGATCACGGCAAACAGCAGTGCGTACAGGCCGAGCTCCATCGAATAGGGCAAGCCCTTGCCGATCAACTGCGCGACGTTGTTATCCTTGTAGATATAGCTCGGGCCAAAGTCGCCGGTCACCGCATTGCTGAGATAGTGAACGTATTGGCGCCACAGGGGCTGATCGAGCTGATAGGTCGCCATCAGGTTCGCCATTGTTTGTGGCGGAAGAGGACGCTCGAGGTTGAAGGGGCCGCCAGGGGCAAACCGCATCAGGAAAAAGGAAATGGTGACGACAATAAACAAGGTCGGCACCGCACTCGCCAATCGGCGAAGGATGAAGGAAATCATTGACGTGCTCCGGAGGCGACGCGCGGCATTTTCACCGCGCGTCGTCCCTGTTCGTTATTCGGCGACGCTCAGGAACCGGCTCAAGTGCTGGTTCGGCGAGTTGTCCTGCCAGCCCTTGACGCGGTCGGAAACCAGCCACAGGTCGGCCTGGGTCAGAAGCGGAGCGATCGGCTGTTCCTTCATCAGCAGAGCTTCAGCTTCATGCAGCAGCTTGGAGCGAGCTGCCGGATCCTGCTCCTCGTAAGACTTCTTCATCAGCGCGTCGAATTCAGCGTTTTCGAAGTGGCCGTAGTTGAAGGTCTTGTTGGAGCTAAGGCTGAGAGCGAGGAAGTTCTCGGCGTCGGCGTAGTCGGCAACCCAGCCGGCGCGCGCAACGTTGAACTTGCCGCCTTCCTGCAGGTAGGCATAGTGCGAGGACACGTCGAGGTTCACCAGCGACACCTTGGCGCCGAAGGTGTTCTTCCACATGTCGGCAACGGCCGTTGCAACACGCTCGTGGTTCGGGTTGGTGTTGTAGCGCAGCTCGATTTCGAGCGGCTTGCCACCTTCGCCGTAACCGGCTTCCTTCATCAGAGCCAGTGCCTTGTCTTCGCGATCGAGCTGCGACAGGGTGCCGAACTCGGCCTTGGACGGATCACCGTAGCTCTCGATGCCCGGGGGCACCATCGAGTAGGCCGGCAGCTGCGAGCCGGCGTAGATTTCCTTGGCGAGGAAGTCGCGATCGACTGCCATCGACAGGGCCTGACGAACGCGAACGTCGCTATAGGGCTCCTGGCGGGTATCGAAGGCGTAGTAGTAGGTCGCGAGCGTCGGCGAAACATGAACCTGTTCGCCATGGGACTTGCGCAGACGATCGAGCTGATCGGCCGAGAAGTTGTAGGCGAGATCCATTTCCTTCGCTTCGAAGCGGCGAACCGAGGCGGCCTGGTCGTCGATCGGGTAGAAGATGACCTTGTCGAGCTTGACGTTGGCGGCATCCCAGTAGTTGGGGTTCTTGACGGCGGTCAGGCTGTCGTTCGGAACGTGCGCGGCGAGCGTGAATGCACCGTTCGAAACCATGACGCCCGGCTTGACGAAGTCCGCGCCATTCTTTTCGACGCTTGCCTTGCTGACCGGAAGTGCCGTCTGGTGCGCCAGCAGCTCGAGGAAGAACGGGGTCGGGCGCTCAAGCGTGATTTCGAGCGTCTTGTCGTCGACAGCCTTCATGCCGAGCTGGTCGGTCGGCAGTTCACCCTTGTTGACCTTTTCGGCGTTCTTGATCGGGAAGAGAATGTTGGCGTAGCCGGCCGCGACCTTCGGGTCTTCGACACGGCGGAACGAGAAGACGAAATCTTCTGCAGTCAACGGTGAACCGTCGGACCACTTCGCGTCAGCGCGCAGCTTGAAGGTATAGACCGTACCGTCGTCCGAAAGCTCCCACGTTTCGGCTGCACCCGGGACGATCTTGCCCGAGGCGTCATAGATCGTCAGGCCTTCGTAGAGATCCTTGAGGATGAACTCTTCGATGTTGATCGACGTATGGGCCTGGTCCAGCGTCTGCGGCTCACCGGCGTTGCCACGATGCAGGACAGCTTCGGCAAGAGCCGGGCTTGCTCCGATGAGCAACGAGCCGATCAGCGCGGCGGCGCTTAGGTTGAGTTTCAGTGATGCCATTTTGTTTCTCTCCTTCCCCTTTTTTGGGTTTGTGATCGCAGGAGAGAAGTGCAAATCTTTCTCGAACGCAAGGCGGATTCTGCAACCTGCTGCATCTTTATCTATAGAGTTGTAATTTTACGAAATCACAGGTTGTATTTCGTTTGCGGTCCTTTTCGTCGTTTTTGCGACGCAGGTGTGACAACCGGGCGGCAATCCACGCGTTTCTACTGCAACGTTTTAGATGCTGGCGCCGCTCTGTCCCCAGAACGGCAAGAATCGGCCCTGATGCAAATTTCGTGAATTCAAGGCGCAGTTTACGTAATGTGCGGAAAGAAACAGAGCCTTTGCCGCAATCTTCTTGCAAAGCGTTCACTCAGCAGCGACACTGTGTTTCCCTATAAGTGTTTTCTGTCTCGGTGCAACCCACCATCGACACACGGAAAAGTGGTATTGACCTTTCCCTACCCGCTCATCCGCGGCGCACCACTAGAAAGCGAAACGGTTAGATCCGCTGTGTTGCATCCAGTCCACAGTAAAATCGATTGAAGCGGCTTCGGCACCCCTCGCAGGGGCCCTCTTGACCGTTGCCAAACCACTTTGATGAACTATTGTGCGCCAGACTTCGGTGGGCGCGACCATTTCGCACGCGTTGTCACGCCGCACGACAATCCGGCCATCGACATTGCGTCGATGCAAGCACGTGCGGCGCTTCGCCGGACCAATTTTCGTGGCGCACCAGGCTGCGCCGAAACACTAAAGGGAGATATCGAATGGCATTGATCACATTGCGGCAACTGCTCGACCATGCGGCGGAGAACGACTACGCGCTGCCGGCGTTCAATGTGAACAATCTCGAATACATTCAGGCCGTCATGCGCGCGGCTGACGCCACTGATTCTCCCGTCATCCTGCAGGCAAGCCGCGGTGCTCGCTCCTATGCGGGCGATGCGTTCCTGCGCCATCTCATCCTTGGTGCGGCGGAAGAATATCCGCACATTCCCGTTTGTCTGCATCTCGATCACGGCGACCAGCCGTCGACCTGCATTTCGGCGATCACCAATGGCTTTACTTCCGTCATGATGGACGGCTCGCTGGAGAAAGACGGCAAGACCGTCGCCAGCTATGAATACAATGTCGCGGTCACCGCCGAAGTCGTGAAGATCGCCCATGCGGCCGGCGTTTCCGTCGAAGGCGAACTTGGCTGCCTCGGCAACCTGGAAACCGGCGCTGGCGACAAGGAAGACGGCCACGGCTTCGAAGGCAAGCTGTCGCGCGAGGAGCTGCTGACCGATCCGGAACAGGCCTTCGACTTCGTCACCAAGACCGGCGTCGATGCGCTGGCCGTTGCCATCGGCACCAGCCACGGCGCCTACAAGTTCACCCGCGAGCCAGATGGCGACATCCTGTCGATCGAAACGATCGCCAAGATCAACAAGCGCCTGCCGAACACCCACCTCGTCATGCATGGCTCGTCCTCGGTCCCGAAGGATCTGCAGGACCTGTTCAACACCTATGGCGGCAAGATGAAGCCGACCTGGGGCGTTCCGGTGTCGGAAATCCAGAAGGCGATCCCGCTCGGCGTGCGCAAGGTCAACATCGACACCGACCTGCGTCTGGCCATGACCGGAACGATCCGCAAGAACTTCGCTGAAAACCCGGAGAATTTCGACCCGCGCACCTACCTAAAGCCAGCAACGGCTCTCATGACCGAGGTTTGCAGGGAGCGTTTCGAAGCCTTCCGCACCGCCGGCAAGGCATCGAAGATCCGCACCCTGCGCTTGCCGGAGATGGCAAAGCGCTACGCAGCCGCCTGATCCGCGAACCGGCCGCCCCTCTTCCCAATGGAACGACGGGAACGGGGGTGCCCTGTTCGAGCGCTTGGCGACAGACAACAGTCGGCGCGCGGCCCGTGATCAAGCGGCCGCGCGCCGATTTCGTTCGATCGCGATGGCTGGTTCGGCGAGCGGACGCCAGGCCACGCGATATCCAAGTACTCACTCGGCCCCAGCGCTCATTCAGGCGCGGCGCTCGCCCGCCGCTTCGTGCTCGTAAAGCTGATCCATGCTCAAGGTGGCCACGTCAGCGAAAGGCGTCTGGCTTTTCACCCGGCCACCGCCGAGGATGACGACCTCGTCGCAAAATGAAATCGTGCTGCGGTGATGACTGATGACGATGGTCGTGCGGTGCCCGGCCCTCGATTTCAGCGTCTCGACGATGGCCGCTTCGGACAGGCCGTCGACCGCGTTGGTGGCTTCGTCCAGGATCAGGATCTCGGGGTCGCGCACGAGGGCTCTGGCCAGGGCAACCCGCTGCCGCTGCCCCGCCGAGAGGCTGGCGCCTCTGTATCCGACGACGGTTTGATAGCCCTGCGGCAGGCTTTCGATGAAGCCGTGTGCTTCGGCCATCCTGGCCGCGTGCTCCACTTCTGCGGTCGTCGCCTCCCGGCCATAGGTGATGTTCTCGAGGATCGTACCATCCACCAATTCGAGGTCCTGGCTGGCGAGCGCGATCTGGTTCCGCCACTGAACCGGGTCTATCCGGTTCAGGGGGATACCATCGACGAGGATCTGCCCCTCGTCCGGTTCGACGAAGCGGCATAACAGATTGACGATCGTGGTTTTCCCGGCACCGGACCGGCCGATGACCGCCGTCGAGCGGCCGCCACGGATATTGAATGTCGCGGCATGCAGCACCACGGCACGCGAGCCAGAACTCGGATATCGGAAGGTCACCCGATCAAATCTCAGCTGCTGTCGCAGACAATCGAATGGCTCCCTCCCCTCAGGTGGCTTTGGCTTGTCGGATGCGTCCAACAGCCACCGCACCTCCTCCAATGAGCCGCTCCAGCCCTGGATCTGGCTCCAGGACAATTGCAGCGCACGCACGTGCGGCTGCAAGCGATAGAGCAGGACCACGAAGGCAACGATGACGGGAAAGCTGACGCCGCCAGACCAGGCGGCGACAACCACAGCCAGGAAGAGGGCGGAGTGGAGCGTCTCGGTGAGTGGCGGCAGCACGCCCTGACGGGCCTGTAGCGAGAACCCGGCGCGTCTGACCGCATCCGACGCCGTATCGAACACGGCCTTCTCCCGCGCCTCCTGGCCGAATATCCGTATCAAACGACCGGCATGAACAAGATGGAGCATTCGAGCCGCAAGCTCGCTGTTGAAGGAGGTAACTTCGCGGCTCGGCCCCTTGAGGGTTGCGGACAGGACGTAGTGCACGAGCTGGACGAGAACGAGGCCGAGCGCGACGAACAACGTCATCTGCCAGGACAGAAGTAGGAGGAATGCCAGGAGAATGATGGCAGCCGAGCCATTCACGAGCGCCGCAAGGACGGTCTGGATTGCATCGGAGGCCCGCCAGGACTCATTTGAAATGATGTTGAGCAGCCGCCCCGGATTCTCCTTCATGAAGAAAGGATAGCCGACCCGCAGGAGCTGAGCCGACAGGGCGCTGCGGATCGAGTGTCCTGCCTTGCCGTAGATGAAGGTCGCGAGCACGCTGTTGGCAAAGGCGAGGACGTTCTTGAGCGCGATCAAGGCAAAGGCCGCGCCGGCGATGACAATCAGCCGCTCGCCGTCGTCCAGCCCCGATCCGACCTGTTGGAACAGCGAGGAGACGCCGTTCAATGCCGCTGGATCCTGATCGCCGGCAATGATGCCGAGCATGGGGATGATGAGGCCGATACCGACGCCCTCGAGTGCTGCGCTGAAAAGGCCGAGAATTACCACGGCCGGAAGCAGACGCATTTGCCCGCCCAGCGCATCGCGCAATAGCTGCAGGCCCGGCAAGAAGATTCTGAACATGGCGACCGTCCTCAGCGATGGAGTTGCTCTTCGGCCCGTTGCTCGACCGGACCTGGCGACCGCTCCGCGACGAACAGGCCCACGAACTTGAGGGCACCGAGCAGGTTCATGAAAACGATCGGCCAGTGCGACAGGTGCAAGACGGGGTCGAACCGGGCGCCGCCGAAGATTTCCCCGAACGCCGACCTGACGGTCCAACAGAAATGCCGCAGCAGCCACGGCGCGGTGCGCAGGTGCTTCAGGCAAAGCGCACCATTGCCGAAGCTGTAGTTGCAATGAAGCGTCTCGATTGCCGCCCGTGCGCGACGGCCGTGATGATGGAAGACGACCATGTCGGGGACATATTCGACGGGGATGCCAAGCCGATCAGCGCGCACGAGATAATCGGTGTCCTCTGCCGACAGCAACGGCGCGCCGGCGCCAAACCGTTCGTCGAAGGGACCGACGCGCAATGCGACCTCACGATGCATCGTCATGTTGCAACCCAACACGAAGCCGCCTGGATGAACCTCATGCGTCAGCCGTTCGCGCACGTTCGACCGTTTGATGGTGAACGGCAAGTCGGCGGGGTTGCCGAGCTCGACACGGCCGCCGCGGATGACCCCGCCCCCGCCGCCTGCACAGTGGTGTTCCAGATCGCGCAGATAGCCGACGTCGACTTCGCAGTCATCATCAATGAAGATCAGGATCCTGCCGCGCGCATGTGCCATTGCCGTATTTCGGGCGACAGCCAGGCCCGGTCGGGTCTCGACGGCATGCGTGATCGCCATGGGTGACGCGGCCGCAATACGGCTGATGCAATCGGGCGTGCCGTCCGTGGAGCCGTTATCCACCACGACAAGCTCGCATCGATCTCCGGCATGGAAGCGGCACGCCGCCTCGATCGATCGGATACAGGCATCGAGCGCCTCGACGCGGTTGCGCGTGCAGACGATGAAGCTTGCGAAGGTCTCTTCGCGCGCGGCCGACGTCGGCACCCACGGCGTCTCCGTCGCGTTCGCGCATCCCTTTGCCGCCCATGCCGGGCGTTCGACTGTCATATTAAACCGGGCCATGACGAGGAAGGACGTTCGCTGCCGGGACGGACTGCAGGTATCGCGACAGGGCATCCATGCGCCTCATCGCAGCCAGCGACATGCTGCTGCACCAGGGCGCATGAACGCCTGCGATGAGGCCGTATCGCTCCCGGCGCCGGATAAGTCCCCATTTGCCCGTCTGCGTCAGAAACTCATGGGTGAGCTGCGGCCGCCGCTCGTCGCTGACAAGCTGGTAGAGGAAATAGAATAGGTTCAAGGCGCCTTCGTCATGGCCGGCGCGGCTTTGCTGCGGGTACCCGGAAATCCTGTCTTCGAGCGCCAGAATGCAGTTCGCAGCATTTCCGATCGTCTCGGCCGTGACGGCAAGGCCGATGTCATTGAGCGCCTGGGGATTGTCGCAAAGACGTTCGCGCTCGAGGTTTTCAGCAACAATCTTCAAGTGGGTGCGGCGCATTTGGCGCTTGTGCTTGTTCGTCACGCTGTTGCCATGGATACGATAGGCGACCATGGCCTCGTCGATCATCATCGCCGGAAAACGGTCGGTGACGCGCCGGAAGAGATCGAAATCCTCCGCATGCACATAAAGCGCGTCATAGGTGAGCATATCCTCCGGTATGACATGCCTGTTGTAGACGACGGTCGAGTGCATGAAGATCGTGAAGAACATCGACAGCGCCTTCAGGTTCTCCGGCCGATAGATTGGATTGGGCGTGCCACGGACGATACGATCGCCGATGAGCGTATCGATGCCGGTGCCGCACAGCGCGAGCTGTGGCTGTTGCATGAACAGCGACACCTGCCGCGACAGCCGTGACGGATAGGAAATGTCGTCGGCATCCATCCGTGCGATGAGATCGCCCTTTGCCAGAGCGAGACCTTCGTTCAAGCTCGCGATCAAACCGCGGTTCTCGCGGGAGATGATAGTGACGCGGTCATCGGCCTTTTGATAACGCCGCATGATTTCCAGTGAGCGATCACGCGAACCATCGTCGATGGCGATGATCTCCAGCCGCTGGTAATCCTGCCTCAGAATGCTCTCAAGCGCCGCGGCGAGATAGGACTCGGCGTTGTAAACGGGCAGCAGGACGGAAACCAACGGAACGGTCATGAACAATCTCGAACACTATTGCAGATCTGAGGCTTGAAGCGCGTTTGCCCGGCCAGCGGCGTCCGCACGATAAGCCGGATGCGGCCGCTCGTCCCCTCGCCCCTGAAACCAGTCGACAGTGCTTCCAGCACTCGCGGATGGTGCACTTGGCCGACCGTTGGCACGAAGATAGGGAAAGTGCCGCTTCAAGCCGTTGAGCGGCCTCTCTAACGCCAGCCAGGAGAACGCCGCCACGACCAAAGTGGCGGCACCTGCGACGACCAAGCGCCCAACGCCCTGTTCCGAAACGTTGACCGGTATCCACCCCTGCGCCTTGACGACCAGCGCCAGCACGACCGGATGAAACAGGTAGACGCCATAGCTGACACGCCCAAGCGCCGTTAGCGGCGGGAGTTCCAGCAACCTGCCGAAATCGCCACGAAACCCGGCGGAAGCGGTGCCGACCAACATTACAAGCGGGACGAGAGGCAAAACTTCGAGACCGATCCAAACGATCCAATCAAGTGCCGGCCCCACCGGCATCGATCGACCCCAAAGCAGCACGAGGGATAATATGGAAAACGGCAGCCAACTGACTGTCATCCACCGCGGCCAGGCCGTGGCCGTCGATCGGTGAACAGCCAAGAGGGCACCAGCCGCCAGCGCATCCATCGATGCCGGAGGCAGCAGGTCTCGTGCAAGCGAGGGCTCCCCCGTGAGCGGCCAATAAAATCGGTATGCCAGCGAGCAGGCGATGACGCCGACGCAGAGCCGCCCGATCCAGTGGCGCGGCGTCAGCAGAATGAGGAGCGGCCAGACGATGTAGAATTGTTCTTCAATGCTCAGGCTCCAGGTGTGGCAGAGCACCCACGGCGTCCACGCATCCTTTAGCGCGTACCAAAAATTCGAGAGATAAAGCGCGTGCCATGCCCAGCCTTCCCTGGAGCCTTCCAGGTTGACCAGCCACACGAAGCCAAGCATGCCGAAATAGGGTGGGAAGATGCGCAGGGCACGGCGAATATAGAACGACCTGAGGGTCGTCGCTGCTTCGAACTGAGCCGCGGAACGCGCGTCGAGGAGCAGGCGCGTTATCAGAAAGCCGCTGAGCACGAAGAATAGCCGCACGCCGAGATGCCCCCAATGGGAATCGTCGGCGGCAAAGAAATGCGCGTACAGCACCATCGAAACGGCAACGGCTCTCAATCCGTCCAGTTGCCGGTCGCGCATAGTCAGCATTAAACGTCCCCTCGGAGTTCCGACCGCTGCGGTCAACTTCCTGTGGAGCCAACTCCGTGGTCAGCTACGATTTTTGCCGCGAGGTTGCCATTTGCTTCGAAGAAGCGCGAAGGGTTCGGTCGGTCGCAAGACACGTTGAGGGCGGCCCCCAAAACCTTAGGGCCGAATAGGGCCAAACTTTGACCGCTTGATTGGCAAGCGCGCGCATATACCGGCGGCTGGCGGCTGACGCCACGCCTGCAAATTCGGTCGCCGCTGCAGAACCGCACCGCAAGCGCTTGTTTCGTTTCAGAAACGAGCGTCGTCCAGTCAGCCCGAGGGTTAGAACGTCGGCGGCGTGTTGATCCAGAGAAGAACCGTTTCGCCGTCATGCCGGTTGGACCAGGCATGGCGGCGTTTGCTTTCGAAGTAGAGCGAATCGCCGGCGCTCAGGTCGTAAAACTGATCGCTGTCGAGAATGAACTCGACACGCCCCGAAAGCACATAGACGAATTCCTCGCCTTCATGCCGATAGGCGCCTTCGCTCGAAGCACCCGGCTCCAGCACGAAGCGATGGCAATCCATCTGGTTGCGACCGTCGGCCAAAAGCTGCACGGTGACACCGGGCGTCGTCTTCGGCCAGGTGCGCCATTCTCCCGCACGGACAACGGCTCGACCATCGGTCTCCTCTTCGCCCGACAGGCTCGATACCGTCGACCCGAAATATTCGGCGATGTTGTGCAGAACAGCGACAGACACGCCCTGCGAGGTTCTCTCGAGCGTCGAGAGGACAGAAGCGGCAATGCCGACGTCGCCTGCGACCTGTTCGAGAGTCTGGCCGGCGGCATGCCGCAGACTGCGCAGCTTGCGACCGACCTGATTGTCGAGACCGCTTTCGCCCGGTGCGGGCGCGTCGTCGTCCCCGGCCGCTTCCGCTTCGAGCGCTTCCCTGATGGCCGCGGGATTGAGACCGCGCTCGACCCGGAACCAGGAAATGCGTTTCAGCCGGGCGAGATCGCCTTCGGTGTATTGCCGGTGGCCCGTCGGTGAGCGCTCGGGCACGACCAGTCCTTGGGTTTCCCACAATCGGAGCGTCGAGGCGGATACACCCGCCAGCCGTGCAGCCTCGGCAACCTTGTAGCGCACGCCGCCCATTTTCTGTTTCCCTGTTTCGATCGCGGGTGCCGGCGCGAATCTGCGCCGCGCCTGCGCGTTGGCGAACTTACCTGCCGGGCATGACCTTTTACAAGAATGCGTCATCAGCGCCGGTGTTCTCTCGATCACCAAATTTGATTTGCATTCCATTTTGAAAGATGTACCACTTCCCAGACAATCTTGCAGAAAAAATGCAATATATTGCCTCCGCCAGCAACAGGACACGCGCCATGACTAGCCTCACCGATCGTAAGAACGCTGCCATTTCCCGCGGCGTCGGCATGACCACGCAGATCTACGCCGACCGTGCGGAGAACGCCGAAATCTGGGACAAGGAAGGCAACCGCTACATCGACTTTGCCTCGGGCATTGCAGTCGTCAACACCGGCCACCGCCACCCGAAGGTGATCGCCGCCGTCAAGGCGCAGCTCGATCGCTTCACCCACACCTGCCATCAGGTCGTGCCCTACGAGACCTATGTGCATCTCGCCGAACGCCTCAATGCGCTTGCGCCCGGCGACTTCGCCAAGAAGACGATCTTCGTCACGACCGGCGCGGAAGCCGTTGAAAATGCAGTGAAGATCGCCCGCGCGGCGACTGGCCGCCAGGCCGTGATCGCGTTCGGCGGCGGCTTCCATGGCCGGACCTTCATGGGCATGGCGCTCACCGGCAAGGTGGTCCCGTACAAGGTCGGCTTCGGCGCCATGCCGGGCGACGTCTTCCACGCCCCCTTCCCGATCGAGCTGCACGGCGTCACCGTCGACCAGTCGCTGGCGGCGCTGAAGAAGCTCTTTGCCGCCGATGTCGATCCGGGTCGCGTGGCCGCAATCATCATCGAGCCGGTGCAGGGCGAAGGCGGTTTCTACCCGGCTCCGCCGACCTTCATGAAGGCGCTGCGCGAAATCTGCGACCAGCACGGCATCCTCTTGATTGCCGACGAAGTTCAGACCGGCTTTGCCCGGACGGGCAAGATGTTTGCCATGGACCATCATGAGGTCGCGCCCGACCTGATGACGATGGCAAAGAGCCTTGCCGGCGGCTTCCCGCTCGCTGCCGTCACCGGCCGTGCCTCGATCATGGACGCACCGGCGCCGGGCGGCCTTGGCGGCACCTATGGCGGCAACCCGCTCGGCATCGCCGCCGCGCATGCCGTACTCGACGTCATCGCGGAAGAGAACCTCTGCGAACGTGCCGAACTGCTCGGCGGTCGTCTGAAGCAGCGCCTCGCCGCAATCCGCGAGCAGGCGCCTGAGATCGTCGACATCCGCGGCCCCGGCTTCATGAACGCCGTGGAATTCAACGATGTGAAGACCAATCTGCCGAGCGCCGACTTTGCCAACAAGGTGCGCCTGATTGCGCTCGACAAGGGTCTGATTCTGCTGACCTGCGGCGTGCACGGCAACGTCATCCGTTTCCTCGCGCCGATTACCATCCAGGACAACGTCTTTGCCGAGGCGCTCGACATCCTTGAGGCATCGATCCTCGAAGCACGCGGTTGACGCTTTGCCGGGCGACCGCTAACGCGGTTGTCCGGGCCGATGAAATGGCTCCGGGTGTCGGGAGGAACGACACCCGCAAGAACAAACAGGAAGCGGGTCGGTCGGCGTGCGACAGGCATCGCTGGAGGACGCCCATCATGACCCTGACGCCGGCTTTGACCAAACACTTGCGCGACGGCGAACTGTTTTCCGCCTTGGACCGCATAGCGCATTTCGCCGGGAGCTGGACGGGCGAGGCCTTCGACGTCTTCAATCCGTCTACCGGCGAGCTTCTGGCGTCGTTGCCGGATATGGGCATCGAACAGGCGAGTGCGGCGATCGACGCGGCAGCCGCCGCGCAAACCCTTTGGGCGGCAAAGCCCGCCAAGGATAGAAGTGCCGTGCTTCGACGTTGGCACGACCTGATCATCGCCCATGCCGACGATCTCGCCGCCATCCTGACCGCCGAAATGGGCAAGCCGGTCGGAGAATCGAAAGGCGAAGTGCTGCACGCGGCCGCCTATGTCGAATGGTATGCCGAGGAAGCCAAGCGCATCTACGGCGAGACCTTTCCGGCTCCGGCCAATGACCGCCGCATGCTGGTCATCAAGCAACCCGTTGGCGTCGTCGGCACGATTACCCCGTGGAACTTCCCGGCCTCGATGGTCGCCCGCAAGATCGCTCCAGCACTCGCCGCCGGCTGCGCCATTGTCCTGAAACCTGCCGAACAGACGCCGCTCGTTGCCGGAGCCCTGTTCGTCCTGGCCGAGAAGGCGGGTTTCCCGGCCGGCGTCGTCAATCTGCTCTACGCCTCGGAAGGTGCTGCGATCGGGCGGGAACTCTGCAGTAACCCCAAGGTCCGCAAGATCAGCTTTACCGGCTCGACGGAAGTCGGGCGCCTGCTGATGCGCCAGTGCTCCGACCAGATCAAGAAGGTCAGCCTGGAACTCGGCGGCAACGCGCCCTTCATCGTCTTCGACGATGCCGATATCGACGAGGCGGTCGATGGCGCCGTCCAGGCGAAGTTCCGCAATGCCGGCCAGACCTGTGTTTCGGCAAACCGCATCTATGTGCAATCGGCGGTGCATGACGCATTCGCCGAGAAATTCGTCGCACGCGTGGCCGAACTCTCGGTCGGGGACGGCTTTTCCGCCGGCGTCACGATCGGGCCGATGATCGACCGGCACGCGATCGAGAAGATCGAAGCCCATGTCGCCGATGCCGTGTCCAAGGGCGCCGAGGTGCGCAGCGGCGGTCATCGCATCGGCACGTCAGGAACCTTCTTCGAACCGACGGTGCTGACCGGCATTTCGACCGACATGCGCATCGCCCAGGAAGAGACATTCGGCCCGATTGCCCCGATCATCCGCTTCGAGACCGCCGAACAGGTGATCGCCGAGGCAAATGATACGATCTATGGCCTCGCCGCCTACTTCTATGCCGAGAACCTCAAGCGCGTCTGGCATGTGGCCGAGGCACTCGAATACGGCATGGTCGGCATCAACACCGGCCGCATGTCTTCGGAGGCCGCCCCCTTCGGCGGCATCAAGCAATCCGGCATCGGCCGCGAGGGCTCCCGTCACGGGCTCGAAGACTATCTGGAGATGAAGTATCTCTGCATGGGCAACATCTGAGCGTTGCCTTCCACGTGAACTGCTTGAACCTCTCGCCTCGCCGCTGATCGCAATGTTTGTGGACTGCGGCGGGCGCAATGCCTGCCGGTACCCGGCCTGTCATAAACAGCACTTGAAATTGATCGGCGGGCTTGCCAATTGGGGCAGGAACCAAGGAACCATAGGAGTTGCCACCGCGATGAGCGAAGCTGAAATGTCCGTCGAGAAACATGTCTTTGAAGCCGATGTAGCCAGGCTGCTCCATCTCATGGTGCACTCGGTCTATTCCGACAAGAACGTCTTCCTCCGCGAACTGATTTCGAACGCCGCGGACGCCTGCGAGAAGTTGCGTTACGAGGCGATCGTCTCGCCGGAACTGCTGGCAGGCGATACGAACCCCAGCATCAAGCTGACGCTCGATGAGGAAAACAACCGCCTCATCGTCGAGGACAATGGCATCGGCATGAGCCGCGACGAACTCGTCGAGGCGCTCGGCACCATCGCCCGTTCAGGCACGCGCGCCTTCATGGAGCGCATCGAGGCCGCACAGGGCAAGGAAGGCGCGCAGCTCATCGGCCAGTTCGGCGTCGGCTTCTACTCCGCCTTCATGGTCGCCGACAATGTCGACGTCGTCTCGCGCCGCGCCGGTTCGGACCACGCCTGGCACTGGTCGTCGGACGGCAAGGGCAGCTACACGGTCGCAGCCGCCGATCTTGCTGACGCGCCGGCACGCGGCACGCGCATCACCCTGCATCTTATGGAAGATGCCAAGACCTACACCTCGCGCTGGACGGTCGAGCGCATCGTCAAGGACCAGTCCGGCCACGTTCCGGTTCCGATCTCGATCGTCGAGAAGCCCGGTGCCGAACCGGTTTCCGTCGGCGACGGCACGGCGCTCTGGACCAAGCAGAAGAGCGAGATTTCCAAGGAAGACTACGCCGACTTCTATCGGGGCGTTTCGGGCCAGTACGACGATCCGGCATTGACGGTGCATTTCCGCGCCGAGGGCCGGCACGAATATACGGCACTTGCCTTCGTGCCCGGCTCCAAGCCCTTCGACCTCTTCGATCAGGACCGCAAGGGCCGGATGAAGCTCTACGTCAAGCGCGTCTTTATCACCGACGAGGCGGAATTGCTGCCGCGTTACCTGCGCTTCGTGCGGGGTCTGGTCGACACCTCGGACCTTCCGCTCAACGTCTCGCGCGAGATGATCCAGGAAAGCCCGCTGCTGTCGAGCATCCGCAAGGGATTGACCAACCGCATGCTGACGGCGATCGAAAAGCTGGCGGAGAGCGATCGCGGGGCCTTCGACAAGATCTGGGAAAACTTCGGCAGCGTGCTGAAGGAAGGCATTTACGAGGACTTCGAACGCCGCACCCAGCTGATCTCGCTTTCCCGCTTCCGCACGACCACCTCGGAAGACGGTCACCGCAGCCTTGCCGACTACGTCAAGGACATGAAGGACGGCCAGTCGGCGATCTACTACCTGACGGGTGACAACCTCGCCCAGCTCAAGGCATCGCCGCAACTTGAAGGCTTCCGCGCCCGCGGCATCGAAGTGCTGTTGCTGACGGATCCGGTCGACAGCTTCTGGGTGACCTCGGCGCCGGACTTCGAAGGCAAGCCGATGAAGTCGATCACGCAGGGCTCGGCCGATCTGGGCAGTGTCGCAAAGCCGGAAGGCAGTCCCGACAGCGCACCAGAGGCAAGCCAGGCGGTGACGGATTTCGTCGCCTTCGCCAAGGAAACACTCGGGGAAGCCGTGTCGGAAGTTCGCACGTCCGATCGCCTGACGGAAAGCGCCGTATGCCTGGTCGCGCCCGAGAATGGCCCCGATCGCCAGCTCGAAAAGATGCTGCAGGGCGCCGGCCGCCTCGACGGAGCGGCAAAGCCGATCCTAGAGATCAATCCCGGCCATGCGCTGATTGCCGCAATCGCCGCCTGCCCGGCCGATGACAGCGCGTTTCGGACTGACGCCGTTCAGCTTCTGCTCGACCAGGCGCGCGTCCTCGATGGCGACAAGCCGCAGGATCCACGCGCATTCGCCGAGCGCCTGTCACGCGTCTTCAACCGGGCGCTCAAGGTTTAACGCACCGGTTCAAGCACCTGTAATTGCAGCGATGAAAGGGTGAGAGGGAGAAATCCCTCTCACCCTTTCGCTTTTTCGGGCGCCGCTTCCATGCCGATCTCCGCCAATACCTCCGCCGTATGCTCGCCGAGACGCGGAACACCGCGGTCGAGCACCAGCGAGGCATCGGAAAAACGGATCGGCGTACGGACGCCCGGCGAGGTCCCGCTGGCCGCACCGGAATGCGGTGTGTCGATCTGCATCTGCCGATGCACGACCTGCGGATCGGCAAAGACGTCGGCGACCGTGTTGATCGGACCGCCCGGCACGCCTGCCTCTTCCAGCAATGTCAAAAGCGCGTCCCGTTCGTACCTTGCCGTTTCGGCGCTAAGCGCCGGTGTCAGGCTCTCGCGATTCTGGACGCGGGAGGCATTGGTCAGATAGCGCTCGTCCGTTGCCAGATCGCCGCGGCCAAGCAGGTTGCAGAACTTGACGAACTGGCGGTCGTTGCCGACGGCGACGATCAGGTGCCCGTCCGCCGTCGGGAACACCTGGTAGGGTGCGATGTTCGGGTGGGCGTTGCCAAGGCGGCGCGGCGCCTTTCCCGAGACGAGAAAATTGAGCGCCTGATTGGCGAGCACGCCGGTCATGCAATCAAGCAAGGCCATGTCGATCTGCTGGCCCTTACCGGTTCGCTCGCGCTGCGCCAATGCCGCCTGGACGGCGATGACGCCATAAAGCCCGGTGAAAATATCGGCAAAGGCGACGCCGATCTTCTGCGGCTCACGATCCGGCTCGCCGGTCAGATCCATGATCCCGCTCATGCCCTGGACGATGTAATCGTAACCGGCGCGATGCGCATAGGGTCCATCCTGACCGAAGCCCGTGACCGAGCAATAGATCAGGCGCGGATTGACCTTCTTCAGGCTCGCGTAGTCGAGACCATATTTCTCGAGGCCGCCGACCTTGAAGTTTTCCAGCAGGACGTCGGATTGTGCCACCAGCCGGCGCACCGCCTCCTGCCCTTCCTCGGTGGTGAAATCGAGCACCACCGAGCGCTTGCCGCGATTGCAGACGTGGAAATAGGCCGCGTCGAGCTTCTCCCCCTCCTCGCCGGCGACGAATGGGGGGCCCCAGGTGCGGGTGTCGTCACCCGCCGGGCTCTCCACCTTGATGACGTCGGCGCCGAGATCGGCGAGCGTCTGGCCGATCCAGGGACCGGCGAGAATGCGGGCAAGCTCAAGAACGCGAATACCCTTCAGTGGCGCTTCCATGATCGGCCGCTCAGAAGAAGGCCTGGAGGCCGGTCTGGGCGCGGCCGAGGATCAGCGCATGAACGTCGTGCGTGCCCTCATAGGTGTTGACCGTCTCGAGGTTCACCATGTGGCGCATCACCTGGTATTCCTCGGAGATGCCATTGCCGCCGTGCATGTCGCGGGCCATGCGGGCGATGTCGAGTGCCTTGCCGCAATTGTTGCGCTTGACGATCGAGATCATTTCCGGCGCCATGCGGCCTTCATCCATCAGGCGACCGACGCGCAGCGAACCCTGAAGTCCGAGCGAGATCTCCGTCTGCATGTCTGCGAGCTTCTTCTGGAAGAGCTGCGTCTGAGCGAGCGGGCGGTTGAACTGCTTGCGGTCGAGACCGTATTGACGAGCGGCGTGCCAGCAGAACTCGGCCGCGCCAAGCGCACCCCAGGAAATGCCGTAGCGGGCGCGGTTGAGGCAGCCGAACGGGCCCTTGAGCCCCTCGACATTCGGCAGCAGCGCATCTTCGCCGACCTCGACATTGTCCATGACGATTTCGCCGGTGATCGAGGCGCGCAGCGACAGCTTGCCGGCAATCTTCGGCGCCGAGAGGCGCTTCATGCCCTTGTCGAGCACGAAGCCGCGAATGGCATTGCCATGGGCTTCGGACTTTGCCCAGACGACAAAGACATCGGCGATCGGCGCATTGGAGATCCACATCTTCGAGCCGACGAGACGGTAGCCGTTCTCCGTCTTGATGGCACGGGTCTTCATGCCGCCGGGGTCGGAACCGGCGTCAGGCTCCGTCAGGCCGAAGCAGCCGATCCATTCGCCGCTGATCAGCTTCGGCAGATACTTCTGCTTCTGCTCCTCCGAGCCATAGGCGTAGATCGGGTAGATGACCAGCGAGGATTGCACGCTCATCATCGATCGGTAGCCGGAATCGACGCGCTCGACTTCGCGGGCGACAAGACCATAGGCGACATAGGAAGCGCCGACACCGCCGTAGGTCTCCGATACGGTCGCGCCGAGCAGACCAAGTTCGCCCATTTCCCGGAAGATTTCGGGATCAGTCGATTCTTCGCGATAGGCAGCGATGACCCGCGGCTGCAGGCGATCCTGTGCATAGGCTCGTGCCGTGTCGCGGATCATGCGCTCGTCCTCGGTCAACTGATCTTCGAGGAGGAACGCGTCGTCCCATTGAAATTGCGTCTTGCCGGCCATGTTTCTCTCCCATCGGATTTTTCCACTTGCGGTTATGGCAAGCAGAACCAAGGCTTTCAAACGAAATTGAGGCACCGCCTCATGCGTCTGCGGAATGGCCTCGCTGAGCGCCACACAATCGGCTGTGAAGTGCCGCCGGACTCCTTGCGCGCTACACATTGGGCGTGCCACCGGTCGCCAGGTGCCGTTCATGTTGCAAATCCGTCGAAATATGGCGACAAGAGTCGGGTTCACTTGGCGGCGCTCGTCGTCACCGCGCCGCGCCAGTGCCACGCTAAAGGTCCATGCTCGTACCCGCCAATGGCCAACGACCGCTTAGAACGCTTTGCTCACAATCTCGACTGGAACTTGCTGCGCACATTCGTCGTCGTGGTGGAGGAAGGCAGCATCACCGCTGCGGCCAACAGGCTCCTGCTGCAGCAGCCGGCCGTCAGCATGGCGCTCAAGCGGCTCGAACAGACCGTTGGGCAAAAGCTCATCGACCGCCGCCCGGGCCGCTTCGACCTGACCGATGCCGGCGCCCGATTGCACGCGCAGTGCCGCGACATCTTCGCGGCCGTCATCCGGCTTCCCAACGTCCTTGAAACGGCGGGCGAGGAAATCACCGGCCACCTCAACATTCATGTCGTCAGCCATGCCCACAACCCGGCCTGGGACCGGAAGCTCGAGAGCTTCTTTATCCAGCATCCGAAGGTAACGATTTCGGTGACGGTCGCCACGACTGTGGACGTTCTGAGCGCAGTCGAACGCAACATCGCGACGATGGGTCTTTGCGACGGCAACATCCCCGCCTGGCTGAACAAGAGCTTCCACGTGCGTGAGCGCTATGCGCTTTACTGCGGCCGCGAGCATCCCCTGTTCGGTGTCGAGGGTGTTGATTTCAACGATCTTCGCGGCAATGCCTATATCGCCTTCATCGCCGATGTGCTCGGCGGACAGCATATGAACTCCGTGACGGCAGTGCGCGCCATTGGCTCGTTTGGCCAGCAGGTTCGGGCCGTCTCCTGCAATGTCGAGGAAGTGATGCGGCTGATCGCCTCCAACGTCGGCATCGGCATGCTGCCGGATCATCTGGCAGCGCCCGCCGTCGCCGGCGGACGACTTTGGCAACTGCCGCCCTACCACAACCTGCCAACGACGGATGTGTTTCGCATCTCCAACCCGAACTCGATTCTCAATCCGGCCGAGGCCGCCTTCCTTGCGCATGTGGCCGATACCGCGCCGCTTGATCACTGCCTTGATCATCAGCAGAATTGATAGCGACATTTCCCGTTATAAATTTGAACGCGTAACACGCGCTGCCTATGGTCCCACCAAATCAGGAGCGGGGTCGGGACATGCGTGAATTTGATGTGGCAATCGTTGGTGGCGGCATTGCCGGCCTTTCGCTGGCCTTTTTTCTGGCACCGCACCGCTCCGTTGCCGTCATCGAGCGGGAAGACGGGCTCGGTTATCACAGCACCGGGCGCTCCGCCGCCGAATTCGTTCTGCGGTACAACGCCCCTGAAGTGTGCAAGCTCGCGGCGATCTCCAAGACTTTCTTCGATCAGCCTCCCGAAGGCTTTTCCGACGTACCGCTGTTGAAGCAGCGTGGCGGCGTCATGATCGCCAATGCGGAGAAAGTGGCACGGCTTGAGGCGGTGTTTGCCGAGGAAAGCGCTGTCAATCCCGACCTGCGAAGGCTGACTGTCGACGAAGCAATCACCCGCGTACCGATTCTTCGGCGCGACTATGTGGCGGCCGCATTTTATGACCCGAATTTCTGGGACATCGAGGTCGAGAACCTGCTGCAGGGTTACCTGCGCGGCGCACGTCGCCATGGCGCCGAGGTGATTGAGCGCAGCGACATCGTGGCTCCGCGCCGCGAGGCAAATGGCTGGGTGCTTTCGACGAATGCCGGCGAGATCCATGCCCAGGTCATCGTCAATGCGGCTGGCGGCTGGGCCGACCCGGTCGCAAGCCTCTTCGGCGTGACGCCGGTCGGCATCGTGCCGCATCGCCGCAGCGCGATCACGGTGGACCTTCCCGCGGAGATCGATGCCCTGACAATGCCCGAGATCAACGAGATCGACGAGGACTTCTATATGAAGCCCGAAGGCGGGCGGCTGCTTGCCTCTCCTGCCGACGCCACGCCGTGCGAACCGACGGACGTGCAGCCCGAGGAGATCGATGTCGCCTGGGGCGCCCACTACGTGGAAGAGGCGACGACCGTCCCGGTCCGCCGCATCTTCAAGAGCTGGGCTGGCTTGCGCAGCTTTTCACCGGACAAGCTGCCGGTGATCGGTCACGCCAAGGATCGTCCGGATTTCTTCTGGCTTGCCGGCCAGGGCGGCTACGGCATTCTGACGTCGCCGGCACTAGGCGCGCTTGCCGCAAACCTGCTGATTGGCCTACCGGCGCCCGAAAGCTTCGCCGCAAACGGCCTTGACCCAGTCGGTTTCAACCCCGAGCGCTTCCTGAGGTAGCGACAACGCACCTCCATCCCGCTGCGATTGTCACATTCCGTTAAGGATGTCGGCGAGGCTGTGAACTGTAACATAAACTACAAGAAACTGACATTTCGCTTTCATGAAGCGCCGATATGGCAGGTGTCATACCGATGACCGGTCTCCCCGAAAGAGGACCTGCTAGAAATGTTTCAGTTGAAGAATGTAACCCGCCAGTTCGGCAAGAAGACAGCCGTGAGCTCGGTTACCTTCGACATTCCCCAGGGCCAGATGGTCGGCGTGATCGGCCGCTCCGGCGCTGGCAAGTCGACGCTGCTTCGCATGATCAATCGCCTGGTCGACCTGTCGTCCGGCTCGATCGAGTTCGCCGGCACGGAAGTCTCGTCACTGCGCGGTGCCGCACTGCGCAACTGGCAGCGCGACTGCGCGATGATCTTCCAGCAGTTCAATCTGGTGCCGCGCCTCGACGTTCTGACCAATGTGCTGCTGGGTCGCCTGAACCATCGTTCGACGGTTCTGAGCATCCTCAACATGTTTACCCGCGAAGAGCGCATCATGGCGATCGGCGCGCTGGAGCGCCTCGGCATCGAGCAGACGGCGCTGCAGGCGGCGGGCACGCTTTCCGGCGGCCAGCAGCAGCGCGTGGCCATCGCCCGCGCATTGATGCAGCAGCCGAAGGTTCTGCTCGCTGACGAGCCAATCGCCTCGCTCGACCCGCTCAACGCCAAGATCGTCATGGACGCGCTGCGCGACATCAACGAGCGCGACGGCATCACCGTAATCACCAATCTCCACACGCTCGACACGGCGCGCAACTACTGCGAGCGGATCATCGGTATGGCGCACGGCCGCGTCGTCTTCGACGGCCAGCCGAAGGACCTGACGGCGGCCGCCGTCGCCGAGATCTACGGCGCCGATACGGGCATCGAGGAATCGATGACCTCGACAAGCATCAACATTCCGGCGGCCATTCCGCAGGAACAAACGGCATCTGCCGGCCTCCAGCCGCTGGCACTGGCCGGCATCTGACGCCCGCCAGGATCGAAGGCCCACGTCAAGGGCACCTCTTTGAAACCGAATATCATCCGGCAAAGCCGGAGAAACGGGAGAACCTTATGCTGAAGAAAGCTCTTCTGGGCGCTGTCGCCCTGCTCGCCCTCGTCGGCCACGCTCAGGCCGAAGACCTCAAGGAATTCCGCGTCGGTATCATCGGCGGCGAAAACGAAGCCGACCGCCTGCGCAACTTCCAGTGTATCGTCGACAAGCTGCCGGCTGCAATCGGCGTCGAAAAGGTTTCGCTGTTCCCGGCCGCCGACTATGACGGCGTCATCCAGGGCCTGCTCGGCGGCACGCTCGACTACGCCGAACTCGGCGCTTCGGGCTTTGCCAAGATCTACCTCGCCAAGGCCGACGCGGTCGAGCCGATCCTGACGACCGTCCAGACCGACGGTTCGACCGGCTACCACTCGATCATGGTCGCCCGCAAGGACTCCGGCATCACCAAGCTCGAAGACCTGAAGGGCAAGAAGCTCGGCTTTGCCGATCCGGACTCGACCTCTGGCTACCTCATCCCGCTCGTCACCCTGCCGGAATCGATCGGCGCGCCGGTCAAGGAATTCTTCGGTGAAACCGGCTTCGGCGGCGGTCACGAAAACCTGGTTCTCGAAGTCGTCAAGGGCACGTTCGATGCCGGCACGACCTTCGGTTCGGGCGTCGGCGAATTCAAGGACGGCTACACTTCGGGCAACCTGAAGAAGATGGTCGACAAGGGCATCCTCGACATGAATGACCTGGTCGAACTCTGGAAGTCGCCGTTGATCCCGAACGGCCCGATCGTCGTCCGTTCGACGATGAACGATGACATGAAGGCCAAGTTCAAGCAGTTCATGCTCGACCTGCCGAAGACCGATGCCGCCTGCTTCTCCGCCATCCAGGGTGGCGATTTCACTGGCTTCACCGAAGTCAACGCCGACTTCTACAAGCCGATCATCGACGCCCGCAAGGCAACGATCGGCGGCTGATTTTCCTGATCATTCAAGGACGCTGGCCGCCAAAACGGCCAGCGTTCGCCTTTTTGCTGGGGCGCCTGGAGCGCCTGTCGACAGAGGCCGGCATTGCCGGAACATTCATGGCAACTTCCATGCTCCCGAGGCATCTGAGTGAAAACGGCGCGCTGGTCGAGCGCCACTGGCAGGAGTTGAACTCGCGTCGCCGGCTTTACTCCTGGCTCGGCTTCGCCGTGCTGGTGCTCGCCCTTTCCGGCTCGCTCTGGTTTGCCAACGATTCCAATGCCGGCAAATTCTTCGACCGCCTGCCGCACTTCTTCGATTTCGTCGGCGATCTCGCGCCGCGTGATGGCCTGGAAATCTTCCGCGCCATGTTCGATCTGCCTTCGCCCTACGACGACGGCAGCTTCAAGTACAATTATCCCGAGGGTCGGCTCTACCTGACCGAGAGCTTCTACATTCCTGAGTATGTGCACAAGATGCTGGAGACCGTGAACATCGCGATCTTCTCCACCGTCATCGGCACGTTCTTCGGCTTCATCTTCTGTTTCCTTGCCGCCCGCAACCTGATGCCCAATCCGTGGGTTCGTGGTGTCGTGCGCCGGCTGATGGAGATCCTACGCGCCTTTCCCGAAGTGGTCATCGCCGGCTTCTTCCTGGCAATCCTCTCGCTCGGGCCGATACCCGCGATCGCCGCGGTTTCGATCCACACGGTCGGCGCACTCGGCAAGCTGTTCTTCGAGGTGGTCGAGAACGCCGACATGAAACCGGACGAGGGCCTGCGCGCCGCCGGTGGCAACTGGATCGAACGCGTCTGGTTCGGCATGGTGCCGCAGGTGCTGCCCAACTTCGCCAGCTATTTCCTGCTTCGCCTCGAGATCAACGTACGCGCCTCGACCATCATCGGCGCAGTTGGCGGCGGCGGGATCGGCGAGTTGCTGCGTCTGTCGATCGGCCAGGGCCATCAGGCAAAGACACTGGCGATCGTCATCCTGCTGTTTGCAACGATCTTCGCCGTCGACCAGTTTTCCGCATGGCTGCGCCGTCGCCTCGTCGGCGACCAGGCCTTCCAGCTTGCCCAGTAGGTGCGCATCATGACCTCCACGACCAGATTAAGCGCTCTCGAAATGGATGCGATCGCATCGCGTCACCCGCACTTGCTGCAGGGCTCCTCGAACAAGCGCCTGCGCACGATTGTCATCAGTGTCGGCCTCGTCGCTTACCTCATCTTCAGCTGGTGGTTCTTTTCGATCGGGCATGTTCTGGGCAACGCCAATTGGGGCATTGCCGGGACCTATCTCGCGGATTGGGTCTCCTACGAGGTTCGGCCCGAGATCAAGATCGCCCGCGACAAGACGATGACGCTCGATTACCAGCGCAACTCGCCGCTTGGGCCAAATCCGAATCCGGCATGGGTGGAACTCGACAAGGAAACCGTGACCCGAAAAGTCGAATTACCCGCTGCAACCGCACAGACTGCAAAGCCCAAGACGACGTCATCCTTCAGCTTCATGGCGCCGGGTTCAGCGCTCGGCGCGGCCAATACGCCAAGTGAGCAGAACCGCGTCGAAATGCGGACCGAGGAAATCATCACCAGGGCCGTCATCACCTATGACAGGTCGACGAAGATCGAAATTGCCGACGGACTCGTCAAGGCAACCCATCGTGGCGAGACGCTGACGATGGCCGTCGATGGCCAGGACACGGTAACCCCTCAGGGTGCCCTCCCCGCCTGGGCCACGCAGAAACGCCCGGGCGAGAAGATCACGCTCGCCTTTGGTGCAACTGGTTGGGCCGACGTCGAAGGTGACGACATCTCGATCCGCAATCGCTTCTTCGGCTGGGCCAATTTCCTCTTCGACGTCCACTCACCGTTCTTCGGCAAGGGCTATGGCGATATATTTTCGTTGATCACGAGCGGCGAGCGCATCGAACCCACGCGCTCGAACCTGTCGCTTGCCTGGAACAACATCCTCTACAACGCCGAATGGCAGCATCTGGATGTGTGGACCAAACTGCTGCAGACCGTGGTCATGGCCTTCGTCGGCACGCTTTTTGCCTCGCTGGTCGCGTTCCCGCTCTGCTTCCTGGCGGCGCGCAACATCACCCCGAATTTCCTGACGAACCAGCTCGCCAAGCGCTTCTTCGATTTCCTGCGTTCGGTGGACATGTTCATCTGGGCATTGTTCTTCACGCGCGCCTTTGGCCCGGGACCGCTTGCCGGCATGTCCGCAATTTTCTTCACCGACACCGGCACCTTGGGCAAGCTCTACTCCGAGGCTTTGGAGAACATCGACGACAAGCAGCGCGAAGGCGTAAAATCCGTCGGCGCCACCCCGCTTGCCGTGCAACGCTTCGGCGTCCTGCCGCAGGTCCTGCCGGTATTCGCCAGCCAGGCGCTCTATTTCTGGGAATCCAACACGCGTTCGGCAACGATCATCGGCGCTGTCGGCGCCGGTGGCATCGGCCTGAAACTCTGGGAAGCGATGCGTACCAACTCCGATTGGGAAAATGTCGCTTATATGGTGCTTCTCATCTTGCTGGTCGTGTTTATTTTCGACAGCATCTCGAACGCCTGCCGCTCGCGACTGATGGGGCAGAAGGCTCATTGACGAGAAGAATTTTTTGCACCGCGGCCATCATGATGTTGTCATGGAAATCGGCTAGCTGCGCATCGCATCCCGCGAACAATCGACCCGCCGTTCCGGCGGGCCGGTCGATACAAGAAAGTGAAGACCGTGCGTTATGCAATCTACTTCGCGCCGCCGGCAGACGACCGGCTGTCGCAGACGGCGGCCCGTTGGCTCGGCCGTGATGCCTTTACCGGCGAGACCAATGAACTTTCAGCGTTAGGCAGCCTTGATGCCGCCACGCGACATGCACTGACTGCCGACCCGCGACGCTACGGCTTTCACGGCACTCTCAAGGCCCCCTTCACACTTGCCGAAGACCGCAGCGAAGCCGAGCTGGTCGCAGCCTTCGAAACGTTTGCCGACAATGTTGAACCCTTCGAGATCCCTCAACTCACGCTCCTTCAGCTTGGCCCGTTCTTCGCGCTGGTTTCCGCGACCCACTGCGAGGCGTTGCAGGAATTCGCGGCGCAGGCCGTGCAAACCTTCGAGCCGTTTCGGGCGCCGTTGTCGGACGTGGACATGGCGCGACGCAACCCGGACAAGCTTCCGGAGCGGCAGAGGGAATACTTGAGAAAGTGGGGATACCCCTATGTTTTCGAAGAATTTCAGTTTCACCTGACGCTGACCGGGCCGGTACCCGGCGAGACAGCGAAACCAATGCGGACCGTGCTTGAGAGCACCTTTGCTGATCACATCGGCAAGCCGCTTCACGTCACGTCAGTTGCGCTCTTCGTCGAGCCGCACCGTGGCGCACCGTTCCTGGTCCATTCCCTGCTGCCGCTCCGCGGCGCGACACAACGAAAGATCGCATGAGATGAGCAAAGAACAAGTCCTGACCAATGCCCGCATCGTTCTCGAGGACAGTATCCTCGACGGCTCGGTGCTGATCCGCGACGGCAAGATCGCCGATATCTCTCATGGCACGACCAACACTGGTGAAGACTTCGAAGGCGACTACCTTCTGCCTGGCCTCATCGAGCTGCACACCGACCACCTTGAGGCACATTACTCGCCGCGGCCCGGCGTTCGCTGGTTGAAGATCGCCGCGATCCAGGCACACGACGCACAGGTCGTCACGTCTGGCATCACCACCGTATTCGACTGCCTGCGCCTTGGTTCGGACGAAGACGGCGGTTTCCAGAAGGGCGAAATGCGCAGCATGGCGGACGCGCTGGCCCAGGCCAAGCAGGAAGGCCGCCTGCGCGCCGACCATCTGATCCACCTGCGCTGCGAGGTTTCGACATCGGACGTGCTCGATCACTACGAGGACTTCCAGAACGATCCGCAGGTCAAGCTCGTCTCGCTGATGGACCACGCGCCGGGGCAGCGCCAGTTCCAGACGATGGACCAGTACACGCTCTACTACAAATCCAAGCGCGGCCTGTCGGACGCCGAATTCGGAAAATTCGTTGAACGTCAGCAGGCGCTTTCGGCGAAGTATGCCGGCCCGCACCGCGATGCGCTCGCCAAGGCCTGTGCTGAGCGCGGCATTACCATCGCCAGCCACGACGACGCCACGATCGCCCATGTCGACGAATCTATCAGCTACGGCATCAAGCTCGCCGAGTTCCCGACCAGCTTCGAAGCGGCGGAAGCCTCCCATCGCGCCGGTCTTAGTGTGCTGATGGGCGCGCCCAACATCGTGCGCGGCAAGTCGCATTCGGGCAATATCGCCGCCCGTGACCTTGCCGACCGCGGCGTGCTCGACGTGCTTTCGTCCGATTATGTGCCCTTCAGCCTGATCCACGCGCCGTTCGTGCTCGCCGATGAGCTTGAAGCCATCGACCTGCCGAAGGCGATCGCCATGGTCAGCACCACCCCTGCCCGCACCGTCGGCCTCGACGATCGTGGCCGGATTGCCGTCGGCTTGCGCGCCGACATCGCGCGTGTCCACAGGCAGGAAGGTATTCCAGTGGTGCGTTCGGTCTGGCGCGAAGGTCGGCGTGTCGCATGAGCCAGCTCGAACTTAGGCGTGGCGCGCTTGTCGTCGTCGTCGGCCCGAGCGGGGCCGGCAAGGATAGCGTCATGGGCTTTGCCGCCCGACACTTCTGCGACTGCTCCGATGTCCACTTCGTTCGCCGCGTGATCACGCGGCCGTCGGACGCCGGAGGCGAGGTGCATGAAAGCGTTTCAGTCGCCGAATTCGTCGACATGGAGCAGGCAGGCGCCTTCGCTGTGTCCTGGGACGCGCACGGCCTGAAATACGGCATTCCCGAAGACGTTCGCCGCAATGTCGAACACGGCACCACGGCAATCGTCAACGGCAGCCGAAGCGCCCTGCCGGCGTTCCGCGCCGCCTTCGGCAACATCGCCGTCGCGGTCATCACGGCCGAGCCCGCCGCGCTCGCCAAGCGTCTTGCCGAGCGCGGACGCGAAAGCGAAGAGGACGTGTTGCGCCGGCTCTCGCGACAGGTGCCCGACGTCACATCGGGACCGGATGTCACGATCATCGACAACAGCGGTCGCCTTGAGAGTGCCGGGCGTCACTTCGTCGACCTCGTCGAGCGATTGCGCATGAGTGCCGCCCATCCGGCCTAAGTGTCGCGTTTTCCCAGGCGCCGTTTTTTAAGACCCTGGAGCAACCGCTCCGGGGTCTTTTGCATTTGAATGCCATCGCCCGGCGGCAATTCCGTGCGCCGTCTCCTTCCCTTTTCCTTCAGAAAGTCAATTTTCCTCTTGTCGAGACGATTATTATGTATATACATTATATCCAACGAGAGGGGATCGGCTGATGAGTCAATTTTCGACCAACGCAAACGCGTCCGGCATCTGGCGCAATCTTCGCCTTGCGACGTTGCGACCCGATCAAGACGGCCTCGGCATGGTGGAAAAGGGCGCAGTGGCTGTCGTCGACGGACACATTGCCTTTGCCGGCGCCGAGAGCGACCTTCCCGCCGATCTATCCCGCACACTTGAAGCAACGAATTGCAACGGCCGGGTGATGACGCCCGCCTTCATCGATTGCCATACGCACCTCGTCCACGGCGGCAACCGCGCTCGCGAGTTCCAGATGCGGCTCGAAGGTGCGTCCTATGAGGAAATCGCCCGCGCCGGTGGCGGTATCGTCTCCTCGGTCAAGGCAACCAATGCACTCTCAGTCGACGCGCTCGTGAAAAGCGCTCTGCCACGGCTCGACACGCTCATTGCCGAAGGTGTTTCGACGGTCGAGATCAAGTCCGGCTACGGCCTGAATATCGACGCCGAACTCAACATGCTGCGCGCCGCGCGCAAGCTTGGCGACAAACGTCCGGTCCGCATCGTCACCAGCTATCTCGCAGCGCATGCGACCCCCGCCGACTACAAGGGGCGCAACGACGACTACATTTCCGAGGTGGTGCTTCCGGGTCTTGATGTCGCCCACGCCGAGGGCCTGGTCGATGCCGTCGATGGCTTCTGCGAAGGCATCGCCTTTTCGACCGCAGAGATCGCCCGCGTCTTCGGTCGCGCCAAGGCGCTCGGCCTGCCGGTCAAACTGCATGCCGAACAGCTTTCCAACCTCGGTGGCGCCAAGCTTGCCGCCTCCTACGGTGCGTTGTCCGCCGACCATCTCGAATATCTCGACGCTGATGGAGCGCAGGCAATCGCCAAATCGGGCACGGTAGCCGTGCTGTTGCCCGGCGCGTTTTACGCGCTGCGCGAAAAGCAGCTTCCGCCGGTGGACGCGCTGCGCGCTGCCGGAGCGCACATCGCCATCGCAACGGATTGCAATCCCGGCACCTCGCCGCTGACTTCGCTGCTACTGACCATGAACATGTCGGCGACGTTCTTCCGGTTGACGATTGCCGAATGCCTCGCCGGCGTTACCCGCGAGGCGGCACGTGCGCTCGGGCTTCTCGCCGAAACCGGCACGATCGAAGTCGGCAAGTCTGCCGACCTCGCACTCTGGAACATCGAAGATCCGGCCGAGCTCGTCTACCGCATCGGCTTCAATCCACTTCATCTGCGCATCTTTAAGGGCGAAAGGACCGGTCTATGACCATCATTCTGCATCCAGGCTCGGTTCCGCTTGAGTATCTCGAGACCATCTATTGGAGCGGCGAACCTGCCCGCCTGCATCCGTCGTTCGACGCAGGAATCGAGAAGGCGGCCAAGCGCATCGCCGAGATCGTCGCCGGCAATGCGCCTGTCTATGGCATCAACACCGGCTTCGGCAAACTGGCTTCGATCAAGATCGACAGCGCTGACGTCGCCACCCTGCAGCGCAACCTGATCCTGTCGCATTGCTGCGGCGTCGGCCAGCCGCTCGCCGAAAACATCGTCCGCCTGATCCTGTCGCTGAAGCTCGTTTCTCTCGGTCGCGGCGCCTCCGGCGTCAGGCTCGAACTGGTGCGGCTGATAGAGGCGATGCTCGACAAGGGCGTCATCCCGGTCATTCCGGAAAAGGGCTCGGTCGGTGCGTCCGGCGACCTGGCACCGCTTGCCCACATGGCAGCCGTCATGATGGGCCACGGCGAGGCATTCTTCGAAGGCGCCCGCATGTCCGGCGCACAGGCCCTTGCCAAGGCCGGGCTGACGCCGGTGGTGCTTGCCGCCAAGGAAGGCCTCGCGCTGATCAACGGCACTCAGACGTCGACCGCACTCGCGCTCGCCGGCCTCTTCCGCACCCACCGCGCCGCCCAGGCAGCGCTCATCACCGGCGCAATGTCGACCGATGCAGCGATGGGTTCGTCTGCGCCCTTCCATCCGGACATTCACACACTTCGCGGCCATCAGGGCCAGATCGACACCGCCGCCGCCCTTCGCGCGCTTCTCTCAGGTTCCGCCATTCGCGAAAGCCATATCGAGGGCGACGAGCGGGTGCAGGATCCCTATTGCATTCGCTGCCAGCCGCAGGTGGACGGCGCCTGCCTCGACCTGTTGCGCTCGGTCGCGCGCGTGCTCGAAATCGAAGCGAATGCCGTTACCGACAACCCGCTTGTCCTTTCCGACAATTCCGTCGTCTCCGGCGGCAACTTCCACGCAGAACCGGTAGCGTTTGCCGCCGACCAGATCGCGCTCGCGGTTTGCGAGATCGGCGCGATCTCCCAGCGGCGCATTGCCCTTCTTGTCGACCCGGCCTTGTCCTACGGACTGCCGGCCTTTCTCGCCAAGAAGCCTGGCCTCAACTCCGGCCTGATGATCGCCGAGGTGACGTCGGCGGCGTTGATGTCGGAAAACAAGCAACTTTCGCACCCGGCCTCGGTCGACTCCACGCCGACATCGGCCAATCAGGAAGACCATGTTTCCATGGCCTGCCATGGCGCCCGCCGGCTGCTGCAGATGACCGACAACCTGTTTTCGATCATCGGCATCGAGGCGCTGACCGCCGTGCAGGGCGTCGAATTCCGTGCGCCGTTGACAACGAGCCCCGAACTTCAAAAAGCCGCCGCAGCCCTACGTGCAGTTTCGCCGACGATCGAAGAGGACCGCTATCTCGCCGACGATCTGCAGGCGGCCGGCGAGCTGATCGCATCCGGCACCCTGAATGCCGCGATTTCTGCCGGCATTCTGCCAAAACTGGAGGCTTGAGATGAGCGTCTTCGAAGTCCGCCAGGGCACCTCGCCCGTCATCCTCGGCTTTCCGCACACCGGCACGGATGTGCCGGCTGAAATATGGGACCGTCTCAACGATACCGGTCGCCTGCTCGCAGACACCGATTGGCACATTCACAAGCTCTATGAAGGCCTGTTGCCTGATGTTACCGTCGTGCGCGCCACCTTCCACCGCTACGTAATCGACGCCAACCGCGACCCGGAAAACGTCAGCCTTTATCCCGGGCAGAACACCACCGGGCTTATCCCGGAGACCGATTTCGACGGGTTGCCGATCTGGAAGGATGGCGAGGCCCCGACGGAGGCCGACACGGCATCGCGCCTGCGCCAATTCCATGCGCCTTATCACGCCGCATTTCTGGCCGAGATCGAGCGGGTCAAGGCCATCCACGGCATCGCCATCGTCTACGACTGCCATTCCATCCGCTCGCATATCCCGTTCCTGTTCGACGGCAAGCTGCCGGACCTGAACATCGGCACGGACATGGGCCGCACCTGCGCGCCTGCTATCGAGAAGGCCGCCGTCGATATCGCCGCTTCGGCCGATGGTTACACGAGCATTCTCAACGGCCGCTTCAAGGGCGGCTGGACGACCCGGCATTACGGGCGCCCGGAAACCGGCGTGCACGCCATCCAGATGGAACTGGCGCAATCGACCCATCTTGCCACCGAGGAGCCGCCTTTCGTGCTCGACGCCAGCAAGGAGGAACGCCTGCGCGCGCCCCTTCGGGCCATTCTTCAAAGCATCGAGAATACCGCATTCGACCTTAAAACGCTGACAGGGAGCGAGGCATGACCATGAACAATCCGCGCCACAATATTCGCGACGTGCGCGCCCCACAGGGAACCACGCTCAACGCCAAGAGCTGGATGACCGAAGCGCCGCTGCGCATGCTGATGAATAACCTCGACCCGAACGTGGCAGAAAACCCGCACGAGCTGGTCGTCTATGGCGGTATCGGCCGCGCCGCCCGCACCTGGGCCGACTTCGACAAGATCGTCGAAACCCTGAAGGACCTCAACGAAGACGAGACCCTGCTCGTCCAGTCCGGCAAGCCGGTCGGCGTCTTCCGCACCCACAAGGATGCGCCGCGCGTCCTGATCGCCAACTCCAACCTGGTGCCGCATTGGGCAACCTGGGACCACTTCAACGAGCTGGATAAAAAGGGTCTGGCGATGTACGGCCAGATGACGGCCGGCTCGTGGATCTACATCGGCACGCAGGGCATCGTTCAGGGCACCTACGAAACCTTCGTCGAGGCCGGCCGCCAGCATTACGGTGGCAGCCTCAAAGGCAAGTGGGTGCTGACAGGTGGTCTGGGCGGCATGGGCGGCGCACAGCCGCTGGCAGCCGTCATGGCCGGTGCATCCTGCCTCGCCGTCGAGTGCAACCCGGACTCGATCGACTTCCGCCTTCGCACCCGCTACGTCGATGAAAAGGCGGAAACGCTCGACGAGGCGATGGAGATGATCGCTCGCTGGACGAAAAACGGCGAAGCCAAGTCCGTCGGCCTGCTCGGCAACACCGCCGAAATCCTGCCGGAAATGGTTCGCCGCGGCATCCGCCCGGATATGGTCACCGACCAGACCTCCGCGCATGATCCGGTCAACGGCTACCTGCCCAAGGGCTGGACCATGGCCGAGTGGAAGGCCAAGCGCGAGAGCGACCCGAAGGCTGTCGAAAAGGCTGCGCGCGCCTCGATGCGTGAACATGTGGAAGCCATGATCGCCTTCCAGGACATGGGCATCCCGACCTTCGACTACGGCAACAACATCCGCCAGGTCGCCAAGGAAGAGGGCCTCGAAAACGCCTTCGCCTTCCCCGGCTTCGTGCCGGCCTATATTCGCCCGCTCTTTTGCCGCGGCATCGGCCCGTTCCGTTGGGCCGCACTCTCCGGCGATCCGGAAGACATCTACAAGACCGATGTCAAGGTCAAGGAACTGACCCCCGGCAACACCCACCTGCACAATTGGCTCGACATGGCGCGCGAGCGCATCTCGTTCCAGGGACTGCCAGCACGCATCTGCTGGGTCGGTCTCGGTGATCGCCATCGGCTCGGCCTCGCCTTCAACGAAATGGTCAGAAACGGCGAGCTCAAGGCTCCTGTTGTCATCGGCCGCGATCACCTCGACTCCGGCTCGGTCGCCTCGCCGAACCGCGAAACGGAAGCGATGAAGGACGGCTCGGACGCCGTCTCCGACTGGCCGCTGCTCAACGCCCTCTTGAACACTGCGTCCGGCGCCACCTGGGTGTCGCTGCACCATGGCGGCGGCGTCGGCATGGGCTTCTCGCAGCATTCGGGCGTCGTCATCTGCGCCGATGGCACTGATGATGCCGCCAAGCGACTTGAGCGTGTACTCTGGAACGACCCGGCCACCGGCGTCATGCGCCACGCCGATGCCGGCTACGACATCGCGCTCGACTGCGCCAAGGACAAGGGCCTGCGCCTGCCGGGCATCCTCGGCAACTGACGAAGATTTAGGGGCGCCGGTCTGGCGCCCCTACCCCTGGTTCTTACGGGGTGGTCGCTTTCCGATTGCCGCCTTCGAGCAAGAGCAGTAGTCCAAGGCCCGCCAATCCGCCAAGACCTCCAAGAAGTGCTGTTCCCGAATAGTCGCTGATGCGGGTGCCGAGTGCAAAGAGCGCCGCGCAAAGGCCGCCGCTCATGAAGATGTTGACCGAGATCAGCGAGCTTCCGAGCCCCGGCCGGTCGGCAATCAATTCCTGCAGGTAGGTGATGGGGATCGTGATCAGCGCGGCAGCGCCGAAGGCGCTGATCAGCGTCAGCGCATAGATGTGCCACGGCGCCGACGACAGTCCGAGCAGGACCATGTAGCCGATATAGATGACCGTCCCGAGCGCCAGTGCCTTCGCCGGCAGCAGGCTCACCTGGATGCGCGCCCAGACGAAGATGAAGACCACCTCTAGAAAAGCGACAACGCCGGCGATGATGCCGATATCCGTGACGCTACCACCGACGGCATTGGTCATGATCAGCGGCAGGACGGCCGCGTTGATATGCAATGTCGAGGTGATCATTGCCACCGCGACCACGCGCGCGAAGATGCGCGGCGCAAGGATCTCGCCGAAGGATGTCCAATAGGAAAGGCGCTTGCCCAGGCCCGGATCGACGCCGCCCTCGTTCGGCAAGGAGAAGAAGACCAGAAGCAGGTTGGCCGAGCATCCGAGGCTGGCGAGCAGATAGGCGGGCAGCATGCTGTCGCCACCGGCAAGCGCAAAGCCCACCAGCCCGGGCACCAATACCCAGGCAAGCGAAATCGCCGCGCGCGCGCCGGTCGTCAGAGCGCCGGCGTCCTGCCCACTCATGCGCCGCGCGACGCTGCGCACATTGGCAAAGAGCAACGTGTAGACTGCGCCATAGATCGGCAGGAACAGAAGCACGCTGACGAGAAAGCTCGATTGATAGGGCAGGACATAGACAATGCCGTAGCCGACCACGCCGAACAGGATCGCGGTCGACATCAGCACGCGATAATTGCCGATCCGATCGGCAAGGATGCCGATGGAAACGCTGACGATGACGTTCACCGTCGCGGCGGCCAGAATCAGCAGTGAATAGAGCCCGTCACTCAGGCCCAGTTCGTTGATGCCGACCACGGATTGATAAGGTGAGGTTGCCGCCCCGGCGAAGCCGAAGAGAAAGATCGCCAGCATGCTGACCCGAATCGACGGGTTGCGCATGGCGCTGAAAAGCGAGGAAGTCATGATGATGCACGTCCACGAAGGAGGCGATTTCAAAAGGGGAGCTTGGCGCCGGCGGGTCGCACCGGCGGTTGCATTGCGGGAAGCTGCTTACACCGATTCCGACCAGCGCGCCGAGAGATTCGCCTTGGGCATAAAGTCGAATTCCTGATCGAAGGGAAATGCGGGACGAGAGCGGTGCAGGCTTGCCAGATGGGGGATGTCCTGGTTGACGACACCATCGGTCAACGCCATCAGGTTGGGGTTGGCAATCGGCGCGAGTTCCGGCGAGAGATAGCCTGACTTGACCACGAGCAACCGGACATTGCTCGGGTCGAGGCCGAGGCGGGTGAAGTCGGCGATATCGTGATAGGGTCGACGTCGCGCCGAAAGCACGACGTCGATCGCCCCAACGCGGACAACCGCCTGGCGCTCCTTTACAGGACCAGGATCATCGAGCCGTACGACTTCCACCAGCATCTCCGCGACGGGACTTGCCGGATCGAGGCTGCCGCCGATCTTCAGCATCAGGTTTTCGCCGACGCCGGCAGCAAAGCAGGCTTCCACGGCAGGACGATCGGCGATACCGGCGATGAGTGCGCCGCGCCACCCCCGCGCAAGCAGGGCCTTCAACACATCCGCCCTATCGCCGACACCGCCGCCGGTCGGGTTGTCGCCGGAATCGGCAAGGATGATGGGGGTTGTCGTCGCCTTTTCGGCGACATCGAGCATGGCGTCGAGCGGGCCCGTCACAGGACCGAAACGGAAATTGCGACGTTCCGCCCAGTATGCCGCCGCAATGTCGACGGCTGCCTGCTCTGCCGCGGCCCGATCGGTCGCGGTAATCACGGCACAAGCCGTTGCACGCGGCTCGTCGGCCCAGACATAGCCGACCATCAGGTTGGCATCGAGCACACCCGGCCGCGCGTCGATGTCGGGCAGTTGCCGGTAGAGGCCCCTGGCCGGCTCGTCCTCGGTAGAGGTGCATTCCCCCGGCAGCAACACGGGGATCTTTGCCCACGCAACACCCGGGCGCGTCCCGCTGCGTAGCGCCTCAATGAGCATCGCCCAGGCGCGGATCATCGTTTCACGCGTGTCGATGTGCGGCGCGGTCCGATAGCCCGCGAAGATGTCGATCTGGTCGATGATACGCTGGCTGACATTGCCGTGCAGATCGTAGCTGGTGGCGATCGGGCAGTCCGGCCCGACGACAGATCTCGCGGCAGAGATCCAGTCCCCCTCAGCATCCTCCATGCCGTCGACCTTGATCGCCCCATGCATGGCGAGATAGAGCCCGTTGATCGGCAGGGCCTGTTGCAGCCGGTCGAGAAACTCCGCCTTGAAGGCGTCGTAGGTCGGTCGGGACACCGGCCCACCGGGCACGGCGCGCGCGTGCAGGAGCGGCAGATGCTCGATGCCTTCAGCGTCGAGAAAATCGAAATACTCCGCCTGGAGCAGATCCGCCCCGCGCAGCACCCGAAAATCCTCGACCGCCATCAGCACCGGCGAATAGGTGCTGCACTCCGTATGGATACCGCCGACGGCAATGCGCATGGAAGCTCCTGTCACAGTTTCGGGCTCAAGGGAGCGATCGCAGCAAAGCGCTGCCAGTCCTTGGCGGATTTCGGGGTCCATGCGGCTTCGGCGATGGCGCACAGCCTGGGGAAGACGAGCCGATTGAAGTAGCCGCGCGACAGGAAATGCTCCGACCAGATGCAGGCCTGAACGCCCTTCATGCGCGCTTTCAGCTCATCCGGAAATTCGCCTTCGGCCTCGTAGCCATAGGTATGGGCCGACGTTGC
This sequence comes from Ensifer sp. ENS11, assembly GCF_014851895.1. Classification (NCBI taxonomy): domain Bacteria; kingdom Pseudomonadati; phylum Pseudomonadota; class Alphaproteobacteria; order Hyphomicrobiales; family Rhizobiaceae; genus Ensifer; species Ensifer sp. ENS11. The sequence continues at coordinate 278,013 of NZ_JACVAN010000007.1, read as the reverse complement.
CGTCCCGGCCCAGCTGGCGCCCGGTTCCTGCCAGGCGTCGGCCTGCGCCATGTCGAGATAATAGGCCTGACCGGGCGTCATCACCACGTCATAGCCTTCCCGCGCAAGCTCGATGCCGACCTCCGGCCGCTCCCACGCCATCAGCAACGTGCCTTCGGTCTCGACGCCGCCGCCATGGGCGACCTCGTTCCACCCGGCAAGCTTGCGGCCGCGGACGGTCAGCATCTGCTTGACCTTCTTCAGGAAGAAGGATTGCAACGCAAAGGTGCCGGAAAGACCCTCTTTCTCCATCAGCTTCTTCGCCAGCGGCGAGGCAAGCCAGGAACCGTTGGCAACCTCGTCGCCGCCGATATGGATGTACTGACTCGGGAACAACTCGACCATTTCGTCGAGCACTTTCTCGAGGAAGTCATAGGTAAAGGCGATCGCCGGATTGAGCGCATTGTTCGGGTAGCCCTGAACGGAATGATAGCTTTCCGGCGCTTCTTGGCCATCGGTCAGGTCAGGCAGGGCGACAAGCGTGGCGGTGCTATGGCCGGGAATGTCGATCTCCGGAACGATCTCGACGTGAAGCGCCGTCGCCTGGGCCACCAGGGCTTTCACATCCTCTTGGCTGTAGAACCCGCCGGCGGGTTCCGCACCGTTGCCGAGTTGCGGCAACAACGGTTCGTCCGGCCCGCGCAGCACGCCGATCGTCGTTAACGTTGGAAACGCCTTGATTTCAAGCCGCCAGGCCTCGTCATCCGTCAGATGCCAGTGGAAGATGTTGAGCTTGAACCAGGCGAGAATATCGATGAGGCGGGAAATGTCCGATGTCGGGTAGAATTGCCTGGATACGTCGAGATGACAACCGCGCCAGCCGTAACGCGGCGCATCGGAGATCGTGCCCTGCGCCGGAAAACGGAATTTTTCCGGATGCGTGCGCGCGCCGTTCAGCAGCTGCGCCAAGGTCGTCAGCGCGTATTGCCGGCCGGCAGCACCACCATAGGCAAGGCGGATCTCCTTGGTCGAGAAGGCCAATTCGTAGGCCTCGGCAGCAAGCGTCGCATTCTTCGAGAAGACAATTGCCCGCCCTTGACTGGAGGCAACCAGGCTGAATGGCGCATGCCCCGCCGAAAACAGACGATGAAAAAGCCCAAGCACGCTCGCGACCGCTGCCACGTCGTCGGGCGCCGTCATCGGCGCGGGGTAAAGCACGACGGGAAAGCTGTCGCCTGCCCAGGCGTCGATTTGCGCCGGCCATGGCTGCATCGAAAACGGCAGGTCGAGCTTGCCTTCGGGCAGTTGTGCTGGCGGAGGCTCGCTCATGGTATTTTCCAGGAGCAGATCGGAGACGGCGACCGGCACATGCTCGCCGCTCGAAAACGTCAGATAGGCTGACTTGGCACCATCAGTGCAGTGCTTCGCCTGTCGATGCAGGCCGCTCACCGTGAACGTCCAGCTTTCGCCGGGGCCAAGCGTCAGCCCGGCGGGTGGTGCGAATTCATGAAAATTGGCGTTGCGGCGCAGGAAAGTGGCGTTGTCGCAGGCCTCCGGCACGATTACGCGCGTGAGCGACGTGTACACCAGCCGGAAGCCCGTGAGCGGTGCGGCTGAGAAATTGAACAGCGTGAAGGTGAACCGGCCAAATGCGCCGCCGTCAGGCTGCCAGGACGCTTCGAGACGATAGGAAACGGGCGCCATGATCTTCCTCCCAGAAGTCTTTCGGTCAGTAGTGGCTAGATTGTGAGAAGGTTCGCGCCAGTTCAGCCTGGCCGGCGGTCAGACCGCAATCAACAGGCAGGCACACGCCCGAGATCGCAGCGGCGAGCGGCCCTGCGAGGAAATGTACGGCGTTGGCAACATCGTCAGGATTGACGATGCGCTGTAAGGGATACCAGCGGCGCGCTTCCTCAAAGACCTGCGGATTGGCGGCGGCACGCGCTTCCCATGCCTGCGTTCGCACGGTGCCCGGCGCAACGGCGTTGGAGCGAATGCCGAACTTGCCGTACTCCACGGCGATCAGGCGTGTCAGATGCAGCAGGCCGGCCTTAGCAACGCTGTAGGCGGGATGGCCGAAGACATTCATGCCGTTGACGGAGGCGATATTGATCACCGAGCCGCGGCTTTCCTTCAGCATGTCTTCCACCGCGCGAAAGCACAGGAAGGCAGCTTCAAGGTTCAGCGCATTGTCCATGCGCCAGATATCCGGCGTCGTATCATGCAGGCTGACGGCGCGTGCGGCGCCGGCATTGTTGACGAGCGTGCGCACCGTACCGTGCTCGCCGGCCGTCGCAGCCAATTTTCCGACGCTTGTCGCATCCGTCACATCGCACGGGACCGCAACGAAGCGCTTGCCGCCGCCGATCTCCAGCGCCGCTCTCTCGGCGGCACGGCTGTCGATGTCGGCAAGGAGGACGACATCATGATCCTCGCCAAGGCGCCTGGCGATTGCGCGGCCGATATCGCCGGCTGCACCGGTGACGATGGCGACGGACTGCGTCATGCGGAAACCTTTCGCGGCACGTCAGTCTCCCAGCAACTGGCGGTCATCACCGTCGCGGTGCGTCACCAGCTGCTGCTTGATGCGCCGAAGTGTGACCGTTGCCTGCGGCTGAACCCGGTAGGCAACGAGACTGGAGAGGATATCGAGCAGCGCCAGATAGGCGATGCGGGTGGAGGTCGGACGGTAGATGTTGTTGCCCTCGGGCAGGTCGACAGGAACCGTGATCGTCGCCGCGGCCGCGACCGGACTGTTGCTCTGGGTCAGGGCAATCGTCGGCACCTTGAGCTCGCGCGCCAGCGTGAAGGCGCGCACGAGTTCGGCGTTCCGGCCCGAGAAGGATGAGCCGATCAGAACGTCGCTTGGGCGAGCGGCGGCCGCCATCATCAGCTGCATGCTGTGGTCGGAACTGGCGGTAACACGCAGGCCGTAGCGAAAGAGCCGGTTCTGCAACTCGCTGGCTATCATCGAGGAATTGCCGCCCGAACCGAAGGCATAGATCATTTCGGCGGTTGCGATGCGCTCGACCGCCTGCTCGATCGCCGCGAGATCGAGCGAACGATGCAGGAGGAAAAGCGCGTTCTGCGCCTTGGTGATGATGTCCTGGGCGACGTCACCGGTCTCGCGGCTCTTCGGCTCCGGCTTCAGGTAGCGCATGCCGATATAGGCGGTGCGCGCCAATTGCACCTTGAAATCGGAGAAGCTGTCGCAACCGAGCCGCCGACAGAAGCGCGTGACCGTGGGAGGAGAGACATCGGCCTTGCCGGCCAGCTCGATGATCGATGCATTCACCGCGAACTCGAAGTCATTCAGAAGAATATCGGCGATGCGGTTCTCCGATTGCGAGAGCCGGCCCTTTTCTTCCTGAAGTGTCGCGAAAATATCCATCGGCTGCTGATGTCCTTAGGGTCTATCAGCCTTCCTTCGGCTTGTAGGCGATGCAGTCGATCTCGACCTTGCAATCAACCATCATCGCCGACTGGACGCAGGCCCTCGCCGGTGGATGCGCACCGAAATACTCCTGATAGATCTTGTTGAAAGTCCAGAAATCACGCGGATCGTCGAGCCAAACGCCGCAACGCACCACGTGCTCGGTACCGTATCCGGCCTCGTCCAGAATGGCCAGAAGATTGGCGATCGCCTTGTGCGTCTGAGGGATGATACCGCCCTCGATGATCTCGCCTTTTTCCATGGCGACCTGGCCGGAAACATGCAGCCAGCCGTCCGCTTCCACCGCGCGCGCAAAGGGTAATGGCTTACCGCCCGCACCGACTTGTTCAGTGCCATACCGTTTGATGGTCATGTGTGCCTTCGTGCAAATTATTTTCTTTGATCGTTGACAAGTGACCATAGAAAGCTGAATTTGACCAGAGAAAAACACCATTCATGAAAAGAATTTCAATCCAGGGCGAAAACATGCGGGATCCCTTCCTCAATCCGTTCCCCTCTTCCGACACCGCACGCCATAGCATCTGGGAGATGCTTGTTCCGCGCGATATCGACGCTTTTCTTTCGGCCGACTGGTCGATGGTGGCAGGTGACTTTGTCGAAGACGGCTTCATCGGCATCGATGGACGTCGCGAAACCAATCCCGACAATTGGCGCCTCACCTTTCCCTCGCTTTCGGCCTATCGCGATGAGTGGCTGCGCCAGGCGAAAGATTTCGCGGGCCTCTCCTTCGCGGAAGACACACGCACGGCGATCTTCACGACGACGACGCTTGAGGACATCGAGGTCAACGGCGACTTCGCGCTTGCGCGCAAGAAGTTCGACGGCGGGTTGAAGAAATCGGACGGCAGCTTCGACGTGATGAAATGGCAGACGGTCTATTATTGCCGCCTGCACGAGGGACGCTGGAAGATCTCCGGTTTCACCGGCTACCTGCCGAACCCGATGGGACCGGCCTAAAAAGCAAAAAGGCAACGGCATTGCGGATCTTCACAGCAGCGCTCGCAACGGAAACCAATACCTTCTCGCCCATCTGCATAGATCGCCGCGCCTTCGAGGCGTCGCTCTACGCGCCGCCGGGCGAGCATCCTGAGACGCCGACGCTCTGTACGGCGCCGATCACGGTCGGCCGCCGCATTGCCGCGGAAAAAGGCTGGACGCTGATCGAAGGCACCGCCACCTGGGCGGATCCTGCCGGCCTCGTCAACCGCCAGACCTATGAGAGCCTGCGCGATGAAATCCTCGACCAGTTGCGCGCCGCGCTTCCGGTCAATGCCGTCGTCATGGGACTGCACGGCGCGATGGTCGCTGCCGGCTACGAGGACACCGAGGGCGATCTTCTTTCTCGCATTCGCGAGATCGTTGGCCGTGATGTTCTCGTCTGCGCCGAGTTGGACCCGCACAGCCACTTGACCCAGAAGCGCGTTTCGGCGTCAGACTTCTTCGTCTACTTCAAGGAGTTCCCGCACACCGACTTCGTCGATCGTGCCGAGGATCTCTGGCGGATCGCCATCGACACGCTGGAAGGTCGCGTGACGCCTGTGATGTCAGTGTTCGACTGCCGCATGATCGACGTCTACCCAACTTCGCGCGAGCCAATGCGCTCCTTCGTCGACAAGCTGATGCGTATCGAAGCGGAGGACGCCGATGTCCTGTCGCTTTCGATGGTGCACGGCTTCATGGCGGGCGATGTTCCGGAAATGGGCACGAAGGTGCTCGCCGTGACCAACGGCAAACCGGAGAAAGGCGAGGCGCTCGCACGGGAACTCGGGCTCGAACTCTTTTCGAAACGCGGAACCTTCATCATGCCGCAGATCGACGAGAAGCAAGCTGTCGCCGAGGCGAAGGCTGCGACCGAAGGCCCGGTCGTCATCGCCGATGTCTGGGACAACCCGGGCGGCGGAACCGCGGGCGACGCGACGGTGCTGCTCGAGGAACTGCTGGCACAGGGTGTCACCAATGCCGCCGTCGGAACGATCTGGGATCCGATGGCCGTGCAGATCTGCATGGCCGCCGGCGAAGGCGCCGAAATCCCGTTGCGCTTCGGCGCCAAGTCGGCTCCGGGAACCGGCAATCCTGTCGATGGCATCGTCAAGGTGGTCAAGCTGGTCCGCGACGCCGAGATGCGGTTCGGCGAGAGTTTTGCCCCCTTCGGCGATGCAGCCCTCATTTCCTATCGCGGCATCGATATCATCCTGAATTCGACGCGGGCGCAAAGCTTCGATCCGAGCCTCTTCTCGGTGATGGGCCTCGACCCGCAGTCAAAGAGCATTCTGGTCATCAAATCGACCAACCACTTCTACGCTTCGTTCTCCAAGATCGCCGCGCAGATCCTATATTGCTCGGCCGGCACCCCCTACCCGAACAACCCCGCCAAGACCGCCTATCTGCGCGCACCCAGGAATATCTGGCCGAAGGTCGCCGATCCGCATGGTCTCGAAAAGGGAGCGGCGTGAACCAAGGCAGTTTATGCGGCGGCCGCGATCGAGGCGGATAGTCAGCAGATCGGCCTTCTGATCTGGCCTATTCTCATCACCAATAACGAAAACGGCCGCTGTCCTGGTCATGGACAGCGGCCGTTCTTGTCCTAGTCTAGCTACGCTCCGCTCAGGCCGCCGCCGGGTCGAGCAAGCCCATGTCGATATCGGTGAGTTCGACACGCCGCTCGAGCGCGATGCCCGCCTCGTCGAACAGATGGCAGTCGGCGGCACGTATGCCGGTCAACACCTGTTCCTCCGGGCGGATTGCCACCGTGCCCGGCAGCATCGCGCAATAGTTCTCCCCTTCACCGCTGATGGCGGCATAGGCAACGGTATGGGCGCCCAGGCGCTCGATCACCGTTGGCGTGACTGTCAGCGACAGGTCTCCGGCGCCGAGCAAAATGTGCTCGGGCCGGACGCCCAGCGTCAATGTCCGCCCAACCAGGCCATCGTGCGGCCTGACCGGGACGACAACCGTCTTCCCCTTGTAATCGACCTCTACGCCGGCATCGCTGACGCCTTTGCAGGTGACCGGCAGGAAGTTCATCTTCGGGTTGCCGATGAAACCGGCGACGAAAATGTTGGCTGGCTTATGGTAGAGCTCGAGCGGTGCGCCTGTCTGGGCGATTTCACCGGCATTGAGCACGACGATCCGGTCCGCCATCGTCATCGCTTCGACCTGGTCGTGCGTGACGTAGATCATCGTGGCCCGCAATTGCCGATGCAGCTTCGCCAATTCAATGCGCATGTCGGCGCGCAGCGCCGCATCGAGGTTAGAGAGCGGCTCGTCGAACAGAAAGATCTTCGGTTCGCGCACGATCGCCCGGCCGATGGCCACCCGTTGGCGCTGGCCGCCGGAGAGCATTCCCGGTTTTTGCTGTAGCCGCTGGTCCAGATGGAGAATGCGCGCTGCATGCTCCACCTTGGCCTTCAGTTTCTCTTCCGGCATGTTTTCCACGCGAAGCGGAAAGGCAATGTTCTCGAAGACAGACATGTGCGGGTAGAGCGCATAGGATTGGAACACCATCGCGATCCCGCGCTTGACCGGCGGCAGGTCGTTGACGCGTTTGCCATCGATCACGATGTCCCCCGAGCTGGTCTCATCGAGACCGGCTATCATCCTGAGCAATGTCGACTTGCCGCAGCCGGAGGGTCCGACGAAAACGACGAACTCACCGTTCCTGACTTCGAGCTGGATACCTTTCAGCACCTCGAATGTCCCGTAGAATTTCTGAACCGTATTGAGATTGAGCTGTCCCAAGAAACTGTCTCCGGCCACCGGCGAGAAGCGGCACGTTCGTAAGCGGATTGGCCTGGGCCGCGGACCAAAGATCCGCGGCCCGGTGATTTTACTTGTACTCTTCGAGGTCGGCGGCCGCCTTCTTCAAGGCGTCGGCCGGTTCGGCCTTGCCGGTCACCACCGACTGGACCATTGCGATGATGACGTTCTGGAAGCCCTTGTAGTCGGTAAAGAGCGGCTCCGGACCACCGAACGCGATGCCGTCGATGAACGGCTGCCAATAGGGGTCCTTCTTGACGAATTCGTCAACCATCGGCGACGGACGCAACGGCGTCAGGCCGGCCGCGCCTTGCAACTCATACTCACCTTGCGGACCGGGCGAGGTGATGAATTTGGCGAATTCGGTCGCCTTCTCTTCGACACCGGAGCCCTTGAAGATCGCCAGGCTGTCGGTAATCAGCAGCGTCCCCTCGCCCTTGGCCGATGGGCCGAGCGGCAGCGGCGCAACGCCCCAGTTGACCTTGGTGTCCTTCAGGCGCACGGCGGCACCAGACCCGCCCTGGATCATGCCGACCTTGCCGTCGAGGAAGATCGCGCGAACCTCGTTCTGTTCGTAGGCGGTCGCCCCTTCGACGGAATAGGGAGTGATGTCCTTGTAGGCCTGGAGCGCGGCGAGAACCTCCGGGCTGTCGATGACGATCTTGTCGCCATCGATCACCTTGCCGTTGTTGGTGTACACCCAGTGCATGAACTGGTGCATCGTGTTGTCGAAGGTCTTGGCCGGAAGGCCGTAACCGGCGATACCCGTCTTTTCCTTGATCGCCTTGGCGAACTCGATCTCTTCGGCCCAGGTCTTCGGCGGCTTCTCAGGATCAAGGCCGGCCTGCTTGAACAGGTCCTTGTTCCAATAGAGCGCCTTGGTCGAGAACGCGATCGGAACGCCCCACTGGTTGTCGTCGAAGGTCACCGTGTCGACGATGTTGGGGTAATAGCTCTTCTTTTCCTCGTCCGTCATCGGCACGGGAACGATGAGATCGTTCTGGGCGAACTCCTTCAGCGTGCGCGAGCCGACATAGGCCATGGCGACCGGCGTGCCGGCAGCGGCAAGCGTCGTTGCCTTATCCTGGCACTGGGCCCAGCCGACAACTTCCGGCGTGACTTTCCAGCCTGGATTCTTTTCTTCCCACTGCTTGATGTATTTGGCGTGAACCGCATCCATGGTGTCGCCGCAGTAGATCCAGCTAATCTCCTGGTCGGCCGCCTGGGCGGTGACTGCGCCAAGCGCGGTCGAACCGAGCAGGGCGAGCGCGAGTACCCCTGTCTTGAATTGAATTGACACGTTGCAAGCTCCCGTTCTCTGGTGGTTGGTTGGTCTTATTGTTTCACCGCGCCTGCGGTCAGCCCGCTGACGAGATACCGTTGTAGGAGGAAGATCACGACGACCGCCGGCGCGATGCCGACGAAACTCGCCGCCATGAGCTCGTTCCAGATCACCTCTTGGCGACCGAAATAGGCGAAGAGCCCGACCGGTAGCGGCATGTATTCGCTCTTGGAGTTGAAGGTCAGGGCATAAATGAACTGCTGGGCATAGGCGCCGATGAAGGTGGTGATCGCCACCACGGTGATGCCCGGCATGGCGATCGGCAGGATCACGCGGCGCAGCGTATAGAAATGGCTCGCGCCATCGACGAAAGCGGCCTCGTCGAGCTCACGCGGAATGCGCATCATGTAAGTGCGCAACAGCCAGATCGCCGACGGGATAAGGAAGGCGACACCCGGCATGATCATGGCGAGATAGGTGTTGAGCACGCCGAAGCTGCGCATCAGCCGGAAAAGCGGAATGAGCAGCACGGCGCCGGAGAACATGTTGACTGCGAGAAAGGCGCCGAGCAGCGCGCCGCTGCCGCGGAATTTGAAGCGGGCAAAGGCATAGGCCGCCGGAATGACCAGTATCAGCACGATGGCTGTGACGATGGTGGAGATGAAGAAGGAATTGAAGATGTACCGAGCGAAACCGGGCACGCTGTCCCACATGGTCCGATAGGCGGCGAATGATCCGTTTTCCGGCCAGAACTTGTAGGGGGAGGAAAAGAGCAGACCCAGCGGCTTCAGCGAAACGAGGAACCCCTCGACGAATGGCGCCAGAATGAAGGCCAGGAAAACAAAGATCCCGGCATAGATGGCGACGAGTTCGTACCAGCGATATCGGTTGATCAAGGCAGGCTGGCTCATTTCTGTTCTCCCGAGGACAGGCGGCTGGTGACCCGGAAATAGGCAAAGCAGAAGATCGACAGGAAGATGCAGATCAGCACCGCGCGTGCCGCACCCTCGCCGTATTTCTTCGACCCTATGGCGGTGCGGTAGGTATCGATGATCATCGTTGTAGTTTCGCCGTTCGGACCACCCTGCGTGAGGATCCAGATGATATCGAAGGAGTTGAAGGTCGCGATCAGCGACAACATCGACATCGTGATCAGCGACGGCACCAGCAGCGGCAGCGTGATGCGCCGGAATCGATAGAAGCGCCCTGCTCCATCCGTCCAGGCCGCCTCATACAGATCCTGCGGGATCGCCTGCATCGCAGCCAGCATGTAGAGCGTGACCAGCGGCACGCCGATCCACACGTCGGTAACGATTGTCGCCCAGAAGGCCGTCTCGCCGCGTGCGAGGAAAGCGATCGGTCCGTCGATGAGACCCCAGTTCTGCAGCACGCCGGAAATCATGCCGAACTGGCCGTTGTACATCCAGCCCCACATGAAGATGCCGATGGCCATCGGGACGATCCACGGCGGCATGGTGAGCAGCCGGAAAAGCGCGCGGCCGGGCACGGCTGCGTTCAGCATGGTCGCGCCGAAGACACCGATGATCATTTTGATCGAGACCGAGAAGAAGGTCCAAATGAAGGTGCGGAAGATGACCTCGGCGAAGGTCTCGTTGAAGATCTTGTCATAGTTGGCCCAGCCGACCCATTTCGTCGTCTTCTTCAGCGACGCGTCGGTGAACGACAGGATGAAGGTGTCGACAAGGGGATAGGCGACGATGACCGTGACGTAGAGCACGGCTGGTAGGAGCAGGATCCAGGCGAAGATGATCGTGCTGCGTTGAACACTCATCCCGCTTCTCCCCTCAAGCCGCGCGCGAGTGCAAGGCTTCGTCGAACCGATCCCAGATCGGCCTGAGATCGATCACGGTCCGCTTGCGCCGGGCCTCGTCCATCGACAAGGCGAGGATACCGGCTTCGAGCGCATCGATCGTCGAGACCGGCAGCGGCCGGCCGTCACGCACATGGCCGATGATGTCGGTCGCCATCTGCTCATCGGCGCCGTAGTGCTGCGACAGCTCGGTGGCCGCGTACTTGTTCTCGACCACCTTCTTGCCGCTCAGCATCTCGTGCACGTCAAAATAGCCGCGGATAAAATCCCCCTCGGCCATGCCCCGCGATCCCATGATGCAGAAGCGTCGGAACTGGTCCGGCACATTGAGATTGGTGTGGAAGTTCATGCCGACGCCATTGGCATATTCGACGATGGCGACCTGATAGTCGATGATGTCGCCGTCGCTGTCGAACACCTTGTCGGATCCCATCCAGCCGCTCGGCTTGCGATGGAAAAGCTCGAGATCGTTGATGCCCTCGCGTGCGGGGTCGTTTGCGGGAATGAAGCTCTTGCGGCCGCCGAAGCTGGCGACACGTTCGGGACGCGCGCCGACGACGCCGTTGTAAAGATCGAGGTCATGGCAGCATTTTTCCAGCATGAAGCTGCCGGAATAGCGCTCGTAGCGGCGCCAGTCGCGCATGAAGAAGGCACCGTGATAGGGTTCGATATGTTCGGATGCCTCGATCGAGACGACCTGGCCGAGCTTTCCTTCGGCAAGGGCCGCACGCAGGTCGCGATACATCGGCGCGTAGCGCAGCACGAGGCCGACCATCAGCCGCTCATGACCGAATTTCGCCATCAACTGCGCAAGCTCCAGGCTTTCCTGGACCGTCGTCACGATCGGCTTTTCGCTGAAGACTTTGAGGCCGGCCTCGAGCCCGATCCGGATATGATCGAGATGCATGTGGTTGGGCGAACCGATCATCAGCAGGTCGAGCTTTTCATTGGCGATTAGCTCTTCAGGCGTCGCATAGGCCGTGCCGGCGGAGATGCCTTTTTCGGTCAGGCCCGGCAGTCCGGCCGGATTCGGATCGACGTATCCCGCGATCTCGAAGTTCTCATCCATGGCTTTGAAAACGTAGCCCAGATATCCCAGACGGAATCCGAGTCCGATTATCCCGACTTTCATGCGCGCACTGTTCCCTTGCCTTATGGCGTAATTTATTTTCGCAGACTGGGACAGTTTTTTCAGGTCGTCAACCTAAATCCGCGTATTTTGTAAAATTGTGAAATTCATTTTCATAAAGGTCGGAAACACCGGAAATATGGGCAATTGCCAACACAACCGAAAAGGGAAGTGACCCATTAACGCTACAACAGGGGGAAAGCGGTCCAGACCAATGCGGCTTCGCCATGTGAGGCGTCTCGTTCGCGCCAGAACGCATCGTTGACGAAACTACCGTCCCATTCGAGAACTGATGCTTCGTTCGGCTGCCTGCAAGGCGTCGTGGATCAACACCGCGAGCACCGCGACGATGAGGCCGCCCTGAACGACGAAGGCGAGATTGTTCGACTGGAGGCCGGCGATGATCACCTCGCCGAGCGTCCTTGCTGCGACCGTCGAGCCGATCGTCGCCGTCGCCAGACTGATCACCACGGAGAGCCGGATGCCGGCGAGGATGACCGGCATCGCCAGCGGCAGTTCGATTTTCATCAGCCGCTGGCGCCCGGTCATGCCGGTGCCCCGCGCCGCCTCCATGATCGAAGGCGGCAAGGTCGTAAGCCCAGTCAGAGCATTCTCGAAGATCGGCAGCAGGCCGTAGAGGAAGAGCGCAATCAGCGTCGGCTTCTCGCCGAAGCCGAAGATCGGCACGGCGAGCGCCAGCACCGCAACCGGCGGAAACGTCTGGCCGATGTTCACAAGGCTGCGCGAAAGCGGCAGGAATTCTGCTCCGGAAGTGCGTGTCACCAGGATCGCCAGAGCCAGCGCGACCACCGTCGCGCCAGCCGTTGCAATCGCGACAGTGCGCAGATGCAGAAACGTCAGTTGCAGCAGGCTGCCCTGGTTATAGATGGCCGGCGCATTCTCCTGCACAAGCGGTCGCAACAGCGGCTCGAACCACTGCGGCTGGACCAGAAACGCGATCAGAAGGGCTAGAGCAAGCAGCCGGAACAGGTTGGGAAGACGCAGCATCACGATGGCCCCGCGGCACGCTGCGCCAAGCTTTCAAGACTGACCTTGCCGATGAGGACACCATCGGGGCCGACGACGGGAAGAGCCTTGCGGCCGGACCAGAGAAGCGTCGACAGGGCCTCGCGTTGACTGGCAGCGCTTGAGATCGCCTCTCCCTCAGCGGTACCCGGTTCAACGGCTGATGACACCGGCTCGATCGCCAGCAGGCGAAACGGGCGCTCACCGGCCCCGATCAGGCTCTCGACGAAAGCGGTCGCCGGTTTGACGAGCATTTCGGCCGGCGTTGCGTATTGCACCACCTCGCCCTTGTCCATGACCGCAATCCGGTCGGCCAGATGGAAAGCCTCCTCCATGTCGTGCGTGACGAGGACAACAGTCGTTTCGAAATGTTTCTGGATCGCCAGCAGGTCGTCCTGGGCCTTGGCGCGAATGATCGGGTCGAGCGCGCCGAAGGGCTCGTCCATCAGCAGCACCTTCGGCTCTGCCGCAAGCGCGCGGGCAACGCCGACGCGCTGCTGCTGGCCGCCGGAGAGTTCGTGCGGATAGCGCGGGCCGAACGCCGCGGGGTCGAGCTGAAAAAGCGTCAGCAGCTCGGCGACCTTCGCGTCTATGCGGGCGCGATCCCAGCCGAGCAGCGTCGGCACGGTGGCGATGTTCTGAGCGACCGTGCGATGTGGAAACAACCCGTGCCCCTGGATCGCATAGCCGATCCGGCGACGCAGCTCGTAGCCCGGCAACGAGCGGTTATCCTCGCCATCGAGCCTGATCGTGCCCGATGTCGGTTCGACCAGACGATTGATCATCCTAAGCAGCGTCGTCTTGCCGGAACCGGACGTGCCGACGATAACGGTAACCGTGCGCGGCGCGATCGTCAGGCGGACATCCCTGACGACAGTGGTTTCGCCATAGCGCTTGGTAATGCCTTCGATCTCGATCATGCGCTTTGCACCTGGTTGCGGTTCGGAGTAGCCGCCTCGATCACGGCGTCGAGGACGATTGCGGCCGTGAAGGCAAGGATAACGGTCGGCACTGCCCCGAGCAGCACCAGATCCATCGCCGTCTGCCCCACCCCCTGGAAGACGAAGACGCCGAAACCGCCGCCGCCGATCAGCGCCGCGATCGTCGCCAACCCGATGTTCTGAACGAGCACGATGCGAATGCCGGTGAGAACGACCGGAAAAGCCAGCGGAAACTCGATACCGGCAAGGCGTTGGAAGTCGGTCATGCCGATGCCGCGTGCCGCGTCGTTGGCTTCTCGCGGCACGCCGGCAAGCCCCACCACTGTATTGGCGACGACAGGCAGCAGCGAATAGAGGAAAAGGGCAACGAATGCCGGTGCCGCCCCGATCCCACGGATGCCGATGGCGGCAGCACCCGGAACATGGATCGCAATCCAGCCAAGCGGCGCTATCAGAATGCCGAAAAGTGCAATCGACGGGATCGTCTGGATCGCATTCAGGACACCCAAAAGGCCATCGCGCAGGCGCGTGACACGATGGCAGAGAACGCCGAGCGGAATGCCGACAATGGTGGCGGCGGCAAGCGAACCCAAGGCGAGCATCACATGCTTGCCTGCCTCGGCCCAGAAGGTGTCGGCGCGGCTGGCATATTCTTTCAGAAGCGACAGACCGTCCCAGGTGCCGGACCACAGGAGCGCGGCAATAAAACCAAGGACGGCGGCAAGGAACAGCACTCGCACCAGCGGGGATGGACGCATCCGGGTCAATGCGTCGGCCGCTAGAAGACCGAGCGCAAACAAAAGAATCCAGAACCCTGATGCTGGCGAAACGCGGGCGTAGGTATTTTCAGGCGGCGTCAGGTGGCCGGCTGCAGCACCGATACCGAGCGCCAATGCCGCGATCGTCGAAAAGGCGATGGCAAGGCGTAGCGGGCTTGGCGTTTTCAGGAGGGCGACAACCGCCGTGGCGATCACGAGGATAAGGATGATGGCAGCCCACGCCGGAGGCAACGCCTCGCCGAGCGATCTCGCCTCGCCGGCGACGATGCGGTTGGCACGAAAAGTCGCAAAGGGCGCCAGCAAGGCGCCGTAGGCGGTAAGCACGGCAATGATCACGCCAAGCTTGTCCACGCGGAGCTGCATCAGATCCCTTTTTCTCGCCCGGCTTCCGCTCGACGGACCTTGGTCGTTCTACGCCTAGAAAACAAAACGCTGGTCGGATGCGTGCATCCGACCAGCGTCGCGCATTTGCGTCAACCTATTTCAGAAAGCCGTTCTTCTTCAGGAAGTCTTCGGCAACCGTCTTGGCCGGTTCACCACCGACTTGGACGCGGCCATTCAACTCCTGCAGTGTCACCAGATCGAGTTTCTCGAAGACCGGCTTCAGCAGGGACTCGATCTGAGGATTTTCCTTCAGCACTGCCTCGCGAATGATCGGAGCCGGCTGGTAGATCGGCTGGACTGCCTTGTCGTCTTCCAACACCACGAGGCCGGAGGGGGCGATGCCGCCATCGGTGCCGTAGACCATCGCGGCATTGGCACCATTCGTCTGGTTAGCAGCCGCAGCGATTGTCGCTGCCGTATCGCCACCCGAAAGCGTGATCAGCTGCTCCGGCTTCAACGTGAAGGCGTAGGTCGTCTGGAATGCGGGAAGCGCTGCTGCCGAGTTGACGAATTCGGACGATGCGGCGAGCACGATGTTTCCGCCGCCGGCAACATACTTGCCGAAATCGGACAACGTCGCCAGCTTGTTGGCTTCAGCGACGTCCTTGCGCAGCCCGATTGCCCAGGTGTTGTTGGCCGGCGATGGCGTCAGCCAGACAATCTTGTTGGCGTCGTAGTCGAGCTTCTTGGCGGACTCGTAGGCCTTCGCCGCGTCCTTCCAGACCGGGTCATCGGCCTTCTCGAAGAAGAAGGCGGCATTGCCGGTGTACTCCGGGTAGATGTCGATCTCGCCGGCGGTGATCGCCTTGCGCACCACCGGTGTAGCACCGAGCTGTACGCGGTCTACAGTTTTGATATTATTGGCATTCAACACAGCAAGGATGATGTTGCCGAGCACACCGCCTTCTGTATCGATCTTGGAGGACACCACGACGTCGGCGTTGGCGGCGGCTGCAGTGAGTGTCAAGGCAAAGGCTGTCCCGATAAGCAGTTTGGTCAGGCGCATGGAGATCTCCCTCGAAATTCAGTCCCGCAGTTTGATCACGGAATATTCGCGTCGTCCGGGCAAGCCATTCCATATATGTCAGTCTTCGACGAAAAATAGAGCTGCACGCAGGAAGTGCGGCGCGCGAAAAATTCCAACATCAAGTAACGCGATCGAAAGCATCAACTACCGCATGGGGCAGCGTAGGATTGGACGTTGCAATCAACAGCGTTGTCGGTCACTCTGATTGAGGCCCGCCGGAAACATCCGCTTTCACTCTTGGTTGCGATGCCGCTCGATCCGAACCGCTTGGGGGCTGGCGGCGCGGGTTCGCCCGGCGAACGTTCGGGGAATTGATGTCGATCTATCTTCTCGCGCTTCTCATCGGCGTGGTCGCCGGCCTTCGCGTCATGACTGCACCTGCCGCCGTCAGCATTGGTGCGGCCGCCGGCTGGTTGCCGCTTTCCGGCACCTGGGCAGCCTTCATGGGCTTCCGCTTTACGCCTTACATTTTCGGGCTCCTCGCGCTCGTTGAATTCGTCACCGACCAGTTGCCGAGCACACCGAGCCGCAAGGTGCCGCAACAGTTCGGCGCACGCATCGTCAGCGGCGGATTCTGCGGTGCGGTGCTGGGCACTGCCGGCGGTTCGTTGGTCGGCGGCCTGATTGCCGGCGTCATCGGCGCCGTGATCGGCACGCTTGGTGGCTATGAGGCGCGCAAACGCCTGGTCGCAGCCACCGGCGGTAAGGACCTGCCGATTGCCCTGCTGGAAGACGTCGTTGCAGTGCTGCTCGCGCTCTGGGTGGTGTCCTCGGTCCTATGACAAAACATTTCGACGCCATCATCATCGGCGCAGGCCAGGCGGGACCATCATTGGCCGGTCGTCTGGCCGCGGCCGGCAAGGCCGTGGCGCTTATCGAGCGCAAGCTCTTCGGCGGCACCTGCGTCAACACCGGCTGCATGCCGACCAAGGCGATGGTCGCCAGCGCCTACGCCGTGCACATGGCGCGTCGCGGTGCCGATTTCGGCGTGACAACCGGCCCGGTTTCGGTCGATTTCAAGCGCGTCATGGCGCGCAAGGACAAGGTGAGGACCGACGCCCGCACGGGCGTTGAAAACTGGCTCAAGGGGATGGAAAACTGCACCGTCATCGAAGGTCATGCCCAATTTGAGGACCCGCACACGATCCGGGTGGGCGAAGAAATCCTCACTGCCGACCAGATTTTCCTGAACACCGGCGGTCGGGCGGCAGTACCGGATTTTCCCGGTGTCGACGACGTGCCTTTTCTCACCAATGTGTCGATGATGGACCAGGATGTTCTTCCAAGGCATCTGATCATCGTCGGCGGCAGTTATATCGGCCTTGAATTCGCCCAGATGTTCCGCCGCTTTGGCTCCGAGGTAACGGTGATCGAGAAGGGCCCGAAGCTGATTGCCCGCGAAGACCCAGATGTCTCAGATGCGGTCCTTGCGATCCTGGAGAAGGAGGGCATCCGGTTTCGGCTCAACGCCGAATGCATTCGTTTCGCCAGGCGAGGCGACGATGTCGTCGCCGGCGTCGATTGCACCTCGGGCGCGCCGGAGGTCACCGGCTCACATCTGCTGCTTGCGACGGGCCGCCGGCCGAACACCGACGATCTCGGGCTCGACAGGGCGGGCGTAAAGACCGACGCGCACGGCTATATTGAGGTCGATGACGCCTTGCGGACCAACGTGCCGCACATCTTCGCCATGGGAGATTGCAACGGCCGCGGCGCCTTCACCCACACTGCCTATAACGACTTCGAGATCGTCGCCGCCAACCTGCTCGACGGCGAGCCGCGGCGCGTCAGCGACCGCATCTCCACCTATGCGCTCTATATCGACCCGCCGCTCGGGCGCGCCGGCATGAGCGAGACCGAGGCGCGCAAGACCGGCCGCAAGATTGCCGTCGGTAGGAGGCCGATGACCCGGGTCGGCCGGGCGGTCGAAAAAGGCGAGACCGAGGGATTCATGAAGGTTGTCGTCGACGCCGACAGCAAGGAGATCCTCGGCGCATCGATCCTGGGCACCGGCGGCGACGAAGCGGTTCAGAGCATTCTCGACGTCATGTACGCCAAGAAGCCCTACACCACGATCACCCATGCGGTGCACATTCACCCGACGGTTTCGGAGCTTATCCCGACGGTCTTCGGGGATCTCGCGCCGGCAAACTGACGGTCGGCAAGCCGACCGTCAGGTGTTGGTTCAGACCAGCGCAGAGCGTGCGAGATGGTAGAAATACATCGCGCCACGTTCGAGGATTTCGTCGTTGAAGTCGTAGCGCGTGGTGTGGAGCCCGCTGCTCTCACCATTGCCAATCAGCACGTAGGCGCCGGGAACCTCTTCGAGCAGGAAGGAAAAGTCCTCGCTGCCCATCAACGGCTGGGCGAGTTCGACGAACGCGCCTTCACCGAATTTCTCGCTGATCACGGCGCGCGCCTCTGCGACCGCCTCCGCGTCGTTGATGGTCGCGGGATAACCGACCTGCCAGCCGAAAGTAACATCGGCATTGAAGCTCTGCGCCTGGAAACGCGCAATCTGCTCGACGCGCTCCTGCAACTGCTTTCGCACGGCAGGATCGGTTGCCCGCATGCTGATCTCCAGCACTGCGGTGTCGGGAATGATGTTGGACGCCGAGCCCGATTGGAACGAACCGACGGTCACGACCGAGGGCTGATGCGGCGAGACGTTGCGCGACACGAGCGTCTGCAGCGCCATGACGACGCTTGAGCCGACGACCACCGGATCGACCGTCAGTTCCGGCTGCGCCCCATGGCCGCCTTTGCCCCTGATCGTCAGCGTCAGCACATCGATCGAGGCGGCCATGGCACCGGCGCGCGTCGAGAAGGTACCGGCCGGCAGACCTGGCCAGTTGTGAAGCGCAAAGACGCGCTCGCAGGGAAAGCGCTTGAACAGGCCGTCCTCGATCATCAGCTTGCCGCCGCCGAAATTCTCCTCGGCGGGCTGGAAGATCAGATGCACGGTTCCGTTGAAACTCGCATCCTGCGACAGCGCCCAGGCGGCGCCCAGCAGCATGCTCGTGTGACCGTCATGGCCGCAGGCATGCATCGCGCCGGGATGCTGGCTCTGATAGGCGAGTCCTGTTTCTTCCTGCATCGGCAGCGCATCCATGTCGGCACGAAAGCCGATCGACCGGTTGCTGTTGCCGCGCTTCAGTGTCGCGACGATGCCGGTCGTTGCAAGCCCGCGCGTCACCTCGAAGCCCCAGGACTGCAGCAGGCCGGCGACGAATTCCGAGGTCTTCACTTCAGACAGGCCGATCTCCGGCATCTCGTGCAGCTTGTGGCGGATATTGACGAGTTCAGGCAGGAATTTCGACAGGATCGCGTCGCGCATGGTGTTCTCCTCAAGCCATCTGCAGGAACTGGCGCAGGCGCGCCGACTTCGGGTCACGCATGACCTGCGACGGGGCGCCGCGTTCTTCAACGAGCCCCTTGTGAAGGAAGATGACTTCGCTGGAGATGTCGCGCGCCAGCGACATTTCATGCGTCACCATCACCATGGTGCGCCCCTCCTCCGCCAGTTTCTTGATGACCAGCAGCACCTCGTTGACGAGTTCCGGGTCCAGCGCCGATGTCGGCTCGTCGAAGAGCATCACATCGGGTTTCATCGCCAAAGCCCGCGCGATCGCTGCGCGTTGCTGCTGGCCGCCCGAAAGCTGGTTGGGATAGTGGTCGCGCTTCGGCGTGATGCCGACCTTCTCCATCAGCACCTCGGCCTCGCCGACGGCGTCCTTGCGCGTCATGCCAAGCACATGCATCGGCCCCTCGATGATGTTTTCGAGGATGGTCTTGTGGGACCAGAGATTGAAGCTCTGGAACACCATGCCGAGGCGGGTGCGGATATGCTCGAGCTGGCGCTTGTCGGCGGCAACGAGCTTGCCGTCCTTGCCCTTCAACGTCCTGATCACTTCGCCCGATACCGAGATTTCGCCCTCGTCGGGCGTCTCGAGATAGTTGATGCAGCGCAGCAGCGTGCTTTTGCCAGAGCCGCTGCTGCCGATCAGCGAAATGACGTCGCCGGATTTCGCTTCGAACGAAACACCCTTGAGTACCTCGACCGAGCCGAAGCTCTTGTGGATGTTCTTCACTGACAGTGCGGTTGCGACCATCATCGTTCCTCCCGTGGCGCCTCTGCGCGCCGTGTACCTATGCCTTCGCCGTGCGGTAGCGGGTCAGCCGCTTTTCGACGACGTTCATCACTCGCGTCAGAATGAAGACGACGGTGAAATAGATGATGCCGGCCGCGATCAACGGCTCGAAGATCAACAGCGACTGACGCTGCAGCATGCGCGCGGTGCCCATCACCTCGAGAATGGTGATCGTCGAGGCGAGCGAGGTCGTCTTCAAAAGGATGATCAGATCGCCCGTCAGAACCGGCAAGCAGGATCGCAGCGCCTGCGGCAGCGTGATCCGCCTGAGTATCATCGACGATCGCATGCCGATCGATTTTGCGGCCTCGATCTGCCCACGCGGGATCGCCTTGATCGCGCCGCGGATGACTTCGGCATTGTAGGCCGCCTGGTTGAGGCTGAGCGCGAAGATCGCGTACCACAGGCCGTCGCGAAGATACGGCCACAGGAAGCTGTGGCGAACCCAGGTTCCCGGCAGGACCTGCCCGAGGCCGTAATAGATGAGATAAATCTGCACGAGTAGCGGCGTACCGCGAAACGCGAAGGTGAAGACATAGGCCGGCATCGATAGGATGCGTCGGGTCGAAAGCCGGGCGAGCGCGACAAACGTGCCTATGACCAGACCGAAGACGCCGGCAACGGCGGTCAACAGCAGCGTCAGCGGGGTCGCCTTGATGAGCGCCGGCAAGAAGCCGACAACGTTGGAGATCGTTTCCATCAATTGTGCCCCCGGTTAAGGCGGCGTTCGATCTGCGCGATCACCAAGGCTGAGACAAGCGTAATCAGCAGGAACAGGACGGCCGTCAGCCCGTAGAAGAAAATGTATTGCTTGGTGCCCGCGGCAGCGCGGTAGCCGGTATAGAGCAACTCGCTGAACGAGCCGAGCACGCTGATGATGGCGCTTTCCTTGGTGATGGAAAGCCAGAGATTGCCCATGCCGGGCACGGCGTGGCGCATCATCTGCGGCAGCACGATACGGGTGAAGACCTTGCGTGGCCGCATGCCGATCGAAACCGCAGCCTCGATCTGCCCGGGCGGAACGGCGAGGAAGGCCGAACGCAGCACTTCTGTCATGAACGCGCCGGAGACGAAGGCAAGCGCGATGATTGCCGCCCAGAACGAGCTGAACTGAAACGTCTCGGCGACGAGACCAAAATGCTTCAGCAGCCGCTCAGCGCCGCTTGCCACCGAGAAATACAGAAGCAGGATAACCAGGAGTTCGGGAAGCGAACGCACGACGGTCGTGTAGATATCGGCCAGAAGACGTGGCAAGCGGTGCTTCGACAGCTTGCCGGCAGCGCCCAGCAGCCCGAAGACGACCGCGACTGCATAGGCGACCACGGATACCTGCAGCGTCATCACCAGGCCCCAGGCGAAATCATCGCCCCAGCCCTCGCCGCCCCAGGCAAGCAATTGCCAGTAATACTCCATCCGTCGCTACCTGTTCCCGATTGGTGTCGTCAGCCAAAGGCTGCGATGATGCCCCGGACGCTGCGGTCCGTTTGGCGATCGAGGGCGAAGGGCCTCGGCCCGTCGCCCTCGAAAACGTCCGTTATCACTTCTTGCCGAAGATCCACTTGTCGACGAGCGTCTTGATCTGCCCATCCTTTTCGAGAGCGGCGAGGCCGGCATTGACCTTCTCGAGGTTCGCAGCGTCGCCCTTGCGCACCGCATAGGCAACACCTTCGCCGAGTACGGCGTTCTTGGGAACCTCGACCTTGACTTCGTAGTCGGCGCCGTCAGGCGACTTCAGGAACGTCTGGATGTAGAGGTCCGGGATCAGAACGTAGTCGACGCGGCCGGCGACGAGATCGGCGACGGAGTTGTCGGCGGTATCGTAGCTCTTGGCCTCGGCGCCCGGCAGATACTTGGCGACGTAGGCCGATTGCACGCTCGACGTCTGAACGCCGATGATCTTGCCCTCGACGCTGGCCGGATCGATGATCTGGCCACCGCCGTCGGCGGCGTCGGTCGTCTTGATCTCGCTGGTGTCGGACTTGGCGCCGACGAAGGACGTGCCTTCGGTGTAGTAAGGCGTCGAGAAGTCGACGACCTTGCGGCGCTCATCGGTGATCGAGAACGCACCGATGATGAAATCGACCTTGTTTTCCTTCAGCGACGGGATGAGGCCATCCCACGCCATCTGGTTGATGTCGCACTTCACGGCCATCTTTTCGCAGAGGGCACGCGACAGGTCGGCTTCAAGGCCTTCCCATTCGCCGCCGGCGTTGACCTGCGTGAACGGCATGTAGGGCTCGGGCGTCATGCCCAGACGCAGCGTGTCCTCAGCGAAAGCAGCGCTTGCCGCCATGGTGAGGGCGATCCCCGCGAACAGGGCCGACTTGAAAGTTCTCATGATGTTTCCTCCGCGAATATTATGTCTGGATCAGAGCGTGTTGCTGAACCAGCGCAGCGACATGCAGGACAGGCCGGCGTCGATCTTGCCGATTTCAGTCGTCTTCATCGGCACGACCTTGTAGCCGAGCTTGTCGAGCATCTCGATCGTGCGCGGGAAGTCGGAGCCAACCATGACGACGTCGTTGACGCGCAGCGCATTGGCCGCCGGCTCTTCGCCTTCGGGAATAATGACCTGCTTGAAGCGGTCGAACACGCCGGACTTGGCAAGACGAGCGGTCGAGAGCACGGTTTCCTCATCGAGCAGCGAGCAATCGGTCTTGAAGTGCAATACGCCTTCCGGTGTGGTGACGATCTCGCTCTTGCGGCCGAGCTTGTCGAGGCACGCCTGCAGCGCTTCGGCGCCGACCTTGTCGGTGCGGGCGGAAAGACCGATCATCACGCTTTCGCGGGTCGTCAGCACGTCGCCGCCATCGGCAAGGCCGGTGCCCGGCAGATCGAGAACCGTCTCGAACATCGCGCGAAGCGTCGGCTCGATCTCGATGGTTTCCTTGACGCGGGTGGCAGCACCCGGACGCAGGAGGATCGCGCCTTCGGTGAACACCAGCGCCGGATCTTCGACGAAGATCGAATCCGGGAAGGCTTCGAGCGCCGGAAGCACGGTGACCTTGACGCCCGCATCCTTCATCGCAGCGATGTAGGTATCGTGCTCGGCCTTCACGCCCTCATAGGTCGGATTTCCACGGTCATCGGCACGCAGGCCGTTGACGACGGTGGTCGAGGGCGTGCGGACGATGATGTTGTTGAAATTGTAGACGGGGCGTGCTTGCGACATTTGTAGTACCTTTGGCTTGGATGAGGTGCTTCTATCGATCGGATGTGGCGGCGTAAAGCTTTTGCGTACCGGCGGGTTCTCTGCGTGACAAATGCACGCCGGCGAGCATGCAGCGCACGGAGCCGCCGGCAAGCTCGATGGTCGGCACGTCGAAGGCGAGCACGCGCGCCGAAACCTCGATCGCCTTGACCTGGTCCGGCCGAAGCGACGCAAGCGCACGCGCCGACATCACGACGACACGGCCATCGGCGCCGTCGAGTTCGATCGCGTTGCCGGCAAAATTCTCGATCTGATCGATCGTGAGATCGATGACCTGCCGGCCCGTTTCCTCCAGCCGCGCGCAAATTTCCTGTCGCCTTGCCGCGTCGGGGATCATGCTGGTGCCGATCAGCGCGAAATCCGTACCGATGCACATCAGCACATTGGTATGGTAGATCGAGTTGCCGTTGCGGTCGACCGCACCAAACACCATCGGCTCGAAGTTGAAGTGGGTGCAGAAGCGCTCCAGCGCCACCTCGTTGGTGCGGTTCGACCGGGCCGCATAGGCCACGCGACCGATATGGTCGAGCACCATGGCGCCGGTGCCTTCAAGATAGACGCCGTCCTTTTCGAGGCCTGAGTAGTCGATCACGTCCTGGACGCGATACTCGTTCTTGAGCATCTCGATGATGTCGGCGCGGCGTTCGCTCTGACGGCTTTCCGAATACATCGGATAGATGGCCACATGTCCGCCCGAATGGGTGGAGAACCAGTTGTTCGGGAACACCGAGTCCGGACGGGTCATCGTCTCGTCTTCGAACAGGTGGACGGCGACGCCGGCGGCCGACAGGCCATCAGCCATGCGCGTCACTTCATCAAAAGCGGCAGTTGCGATCGCCGAGGGCTTGCGCGCCTCGTCAGTCGACTGGAAGGCATTGTCCTTGGCCGTCATCGGGTTCGGGCCGAAATGGTGCGGACGGATCATCACGACACCCTTCGGCGCCTGTACGGACAGTCTCTTCATCTCAGGCAACGCTCCGCTCGGCAATGACAGCGGCCGCCGGCTGCTTGAACAGTCCGTAGAGATCACGCGGATGCTCCGGCTGCGTCGTCAGGTCGAGCTCGGTGTAGAAGGCCGTGCCCTGGATCCTGTCACGAAGGAAGCGCAGCGCCGAAAAGTCTTCCGTGGCAAAGCCGACGGAATCAAAGATGGTGATCTGCGAGCCCGACCGGCGGCCTTCAGCCTCGCCGGCAATCACGCGCCAGAGTTCGATCACCGGGAAGTCCGGCGCCATCTGCTGGATTTCTCCTTCGATCCGCGTCTGCTCCGGATATTCGACGAAGACATCGGCACGGCGCAGGATATCGCCCTGCAGTTCGGTCTTGCCGGGGCAGTCGCCCCCTACGGCGTTGATGTGCACGCCGGAGCCGACCATATTGTCGGAGAGGATCGTCGCGTTGCGCTTGTCGGCCGTCACCGTCGTGATGATGTCGGCGCCAGCAACGGCCTCTTCTGCGGTCTTGGCGACAACGATATCGAAATCCATGTCGGCGAGGTTCTTCAGGAACTTGTCCGCCGCTTCGATGTCGATATCGAACACCTGCAGGCGCTTGATCCCGAGCAGGGCCCGGAAGGCGAGCGCCTGGAATTCCGACTGCGCGCCAAGCCCGATGATCGCCATCGAGCGGGCATCGGGGCGAGCCAGGTACTTTGCGGCCAATGCAGAGGTCGCCGCCGTGCGCAGACCCGTCATGATCGTCATCTCGGAGACGAGGCAGGGATAACCAGTGCTGACGTCCGAGAGAACACCGAAGGCCGTCACAGTCTGCAAGCCAACATTCGGATTCTTCGGGTGGCCGTTGACGTATTTGAAGCCGTAATGCTCGCCGTCGGACGTCGGCATCAATTCGATGACCCCCGTCTTCGAATGGCTCGCCAGCCGCGGGGTTTTCTCAAAAGCGTTCCACCTGCGGAAATCGTCTTCGATATATTCCGTAAGACCCAACAGGAACGTTTCAATGCCGATCGATTTGACCAGCTCGATTACGTTGCCGACACCGACATACTGAACCACGATTTCATCTCCATCGGGAAATTCGATGAGGTCAGCGTAGGCACGCAAGAAGCGAGTTGAAATTTTAAACTTGCGCAAAATCTTGCAAAAGATTGCGCAAATTGTACAACTCATCTATAAGATTTTTATGCATATCTTCGATGACCTCGATCACCAGCTTATCTCGCTTCTGCGAGAAGACGGCCGCGCGCCCTACTCCAAGGTCGCCTCGGTTCTCGGCATATCGCGTGCAACCGTACAGACGCGCATCGACCGGCTGCTGGAAACCGGGGCGGTGCTGGGCTTCACATTGCGCGTCCGCCAGGACTATGACCAGCGCGCCATTCGGGCAATCATGATGATCGAGGTCAGCGGGCGCACGACCACAAAGGTGATCAAATTCCTTCGCGGCCTGCCCGAACTCTATGCTCTCCACACCACCAATGGCGCCTGGGACATGGTGGCCGAAATTCGCGCCAACAGCCTCAGCGACTTCGACCGCATCCTGCGCGAGGTCCGCGACGTCGAAGGCGTGCTCAACAGCGAGACGAGCATACTTCTCAGCACCATCTGACATCTGCGCGTCCCCCCGCCATCACCAATACAGGCATGACCGTGAGCCACATTCCCCAGATCGATTACGACACCGCTTCCGACGCTATCCGTGCCGCCCACGACGAGGAGGTCCAAGTCCGTGGCCGCATGACCAATATGAAGCGTACCCTCTTGCATTCGCCGACGGCGCACCGGATCTATGCCGAGTGGTTCACGCTGCGGGAGGAGTTGCGGCCTGTTCTCGACGACCGGGCGATCTGGCTGCTCTCGCATGCAATCTCCGAGGCGATGAAATCGCCGATCGCGATGGGCTTTTTCCGCCGCGCCTTCGCCAATTCCGGCGCCGACTTCCATTCCCTCGTGCCGACCGAGGACGAACAGCGGCTGATCGATTTCGGCCGGGCGATCGTCGCCAATTCAAATGCGGTGCCGGCAGAGATCTGGGACGGGTTGAAAGCGCGCTATGACAATGCGGCGCTCGTCAACCTCGTGGCATTTGCGGGGATCATGGTCGCAACCGCGCTGTTCAACAACGTGGTCGAAGTCGAATTCGATAGGGAATTGGCGCCGTTCATGGATTGAGCGGGCCGTGGCCCGAGACGGTCGGGCCACTCATACAAAGAGGGTCAATCTGCGTATCGGGTCACAAATTCCGGGTTGCCGCGCAAGGTGTTGCTGACGGTGCAGATTTCATTTTCGGCAGCCTCGGCAATGGCATGCCGGGTCGCGTCGTCAAAATCGCCTTTGATGTCGAAGACGATCTCGAATTTCCCGATCCGTGACGGTTCGTCATGGGCCTTCTCGCCCGTCACCCTGGCGCTGACTTCGGTCAACCGGTCGAGGACGCCAAAACGGCTGGCGGCAATGCGGGCGCTCAATACCAGGCAGCTGGCGAGCGAAGCATAGAGCAGGTCAAGCGGTCCGTAGCCCGGCTGCGACGGGCCCGTCACGATATCCAGTTCGCCGCCGGTAACCGAAGTCACGTGCGGAAAGCCGGTCCTGCCCACCACTGCCGTGGCGCCTGTTTCTCGCGTCCTTACCTTCACGTCTGCCATTTTACTCGCCTTCTCCAATGTTCGCAGAATCGGGTTCAGCCACTACGCAGAAGTCCCGATTCGGCCGTGGTGCCGCGGGTCACAAGTGGCCCGCGGCTCTGATATGTCCGCGCTCAGTTGCAGGTGCAAGTGAGCGCGCACAGGAATCAGTTCTTTTTGACGAGGCGGTAGAAGACGAAGTCGGAGGTAGCGCCGTTGACGTAACCTTCGACCTTGTCCTTCATCGCAACCTGAGTTGCGGCCTGGAACATGATCACGATCGGTGACGTTTCCTGCACCTTGCGCTGCAGGTCGACATAGAGCGCCGAACGCTTGGCCGGATCGGCTTCCTTCAACGCAGCTTTCGTCGCTTCGTTGAGCTCTGCCGGGACTGCCCAGCCGTTACGCCATGTGGTCGTCGACTGATACTTGTCGTCCGCATTGTCTTCGTTATAGGCGAAGGCCTTGGCGTTCGAGTGCGGGTCCATGAAATCAGGGCCCCAATAGAGCAGCATGGCCTCATGCGTACGGGCACGGTATTTGGTGATGACCTGGCTGCCGGTTCCCGGGATGATGTCGAAGTTGATGCCGGCTTCGGCGAAGGAAGCCTGCAGCGACTGTGCCATGTCGGTGAACGGCGTCGAGTTGATAACATCGAGCGTCACCTTGATCGGCGTCTGGATGCCGGCATCGGCAAGGATCTTCTTCGCCTTTTCGACATCGTAGGTATAAGGCGTTTCGTCGAGCGAGCCCGGGAAGCCCTTCGGCCAGAAGGCCTGGTGGACCTCCATCTGGCCCTTCAGGAAGCTGTCAGTCATGCCCTTGTAGTCGACGAGATAACGGGCTGCTTCCCAGACGGCTGGCGGCTGCAGGGCTGCGGCCTTCTGGTTGAACGACAGGAAGTGGACGGCCGCCTGTGGGTAGGATTCGACCTTCATGCCGCTCTTGGCCCCAAGGCTTGCGACCTGGTCGGGCGTCAGGTTCTTCGCCATGTCGACGTCGCCGGTTTCAAGCATCAGCTGCTGGGTTGCGGCTTCCGCAACGTGACGGATGATCACGCCCTTGATGGCCGGAGCGCCGGCGAAATAGTTCGGGTTGCTCTGCAGGTTCAGAAGTTCCCCGGCGCGGAAAGCCTTGAGCACGAACGGGCCGGAACCGGCCGAGTTCGCCTTGAGCCAGGCATTGCCGTAGTCGCCGTCGGCTTCGTTCGCCTTGACGGCTTCCGCGTCGACGACCGAGGCCGGACGTGCCGCCAGAACGTTGAGTACGAACGCCGACGAGAAGTCGCCTTCATACTTGATCGTGACCTTGTTGCCGTCGGCAGTCACCATCTTGTCGATATTTTCAGGTGTCCAGCCGAGCTGCGTCAGGATGAAGGCAGGCGCCTTGTTGAGCGCGACGACGCGCTTGAAGGAGTAGACAACATCTTCGCCACGCAGCGGGTTGCCGGAGGAGAAGGTGACGCCATCTCGCAGGTGGAAGGTGATCGTCTTTGCCGCATCGTCGGCGGTCCATTCGCTGGCAAGACCAGGCGAAAGCTTCAGGACGTCGGGCGCATCATATTGCACCAAACGGTCATAGGTCTGCGTCACATATTCGCCGGACGAAAACTCGTAGGCTTCGGCCGGATCGATGCTGACGATATCGTCGATGTTCTGGGCAACCACCAGCACTTCGGCCGGGGTCTCCGCCAAAGCTGCCGGAGCCACGCTCAGCATAAGGGATGCCGCGAAAACCGCGGCCTTGAACATTCTCATCATCGCTCTCCTATTTTCGATGAGGTTTGGTTTTTGTTGTCGTCGCCGGCTTGGGGGTTGCCTGAGGCATACCGGTCTCGTTGGGCAAGGGTGTACGGGATCGGAACAGAGGCAGGGTGCCGGTCCAGATCAGCCGGACGGGCCGATCCGTCTTGTTCCACCAGTAGTGTGGCTGGATACCCCGAAAATGCAGGCCGTCGCCGGGGGTAAGTGTGGTCTCGTCGTCATCGAGACCGAACAGGATTTCGCCCTGCAGGACGTACACCAGTTCCTCGCCCTCATGGCTGAACACCTCCGAGCGGTGTCCGGCGGGGATGGTGATGACGAAGCTGGATAGCTGGTTCCCGGCAAAGTCCGCACCGATCCGCTCATAGGACACCGGCGAGCCGCCGACGGAAAAGACCATGCGCTCGCTGGCGCGTGACAGACCGGTATCGATCGCCGGTGCCAGGATGAAGTGGTTGAGCTCGGCGTTCAGCCCCTGGGCGATCTGCGCAAGCGTGCCGAGGGAAGGCATGGCGAGATCGCGCTCGATCTGGCTGAGATAGCCAACCGATACCCCCGCAGCATCGCTCAGCGCCTGCAGCGTCATATGCATCTGCCGCCGGCGCGCACGCAACAGCGCGCCGATCCGCGGCTGGCCCGCAGTCGCGGCCCTGGCGGATGCGGTCTCTGCATCCTCAGATGGCACGGTCACAATGGATTCTCCTCACCAGTAAAATTTTTTTGATTTAAGCAAACTTATTTATATACTCCAAGCGAATTCTTGCGCTATCGACAGCCGCGACCGCAAGCGAACGAGGGATGGAATCGCCACGTGGCAAACAACAACACGACTACAGCGCCCGCGCCGACGCGCCGCGCCGGGGCACAAAGCCCGGGCAGACGGCGCCTTTTTTCGCTGCTTGGCTTTCTCGTCACGCTTGGCGTGACCTTCATCGGGCTGCTCGCAATCACCTTCTTCATCGGCCGCATCGTGCCGATCGACCCAGTGCTCGCCGTCGTCGGCGACCGTGCCCCCGTCGCCGTCTATGAGCGCGTCCGCGAGGAAATGGGTCTCGATCGACCGCTGGCCGCCCAGTTCGTCAGCTATGTCGGCGATGTGGTCACCGGCAACTTCGGCACGGCAGTATCAACCGGCAAGCCGGTGATCGAGGATCTCGCCCGGGTCTTCCCGGCGACGCTGGAGATGGCGACGCTCGGCATCATCCTCGGCGTACTGATCGGCGTGCCGCTCGGCGTCGTCGCCGCAAGCCGCCGCGGCTCCTGGCTCGATCAGGGCATCCGCGTCGTCGGCCTGCTCGGTTATTCGGTGCCGGCCTTCTGGCTCGGCCTCGTCGGGCTCGCCGTCTTCTACGCGAAGCTGAAATGGGTCGGCGGCCCTGGTCGGGTCGATATCTTCTACGACGGCGTCGTCACCCCGATCACCGGCCTTATCCTCGTCGACAGCATCATCGCCGGCGACTGGGAGATCTTCCGCAACGCGGTCTGGCATCTCATCCTGCCGGCGTCCTGCCTCGGCTTCTTCTCGCTTGCCTATATCGCCCGCATGACACGGTCCTTCATGCTCGATCAGTTGAGCCAGGAATATGTGACGACGGCGCGGGTCAAGGGCGTTCCGGAACGGCTCGTGATCTGGCGCCATGCCTTCCGCCCGATCCGCGTGCCGCTGATCACCGTCATAGGGCTTTCCTATGCCGGCCTGCTCGAAGGCTCCGTGATGATCGAGACGATCTTTTCGTGGCCCGGCATCGGCAACTACCTGACCGTCGCCCTGCTCAACGCCGACATGGCGGCCGTCCTCGGCTCGACCCTGGTGATCGGCGCGGTCTTCATCGGCATCAACAAGATATCGGACGTGCTCTATCGCGTGCTCGATCCGCGTGCGCGCTAGGGAGAAGCGGACATGACAACACTTCGCGACTGGCTGATCGACGACAGCCCCGCCTCGCCGATGCAAGCGCGCCTTGGCAGGTTCTACCGGATTTTCGGCGCGCTGATGCACAATCCGCTCGCCGTGGTCGGCGCGATCATCATCCTGGTGCTCGTGTTGACCGCACTGTTCGCACCCTGGATCGCGACGCATGATCCGCTTCGCCAGGCACTCGGCGAGCGCCTGCTGCCGCCAAGTGCCGAGCATTGGATGGGAACCGACGAACTCGGCCGCGATATCTGGTCGCGCGTCGTCTACGGTGCACGCATCACGCTGGCGATTGTGACGCTGGTGGCGGTGCTCGCAGCGCCCGCCGGCCTGGTGATCGGTGTTGCCGCCGGCTATTTCGGCGGCTGGGTCGATCGCATCCTCATGGGCATCACCGACATTTTCCTGTCGCTGCCCAAGCTGATCCTGGCGCTTGCCTTTGTCGCGGCGCTTGGTCCCGGCATCGAAAATGCGATCATCGCCATCGCCATCACCTCCTGGCCGGGTTACGCCCGTGTCGCCCGTGCCGAGACGATGACCTTCAAGAACTCGGAATTCATCTCGGCCGTGCGGCTGCTCGGTGCGTCGAGCCTCCGGGTCAATCTCGGTCACGTCCTGCCGCTCTGCACCTCTTCGATGATCGTGCGCGTCACGCTGGACATGGCCGGCATCATCCTGACGGCAGCCGGCCTCGGCTTTATCGGGCTGGGCGCCCAGCCGCCGCTTCCCGAATGGGGTGCGATGATCTCGCGCGGCCGTTCCTTCATTCTCGACCAGTGGTGGGTGGCAACCATGCCAGGCTTTGCCATCATCCTCGTCAGCCTCGGCTTCTGCTTCCTTGGAGACGGTCTGCGCGATGTGCTCGATCCGAAGAGCGGGGAGCAACGCTGATGAACCCGCTTCTCGAAATCGAAAACCTGCGCGTCACCTTCCCGACGCCGCGCGGCGACCTTGAGGTCGTCCGTGGCCTCTCCTTCACGCTCGGCCGCGAACGCCTTGGGATCGTCGGCGAGAGCGGTTCGGGAAAGTCGATGACCGGCCGCTCGATCCTGAAACTGGTGCGCGCACCGGGCCGGGTAACGGCAGACAAGCTGACCTTCGACGGCATCGACCTGCTGACACGCTCCGAACGGCAGATGCGCCCGATCCGCGGCGCCCGCATCTCGATGGTGATGCAGGACCCGAAGTTCTCGCTGAACCCGGTGATGACGATCGGCGAACAGATCGCCGAGGCCTTGCTGACGCATCAGCGTATGCCGCGCCGCGAAGTGAACAACCGCGTTCTGACCATGCTGGAATCGGTCCGGATCGCCGACCCGGAGCGCGTTGCGAAACTTTACCCGCACGAAGTTTCCGGCGGCATGGGCCAGCGCGTCATGATCGCAATGATGCTGATCCCGGAACCCGACCTCCTGATCGCCGACGAACCGACTTCGGCGCTCGACGTCTCGGTGCAGGCACAGGTCCTCGACATCATCGACGAACTGGTCAAGCGCAAGGGCATGGGCCTGATCTTCATCAGCCACGACCTCAACCTTGTTTCGAGCTACTGCGACCGGATCCTGGTGATGAACACCGGCGAGGTCGTGGAAGAGTGCAAGGCGGGCGAATTGATGAATGCCAAACACCCCTATACCCGTGGTCTGATCGCTTCGATCCCGCGTCTCGACGAAACCCGGACCGAGCTTCCCGTGCTCGACCGCAGCGCATGGGCAAAGAAATGACGGCGCTTTCCCTCAAGAACCTCGACATCTTCTACGGCGACGCGCACATCACGCACGACGTCAATCTCGAGATTGCCGATGGCGAAAGCTTTGCGCTCGTCGGCGAGAGCGGCTCGGGCAAGTCGACGGTGCTGAAGGCAATCGCCGGCCTTGCTCCCGAGTGGACCGGAGAGATCAACGTCTTCGGCAAGCCGCGCAGCCACGGTATCGACCGGGCCTTCTCCCGTCAGTGCCAGATGGTGTTTCAGGATCCCTACGGTTCGCTGCATCCGCGCAAGACCGTCGATGCCACGCTCGGCGAAGCGTTGACCATTCACGGCATCGGAAATCGCAGCGCGCGTATTGAAGAAGTGATGTCCTCCGTCGGCCTCGACCGGAAATTCCGCTTCCGCTTTCCGCACCAGCTCTCCGGCGGCCAGCGCCAGCGCGTCGCCATTGCGCGTGCACTGATGCTGAAGCCGAAGGTGCTGTTGCTCGACGAGCCTACCTCGGCACTCGACGTGTCGGTACAGGCGGAAATCCTGAACCTGCTCAAGCGTTTGCGGCAGGAACAGAACCTGACTTTCCTCATGGTCACCCACAACCTTCCAGTCGTTTCCTTCCTTTGCGACCGGCTGGCAGTGATGCGGCAGGGCCGCATCGTCGAAGTGGCCGATGTCGCCGACCTCAAGCGTGGCGACCTCAAGGACCCCTATTCGCGCGAACTGATGCACATCAGCGCAGCGCACGCGAACTAATCAACATTCCAAGGACTTATGATGAACAGTGAACAGATCGCTGCCGCGTTGGCTGAATTCGACGCGGCGATTGCCAAGGACATCGACGCGGACGCCGTATGGGGCGCGCTTCAGACGCTTTGCCGCCAGGTGATCGGCGCCAAGCTCTTCACGATCATGACCGTCGACATGGTCAACGAAGTCGCCCGTCGCGCCTATACCTCGCATCCGGAGGAATACCCGACCTCCGGCACCAAGCCGATCCGCTACGACAGCTGGTTCGACATCGTGCACAAGGCGCATCAGACCTTCGTCGCCAATACGATTGTCGACATCTCCAAGGTATTCGGCGACCACGAAACGATCTGGGCACTCGGCTGCGGATCGGTCGCCAACATCCCCGTCGTTGTCGGTGGCGAACTGCTCGGAACCGTCAACTGCCTCGACGTCGAACATCATTACACGCCCGAGCGCGTTGCCCTGTCGAAGCATCTGGAACTGCCGGCCAAGCTGGCTTTCCTCGCCGCCGCTCGCTCGGCCAAGAACTGACATGTCGTGGCCGGGGGCATCGATTGCCCTCGGCCACGCCTTTGCCTCAGCGACCGATCGCCATGCCGGTCTGCTTCAGGAAGAAGTGCATCTTCTGCGTCTCGATCGGGACCTCGATCGTGTCGTCCGGCCTGACCCGCGATGCCGCGTGGATCTGTGCGGTGAACGCTGCCTGACCGACCTTGCCGAGCGCCAGTGTGTGCGGCCCCAGGGGCTCGATATCGCGTACCTGCACGGAGAGCTTCGGCGCATCGACGTCCGACGCCATCGTGTGCTCCGGGCGAATGCCAAGCACGACGGCCTGACCGATGAAAGCGCCGAGTTTCTCGGCTCGTGTGTCTGGTATCCTGGCTGCGATGCCACCATCCGCCTTGAACCATAGCCCGCCGTCGCCGCGCTCGAGCGTTCCCTCGACGAAATTCATGCTCGGCGCGCCGATGAATGCCGCGACGAACAGATTGCTCGGCGCCTCGTAGAGGGTGATCGGATCGGCGGCCTGTTCGATGCGTCCCTGATTCATGACGACGACGCGGTCGGCCATGGTCATGGCCTCGACCTGATCGTGGGTCACGTAGACGGCAGTCGTCTGAAGACGTCGATGCAACAGCTTGATTTCCGTGCGCATTTCAATGCGCAGCTTGGCGTCGAGGTTCGACAGCGGCTCATCGAACAGGAAAACATCGGGCTGGCGGACGATCGCGCGACCGATGGCGACGCGCTGGCGCTGGCCACCGGAAAGGGCGCTCGGCTTGCGATTGAGGTAGGCGCCGAGATTGAGAATACGGGCCGCCTCGGCGACGGATTTTTCGATGTCGGCCTTCGAAGTGCCCCGCACCTTCATGCCGTAGCCGATGTTCTCGGCCACCGTCATATGCGGGTAGAGCGCGTAATTCTGGAACACCATCGAGCAATTGCGCAGGCCCGGGCGTAAATCGGTGACGTCACGCTCGCCGATCCGCACCGTGCCCGAAGATGCCGTCTCAAGGCCGGCAATCATGCGCAGGGTGGTCGTCTTGCCGCAACCGGACGGCCCGACGAGAACGACGAACTCCCGGTCGGCGATTTCAAGATCGAGCGGCGGGATGACGGTGATGTTACCGAAGGACTTGGTGATCTGCTCCAACCGGACCTGGGACATGCTGACGCCTTTTCTGCTGACGATAGCCGGCGCGAAAAGCGACCGGGATACTGCATAATCCCTCAAATCGACATCGATCTGAGGAGAACTTTATGCAGCAGGTTTCAAGCGCCACAGCGTCTTTAGTGCGCCATATCTGACGCGCGGCGCTGTAGCGTAGCTGCAACCGGGACGGTGCGCCCCGGCCGCAGATATCGAGAAACCCGCCCCGGTCACTTCGGAGCGGGCGCTGGCTCATCCTATTTCTGTGGCAGGCCCATCGATGCGCGATAGGCAGCAAGCTGCTTGTCACGACCGAATTCGTCCGTCAGCTTGTTCCACTGCTCAGCGACGCTATCAAGCGCCTGTTGCGGTGTGACTTCGCCGGCAAGTGCCTTGGAAAGTTCGATTTCAAGCACTTCGGTGTAGGAGAAATAGCCCGGCAAACGCATGTCGAGCGCGATGTTCTTCGCGGTCACCGCCTCCTTCTGCGCGCCCAGGTACTCCTTGGCTTCACGCTCGGAGAAGATCTTCGACCAGAGATCGACATTGGTCGTGTGGGAGATGCGATAGGGATTGACGCCGGTACCGCCGGTGATCGCCGCCTGGCCGGAGACGGCAGGGCTCGACAGATACTGAATGTAGTTCCAGGCCGCTTCCTGCTTGGTCGACGATGCGGGTACCGCCGCCTGCCAGCCGCCGAACGCCATGAAGGAGGTCTGCACGACGTGGTCGAACTTGTCCCACTTCTTGGTCTTGTAGTTCCAGACCTCGTCCGAACCCGGCAAGGACGCCGAGCCGACATTGCCTGCCACCTTCGACTGCTTCGGGTCGGCGCCGATAACGCCGGTATCGCCCCAGCCGATCGACTCGGCAACCTGGCCGCCGGCAAACGCCGCGTTCACTTCGCCGAAAGAGAAGTTCAGGGCATTCGGCGGAGCGAGCTTCGAGGCGCGGATATATTCCTCGAGGCCGCGGACCCAGCCGGGATTGTTGACCTGCGCATCCATCGTGTCCGGATCGAAGAACATGCCGCCTGGATTGTCGGGATGGCTGGTGTAGCCGGCAACGTGGCTGAAGAGGAACCAGAACTGCTGGCCGCCGCGGCGGAAGGCTTCGGCCGTTCCCCACAGGTTGTTGGAGGGCTGGTTGAAATATTCGGCGATGTCGAGATACTGCTTCCAGGTCTTCGGCGGCGCCAGATCGTAGCCGTATTTCGCCTTGAAGGCCTTCTGGTTGTCGGCATTCTCGAACAGGTCGATACGATAGCTGTAAGTATGGGCGTCACCATCCATCGTCTGTGACAGGATCTTGCCGTTCCAGACCATCAACTGTTCGCGATAGACCGGTGCGATATCCTCCCAGTCGGCGCCTTTCTGCATGTCGGCGGGCATTTCCGACAGGAAATCGGTAAAGTCCGGCGCCCAAGCCGGCGCAAAGGCGATGACGTCAAAGGCATCTTCGCCCGATGTCAACGACGTAACGATTTTCGGATAGAGTTCCGACCACGGAAACTCGACCACCTTTACCTTGCCGCAGGTCTTTTCCTCCCAACCCTTGGCCGCAAGTTGCAGCGCGGACGCGATATAAGGCCCGGTCTGCGTGGTCGCCGTCAGTTCGACGCCGGAATAATCGGGGTCGCAGGCGAGTGCCGTGCCGGTGCTTGCCATGGCAAGGACACCCAGCGACGCTGATGTCAGTAGCAGTTTCCTCATTCTTTCCTCCCTTGAATGAATTCTTGCCGAAAAACAGGTCGTTATTTGATCGCCCCCAGCAGCAGACCGGAGCGCATGAGCCGGCTCAACAGCCCGGCCATGACCATCATCGGAATGATCGCCACCAGCGCGGCGGCGGAGATTGCCCACCACTCGTCGCCGCGCTGGCTGTTCTGACCAGCCACGAGGATCGGCAGCGTCTGCCATCTCGAATTGGTCAGGAACAGCGCGAACAGGAACTCGTTCCAGACGAAGGCTAGCGTGATCATGAATGTCGCGATCAACCCCGGCTTCGACATCGGCAGAACGATGCCGAAGAAAATCCGCCAGGACGGAACGTTGTCGACCATGGCCGCCTCTTCGACTTCGACTGGCAGCGCTTCGAAGAAATCGCGCATCAGCCAGATGACGATCGGCAGCGAGAAGGCGACATAGGCGAAGGTCAGGCCGATATAGCTATCGACCAGCTTGAAGCCGAGCTTGCCCATTTCGGTGTACATCAGATAGAGCGCGAAGGCGGCAACGATTGGCGGGAACATGCGCTGGCTGACGAACCAGAAGACGATGTCGTTGTTGCCGAGTTCAGGCCCCGGCAACCGGAAGCGACTTGAGAACACCGCCAGCGCCAAGGCGGCGATGAAGGCGTAGATCAGCGAGATCCCCTGCCCGAAGCCGAGCACATTGCGACCGAGCAGGAAGCCGCCGAAGGCGATGACGACGAAGATTAGGGCGGAGGCCAGCCGGAAGCGGAAGGTAAAGCGCACCAGCGCATAAGCTGCCATCGCGCCGATGCCTGTCGCGAGGATAGACGCTGAAAGGCCGATGATCGTCGAGGCCAGGAAGGTGTTGTAGAACTGGCCGCGCTGGCCGGACAGAAGTTCGCGCCAGGCCGTGAGGCTCGGCTCGAAATCGACGAAGGGCAGATAGGTCGGCCCGCCGACGACGGCGATCGGCGTCTTGAACGACGTGATCAGGACCCAATAGAGCGGGAAGAAAGTAATGGCGAGCCAGATGAGGCAACCGCCGAGCGCGGCCCAACGCCGTTTCCCCTTGAGGGTGCGCACGCTCATTTGTGCTTCTCCAGATACGGCTTGAGGATGGCGAGATAGACGAGGCCGATCACCGTGATGACGATCAGGAACAGAAACGACAGCGCCGAGGTGTAGCCGAGATTGAATTTCTTGAAGCCCTCCTGATAGGCAAAGAGCGTCAGCGTTTCGGTCGAGATTCCAGGCCCGCCGCCCGTCATCACGAAGACCGTGTCGATAATCTTGTAGCTTTCGATCAGCCGGATGAAGACGACAGCAACAGAGATCGGCAGCAGCATCGGAAAGGTGATGTCGCGGAACTGTTGCCAGGGTGTCGCGTTCTCCAGCGCCGCGGCCTCGTAGACGTCATCGGGCAGCGTCTGCAGCCCGGCCAGCAGCATCAGAATGACAAAAGGCGTCCATTGCCAGACCTCGACGGCGATAATCGACCCGAGCGCCCAACTCGTCTGCGTCAGGAACGGCAAATTGGGAAAACCGAGAGCACTCATCAACTCGTTGAGCGGACCCATCGTCGGATTGAGAACCTGACGGGCGATCAGCGCCACAGCAACCGGGGCCACCAGCATCGGCAATAGAAAGCTGACGCGAAAGATGCCCTCGCCCGCCACACGGGAATTAAGCGCAAGCGCGACGGAAAGGCCGATCACATATTGCAGGCCGACGGAGATGAACGCGATCAGCGTGGTCGTGCCCGCAACATGCCAGAAGCGTGGGTTCTGTAAGAGATCCGCATAGTTGCCAAAACCGACGAAACGCGCCGGCATCGGCGGCACCAGACGCATGCTCATGAAACTGGTGGTCAGCGAATAGATCAACGGAAAGATGGAAATCACCAGGACGATGATGAGAGCCGGCCAGATGAAAAAGTGCTTGATCGGGTCGTTGCGCGTGGTCATGCGGCCGCCCCTCGCCCAAGTAGAGCCTCTATCTCCGCAAGGGTCGGCATGGCAGGTGCTGTGCCGCGGCGGGTAACCGAGATTCCGGCCGTCGCGCAGCCGAAGCGTGCTGCCTCAACCGGGGCCAATCCCCGCGCCAGTGCCGCCGAGAACCCGCCGACGAAGGCATCGCCCGCACCGGTCGTGTCGATAACCGCGCCGCTTGCCATCGCCGGGACGAAAACGGACTGGCTCTCACTGTGGAGAAGGACGCCCCGTTCGCCGAGAGTGATCAACGCGGACTTTGCGCCCTTCTTCAGAAGGGCGTCACCTGCCCGCCGCGCATCGTCGGCCGTGGCAAGAGCAAATCCGACCAGCGCTGCCGCTTCGGTCTCGTTCGGCACGATGTAATCGCAAAGCGGGTAGATCGCATCCGGGAAGGGTTCCGCCGGCGCCGGATTGAAGACGGTGACGACACCTGCCGCATGTGCGATTTCGAGCGCTCGCTGGGCGGCAGCCGCAGGCTGCTCCAGCTGCGTGACGAAGATGCGCGATCCTTCGATCGTTTCTCGCGCCGCCTCGACATCGTCGATACCGATCGACCCGGCCGCACCGGGATAGACGATGATCGCGTTCTCGCCATTCTGGTCGTTGACGTAGATGAAGGCCGCACCGGTCGGAAGGTCGTCCATCTGGACGATCTTGGGTGTCACGCCTGCCTCGGCATAGGTACGAAGCGCCATCTCGCCGAAGGTATCGCGCCCGATTTTCGAGATGAAGGAAACCTGACTGCCCGCCCGCGCTGCGGCGACGGCCTGGTTCGACCCCTTGCCACCCGGCCCGACCGAAAAGCCGCTGCCGGTAATCGTTTCGCCGACAACGGGCATGCGCCGCGCCAGATAGGCCGTATCGGCCACGAAGATCCCCAGGATCGAAACACCAACCTTCATTCCTGCCTCCCCTGGTCAGGCCGCGACGAAGGACGAAGCGGAGATCCAGCTAAATTTCACAACTTCAAGATCTTACGACGATCAGCTCAGGCGGCTGATGCTTAGGCTAACGTATGGTCAGCTAGGCCGTTTCCGGTGGAATGACGCCCTTGGTGAAAAGGAAGCAGCCATAGAAGCGCGTCTCGCCGGTGGTTATGACGCAATAGGCCTTCTTGGCTTCCTCATAAAACGCAAAGCGTTCGATGCCGTACATCGGCGCAGGCTTGCCCTCGGCGCGGTCGATTTCGGCCTGGACCTCCTGTTGCACGCCGGGAATTTCCGTCGGCGCCCCCATGATCTCCATGCGCCCGGCCGAAGGCTGCAACGGCGTGTCGAGCGGCAATACCGACAGGACCGCCTTCACGGCGCGTGCAGCAGATACGTTGTCGATCCGCAAAAGCTTGCCGAGCGTGGTCTGCCTGGCGATCGCATCGGATGGGAAATTGGTGTCGGAGATGACCAGTGTATCACCGTGCCCCATGGAACGAAGCGCGTGCAGAACATCGGCATTGAGCGCCGGGTCCAGATTTTTCAGCATAGACAACCCTCCTCCAGACGCCCGCTCGCATGCTCCCGAGTGGCGTGAAACTGCGTGCCGCCATGTCGGCGCCACGCTCTCCCAAATCTAACCATGCAACGTTGCAGTCGCTGCATTCTCGAGCCGGCTCCCCCCGCCCCGAGATGGGGATCCCTTACTCGCCGTAAGGGATCCAGATGTTTTTGACGTCGGTGGCGCGGCGCAGATAGGCTTGTCCTTCTGCAGCCGAGCGATCGAACCAGTCGGTCGCCTTGCCATTGTCGACAAAGGTCCGCTTCAGGTTCCCTGCCGAGAGCTTTTCGACCATTGTCGAAAGCTCCTGCGTGCCGAAGGCCCAGAGCGCGTCGACGTCGTTGTGGCTTGCCAGCGTTTTTGCCAGCTCCATCGCCGAGCCCGTGACGATGTTGATGACCCCCGCCGGAACATCGGACGTCTCGAGGATCGAGTAGAAGTCCGTCGCTGCCAACGGGTGCTGTTCGCTTGGAACCGCAACGACGCGGTTGCCGGTAGCGATCAACGGTGCCACCAGACTGATGAAGCCGAGCAGCGGCGCTTCCGTCGGGCAGACGACACCGACGACACCGATCGCTTCGGGCATGGCAAGCGTGACGCCGCGCAGCGGCGGCTGATGGACCACGCCCTCGTATTTGTCGGCCCAGGCGCCGTAGCTGAAGAGCCGAGAGATCGAAGCCTCGACCTCTGCCTTCGCGTTGGCTGCCGAGGCGCCGGTCATCGCGACGATACGGTCTGCAAATTCATCCGCCCGGCCGCTCAGGTTTTCGGCGACGTAATAGAGGATCTGTGCACGATTATGCGACGTCGCCGACGCCCAGCCGGAGGCCGCATGCGCCGCAACGACGGCGTTGCGGATATCCTTGCGGTTGCCCTCACCGACCTCGCCGAGCACTTTGCCCTTCGGCGAAAGGACAGGGCGCGAATAGTTGCCATCCGGGCGCGCCTGCTTGCCGCCGATGAAAAGCTTGGCCGTGCGATCGAGCGACGGCAGCGAGAAATCGCCGGACGCCTGCTTCAACACCGGTTCTGCCGGTGCTGCACGCAGCTTGCGACCGACCCAGGCCTTGGGCTTCAGATATTCGTAGCAGCCTTCGCGGCCGCCCTCGCGGCCGAAGCCGGATTCACGCTTGCCGCCAAAACCGGCCGCAGCGTCAAAGAGATTGGTGGCATTGACCCAGACGACGCCGGCCGCAAGCTTGGCTGCGACGTTCAGCGCCAGGC
This sequence comes from Ensifer sp. ENS11, assembly GCF_014851895.1. NCBI lineage: Bacteria > Pseudomonadati > Pseudomonadota > Alphaproteobacteria > Hyphomicrobiales > Rhizobiaceae > Ensifer > Ensifer sp. ENS11. The sequence continues at coordinate 237,294 of NZ_JACVAN010000007.1, read as the reverse complement.
CGATCGTTTCGCTCCAAACGCTTGCGGCCAGGCCGTAGCGCGAATGGTTGGCGAGCTGGATTGCCTCCTCCGGCGTGCGGAAGGTCATCGACACGGCGACGGGTCCGAAGATTTCCTCGGTCGCGACGATCGAAGTCGGCTGCACGTTGGTGAGCAAGGTCGGCGGATAGAAGCTGCCGCCCTTCGGCAGCTCGATCTTCGGCTGGTGAAGCTTCGCGCCTTCGGCGACGCCCTTGGCGACCAGGCTCTCGATGCGCTGCAACTGCACCGGCGCAACAATCGCCGCCATATCGATCGCCTTGTCGAGCGGATGGCCGACGCGCAGGGTCTGCATGCGCCGCGTCAGGCGCTCGTAAAAGAGCGGAGCGACGCCTTCCTGCACCAGAAGTCGGGAACCGGCACAGCAGACCTGGCCCTGGTTGAACCAGATCGCGTCTACCACACCTTCAACGGCGCCATCGATATCAGCGTCGTCAAAAACAATGAAAGGCGACTTGCCGCCGAGCTCAAGCGTCAGCGATTTGCCGGTACCAGCCGTCTTTTCGCGGATCAGGCGGCCGACCTCCGTCGAGCCGGTGAAGGCGATCTTGTCGATATCCGCATGCTCGACGATCAGCGCGCCTGTTTCGCCTTCGCCGGTCACGACGTTCAGCACGCCGGCAGGCAGTCCGGCTGCAGCGGCAAGTTCCGCGAAAAGCAAGGCCGTCAGCGGCGTGAACTCGGCCGGCTTGAGGATGACCGTGTTGCCCAGCGCCAGGGCCGGCGCGACCTTCCAGGCGAGCATCAGGAACGGAAAATTCCACGGGATGACCTGACCGACGACGCCAACCGGCACCTGATCGGCAAACTCGGTTTCCTGCAGCTGCGCCCAGCCGGCGTGGTGGTAGAAGTGGCGGGCGGCCAGCGGAATGTCGATGTCGCGCGTTTCACGGATCGGCTTGCCGTTGTCGATCGCCTCGACCACCGCGATCAACCGCGCATGGCGCTGGATCATGCGGGCAAGGGCATAGAGGTGGCGGGCACGTGCATGGCCCGGCAGCTTGGCCCAGGACCCTTGCGCCTTTCGTGCCGCCGCGACCGCGTCGTCCACGTCCTTGGCGCTACCCAGGGCGACCTTTGCCAGAAGAGCGCCGGTTGCGGGTTCAAAGGTTTCGAAGGCCTTGCCGGAGGAAGACGCGACAAAAGCACCGTTGATGAAGTGGCCGAACTCGCCTTTGTGGCGCGCCAGCCACTGGCGAGCTTCGGTGTCGGCTTCCGGTGCGGGACCATAGGACATTTCGTCAAAATACCTTGCGACTGTCATCGGGATCATCCAATCGGGTGTCGGTTGAGGGCCGAGTAGGCGCCGGTCACGTGATGCTCCAGCTGGCGTTCGATATCGCCGAGGAGGCTCGATGCGCCGACGCGGAAAAGGTCCGGCTCCAGCCACTCACGACCGAGTTCGTCCTTCATCAGGAACTGGTAGTTGAGGATATCCTTGGCGGCCGAGATGCCGCCGGCCGGCTTGTAGCCCACCTTGATGCCGGTGCGTTCCTGATAGGCGCGGATCATGCGCAGCATCACCAGCGTCACCAGAAGGGTGGCGTTGACGCCTTCCTTGCCGGTGGAGGTCTTGATGAAATCGGCGCCCGCCATCATGCAGACGAGCGAAGCGCGGGCCACATTGCGCAGCGTCTTCAGGTCGCCGGTCGCCAGGATCGCCTTGACATGCGCATCGCCGCAGGCGGCGCGGAAGTCGCGCATCTCGTCATAGAGAGCCTGCCAATTGCCGGTCAGCACATGCTCGCGGGTAATGACGATGTCGATTTCCTTGGCGCCATCGGCAACCGAAGCCTCGATCTCGCGCAGCTTGACGTCATGCGGAATGAGGCCGGCAGGAAAACCGGTGGAGACGGCGGCAACCGGAATGCCCGAACCTTCAAGCGCGTCGACGGCGGTCGAAACGAAACGATGATAGACGCAGACGGCGCCGGTGGTGATACCGCGACTGCCCATGCCAAGCGCATCGAGAATGTCCTGGCGAACCGGCTGGCGCGCCTTGGCACAGAGCCGCTTGACGCGTTCGGTCGTGTCGTCGCCGTTGAGCGTCGTCAGGTCGATGCAGGTCACGGCCTTCAGCAGCCAGGCGGCCTGCGCGTCCTTCTTCACCGTCCGGCGACCAGGCAGCGTCGAGACGCGTCGTTCGGCAGCCGAAAGGTTGACACGCTGGTCGACAACCCAGCCGAGATCAAGCTCCATGCCATCGTTGCGCGGCCAGTTATGGCCAGCGGCCACAGGTGCCACGGCTTTCGCGGCCACATTCTTCACAGCAAGGTCTTCCAAGCGATTGCTCCTCGAACTCCCTGACATCGCGGCACGATAGCACGGCTGTTACCCGTGTCGGCGGCGATTCTCATTTTGTTATTTTTCTATCGTATTTTTGTTAGCATTCCACCAGAAACGCGACGTGTCAAGCGACCTATCGCGTTTCGGTGAAATGCTGCCATTTTTTGGCGAGGTCTCAGATCACCGGAATGCGCGTGTCGCCGTCCTCGGTGATCACCGAACGAAAGACGTTCATCGGTGCAAAGAATGCGGGCTTCAGCTTGCCGATCTTGCTCAGGTCGACAACGAGGTGGCTTTCGCGCGCGAGCGAGATCACCTTCTGCTTCACCGCCACCTCATGAAAATGCACGCAGGTTGCACCACGTCCCGGGTCCACGCCTGCGGCCGAGAGAAAGGCGACATTGATCCCAAGCAAATCGAGCGTTTCCAGCCCAGAATTCCCCGAGAACGACGCCGAGGCCGGATGATAGACACCGCCGAGCATGACGATGCGGACATTGGGTTTTCGCGTCAGCCTGTCAGCAACATTTAACGAGTAACAGACTGCAGTAATTGAATAATTGTCCGGAATGAGATCGACCAGATACTCGAGCGTCGTACCGCAATCGATAAAGATGGTTTCGTCCGGACGAATGTGCTGCGCCGCATGGACACAGGCCTCGCGTTTTGCCGCTGCATGACTGTCGGCCTCGCGCGCCAGCTCATAGGGCATATCGCCATCGATCTCGCCCGCAGGCACGATGTGGCCGCCGAGGAAGGTGAATTGCCCGGGATTATCGGCGACATCCCGCCGGATGGTCATCTCGGAAACCCCGAGCAAGGCAGCGGCATCGCGCAGATGAAGAACGCGACGGCCGGAGAGCGTGTCGGCGAGTTGAATGATGCGGGCTGTCTTGCGGCTGGCCATAATCGTTCCGTCTGTCCGGTCGTTCGAGCCAAAACATCACAGCAGAGATGGCCGAACACAATTTGTGACAATTATCACAAAGTGTCGTTATTCGGCAAGTAACTTCACACGACCCGGCAAAAGCAGACGACGGAGACCGCAATGCAAGCCTCCGTCGTCGAAAATTGTCGCTTTGAGAATGCCGACGGCGGTAGATCAAAGAAACCCGCCGCCGCTTTTCGCTCGGCTAGCTGGCGATCGGCGCGGTACGCGCTGCCAGCCACGCTGCGGTCTCCGGATCGAACACCCCTTCCATGGTCTTGGCTACACGCCAATGGTAGGTGTCGATCCACTGCCGCTCAGTTTCGCTCAGCAGGCTGATATCCGCGAGCCGCAGATCGATCGGCACCAACGTCAGGCTGCGGAAGCTCATGAAACCATCGCCGTCGTCGATCACTTCCACCTGGTTCTCGATGCGGATGCCGTATTCCCCAGCCTTGTAATAGCCAGGCTCGATGGTCGTCACCATGCCCGGCCGCAATTCGATCTCGTTGACGCGCCGGTCGAAACGCTGCGGCTGCTCGTGCACCGACAGGAAGTGGCCGACACCGTGACCGGTGCCATGATCATAGTCGAGCCCGAGGTCCCAAAGCGGCCGGCGCGCGAAGGCGTCGAGGTGATGGCCGTAGGTCCCCTTCGGGAATTTGAGCGAGACCATGGAGATCAGCCCCTTGAGGACCGCCGTATAGGTGCGGCGCACTTCATCGCTGACAGCTCCGATCGCGGTCGTGCGCGTCGCATCCGTCGTGCCGGTAAAATACTGCCCACCTGAATCGAGCAGATAGATGCCTTGCGAGGTGATCGGCGCATCGCTCTTGGCGCTGGCCGCATAGTGGCACATGGCGGCATGGCCGGCGGCCGCCGAGATCGAGCGGAAGCTCGGCTCGACGAAGGTCTCCTCCATCTGCCGAAGGGCGAGAATACGATCCTCCGCCTCCAGTTCGGTCACCGGGCGCCCGTCCTTCTCGCGCTTGGCCGCATTGGCCTCCAGCCATGCGAAGAACCTGATCCACGCAGCACCATCATGGCGATGGCAATCGCGAAAGCCCTGGAGTTCAACGGGATTCTTCAGCATCTTGGCAAGCGTGATCGGGCTGCGCAAAAGGCGCACGCTGCCGCCAGCCTCGCGCGTCGCGTGGGCGACCGCCGATGGGGCAAAGCCGGCATCGACGAGCGCCACCCGCCCGGCGGCAGCGGTCCGGACGCGGTCGAGCAACACCTCCGGCTCGGACATCGTCACGCCGTCGAGTTCGAAGTCCGAGAGGTCATTGGGCAGCTTGCGGTGGTCGACGAGCCATTCGACCCGGCCGTCCCTGTCGGCGATCATGAAGGATTGCGGCATTGGGTTGAACGCTATGTCACGGCCGCGAACATTCAGGAACCAGGCGATGTTGTCGGGCTGCGCCTCGATCAGCACGTCGGCGCCTTGCTCCGCCAGCATCTGGCCAATGCGGCGCTTCTTGTCGGCGACGCTTTCGCCGGCATAGTCGCGCGACAGGGCCATCACGTTGCCAAGCGGGCGTTCGGGCTGGTCCGACCAGATCGCATCGACGAGATCATCGGTTACGGCGACCCACTCGGCGCCAGCGGCGACAACCGATTGGCCGCAATCCATGTCCCAGGTCGACGGCAGCAGCATCGAATTGAAGCCGACGCGTTCGCCCTTGCGCAGGTTCTTCCGCAGCCAGTCCTTGAGCGGTGCGTCGTAGAAATGCTCGATGGCGAAGCTGTCGGCATCAATCTCTTGGCGAACCTGCACCTGATAGCGACCGTCGACGAAGATTGCCGCGCGGTCGCGCATGACGATCGCAACGCCGGCAGAACCGGTGAAGCCGGTGACAAAAGCGAGCCTGTTGTCATGGGGCGCACAATACTCGCCCTGATGTTCGTCGAACCGCGGGACGACGTAGCCGTCCAGCCCCTGCTCGTCGAGTTTGCGGCGCAGGGCCTCGATCCGGCCGGAAGCCTCCAGCCTGTCTTTCGATGTCATGTGGTCTTTCCCTATTGAATATTTGTCTTCACGCGCCGCCGATCGTTTCGGCGAAGTGACAGGCGGTCATGCCGTTGCCGACCGGCCGCAGTGCCGGCTTTTCCCGGCGGCAAAGCTCGGTTGCGTGCGGGCAGCGGACGTGGAAGGGGCAGCCGGGCGGAATGTCGAGCGGGCTCGGCAACTCACCCGACAGGGCTGGCGCCCTGCGCCGCTCCGTCGGGTCGAGCGACGGGGCCGCGGCCAGCAGGGCTTGCGAGTACGGGTGCATCGGCTTGGAAAACAGCGCCTCCGACGGCCCGATCTCGACGATGGCGCCGAGATAGATCACCGCCACGCGATGGGAGACATGGCGCACCAGCCTGAGGTCATGGGCAACAAAGAGCACCGTCAGCCCCAGATTGTCCTGCAGTTCCAGCAGCAGATTGACGACCTGCGCCTGAACGGACACGTCGAGCGCGGAGACGAGCTCATCGGCAACAAGGCAGGTCGGCTCCAGCGAGAGTGCCCGCGCGATGCCGATGCGTTGGCGCTGGCCGCCGGAAAACTCGTGCGGATACTTGTCGGCGGCGCCATCAGGCAGCCGCACAAGGTCGAGCAGTTCGTCGACACGGCGGTCGACGCCGGCGCCCTCGCGCATGCGATGGACAGTGATCGCCTCGCGCAGAGTATCGCGCACGGTCATGCGCGGATTGAGCGAGGTATAGGGATCCTGGAACATCATCTGGACGCGCTTGTTGTAGCCGCGTCGCCTGGCGCCCTTGAGGTCGATGGCACTCTCGCCTTCGAAACGGATATCGCCTGATGTCGGCCGGTGAAGACCGGCGATACAGCGCGCAAGCGTCGACTTGCCGCAACCGGACTCGCCGACGATCCCCAGCGTTTCGGCCGGCATCACGTCGAGATCGACGCCGTTGAGCGCTGAGACGACCTGCCGCGGCCGACCGGCAAGCGTATCCGACAGCGAGCGACGCTTCTCGAACCGCATGAAAAGGTCGCGGATGGAAAGTAGCGGCGTGGCCGCTTCTTGCATCGATTGGCTCATTGCGCCGCCTCCCGTGCGCTGAAATGAATGAGGGCTTCCTCGCGGTGGTGGCAGGCGACCTGGCGCAGCCGTCCGATCGCTTCGAGGCTCGGGCGAACATCCCGGCATTCCGGCCCGGCCACGGGACAGCGTGCCGTAAACGCGCAACCGGCCGGCAAGGCGTTGAGTGACGGCGGTGCTCCGGGGATGGAATAGAGCGGCGTGCGTGGTGCGACATCGCGCGGGATAGAGCGCAGAAGTCCCAGGGAATAGGGATGCCGGGCGTCGCCGATGACATCAGCCGTCGGTCCTGTCTCGCAAAGACGGCCGCCATACATCACCGCTACACGATCGCAGGTCTCCGCCACCACGCCCATGTCGTGGGTGACGAGGATCACGGCCATGCCGAGGTCGCGGCTGAGCGCCTGAATGAGCCGTAGGATCTGATCCTGGATGGTCACGTCCAGCGCCGTCGTCGGCTCATCGGCCAGCAGCAGCTTCGGGTTGGACGCAAGGGCGATGGCGATCATCACCCGTTGCCGCATACCGCCGGAAAACTCGTGCGGGTAATCGCCGAGCCTGTTGCGCGCCGCGGGAATGCCGACCATGTCGAGCAGTTCGATCGCGCGCGCCTTTCTGGCTTTCCCATCCAGATCGGTATGGGCGGCAAGGTTTTCCGATATCTGCAAACCGACGGTCAACAACGGGTTCAGTGACGACATCGGCTCCTGAAAGATCATCGCGATCTCGCGTCCACGCACCCGTCTGAGCGCGCCCTCGTCGAGCGGCACCAGATCCCGGCCCTTCCAGAGGATTTCGCCGCCGACGCGGCCGCGTGGCCGCACGATGCCGAGGATCGAGCGCAAGGTGATGCTCTTGCCCGAGCCGGATTCGCCGACAAGCCCAAGGATCTCCCCCGCCCGCACCTGAAACGAAACATCGTCGACGGCAACAAGAGGGCGCTCTGGCAGGCCGAATTCCGTGCGCAGATGCCGGACGTCCAGAACCGTTTCTTTCTCGAGTTGGTTCATGTCAGCGCCCTTTCGGTCGAAGCAGATCGGCCAGCGCGTCGCCGACGAGGCTGAAGCCGAGGCCGGTGAGCACGATGGCGATGCCCGGCATCAGGCTCATCCACCAGGCTGTCAGCAGGAAGTTGCGGCCTTCGGCGATCAACACGCCCCATTCGGCCGCCGGTGGCTGTGCGCCCAGGCCGAGATAGCCGAGCGAAGAGCCGAGCAGGATGGCGAGCGCCATATCGGTCATCCAGTAGACGATGATCGGCGAGATCGCGTTGGGAAGCAGATGCCGGAAGATGATGCGTCGGTCGGAATAACCGAGCACGCGGCCGGCCGCGGCATAATCATTGGCCTTTTGCGCCATGATCTCGGCCCGCGTGAGACGGGCGTAGTACACCCAGTTCACCGCGGTGATCGCCACATACATGTTGACGAGGCCAGGCCCGAGCACCGCGACGATGGCGATGACCAGAACGAGGAAGGGAAAGGTGATGATCGCATCGACGCAGCGGCCGAAGATGGTGTCGGCGATGCCACCGTAATAGCCGACGAAAGCTCCGACCGTCATGCCGATCAGAAGTGCGAAGATCGTGGCGAAGAAGGCCATCTGCATGTCGACGCGATAGGCCCAGATGACGCGCGAGAGCACGTCGCGCCCGAAATTGTCGGTGCCGAAGGGATGGGCGAGGCTCGGCCCCTGCTGGATTGCACTCAGGTCGAAGGCAAGCGGATCGTAGGGCGCGAACATCCCAGGGAACAGCGCCAGCGCGATCGACAGCGCGAGGATCGCAAAGCCGATGACGAAGGACGGTCGTAAGAAGGCCCGGCCGAGGAAGGCGCGCACGCGACCCGCCTTACGGATGGGAGATTGCACGACGATACTCATGACTGACGAAGCCTCGGATCGAGCCAGGATTGCACGATGTCCGTCAGCAAGAAGACGACGGAAACCAGCACGGCGAAGGTGAGTGTGAGCCCCTGGATCAGCGGATAGTCACGCGCGAAGATCGCCTCCAGCATCAGCCGGCCGACGCCCGGAACGGCAAAGACGGTCTCGGTGACCAGCGTTCCGCTCATCAGGTTGCCGATGGAAAGGCCGAGCAGCGTCACGGTGGAGACCAGTGCGTTGCGCAGCACATGCCGGGTCATGACGATGCGCCGCGAAAGCCCCTTGGCGCGGGCGAACTGCACGTAGTCGGCATCGAGCACCTCGATCAGCGAGGCCCTGAGATTGCGAAGAATGATGGCCGAGGTGTAAAGCGCGACGCTGAGCGCCGGCAGGATCAGGTGATGAAGATTGTCGAGAAAGCCCGTTCCGTAGCCGCCGACAGGAAACCAGCGCAGCTGGGCTGCGAGGACCGTCAGCAGCACGAGGCCGATGTAAAAGACCGGCATGGACAGCCCGACCTGGAAGACGCTGCGGATTGCAACGTCGACCGGACGATTGACCCGCGACGCGGCAAGGAACGCCAGCGGCCCTGCGAGAGAGATCGCCAGCAGAACGGAATAGAGCGCCAGGAAGACCGTGGTCGGCAGGCGCGCGAGGATGATCTCGGTGACCGGAGCCTTCAGCATGATCGAACGCCCGAGATCGCCGGTCAGCGTGTTCTTGACGAACACGAGGAACTGGATCGGCAGCGGCTGATCGAGGCCGAGATTGTGGCGGATCTGCTCAAGTTGCGCGTCCGTTGCCTTGGCCTCGGCCATGGCAATGGCCGGGTCGCCGGGCAGCAGCCGGACGAGCAGGAAGATGAAAATCATCACCAGAAGAAAAGTCGGGATGATCTGCAGCAGCCGCGCCAGAAGATAGGATAACGAGGGCATGGATTGAACCTTGTAAGAGATGTCGGGCAGCTCTCGCCGCCCGACATCCTGAATTCAGGCTGTCGTCACTTGGCCCGCCAGGCCTCGGAGAAGTCGTTCGCACCGAGCGGCGTCTGCACGTAGCCCTCGATCGACTTCGAGACGGCAACGGCAAAAGGGGTCTCGAACAGGAAGAGCAGCGGCGCGCCCTCTGCATAGACTTCCTGCATCTGCTTGTACTCGTCCTTGCGCTTGGCCGGATCGACCTCGATGTTGGACGCTTCGAACAGCGTGTTGAACTGCTCATTGTTCCAGCCCGTGCCCACGGCCTGGCGCTGCTTGTAGTAGCCGAGCCAGCCGGTCACCTGCGCCGGGTCGTTGACGTCGTTTGCCCAGCCATAGGTGTGGATGTCGAAGTCGCCGGAGCGGTTCTTCTCGCCACGTGTCGGGTTGTCGACCTGTTCGACCTTGAGGTTGACGCCGAGCGGCGACCACATCTGCTGCAGGGCGGTGAACAAGGTCGCGTCGTCGGCGCTGCCGGCAAGCGTCGTAAACTTCACCTCGAAGCCGCCGCCGAGACCAGCTTCGTCAAGCAGCTGCTTGGCCTTGTCTGGATTGTAGGGGTAAAGCGGCTCAGGTCCGTAATGGAGCTGGGTGGCGGCCGACATCAACGACGTCATCGGTTTGCCGGTATCGAAAGTGACGAGCTTGATCAGCACGCTCTTGTCGGTGGCGTAGTTCAGCGCCTGCCGCACTTTTACATCAGCAAGCGGGTTCTTGGAGCCGTCCTTGCGTGTCTCGCGCGTATTGATCGGCGCGTAGACGATGCGGGTCGAGGGAAAGAGCTCCATCTTCAGCGCCGGATCGGCGCTGAGTTCGCCAACGCGAGCGAAAGGAATGAACTCCGCGGCATCAACTTCACCGGCCTGAAGCTTGAGGATGCGGGTGGCATCGTCTGGGATGATGACGAAATCGACCTGATCGAGATAGGGCAGCGGCTGCCCATCCGTGCCGGGCCGCCAGTAGTTGGGATTGCGTGCGAAGGTCATGCTCGAGCCCTGCACGCGGCTCTTCATCGTGAATGGGCCTGATGTGACCGGGCCGGCCTCGAAGAAGGCACGCGCCTTTTCCTGGTCGTTGGCGCCGGCCGCCTTCTCGAAGGCCGCTTGCGGCATGATGCCGGTGTTGAAGGTTGCGAGGATAGAGACGATGGTCGGGTCCGGGTTCTTGAGCGCCAGCGTTACCTGATTGCCATCGGCGGAGACTTTGTCGACGGCGCCAAGCAGACCCGCCCAAGGACCAAGCTCGGGATTGCGGGCCCGGTCAAGGGAAAACACCACGTCGGCGCCGGTCAGGGCCGACCCGTCGGAGAATTTCAGTCCGTCGCGCAGCTTGAGCTTGATCGAAAGCCCGTCGGCAGCAACGTCATAACCCTCGGCCAACCCTGGAACGATCGAACCGTCCGGGCCGTTGCGCAGCAGCGTTTCGTATAGGCCGGTGACCATCCAGAGGTCCGGGTTGCGATCGGCATAAACAGGATCGATGACCGTGGAATCGTCATAACGCGCAAAGGTCATCGCACCGCCACGTTCGATGGCGAGCGCAGACGTGGCCGCGGCCAGCCCAAGAGCGGCACCCAGTAAGATCGGCAACAAACGTTTCATCTCTCACTCCTCCTGTTTGATCGACCGGCTAGCGCCGGCACGACGCCTCACACCAATTGGATATTGGATCCAATTTTTCCGAACGTTTTCCTTTGCGTCCGGATTGCAGCGAAGGCATTCTTGTTGTTCCCCTTTTTAAAGCGGTACTAAGCCGAGTTGATCAGCTTGCATAACCGACTTTAGCTGGACTAAAGTACAACAATAGACGCGAGTCAAGCGGAAAGAAAATCATGCCTCTCGATACCGATGAGGCGCCAGCGGCAGACGCCGGCGCCCCCCTCACCGACATGCCTGCGGCCGCAACGATCGGCCAGATGCTGCGCGCCCGCCGCAAGGAAATCGGCAAGACGATGAAGCAGGTCGCGCGTGAAGCCGGCCTCACGGAGGGCTTCATCAGCCAGATCGAAAGAGGTATTTCAACCCCCTCGCTGATCTCGCTCTACAATGTCGCCAATGCGCTCGGCACCAGCGTCGATACGTTCCTGTCGCAGCCGCCGCAGCACGCCCATTCCATTGTGTCTCACGCCGGCGAACGCCGCGGTTACAATGTCGAGACGAAGGAGCGTGTCTATGAACTGCTCGAGCGCGGCTTTCCCGGCGCCCAACTCAACGGCTGCATCACCCACATGCCGGCCGGCTACGCTTCCGAGCTGACCAGCCACGAGGGCGAGGATTTCCTCTATCTGATTGAAGGCGAAATGCTCTACGAGATCGACGGCAAGGAATATGTCCTGAAAGCGGGCGACACCCTGCACTTCCCCTCGTCGCTACCGCACCGCGCCCGCAACATCGGCGCAGGGCCGGCCCGTGAACTCTGGGTCGGCACCACGCGCATCATTGCCGAACAATAGCGTCTGACGGCCTATTGCTTGCGTGGCCAGGTATCGGCCAGCCGGTAGCCTGATGGCCACGGATCGGCCGGGTCGAGCATCACCTGATGCGTACCGGTCACCCAGGCACGGCCGGAGATTTCCGGGACGACGGCCGGGCGCCCGCCAACGGTGGTTTCGCCGACGATACGGCAATCGAACGTCGAGTCGATAATCGAGTGGCCAACAAAACGCTGGCCGACCTTGATCTGGCCGCGCGCGTGAAGCACCGCCATCCGCGCGGAGCAGCCGGTGCCGGTCGGCGACCGGTCGAGCTTTGCCGGCTGGATCACCACTGTGTTGCGTCCGTGCAGGACGCCATCGCGCTCTTCCACCGGCAGCGTCAGCTGGCAGAACGAGATATGTGCCCATTCCGGGTTTTCCGGATGCGCGAAGCCGAGCTGCTCGTTGGCGGCACGGGTGATCTTGATCCCGGTCTCGGCAAGCTCTCGCGCCTCATCCGGCGTCACGGAGAAGCCGAGCATGCGAGCATCGGTGATGACGAAGCTGTCGCCGCCATAGGCGGTGTCGACGGTGAGCGTGCCAAGCCCTTCCACTTCGAGCTTGGCGTCGAGCTTGCCGGCAAAGGACGGGACGTTGGTGACCGTGATGCGCTCGGCCTTGCCGTTGCGGCAGGTGGCGACGACATCGACGAGCCCGCCGGGCGCCTCCAGTACCATTCTCGTCTCCGGCTCCTGCATCGGCACGATGCCGCTGTCGAGCAGGACGGTCGAAACGCAGATCGAGTTGGACCCGGACATCGGCGGCGTGTCTTCAGGCTCCATAATGATGAAGCCCATAGTCGCGCGTGGATCCTTTGGCGGCACCAGCAGGTTGATGTGGCGGAAAACACCGCCACGCGGTTCGTTGAGCACAAAATTGCGCAAGGTCTGATCCTCGGCGATGAAGCGTCGCTGCTCCCACAGCGTCTTGCCCGGCGGTGGCGCAACGCCGCCGACGATGACATCGCCGACTTCACCCTCCGCGTGGCAGGAAACAATATGAATGACCTTGCTGCTGCGCATCTTCTCGCCTCCACGCGATGCATGCGGACCGCATCCACATGCCATGCCTTGATATCTGCCCATCGACGATCAAGAGAACGGCTCTCTTTCGGCGACCAAACGGCCGCCGCAGCCAACGTGGAAACAGTCATAGAAAGATTGGATCCAATATACAATCTGAAATATACGATTTTTTGCGCAAAGCCGCGGCGACCTCTGTTGCCCGACCAGGGGAATGGACCTATGACCAGAGCCACGGCAGTTTCCGCACTGTCAGGGACACGAAGCCTCCGGGGTTTAGACGCGATGAAACTCGATGCCGTTGATGTCAGGCAAGCCGCTTCCGCAGCCGATATCGTCTACGAGGCATTGCGCAAGGCGATCATCGAGGGTGCGCTTGTCGAGGGGGAGAACCTGCGGCAGGACCAGATCGCCCAGATGTTCAACACCAGCCGCATCCCCGTGCGCGAAGCGCTTTCGCGCCTTGAACAGCACGGGTTGATCACGACGCAACGCTACAAAGGCGCTGTCGTTGCCGGCCTTTCGATCGAAGAGATCGAGGAGATCTTCGAGTTCCGCGCTCTTCTTGAAGCAGAGGTGATCCGGCTTGCCGTCCCCAATATGGATCGAAGGACACTCGAACTCGCCCGCCGGCATTGCGACGAGTTCGGCAAGGAATCCGATTCGGCGAAGTGGGGCGAAACCAACCGGAACTTCCACTACAGCCTCTATGAGGCCGCGCGGCGGCCCTACTACCTGCAGATCGTGCGCGCCTCGCTCGACCGTATCGATCGTTATCTGCGCGCGCAGCTGACGCTGACGGATGGCATGAAGCGCGCAGCGCGCGAGCATGAGGCGATCCTCAATGCCTGCGCCAAAGGTGACGCCGATCTGGCATCGTCGCTCACCCGGGATCACATCCTCGACGCCGGCCGTTCGCTCGTCGTTTTCCTGAAGGAGCAGAGAAGATAAGCGCCCTGTCGCAGTAACGCCGCCTCACTAGGACATGTTGCTCGCTCTCGCGTAAATTGTCGTCCAACTCTTGAACGTCCGTGGTTGACAAGGCATCAGGAACCTTGAAAAAGTGAAGCTCTATCGAGACCGGCTGCGTTGGGAGGACTTATGTCTGTGCGCGCGTTTTTCGGCCTTTCCGCTCTTCTTGTTTCTGTTTTGGCCGCCGGATATCCGGCTTTTTCGGCTCCGACCGGCCGCCAGGTCGAGATCACCCAGGACGGTGACTATTTCGGCTTCGATCTGCGAACCGAACAGAATGTCTCGCTGGATCAGTGCGAGACCGCCTGCATCGCGGACCAATCCTGCCGCGCATTCACCTACAATCCCAAGGTGAAATGGTGCTTCCTGAAGTCCGACTTCAATCAGTTGAACGACTTCCCCGGCGCCATCGCGGGCAAGATCGTCCAGGCGCAGGCCGTGCAGCCGGACCTCGGCGCGCCGCCGCGACTCTCGTTTCTCTCCGACCAGATCCTTCAGGATGCACGCGACGCCAAGGCGAACCTTTCGCTCGCTGATGATCAGCAGGGCTTCGGCGTCAACAGCCTGATCGAGACGGCGCGCGCGCAGGCGGAATCGGGCATTATCGACGGTGCATTGAAGGCGTTCCAGGGCGCGCTTGCGATCACCCCTGATGACAGCGAGCTGTGGCTTGAAACGGCGCGCACGGCAAATCGCGTCACCGGCAATACCGATGTCGCGACGCAAGCCGCCCTTGCGGCGATCAACGGCTATCAGCTGACGCGGACCGCGGAAAGCCGCGCCCATGCGCTGGCCGTTCTCGCCAAGGCGCTGGAAAATGCCGAGAATTTCCGCGGCGCCCTCAATGCCTACAAGGCCAGCCTCGAACTGGTGCAATCAAAAACGGTTGAGACCGCCTACCTCGACCTGAAGGAGCGCAAGCGCTTCCGCGTCATCGAAAACACCGTTGATGCCGATAGCGCCTCGCCGCGCGCCTGCGTGCAATTTTCGGAGCAGCTACTAAAGAGCGGCGCCGACTATGCCTCCTTCGTCACACTAGACGGCGCTGCCCCGAAAGCAGTGGAAGCCAAGGGCGACCAGATCTGCGTTGAGGGTCTGTCGCATGGCCAGCGTTACAAGCTGACGCTGCGCACGGGCCTGCCCTCGTCGGTCGATGAAGTGCTTGAGGCGCCGGTCACTCTTGAGGTCTACGTCAAGGATCGCGGCCAGGTCGTGCGCTTTACCGGCGACAGCTTCGTGCTGCCCTCGACCGCGCGCCGCGGCATTCCGCTGGTTTCCGTCAACACCGACAGCGCCAAGCTCAAGCTCTACCGCATCGGCGATCGCAGCCTGGCGCAGGTGCTGCAGAACTCGCAGTTCCTGACGCAAATCGACGGCTACAGCGCCCAGCGCATTCAAGACGAAAGCGGAGAACTGGTCTGGGAAGGTTCGATCGCCATCGACAGCGTCCTCAACAAGGAAGTGGTCACCAGCTTCCCGGTCGATGAAGCATTGCCGAAGCGCAAAGCCGGCGTCTACGTGCTGACCGCAGCATCCGAAACCGGCCTCAGCCAGGATTGGGACGCCCGCGCTACCCAATGGTTCGTCGTCTCCGACATCGGCGTGTCGACCTATGCCGGCACCGACGGCCTGAACGTCTTTGCCCGATCTCTCGCAACCGCCAAGCCGATCGAAGGTGTCGAGCTGCAGTTGGTCGCCAAGAACAACGAAATCCTCGGCACGGCAACGACGGATGGCGACGGCCGCGCCACCTTCACCGCTGGTCTGATCCGCGGCACCTCCGCCCTGACCCCGGCCGTAATCACAGCCAAGAGCGGCGAAGACGACTTCGTTTTCCTCGACATGACGAGGGCGGGATTCGACCTGTCGGATCGTGGGGTCACCGGCCGTGCGGCGCCCGGCGCCATCGACGTCCTCGCCTGGACGGAGCGCGGCATCTACCGCGTCGGCGAGACGGTGCACGCGTCAGCACTTGCGCGAGACGTTAATGGCGAGGCGATCGAGAATCTGCCGCTCACCTTCGTGTTCCTGCGCCCTGACGGCGTCGAATACCGCAGGATGATCAGCGACGGCGGCAAGCTCGGCGGCCACACGCTCGATCTCGATGTTCAGGAAAACGCCATGCGTGGCACCTGGACGATGCAGATCTTCACTGATCCCAAGGCCTCGCCGATCGGCGAGAAGCAGTTTCTAGTCGACGATTTCGTGCCGGACCGCACGGAGTTCGATCTGACGAGCGAAGCAAAGGAGATCGCTGTCGGAGAACCGGTACAAGTCGTGGTCGATGGACGCTATCTCTATGGCGCACCGGCCGCCGGCCTCGAGCTTGAGGGCGAAGTGGTTCTGAAGCCGACGCGCGAAAGTGCTGCCTTCAAGGGATATTTCTTCGGCCTTGCCGACGAAGAGGCGAGCGAGGACACGCGTCTGCCGCTAGAGGACCTGACGGCTCTCGATGACGACGGCAAGTCGACCTTCGACGTGGCTTTGAGCGAAGTGCCGTCGACGACGCAACTGCTCAACGCCAATGTCACCGTGCGGATGCGCGAGGCCGGCGGTCGCGCCGTCGAACGATCCTTGACGCTGCCGGTAAAGCCGGAAGGCGCGATGATCGGTATCAAACCCGAGTTTTCGGGCGACCTTCAGGAAAACTCCGTCGGCAAGTTCCGCGTGATCGCCATCGACCCCGACGGTGCCAGGGCCGCCATGCCGGGTGCGCTCTGGAAGCTGATCAGCGTCGAGCGCAACTATCAATGGTACCGAGACGGAACCGCCTGGAAATACGAGCCGGTGGTCACCACCAAGCAGGTTGCGAACGGCACGCTCGACGTGACCGCCGATGGAGGCGAGATCGCCGTGCCCGTCGGCTGGGGCCGCTACCGTCTCGAAGTCGAGACGGCGGCCCTTGACGGACCGACATCGAGCGTCGAATTCGATGCCGGCTGGTATGTCGCATCGACATCGACCGAAACCCCCGATGGCCTCGAAATCGCGCTCGACAAGGAAAACTACGCCGTCGGCGAAACCGCCAAGCTCAAGGTTTCACCGCGTTTTGCCGGTGAACTGCTGGTAACCGTCGGCACGGAAGGCCTGATCACGACAAAGAGCACGACGATCGCTGCCGAAGGTGGCGAGGTCGATTTACCTGTCACCGCCGATTGGGGGGCCGGCGCCTATGTCACCGCGACCCTCTATCGGCCTGGCGACGCGCAGGAAAGCCGCATGCCGATGCGCGCGATTGGCATCAAGTGGCTCACCGTCGATCCCGCCGAGCGCAAGCTTGCCGTGGCCATCGAAGCGCCCGAAAAGACCGAACCGCGCAAGCCGCTCGATATCAGCCTGCAGGTGGCAGGGGCCGGCGCCAACGAAGAAGCATATGTCACGATTGCCGCGATCGACGTCGGCATCCTGAACCTGACCCGCTATGAAGCTCCGGATCCTGCCGCCTGGTATTTCGGCCAGCGCCAGCTTGGTCTTGAAATGCGCGATCTCTACGGTCGCTTGATCGATGGCTCGCTTGGGGCGACCGGCAAATTGCGCACCGGCGGCGACGGCGGCCGGGTCGCGCTGCAGGGAAGCCCGCCCACCGAAAAGCTGGTGGCGTTCTTCGAAGGTCCGGTGAAGCTCGACGCCGATGGCAAGGCGACCGTCAGCTTCGATATTCCGCAGTTCAACGGCACGGCGCGGATCATGAGCGTCGCCTGGACGAAGTCCGGCGTCGGCCATGCTGTCCGCGACGTCGTCATCCGCGACCCGATCGTCGTGACGGCGAGCCTGCCGCGCTTCCTCGCCCCGGGAGACCGGGCCGAGCTGCGGCTCGACATCGCCAACACCGACGCTCCGGCCGGCGACTACCAGGTACAACTGGCCACCAACGGACCGGTGACGGTGGAACAGGCAGGCCGCAGCGAAACGGTACGCCTCGAACAGGGCGGCAAATCCGTTCTGACGCTGCCGCTGGTCGGCCAACACACAGGCGACGGGCTCGTTACTGTCCAGCTCACCGGCGCCTCCGGACTTTCGCTCGAACAGGCGCTCAACATTCCGGTGCGCCCGG
Source organism: Ensifer sp. ENS11 (assembly GCF_014851895.1). Lineage (NCBI taxonomy): Bacteria > Pseudomonadati > Pseudomonadota > Alphaproteobacteria > Hyphomicrobiales > Rhizobiaceae > Ensifer > Ensifer sp. ENS11. The sequence goes on along the minus strand of NZ_JACVAN010000007.1, from coordinate 219,609 downwards.
CCACACTGCCGGTCACGCAGCGACAGGTGGTCAACCTTGCGGCGGGCAGCAGCCTTACGATCGACGGCCAGTTGCTGGCAGACAGCGTGCTCCAGGGCGCGTCGGTTTCGCTGAGCGTCACCCGGTCTGCGGCCTTCGACGTTCCCGCCATCCTGATGGCACTCGACCGTTACCCCTATGGCTGCACCGAGCAGACGACGAGCCGGGCGCTGCCGCTTCTCTATATGAGCGAACTGGCGAAGCAGTCGGGCCTTCCCGATGATGGCGAAGTGACCAAGCGGGTGCAGGAAGCGATCTACCGCGTGCTCTCCAACCAGTCGTCGTCCGGCAGCTTCGGCCTGTGGGGGCCGGGCTATGGGGACCTCTGGCTCGACGCCTATGTCACCGACTTCCTGACACGCGCACGTGAACAGAAGTACGACGTGCCTGAGGCAGCGATGGTGCAGGCACTGGAAAACCTGCAGAACGGCCTCGGCTATGACACCAATGTCAAGGATCGCGGCAACGAGATCGCCTATGCGCTCTATGTGCTCGCACGCAACCGCAAGGCCGCCGTCAACGACATCCGCTATTACGCCAACACGCTGATCAATGATTTCCCGACACCCTTGGCCAAGGCGCAGGTTGCAGCGGCGCTGGCGCTTTACGGCGATGCCCAGCGGTCACAGGAGATCTTTGCGTCCTCGGCCAACATGTCGACCGGCCTCGTCAATGTCAGCCTGTCGCGTTCCGACTACGGTTCATCGCTGCGCGACGACGCGGCCGTCCTGGCTCTGGCAGCCGAAAGCCGTCCGGTTCCGCCGATCATTCCGGAACTGTCGAAGATCGTGGCGCGGCAATGGGAGCAGAAGAAATATACCAGCACGCAGGAACAGGCCTGGATGCTGCTTGCCGCCCGTGCCGTTCAGGGCGGCGACGAGGACATGCTGCTTGACGTCAATGGCGCGTCGAAGACCGGCGGCTACGCCGCGCGGATGCCCGGCGATGCGCTTCTGTCTCATCCGGTGGTGATCAAGAACGAGGGGGCGGACGCCGTCTCCGCCGTGGTCACCACGGTTGCCGCCCCGGCTCAGCCACTGTCGGCCGGCGGTGACGGCTTTGCCATCGAGCGCACTTATTACACACTCGATGGTGCCGAAGCTAATGTCAGCCAGGCCAGGCAGAACGAGCGCTATGTCGTGGTGCTGAAGGTCACCGAAACCAACGATTGGCCGTCCCGCGTGCTTGTTTCGGACCTTTTGCCGGCCGGTTTCCAGATCGATAACCCGAGCCTGGTCGACAGCGCCCAGCTGACGAACTTCGAATGGCTCGGCGAGATTACCGCGACGCATACCGAGTTCCGCAACGATCGCTTCGTCGCCGCCTTCGACCGCGCTACCGGCGATAGCCGCGAGCTGACGCTCGCCTATGTCGTCCGCGCGGTGAACCCCGGTGTCTACGATCATCCTGCCGCAAGCGTCGAAGACATGTACCGGCCGCAGTTCTCGGCGCGCACCGCGACAGGGCGTATGGAGGTTCTGGCAGCCCAATAGGCCCGATAATGTCGATAAGGCAAAAATTGCTGATCGCGATCCCCGTCGGCCTGTTGCTGACGGGGCTGTCTGCCTTTGCGCTCGACAAGGCTGACCAGGCATTTCCGCCGCCACTGGGAGCGGCTGGCATCGTGTCTCGCGAGGTTCTCGACGTCGACGGCCAATTGCTCAGGGCCTTTGCAACACCTGACGGTCTCTGGCGGCTGAACACGACTGTCGGTGACGTCGACCCGCAGTTTCTGCGGATGCTGGTTGCCTATGAGGACCAGCGGTTTCGCGAGCACGCCGGCATCGACTTCCTGGCGCTCGGCCGCGCCGCGCTGCAGTTCGTCACCAACGGCCGCATCGTTTCCGGCGCCTCCACCCTTTCGATGCAGGTGGCGCGGCTGATCGAACCGCGCGAACAACGAAGCATTGCGGCCAAGCTGCTTCAGATTGCGCGCGCGATCCAGATCGAGCGTCGGCTGTCCAAGGACCAGATTCTCGACCTTTATCTCAGCCATGCGCCCTATGGCGGCAATCTTGAGGGTGTGCGCGCTGCAAGCCTGGCCTGGTTCGGCAAGGAACCGAAGCGACTATCTGTAGGCGAAGCCGCGCTGCTGGTGGCGCTGCCGCAATTGCCGGAAAAGCGTCGGCCGGACCGCAACCACGCCGCAGCCGAAGCTGCCCGCAAGCGCGTCCTGACCCGGATGGCGGTTGCCGACGTGATCGGCGAAGGCGAAGCTGAACGGGCCGCGATGACGGCCATTCCGAACCGCCGCCTTCAGTTGCCGGCCTATGCCGCCCATCTGGCCGAGACGGCGCTACGCAAGCAACCGACGGCCGTGCAGCATCACACGACGCTGCGCCGCAATGTCCAGCGCGGCCTCGAAGCGGTTGCGCGCGAGGGTGCGGCCAAACTGGGACCGAGAGTGTCCGTCGCCATGATCATGGCCGACGCACGCACGGGCGAGATCATCGGCGAAGTCGGCTCGGCCGATTATTTCGACGCGAGCCGCTCGGGCTGGATCGATATGACGCGGATCACCCGCTCGCCCGGTTCGACGCTAAAACCCTTCATCTACGGTCTCGCCTTCGAGGAGGGCCTGGTCAGCCAGGAAACCATTATCGAGGATCGACCGGCCGATTTCTTCGGTTACCGCCCGCGCAATTTCGACATGAGCTACCAAGGCGACGTCAGCGTGCGCCAGGCGCTGCAACTGTCGCTCAACGTTCCGGCCATTCGCCTGCTCGATGTCGTCGGCCCTGCCCGGCTGATGGTCAGGTTCCGCCGCGCCGAGGTGAAGCCGGTGCTGCCGGCAGGCGAGGCACCCGGGCTGGCAATCGGCCTTGGCGGGGTCGGCCTGACGCTGCGCGATCTCGTGCAGCTCTATGCGGGTCTTGCCAATCGCGGCTTCCCGGTGCGGCTCGGCGACGGCATCACCGGCACGGCCGGTCTGATCGACGGCGAACCGCTGCTTTCGCCCGTTTCCACCTGGCATGTCTCGGATGTGCTCTCGGCCGTCTTGCCGCCGGCGGGAAGCCGGCAGCGCGGCATCGCCTACAAGACCGGCACCAGCTATGGCTATCGCGACGCCTGGTCGGTCGGCTACGACGGCCGTTATGTGCTCGGGGTCTGGGTCGGGCGGCCGGACAATGGCGCCGTTCCGGGGCTGACCGGCTATGGCGCGGCCGCGCCCATTCTCTTTGAAGGCTTTGCCAAATCCGGATTGCCGATCACGCCGCTGCCGGATGCACCGCCGGGCGCTGTGCGCATCTCCCAAATCGAGCTGCCGATCAGCCAGCGCCGCTTCTCGATGACCGCAAGCGGCCTCGTCAACGCCTCGGCGCGCGAGCCGGCGCCACAGATCGTCTTTCCGCCCGAGGGCGCGCGTGTCGAACTTGGCATCGACCATGAGACCATGTCACCACTTACTTTGAAGCTGCAGGGCGGCCGCGCGCCCTTCCGGTGGCTCGCAAATGGCAAGCCGTTGCCCGATCCGACCCGCCGGCGGACGACGCAATGGCAGCCCGATGGCGCCGGCTATTCCACCCTCACGGTCATCGACGCCGTGGGTCGGGCCGCCAGCGTGCGCGTCTTTATCGAATAGATGAGACCCTCATTCGGCTGCAGTTTGCGCACGTCGCTCGACCCGGCGTGAACGGTCAGAATACCGCCGAGGCGCCCGACTGTCCGCGTATGGAGGGTTACGGTGCATCCCGCCAACGGGTCTCACCGCATCCACTCCTTCGGATCAATGGCAACCGGTAGTGGAATGACCAAATTTGCGACCAGCACCGCGTAAGATTGACGAAATAGTAGTTCTATCAGGAGAGGTTGCAGTCGCTCACGCTGTTTGCATCGCCTCCGCACGCGAACCTGTTTATGGTTGCGGACAATTGCTGATATCAATGAAGGATTGCTGAAATGTCGAAGGCCATGAACGTCATCGTTGCCGACGACCATGCCATCGTTCGCGAAGGCTTGAAGATGCTACTTTCGACGATGGCGGGCATATCCGTGGTTGCCGAGGCCGCCGACGGCGAAGCCGTGTTGGCGCTTGCGAGAAGTGAGCCGGCAGACCTTCTGACCCTCGATCTCGGCATGCCGGGCGTGGCAGGCATCCAGTTCATCGCCGACATCAGGGAACTGGCTCCGAGAATGAAGATCCTAGTGCTGACCGCCAATATCGAACCGCGAACGGTCCGCGCCGCCATAGATGCGGGCGCAAGCGGTTATCTCACGAAGAACGGCGACCCGGCCGAGCTTGCCTCTGCCGTTGACGCGCTTGGCGCCAACGAAATCTACCTCGCACAATCGATACGCTTTGCCGTCAGCCACCCGGAGCGACGGACCTTGCCGTCCGCGACCGACGAAGCGCTTTCGCCCATTCCCCTGACCCGGCGGGAGATGCAGATCCTTTCGCTCGCGGCTCAGGGCCTGACGGCTCGCGAGATTGCCGAACGGCTTGGCATCAGCCCGCTCACCGCGCGCAAGCACCGCGAAAACCTGATGCGCAAGCTCAGCCTGCATAGCGCTGCCGAACTCGCCGCCTACGCTGTGCGCATCGGCCTGCCCATTGGCTGAAATCCGCATGCCGCGCCGGCTCCAGCGGTGACATTCCCTTAACCACCACATCATTGGCCGCAGGTTCGAGGCTCCGAAATACGGCACCTGCCGTATGTCGCCGATCTACAACCAAGCGTAGTTCTCTGCCGACCCGATTCCGCACCGACGGGGTCGGGCCGAATGCCACGCTGCCGGAGGGGCAGCCGGCAAACCGGAGGAACTGCGATGCCCTCGATCGAGCACTGGATTTCGTTTGCGGTCGCTACGGCGATCTTTGCCTGCATGCCGGGGCCCGCCATTCTCTACATGACGGCGCAGACCTTGGCGCATGGCCGCAAAGCCGGTTTTTTGGCCGCATTCGGCATCCATATCGGCTGCTATGTGCATATTGCAGCCGCAACCCTCGGGCTTGCCGCCCTTCTCAGCCATGCACCGTTTGTCTATGCGGCAATCAAACTTGCCGGCGCCGTCTATCTGGTCTGGCTTGGCGGCACGATGCTGCTCGGCATCGGCAAGCATGATACGCATAAGACCGATGCCAAGCCCGGCGTGCTGCGCGACAGCATCCTCGTCGAAATCCTCAACCCTAAGACGGCGTTGTTCTTCGTGACGTTCCTGCCGCAATTCGTCGACCCGGCAGCGGCAATGCCGGTCTCCCTGCAGTTCCTGGTCTTCGGCATGCTGGTCAATCTGGCGTTGTCGGCCGCTGATGTCGCCGCTGTGATACTCGCATCCCTGACCCTTGGTCGCTTCACCGGCCAGAGCAGCCTGGTCCCGCGGGCATGCGGTTCGATCCTCATCGGCCTCGGCATGATGCTGGCAACGCAGTCCGTCTGACACGAGGGGTCTTGCGATCAAACCCTTTCCTATCCCGATTGTTTCGGCGATGATATCCGGGCCTTGAACGTCAGCGCAAAGCTCGAAGTCCTTCGGATGCCATCGCAAGGCTATGGATGACGTCCGTGCGAGAGGAAAACGGTCGCATGCTCAGCCCTGCCGAGATTTCGCAAGCAGCCGAGAGCCTTCACCAGGCCGAAATCGATCGCAGCCAGGTCGGCCTGTTATCCCTCAAACATCCGGGGATGACGATAGACGACGCCTATGCGGTTCAATCCGCCTGGGTGCGGCGCAAGCGGGACCTCGGCCGACGGATCATCGGCTTCAAGATCGGGCTGACGTCAAAGGCCATGCAGCAGGCGCTTGATATCGACACGCCGGATTCCGGCGTGCTGTTCGACGACATGCTGTTCGAGGATGGTTCAACCATTCCCGCCGATCGCTTCATCCAGCCTCGCGTAGAGGCCGAAATCGCCTTCGTGATGAAGGCGCCGCTCAAAGGGCCGCGCGTCACTATCCTGAACGTGCTCAACGCCACCGACTTCGTGATCCCCGCGCTTGAGATCCTCGACACCCGCATCGTCAGACGCGATCCCGAGACACAGCAAGCCCGAGGGATCGCCGATACGATCGCCGACAATGCGGCCAATGCCGGGCTGATCCTTGGCGGACGACCGATGCGCCCCGACGCGGTTGATATGCGCTGGATGGGCGCCATCCTCTCGCGCAACGCCGAAGTGGAAGAAGCCGGATTGGGGGCGGGCGTTCTCAATCATCCCGCCCATGGCATCGCCTGGCTCGCCAACCGCTTGGCGCAGTATGGCGACGCGATCGAACCGGGCCAGATCGTGCTTTCCGGCTCGTTCGTGCGTGCGGTGGAGGCGCGCAGCGGCGACACCTTCGTTGCGGATTTCGGCAATCACGGCACGGTCAGCTGCCACTTCGCCCGAAGCGCCGCCTGACCCAGCGGCACCAATGTCTTAGGCACCCATCCTCGCGTCCTATTGCACCAGGATTGCGCGGAAATCATTGACATTCGTGCCGGTCGGCCCGGGCTTGAAGATATCACCGAGCGCGTCGAAGGCACTCCAGCTATCATTCCGCTGCAGGAGTGCTGAGGCGTCGAGCCGCTGTGCGGCGAGCCGGGCGATCGTCGTTCCGTCGGCAAAGGCGCCGGCATTGTCCTCGGAACCGTCGATGCCATCGGTATCGGCGGCAAGCGCCGCAACGCCAACGGCGCCATCAATGCCAAGGGCCAGCGACAGCAGGAACTCGCTGTTGCGTCCGCCCTTGCCTGCCCCGCGCATGGTAACGGTCGTCTCGCCGCCGGAAAGAACGACAACGGGCTTCGCGAAGGGGCGGCCGCGGCCTGCGACCTCACGGGCGATTGCCGCGTGAACACTGCCGACGTCACGCGCCTCGCCTTCAATCGCGTCGGAGAGAATGATTGCCTCGATGCCGGCCTCCCGCGCCTTGGCGGCAGCCGCCTCGAGCGAGACGGAAGCGGATGCGATCAGGCGTACTTCGTTGGCAGCGAAACGCGGGTCGGACGGCGACGGCGCATCGGCAGCCGGATCGGCGAGCCACGCCAGAACCTTTTCGGGCAATTGCAGGCCATAGCGCTCGATGATCTTCAGGGCGTCGGCACGAGTGCTTGCGTCGGGCAGGGTCGGACCGGAGGCGACCAGCGCCGGGTCATCGCCGGGAATATCAGATACGATGAGTGAAACGACCTTCGCCGGATAGGCCGCGGCCGCGAGCCGGCCACCCTTGATCAATGAGACGTGCTTGCGCACCGCATTCATGGCGCTGATCGGCGCGCCCGAGGCGAGCAGCGCCCGGTTGACGGCGACTTCATTGTCCAGCGAAAGGCCTGGAGGTGGTGACGGCAGCAGGGCCGATCCACCACCGCAGACAAGAGCAACGACCAGATCGTCTTCCGACAGGCCGCTGACCTCGGCGATCAGGCGCCGAGAGGCCTGCAGACCGCTTTCATCCGGCAGCGGATGCGATGCTTCCAGCACCTCGATACGCTGGCAAGGGGCTGCGTAGCCGTAGCGGGTGACGACGACGCCGGAAAGCGGACCATCCCAATGTCGCTCGAAGGCCTGTGCCATCTGCGCCGCACCCTTGCCGGCGCCGACGACCACGGTCCGGCCCTTCGGCCGCTCCGGCAGGTTGGCGGCAATCACCAGTGCCGGGTCGGCAGCGGCAACCGCCGATGTGAACAGCGTTTCCAGAAACGTGCGCGGATCGGCAATGGCTGCCATGTCTCTCCCCTTCATCCAAGATCTCGGGCGGCGGCTCCTCCTTCCGCCGCCCGGAGGCACGATCGGCAGACGGAACGGGCCGCCGGTCGATCATGCGTATTTTCATGCTGTCGTAGCGGTGCTTCAGGCGACCTGATGGTTCGCCATGCGCTCAAGGGCACGCACCAGGCCGGAATGGTCAAGCCCGCTGTCACCATTGGCGGCGCAGTTGTTGAACAGCTCCTGCGTCGCTGCCGTGTTCGGTAGCGAAATGCCGAGGGATTTTGCGCCCTGCAGCGCCAGGTTCAGATCCTTCTGGTGCAGCGAGATGCGGAAGCCCGGATCGAAGGTGCGCTTGATCATGCGATCGCCATGCACTTCGAGAATACGCGAGGAGGCAAAACCACCCATCAACGCTTCGCGAACCCGTGCCGGATCGGCGCCGGCCTTCGACGCGAAGACGAGCGCCTCGGACACCGCCTCGATCGTCAGCGCAACGATGATCTGGTTGGCGACCTTGGTCACCTGGCCATCGCCACAATCGCCGACGAGGGTGATGTTCTTGCCCATCAGCTGGAACAACGGCAAGGCCCGGTCGAAGCTCTCCTGAGAGCCGCCGGCCATGATCGAAAGCGAAGCGTTCCTGGCACCGACTTCGCCGCCGGAGACTGGTGCGTCGACGTATTCCGCACCGGTTTCGCGGACCTTTTTGGCGAATTCCTTGGTCTCGATCGGCGAGATCGAGCTCATGTCGATGACCAACTTGCCCTTGGAAAGGCCGTAGGCGACGCCGTTCTCGCCGAAGAGAACGTCCTTCACTTCAGGCGTGTCCGGCAGCATCAGGATGATCGTGTCGACCGCCTCGGCAAGTGCCTTCGGCGTCTCGACAAACGTCAGGCCATTGTCGAGCAGTTCCTGCCGCGGCGGGATCGCAAATTTCGAAGTGATGATCGTATGCCCGGCATCCTGCAGATGGCGTGCCATCGGCGTACCCATGATGCCCAGTCCAATAAAGCCGATCGTTGCCATTGTGCTTAACTCCTGATCTTGATGATGTCTGCGGATTGCGTGCGCTTGCGCTCGGTGCCAAGCCAGCCAAGGCCCTCGACCGTGGTCGTGCGCGGCTTGTATTCGCAGCCGATCCAGCCGTCGTAGCCCGCCTCTTCGAGCGCATCGAAGACGTAGGGATAGTTGATCTCGCCCGTACCCGGTTCGTTGCGGCCCGGGTTATCGGCAAGCTGGACGTGGGCGATGCGGCCGGCAAAGCGCCTGTAGGTACCGATGAGTTCGCCTTGCGTGCGCTGCTGATGGTAGAGGTCGTACTGGATGAAGAGGTTGTCGCTGCCGACCTCGTCGATGATCGAAGCGGCCTGCTCGACCGTGTTGAGGTAGAAGCCGGGAATATCGAAGTGGTTGATCGGCTCGATCAGCAGGCGAATGCCCTGCTTGCCCAGTTCGCTCGCGGCCAGCTTGAGGTTGGCGACCAGCGTGGTGCGCAGCACGGCTTCCGAGACCCCGTCCGGCGCGATGCCGACCAGGCAGTTGACCTGCTTGCAATCAAGCGTGGTCGCATAGTCGATGGCGCTCGCCACGCCCTTGCGGAACTCGTCGATCCGGTCGGGCAGGATGGCGATGCCGCGCTCGCCGCCGGCCCAGTTGCCGGCCGGCAGGTTGTGCAGCACTTGTTTCAGACCGTAACGCTGCAACTCGGCGCGCAGGCTGACCTTCTCGAACTCGTAGGGGAAGAGATACTCGACGCCTTCGAAGCCGGCTTTTGCAGCAAGGGCAAAGCGATCGAGGAACGGCGCCTCGGTAAACAGCATTGTCAGGTTCGCAGCGAACTTCGCCATGCGATTTTTCCTCCTTGTGATAGTTTTCAATCGAGAAGCGCTTCGATCGCGGTCGGTGCATCTTCGCCACGCGCCGCCAGTTCCTCGAACTCGACGACGGAGTTGATGTCCGCACCCATGGCGATGTTGGTGACGCGCTCGAGGATGAACTCGATGACGACGGGAACCTGGTGCTCATCCATCAGGGCGCGGGCGCGGTCGAACGCTTCCTGGAACTCGTTGGGGCTGCGCACCCGGATCGCCTTGCAGCCGAGACCCTCGGCAACGGCGACATGGTCGACGCCATAGCCCTTCTCCGCGTCTTCAGACGCATTGATGTTGTCGAAGGCGAGGCTGACTTCGAAGTCCATGTTAAAGCCGCGCTGCGCCTGGCGGATGAGGCCGAGGTAGGAATTGTTCACGACAACATGCAGGTAGGGCAGCTTGTGCTGGGCGCCGACCGCCAGTTCCTCGATCATGAACTGGAAATCATAGTCGCCGGAAAGTGCGACGATCGGCCTATCGGGATCGGCGGCACGCACGCCAAGGGCAGCCGGCAGGGTCCAGCCGAGCGGACCGGCCTGGCCGCAATTGATCCAGTTGCGCGGCTTGTAGACGTGCAGGAACTGCGCGCCGGCGATCTGGCTGAGGCCGATGGTCGACACATAGCAGGTGTCGCGGCCGAAGGCCTTGTTCATCTCTTCATAGACGCGCTGCGGCTTTAGCGGCGTCTGGTCGAAATGGGTCTTGCGCAGCATGGTCCGCTTGCGCTCGCGGCATTCTTGCGCCCAGCCCGACCAGTCGCGCAGCTTGCCGGCGGTCTTCCATTCCGTCGCAACGTCAAGGAAGAGCTTCAGCGCTGCCCCCGCGTCTGAGACGACGCCGAAATCCGGCGCGAAGACGCGTCCGATCTGCGTCGGTTCGATATCGACGTGAACGAACTTTCGACCCTCGGTATAGGTCGGTATGTTGCCGGTGTGGCGGTTTGCCCAACGGTTGCCGACGCCGAGCACGAAGTCGGAGGCGAGCATGCTGGCATTGCCGTAGCGATGCGACGTCTGCAGGCCGCACATGCCGGCCATCAGCGGATGATCGTCCGGGATCGTACCCCAGCCCATCAGTGTCGGAATGACAGGAACGCCGGTGATCTCGGCAAATTCGGTCAAGAGATCCGAGGCGTCGGCATTGATGATGCCGCCACCGGCGACGATCAACGGCCGCTCGGCCTCGTTCAGCATCGCAATGACCTTCTCGGCCTGCGCGCGCGTCGCCTTCGGCTTGTAGGGCTCGAGCGGCTCATACGTCTCGGGATCGAATTCGATCTCGGCCAGCTGGACGTCGACCGGCAGGTCGATCAGCACCGGCCCCGGTCGTCCGGAGCGCATCAGGTGAAAAGCCTTCTGGAAGACGAATGGCACCAGCGCCGGCTCCATGACGGTGACAGCCCACTTGGTGACAGGTGCTGCGATCTTGGAGATATCGACGGCCTGGAAATCCTCCTTGTCCAGGCGGGCGCGCGGCGCCTGCCCGGTGATGCAGAGGATCGGGATCGAGTCGGCGGAAGCCGAGTAAAGGCCGGTGATCATGTCGGTGCCGGCCGGGCCTGACGTGCCGATGCAAACGCCGATGTTGCCGTGCTTGGCGCGGGTGTAGCCTTCCGCCATATGCGAGGCGCCCTCTACGTGGCGGGCAAGGATGTGGCGAACCGAGCCGCGCGCCCTCAGAGCGGAATAAAACGGATTGATTGCCGCACCGGGCACGCCGAAAGCACAATCGATGCCCTCTTTCTCAAGAACGTAAACAGCCGCATCAACGGCACGCATCTTAGCCATGGGAACTCCTCCTATTTGATGAGACGATACCCCATTGTCATCAATGTTCAACATTTAAATGGAATTCATTTCCACCAGATGGAAATAAACATCTTCAAGAATTTCGAAACAATCAATCCTGGTCCTGCTAGAGGATGATAGGAATGACTCGGCTGCTGGAGGATGGATCATGGATGCGACAGGCAAGGGAAAACGCGGCCGAAAGGCGGGCGAAAACGCAGCGCCCGGCTCCGTGCAGGTGCTCGACCGTAGCCTGACGCTGCTGGCGGTCGTTGCCGAAAGCGACGGCTCGACATTGACGAACTTGTCCGATGTCACAGGCATGGCGCCATCGACCGTGCACCGGCTGCTGACGTCTCTGGCCAACCACGGCATGGTGATGAACGACCCCGACACCGGCGCCTGGACGATCGGCCTCAAGGCATTCGAGATCGGCAACGCCTATCTGCGCTTCCGCAAGCTCGGCACCATCAGCCGTCCGTTTCTGAAACAGCTGATGGAAGAAAGCGGTGAGACTGCCAATATCGGCATCGAAGAAGGCGGCGATGTCGTCTTCATCTCGCAGGTGGAAAGCCATGCCCCGATGCGGGCCTTCTTCCGCCCCGGCCGGCGCGGGCCGATCCATGCCTCCGGAATCGGCAAGGCGATCCTGTCGACCTGGGCCGACAAGGATGTCGCGCATCTGCTGGCTGGACGCGACCTGGCGCATTTCACCGACAAGACACGCGACAACCTGTCGGCGCTGCTGCAGGACATCCAGAAGATCCGCCAGCGCGGCTGGTCGATCGACGACGAGGAACACACGCTCGGCATGCGCTGCGTGGCAGCGCCGATCTTCAACGAATATGGGGAAACGATCGCCGGGATCTCGATCTCAGGACCATCCGTGCGCGTCAATGACGACAAGCTCTTGGTGCTGGGACCGGTCGTGCGCGAGCGCGCCGATGCCTTGACCCGGGCCATGGGCGGCAAGCGCCCCGAAGATCTCTGATAAGGAGATCTTTGACAAGAAAGCCTCCCCTTGTGGGGGAGGCTTGCGTACGGCGTTGATTGGAACGTTCAGCGTCGAACGTTGGGAGACCACGCTTCCGCGATGGTTCAGACCGTCTCGAATTTCCGGCCGCCTGTGGCTTCTGTCTCGGCTGCCTGGTTGCTGGCAAGATGTTTCATCGGCTTGCCGGCAACATAGGTTTCGGCCACCGATCGGTCGTCGCCCATCGTCTGCAGGATGAAGAGTTCCTCGGCGAGCGTCTTGGCCACGCGCATTCTCAGCTCCATCGACGGCTTGGCGCGACTGTCGAGCACGACGATATCGGCGTCGGCGCCGATATGCAGCGAGCCAATGCGGTCGTCGAGATCGAGCGCCCGCGCGTTGCCGAGCGTCATCATGTAGAACGAGTTGAACGGCGAAAGCCGCTGACCCTGCAGATGAAGAACCTTGTAGGCCTCATCCATGGTTTCCAGCATCGAGAAGCTGGTGCCGGCGCCGACGTCCGTTGCCACCGACCAGCGCGCGCCGAGTTTGTCGAAACGGTCGCGGTCAAAGAGGCCCGAACCGAGGAACAGGTTCGAGGTCGGGCAGAAAGTGCCGACGGCGCCGGTCTCGGCGAGAACCGAGATCTCGCGATCGCTGAGGTAAATGCAGTGCCCGAGCAACGTCTTGCGGGTCAAAAGATCGTAGCGTGCATAGATGTCGGTATAGTCCTTCGCTTCCGGGTAGAGCGACGTCGCAAAGGCGATCTCGTCCTTGTTTTCGGACAGATGCGTCTGGACGTAGCATTCCGGATGTTCGGCGACGAGCGCCCGGCTCATCTCCATCTGTTCCGGCGTCGAGGTGATGGCGAAACGCGGGCTGATGGCGTAGTGGGCGCGGCCGCGGCCGTGCCACTTGCCGATCAGTTGCTTCGTCTCGTCATATCCGAGTTGAGGCGTGTCGCGCAGCGCATCGGGCGCATTGCGATCCATCATTACCTTGCCGCCGATCATCAGCATGCCGCGGCTTTCCGCAGCGCCGAAGTAGGCATCGACACTCTCCGGATGCACCGAACAATAGGCAACGGCCGTGGTGGTGCCGTTGGAAAGCAGTTCGTCCATGAACCGGCCGGCAATGAATTGAGCATGCTCCGGCTGGCGGAACTTTTGTTCCTCGACGAAAATGTAGGTGTTCAGCCATTCGAGCAATTGCGCACCATAGGACGCGATAGCCTGCGTCTGCGGGAAATGCAGATGCGTGTCGATCAGGCCCGGCAACACCAGGTTCGGTCGATGATCGGCAACCTTGACTGCTGGCCCGGCCCTGCGGGCAACGTCCGAATGCTCGCCGATATCGGCAATCTTGCCGTTGCGAACCAGCACGGCGCCATCTTCGAAGTAGCGATAGGAGGCGTGGTCGTCGATGCCTTTGGGCGCCTCGACAAACGTCAGCACGCGGCCGCGGATCAGCAAATCGGTCATTGAACCTTCTCTCCCTTTACGACCGTCTCATACCAGGCGACGAGGAGCTTGCGCTCCTCGTCCGATATGCCGGTGACATTGGCCGGCGGCATCGCGTGCGAACGGCCGGCCTGCAGATAGATTTCGCGTGCGTGGGCGGCGATCTCGCCGTCGGTCTCCAGCGTCACGCCCTTCGGCGGCACGACCAGCCCTTCCCAGCCGGGCTCCTTGGCGTGGCACATGGAACAGCGGCCAAGCACGGTGTCGCGAACCTTCGGAAAGGCCTCGGCGGTAACGAACGGCTGCTGCGCCGCCGAAACCTTCGCCTCCTCGTCGCCGCTCAGGATCTTCGGCACGGTCGACAGCCACATGATGACAATGAAGAGCAGCGCGGTCGCAAGCCACGTCCAGGTCGGATTGCCCTTGTCGGCGTGACGGGTGTTGAAATAGTGGCGGATGGTGACGCCCATCAGGAACACCAGCGAGGCGATGATCCAGTTGTACTGGGTGCCGAAGGCCAGCGGATAATGGTTCGACAGCATCAGGAACAGCACAGGCAGCGTCAGGTAGTTGTTGTGCGTGGAACGCTGCTTGGCGATGACGCCGTATTTGGCGTCCGGCGTGCGGCCGGCGATCAGGTCGGCAACGACGATCTTCTGGTTCGGGATGATGATGAAGAAGACGTTCGCCGACATGATCGTCGCGGTGAAGGCGCCCAGATGCAGGAAGGCGGCGCGGCCGGTGAAAAGCTGCGTATAGCCCCAGGCCATGCCGACGAGGATGAAATACAGGAGCACCATCAGCTTGGTGTTGTCGCGGCCGGCCGGCGACTTGCAGATCGCATCATAGGCAAGCCAGCCGAAGCCGATCGATGCCAGCGAAATGGCGATCGCCGTCGTCTTCGATACGTCGAGCACATTGGGGTCGATCAGGTAAAGGTCAGCGCCGGCGTAATAGACCATGCACAGCATGCCGAAACCGGAAAGCCAGGTGACGTAGGATTCCCATTTGAACCAGATCAGGTGCTCCGGCATGTTTGATGGAGCCACCAGATACTTCTGGATATGATAGAAGCCGCCGCCGTGGACCTGCCATTCCTCGCCGTAGGCTCCAACAGGCAGATCGGGTCTTTTCTTCAGGCCAAGATCGAGCGCGACGAAATAAAACGACGAACCGATCCATGCGATACCGGTGATGACGTGTAGCCATCTCATGGCAAAGGTGAGCCAATCCCAGGCTATGGCATACTCGTACATGCAATTCTCCCATTTCTCCGTGGCGCATTATGTGTCATTGCTGGAGGCCGCGGGAACGTCGCTGGTTCACCAACACTTTCAAAAAAATCTATAAAATCGCGACGGAATGGATGCGTTAGATAGTGCCCGGAGGAGAGATCGGGAGGCATGTCATATCTGGACAATGTTCGCGTCTTCGTACGCGTCGTAGAGCTTGGAACCCTGTCGGCAGCTGGTCGCGACCAGCGCGTAACGCCGGCGGTTGCCAGTAATAGAATCAAAGAGTTGGAGCGCCACATGGGCGTTCGGCTGTTCAATCGGACGACGCGCAAGCTGACCCCGACGGAGCACGGCCGTGTGTTCTACGACGGTGCCGTCAAGATTCTCGAAGCTGTCAATGATGCGGAGAACGCCATCGCGGATCTGTCGCACAATCCGAAGGGTGCGCTGAAGATTACCGCTCCGTTGGGGATAGGTCGGCGGCTGATCGCCTCGGGCATTCCGGAGTTTCACGACAAATATCCGGATATCGAGGTGCGGCTCAGGCTCTCCGACCACAATGTCGATATCCTGTCGGAAGGCGTCGATGTCGCCTTCAAGCTCGGCATCCTCGAAGATTCGAACCTGCGCATGCGTGGCATCATGAACTGCGAGCGCGTCGTCTGCGGCGCACCGGCCTATTTCGAGAAGCGCGGCGTGCCGCAAACACCCGACGAGCTTATCGCCGACAAACATGACTGTCTGCTGCTGCGCTATCCCGGTTCCAAGGAGTACTTCTGGACATTGCAGACGCCTGAGGGTGTCAGGAAGCTCGAAGTGACCGGGCCTTACGATTCGGATGATGGCGATGTGTTGACCCAATGGGCGCTCGATGGTCGCGGCATCATCAACAAGCCTCTCTTCGAGGTGAAGAGCTACATCAACACCGGCGAGCTGGTGCCAATCCTTGCCTCGACACCGCCGCTCGGCGTGCAACTGGCGGCGATCTATCCGCACAAGCGCTTCCAGGACCCGAAGGTTCGGCTGATGATCGACTATATGGCGGAGCGCTGTCAGCGGCTGATCGGCAAGATGCTCGCCTAACAGCCCCGCCTAAAACAGCGCTCTGCTTGATCGGTTAAGGCACGAGCACGATCTTACCGGTCGTGCTTCGTGTTTCCATGGCACGGTGCGCCTCTGCCGCCTGTTCCAGCGGAAACCGACCACCCAGATGGACCTTGAGCCGCCCGTCCTCCACGCGACGGAACAGATCGCCGAGATCGGTTTTCAGGGCGGACGGCGTGAGCAACGGCAATAGAGCGAACCCACGCAGGGATTGATTGCCCGAAAGCATTTGTTCGACGTCAGCGGCTTCGAGTTCGAAGCGCCCCATCGCGCCGAAGACGAGCTCACCGCCTTGCGCCAGAACACCAAGCGCGGATTTGGTGAAGGATCCGCCGACCATGTCGTAGATCGTCTCGACTGACCCACCTGCCTGATGCTGTCCAAGCTCCGACCGCCAATCCGCTGCTTTGTAGTCGATTGCAAGGTCCGCGCCGAGCGAGCGTGTGAACGCGACCTTCTCGCTGCCGCCCGCAAGCGCGATTACCGCTTTTGCACCAGCCTCTCTTGCAAGCTGAATGAGCAGCGAGCCGACACCGCCGGCCGCAGCAGTCACCAGCACGGTCTTTCCCTGCGGATTGCTTTGCCGAACGAGATGAAGCGCCGTCAGCCCCTGGATCATCAGCGCTGTCGCCACTTCGAACGAAACGTCGCCGGGGATCGGCACGAGTGCGTCAGCGTCGATCGCGACATATTCGGCGCACCCGCCCGCCCCGCGGCCGAAGGCGAACATCGGCACGGCGACACGCGTGCCGACCGCCGGCGTTTTCACGCCTTCGCCCTGCGCCTCGACAATGCCCGCGATCTCGACACCCGGCACCATCGGCAAACCAGGTGTCACCGCGTATCGGTCCTGCCGCATCAGAACTTCGAAGAAATTGAGCCCGATCGCCCCGACCCGCACCAGCACTTCGCCGTGCGCGGGCACCGGCTTCGGCATATCGATCAGCTCAAGGACTTCAGGGCTCCCGAAGGAGCGGTACCGGATTGCTTTCATGGATCTCAACCTCATTTGACTGGCTTTGATCCATAATTAGCCTTAGACTCCCGTTTGGCTCTACACACCCTTTTGTTCCATACTGACCGATTGGTAACCATGGCCGATATCATCAAGAGACTGCCATCACTGCCATCCGAGCGTGCGCTCAAGGTGATCTCCGGGCGATGGAAGGCAGTGATCCTCTATCACCTGTTCGACGGTCCGAGGCGCCTCTCTGAGTTGCGACGGCTCGTACCGGCCGTCAGCCAGAAAGTCCTGATCCAGCAGCTTCGCGAGATGGAAGAACACGGCCTCGTTCATCGCGAGATCTTTCGCGAAGTGCCGCCAAGGGTGGAATATTCGGCAACGGCACTGGGCCAGAGCCTCGAGCCGGTCCTGCTTGCCCTGTGCGAATGGGGTCAGCGTCACGCCGAAGAACTGGGTGAATTCGACCAAGTCGGCGATTGCATCATCCGGCCGCGCCAAAGCGCCTGAGCGTCAGGCGCCGACGCGCTTGCCTGGCTTGACCGAGGAGACAGCCGGCGCCTCCCAATGATGATTGAGCGCGGCGGTCATGATCTCGGCTGCGGCCAGGGCCGCTATCACCGCCGGCCTCTTGTCTTTCACGGCCGTGCCGCCGATCGGGCAGATAAGACGATCGAAAAGATCGGGCCGGCCGATTTCCCGCGACAGCCAGTTCTTGAAGGTCGAACGCTTGGTCTTCGAGCCGATCATGCCGACATAGGAAGCGTCGTCACGCCTGAGCGCCTCGGCTGCAATCAGGAAGTCGAGCGCGTGGTCATGGGTGAGGATCACGAAGGCGCTGCCGCGCGGCGCATCGCGGACCACCGCCTCGGGCATCGCGGTCAGGCAGGTCTCGATACCGTGGATATCGGCGGCCGAAAGCTCGTCCTCGCGGGTGTCGACGAGAATGGTGCGCACCGGCACAAGCGATAGCGCCATCGCCAGCGCATCACCGACATGCCCGGCGCCGAAGACGTAGACATGGGGGCGGCTGGCAATCTCCAGATCGCTGCGTTCAATCAACATGGCGGCTTTCTCCCGATCGATGCGCGTGAAGGCGAGCGCGACGCGCCCGCCGCAACACTGACCGATCTCGGGGCCAAGCGGGACCGTCATCGTGTCGGCGCCATCGCCGCGCTTCATCGCGCGACGACCGTGGTCGATCGCCATATATTCGAGCTGGCCGCCGCCGATGGTGCCGAAGAGGCCGTCCGGCGCCACCAGCATCCAGGCGTCGGTGTCGCGCGGCGTCGAGCCTGCGGCACCCGTCACCTCGACCAGAACGCAGTCCGGTTCGCGACGCAGGAAGTCCCTGATATCCTCTCGGCTCGCAACCATCGCCATCAACCCTGTGCTACAGCCCCTTGCCTTGCGGCGGCTCGCAGCCGCTCGATCGCCATCAGCACCCGCTCCGGCGTCGCCGGTGCGTCGATGCGCGGGGGAATACGATACTCCGCAACGCTCGCCGCTGCCATCGACAACGCCTCCAGAACCGAAATGCCCAACATGAACGGCGGTTCCCCGACGGCCTTTGACCGCCGGATCGTTTCCTCCCGGTTGACCGACCATTCCGCCAGGCGAACGTTGAACACGCGCGGTCGATCGGAGGCAAGCGGGATCTTGTAGGTCGACGGCGCATGCGTGCGCAGCCGACCCTTGGCGTCCCACCACAGTTCCTCTGTCGTGAGCCAGCCCATGCCCTGAACAAACGCGCCTTCGACCTGACCCAGGTCCAGTGCCGGGTTCAGCGATCGGCCGACATCGTGAAGGATGTCGGTGCGATCGACCTGATATTCGCCGGTCAGCGTATCGACGCTGACTTCGGAGCAGGACGCGCCATAGGCATAATAGAAGAACGGACGGCCGCGGCCTTCCGAGCGGTTCCAGTGGATTTTCGGCGTCTTGTAGAAACCGGCGGCGGACAGCTGGATACGGGCGCCATAGGCAAGCTTGATGAACTCGCCAAAGGGCAAGCGTTCCGCGCCGATCCGCACTGTGTTCGGCTCGAAGGCGACATCGGCCTCGGCAACATTCCAGCGTTCGGCGGCAAAGCGCACCAGCCGCGCCTTGATCTGCTGCGCCGCATTGGCGGCCGCCATGCCGTTGAGATCCGAACCGGAGGACGCTGCTGTCGCCGACGTATTCGGCACCTTGCCCGTCGTCGTCGCCGTTACCTTGACGCGATCGAGATCAACCTGGAACTCGTCGGCCACCACCTGGGCAACCTTGGTGTAAAGCCCCTGCCCCATCTCGGTACCACCATGGTTGAGGTGGATCGACCCGTCGGTATAGACGTGCACCAGGGCGCCTGCCTGATTGTACTCGGTCTTGGTGAAGGAGATGCCGAACTTGACCGGGGTGAGCGCGATGCCGCGCTTGATGATGTGGTTTTCGCGGTTGAAGGCGATCACGGCCTCTCGACGCGCAGCGTAATCGGCCGACGTTTCGAGCTCCTCGATGATGCGCCCGATGATGTTGTCTTCGACCGTCTGGTGATAGGGCGTGAGATTGCGGCCCTCGCCGCCATAGAAGTTGAGCTTGCGGATCTCGAGCGGATCCTTGCCGACAGCATAGGCGACATCCTCGATCATGCGCTCGCCGCCGACCATGCCCTGCGGGCCGCCGAAGCCACGAAACGCAGTGTTCGAGACGGTGTTGGTCTTCAACGGCTTCGAACGAAGACGGACGTTCGGATAGAAGTAGCAGTTGTCGGCATGAAAGAGCGCGCGATCGGTCACGGGTCCAGAGAGATCGGCGGAAAAGCCGCAGCGCGCCGCAAACACCGCATCGACCGCCTCGATCCGGCCCTCGTCATCGAAGCCGACCTTGTAGTCGACGTGGAAGTCGTGACGCTTGCCGGTTGCCGACATGTCGTCGTCGCGGTCAGGTCTGACCTTGACGGCGCAACGGTATTTCTTTGCGGCCAGGGCCGCCACGGCGGCGAAGATGTTGGCCTGCGTTTCCTTGCCGCCGAAGCCGCCACCCATGCGGCGCACATTGACAGTCACGGCGTTGGACGGCACGCCAAGCACGGTTGCCACCATGTGCTGGGTTTCGCTCGGATGCTGGGTCGACGAATAAACCAGGACCTCATCGTCCTCGCCGGGAATGGCAAAGGAAATCTGGCTTTCGAGATAGAAGTGGTCCTGACCGCCGATGCGCATCTCGCCTTCGACGATGTTCTTCGCCTTGGCAAAACCGGCTTCGATGTCGCCACGCTCCAGCTTCAGCGGATCGATGACCAGAGGATAGTTCGCGGCAGCAGCCTCAAGCACGTCGGTCACATGCGGCAGATCGCGGTATTCGACCTCGACCTTGACGGCTGCACGCCTCGCGGCTTCACGCGACGTGGCGATGACGGCGAACATCGGCTGGCCGTAGAACTCGACCTTGCCGGTTGCAAACACCGGATCGTCGTGCTTGTGGGCGGGGCTGATGTCGTTTTCACCCGGGATGTCGTCAGCTGTGAGGATACCGATGACGCCCTCGCTGGCGCTGACCGCGTCGAAATCGATCGACAGGATATCGGCATGGGCGCGCTGGGACAGACCGAGATAGCCGTGCAATGTGCCGGCCGGTTCCGGAATATCGTCGATATACTCGGCCGTTCCCGACACATGTTTGTGGCCGGACTCGTGCCGTTCGTTTTCGTGGACGCCACCGCGGATGCGGTCGATGGGCTGCATCACATTCATGGGTCTCACCTCCTAGACGGCTACGGCAATGTTGCGGTCGATCCGGATGTTTCCGGTCGCCTGCGTTTCAAGATAGAAGCGGCGCAACAGGTTCTTGGCCACCAGTTGGCGATATTCCGCCGAGGCGCGCCAGTCGGTAAGCGGCGTGAAGTCCTGATCGAAGGCGGAGATCGCCTGCTCGACCGTTGGCTCCTGCCAGGCCTTGCCCTTCAGCGCCGCCTCGACATGAACAGCCCGCTTCGGTGTTCCGGCCATGCCGCCAAAGGCGATCACCGCGTCAGCGACTTCACCGGCACCGTCGAATGTCAGGCGGAATGCGCCGCAGACGGCGGTGATGTCTTCATCCAGACGCTTGGTGATCTTGTAGACGGCAAAGCTGGTGTCAGCTTCGAGGAAAGGAATGTGAACCGCTTCGACGAATTCACCGGGCTCGCGATCCTGCTTGCCGTAGGCAATGAAGAAATCTTCGAGCGCCACGGTACGGCGGCGAGCGCCCTTGCGCAGCGTCACCGACGCGCCGAGCGCAATCAATGCCGGCGGCGTGTCGCCGATCGGCGATCCGTTGGCGATGTTGCCACCGACCGTACCCATGTTGCGGACCTGCTGTCCGCCGATCCGGTCCCAAAGCTCGCGCAATTGCGGGAAATGCTCGGTAATGACGGGATAGGCTTCGGCATAGCTGACACCAGCGCCAAGCGTCACACCCTTGTCGTCGACGGTGATGCGACGAAGTTCTTCCAGGTGCGTGAGATGCACGACCGGCGCGATATCGCGCATGAACTTGGTGACCCAGAGGCCGACGTCGGTCGAGCCGGCAACGATCGTCGCTTTCGGATTGGCTTCGAGCACATCGGCAAAATCATCGACGGAAGCCGGCAGCATGAACAGTTCCGCTCCCTCGCCGATCACCACGCGGCGACCATCCTGAAGAGCAGCCAGCTCGCCAGCGATCCGGTCGCGTTCGGCAAACAGCGGATCGGTGCCGAGATCGCCTATGGTCGAGATCACCTCGGCCGCGCGAATAATCGCGGCATAGCCGGTACAGCGACACAGGTTACCCTGCAGCGCCTTCTCGATTTCGGTGATCGAGGGTTTCGGGTTCTCCATCCAGAGCCCATAGAGCGACATCACGAAGCCGGGCGTGCAGAAGCCGCATTGCGACGCGTGCGTCTGGACCATCGCTTGCTGGACGGGATGGAGTGGACCACCCGGTGTTGCCAGCGAATCCACCGTCACCACGTGACAGCCGTCGAGCGAACCGACAAAGCGGATACAGGCATTGACGGATTCATACTTGAGTTGCCCGCCGAGCGGGCGGCCGACCAGCACTGTGCAGGCGCCGCAGTCTCCCTCGGCACAGCCTTCCTTTGTTCCGCGCAGATTGCGATCGATGCGCAGGAAATCGAGCAATGTCTGCACCGCAGAAACGTCGGAAAGCTCGACTAGGCGGTGGTTCAGGAGAAAACGGATTGTGTTACGAATCTGGATGGTCATTGCCGGTCAGCTCCCGCGATAGGTCGAATAGCCGTAGGGCGACAAGAGCAACGGCACATGATAGTGCGCCGCCTGATCGTCGATCCCGAAACGGATCGGGATGACATCGAGAAACGGGTTGGCGCCGCGCGCCGCTTCGGACCCGAGATAATCGCCGGCGTGGAAATGCAGCTCGTAGGTTCCCGCCTGCATCAGCGATCCGCTCAACAGCGGCTGATCGCAGCGTCCGTCGTCATTTGTCCTCATCGAGCGCAGATGCGTCTGGCGCTCGCCCTCGATGCGATAGAGCTCGATGCGCAGGTCCTTGGCCGGTTTGCCACTGGCCGTATCGAGTACATGGGTCGTCAGACGGCCGTCGTTTCCACCATGAGATTGCATGCGTCTTGCTCCTCCCGAAGTCATCTTTCCATTTCGCAGTATCCCGGTGAGCCAGTGCATTGAGAAGCGGGCGGATCATTCGAGACTTTCAAAATTTTTGGGGGGAATGACGGCGGAAAAATCCCGTTAGGAATCGAGGTGCAGAGACAAATGTCTGGAGGACTGCTTGCATGAGATACCCCCGCGATCTTCACGGCCATGGCCCGAACCCCACAACCGTCTGGCCCGACGAGGCGCGGATTGCCGTGCAATTCGTGATCAATTACGAGGAAGGCGGCGAGAACTGCGTGCTGCATGGCGACGCCGCATCAGAGGCTTTTCTCTCGGAAATCGTCGGTGCGCAGGCTTGGCCCGGACAGCGCCACTGGAATATGGAATCGATCTATGAATACGGCGCCCGCGCCGGCTTCTGGCGGCTTCATCGCATGTTCACGGAAAAGGGCGTGCCCGCGACAGTCTATGGCGTCGCAACAGCGCTGAAGCGTTCGCCGGCGCAGGTGGCCGCGATGCAAGACGCCGGCTGGGAGATCGCCTCGCACGGTCTGAAGTGGATCGAGCACAAGGATTTCAGCCCTGAGCGGGAGCGGACAGAGATCACAGAGGCGATCCGGCTGCACACGATCGTCACTGGCGAACCGCCGCGCGGCTGGTACACCGGTCGCTGTTCGGACAACACGCTCGATCTGGTGACCGAGACTGGCGGCTTCGACTACGTCTCGGACAGTTATGCCGACGATCTGCCCTACTGGCATGAACATGCGGGCCGCCACCAGTTGGTCATCCCCTACACGCTCGACACCAACGACATGCGCTTTGCAACCCCACAGGGCTTCAACAGCGGTGACCAGTTCTTCAGCTATCTCAAAGACAGCTTCGACGTGCTCTATGCGGAAGGTGCGGCCGGCGCACCAAAGATGCTCAGCATCGGCCTGCACTGCCGCCTTGTCGGCAGGCCGGGTCGCGCCGCAGCGCTTGCGCTTTTCATCGACTACGTGAAGGGCCACGAAAAGGTCTGGTTAGCTCGTCGCGTCGATATCGCACGGCATTGGGCAAAGGCCTATCCCTTCAAGGCCTGGGACGACCGTCCATCGCAGCTTTCCGAGGCTGATTTCGTCGCTTGCTTCGGTGGCGTTTTCGAACATTCCGATTGGATCGCCAGGCGCGCCTTTGCCAGCGAGCTATCGGCCGCCAACGACACGGCGATCGGGCTTGCTGCAGCGCTCACTGCAGTCTTCCGCGAGGCGAGGCCGGAAGAGCGTCTTGCCGTGCTCAACGCCCACCCGGATCTCGCCGGCAAGCTGGCGCAGGCAAAGCGGCTGACCGAAAGCTCGACCAGCGAGCAGGCTTCCGCCGGCCTTGACGCCCTGACCGATGCTGAACGCACGCGTTTCACCGAACTCAACAGCGCCTATGTCGAAAAATTTGGCTTTCCCTTCATCATCGCGGTCAGAGGCCGCAGCAAGGAGGACATCCTGGCGGCCTTCGAAACCCGGATCGAGAACGATCGCGACAGCGAGCTCGAGACGGCCTGCCGGCAGGTGGAAAGGATTGCGCTTCTCCGCCTCAAAGACATGCTGCCGAGCTGAGTGCAGGCGATGACGATCGACAGCGTCGGCCTGCCTGACTTCGCGCGCAAGGCGATCAATCTCGCCTCCGCCGGCCTCGGGGCAAGGCCGGTGTTTGCCACCGACGAGTTCTTCGCCCCGCTCGAACGGCTGTTGCAGGATTGTCCCGCTGTCTTTCATCCCGGCGTCTACGATGAACACGGCAAATGGATGGATGGCTGGGAAACGCGGCGTCGACGCGGTCCCGGCCACGACCATGCGATCGTCGCGCTTGCCGCCACCGGCCGGATCGCCGGCTTCGACGTCGATACGACGCATTTTACCGGCAACTACCCCTCCGCCTGCGCAGTCGACGCCTGTCTGGCGCCTGATGGGCCGGATGAAGCAACCGCTTGGACCGAGCTCTTGGGCATGAGCCCGCTTGGTCCAAGCGCCCATCACTACTTCGCAGCCCTTGCAGAGGGGACCTGGAGCCATATCAGGCTGCGGATCTATCCCGACGGTGGCGTTGCCCGGTTGCGGGTCTATGGCACGCCCGCCCTCGACCGGGATCGGATCGGCGACGACGTGGTCGATCTCGCATCCTCGCTGCTCGGCGGCCGGATCGTCGTCTTCTCCAACGGCCACTACGGTCATCAACGACTGTTGGCCCCCGGGCGGGGGATCAACATGGGCGATGGATGGGAGACGCGACGGCGGCGCGAACCCGGCAACGACTGGATCATCGTCAGGCTGGCCGCACGCACGTCGATCGAACGCATCATCGTCGATACCGCCCATTTCAAGGGCAACTATCCCGACGCCTGTTCGGTGCAGGCGGCCGACCTCGGCGAGACGGACTGTACGGTCGACGCGGCGCTAACAGCATCTTCGCTCTATTGGCGGGACGTCCTCTCGCGCCAGAAACTGAGCGCCGACAGTATTCATGAGTACGGCCCGGACCTGATCGAAGAGGTCGGTTGCGCCACCCATGTTCGTCTCAACATCTACCCCGATGGCGGCGTCAGCCGGCTGCGTGTCTTCGGGCGCATTGCAAGGGCCGGCACCCCGTAAACGACCAACATAGGACGGAGGAGCGTCACATGAAGGAGATCGAGATAAAGCCGCTGACACGCGAGGCATTCGCGCCATTCGGCGACGTGATCGAGACTGAAAACGCCCACAGCTTTCCCATCAACGGTGGAAAATGCACCCGCTACCATGATCTCGCCAAGATCGAAACCACGGGCGATAAGGCCCGGCCGATGATCAGCCTCGTGCGCGGCGAGCCCTATCCGCTGCCGTTGAAGCTAACCATGGTCGAACGGCATCCGCTCGGCAGTCAGGCCTTCATTCCCCTGACCGACAATCCGTTCCTGGTTGTCGTTTCGGAGGAGACGGCTGAAGGTCCGAGCGAACCGATCGCGTTCCGGACCGCGCCCGGCCAAGGCGTCAATATCGCCCGCAATGTCTGGCACGGCATCCTGACGCCGTTGGAAGACGTCTCGGACTTTGCCGTGGTCGACCGCGGCGGCGAAGGCGTCAATCTCGAGGAGCATTTCTTCGAGCAACCATTCCTGCTGCGTTAACGGCGGGTTTGACACCAGAGGACGGACCCGCTCTACCGGAGTGGGTCCCGTCATCCTTTCGTTCACGAGCCCTAGTACCCGCCGTCGCGCCTGAATCTCGTCGGGGTGTAGCCGGTCAAACGGCGAAAATCGCGGGAGAAATGATAGGGATCGGGATAGCCGCAGTGCGCCGCGACTGCCGAAACCTTCGCCTCCGGCTCGACCAGCAGACGTTTTGCCTGGTTGATGCGCTCATGGCGCAGCCAGTCCATCGGCGTCGTACCGATGGTGTCCTTGAATCTCCGAAACAGTTGCGATGGGCTGAGATGCGCGAGGACCGCAAGCTCATCGATCGTCCAGGCTTTGGCAAGGTCTTTTCGGACTGCGGCAAGCACACTGGTTATGCGATCGCGTGAGGCAGAATCGTCGGGTGCGGCAGCACCCACCAATCGCGGCGCACTCAGGTTGGCGATCAGGCCGGCAATCGCCGCACTGACCAGCGCATCCGTTGCCGACGAGCGATCGTCGAGATAGCCGATGACGGCCTGGAACGCGACGCGGGCCGCCTCGCGATCCGACGGCTCGAACAACGGCGACTGCTGCACATTGAGGAAGGCATAGACCTCGTCCAACCCATGTCCCTCGACACCCATCCAGAGATATCGCCATTCACGGGCGTCGGGCGCGCAGCGGTGTTCATAGGCCTGCGACGTGTCGAGCCAGACCGACAGGCCCTCCTCGGCGACGAACCGCTGCCCGCGCACCTCGATCAGCCCCCGCCCCGAGGTGGTGTGAACGAGCACGTGCTGATGGAAGCGCTTGCGTATCGGCGGCTCCTCCGGCAACGCCACCCGCGCGCCGGCAACCAGCGCCTTGTAGGGGAACGCGCCTGCAAAACGTGCCGGTGTGTGAAAATAGATCTCTTCGCGCTCAGCCAACATGCGCGACACACTGCATGGCGATGCGAGTTTTGTCCATTATCTCGCGAGATTGTTACATTTCCCAGTACTGCCTGATGACGCTATCATGCAGTTTTTGCAGGGAGTGCGGCAAATGGCAGAGACCTTATCGACGGAGAGCCAGGTGGAGGTCGCGTTTACTCCCTTGTCCCCCGATTTCGCGCGCGATCCCTATCCGACCTACAAGGCGCTGCGCGACAAGGACGGTCTGCATTATTTCGAGGACTTCGACATCTGGCTGGCCTCGCGCTTCGAGGATGTCTCGGCAATCGTCATGGACAAGCGTATGGTTCGCTCGCTCGAGGACATCGCGACATCAGAGGAAATCGCCAGGATCCAGCGCGCCGCCAACTGGCACGACATGCCGCATCACTCCCGCTTTGTGCAGTTTAGCCTGCTCGACAGCGATGGCGCCGTACACGACCGGCTGCGCAGACAGGTCTTCAAACTGTTCACGCCGGCGATGATTGCCAAGCTACGCGATCAGATCCAGGCCTATGTCGACAGGCTGATCGACAGCCTCGCCGATCGCGGCCAGATCGATTTCGTCGATGATCTCGCCGCCCACGTGCCCGGTCACATCATCGGCCGACTGCTCGGCGTTCCGGACGAAGACTGTCCCCAGTTGCGCATCTGGTCGGAGAACATCGTCCAGTTTTTCGACGTCGACCGGTCGGATGAACGCAAGCGCATCGCCGAGACCAACACCACCGAATTCTACGAATACCTGACGGCTCTGAAACACGAGCGCGAGCGAAACCCCAAGGACGATCTCATCTCGGTCCTGATCGAGGCGGAACGTGCCGGCGCGATGAATTCAGACGAGTTCATCTCGACCTGCATGCTGATCCTGATGGCCGGCCATGGATCGACCATCGACGTGCTTGGAAGCGGCATGCATGCGCTGCTGCGGTTTCCCGAACAGATGGCGCGGCTGCGAAAGGACCCTGCATTGATCCAGACGGCCGTGCAGGAGATGTTCCGCTACGAGTCACCGCTGCCGTTCTTCCATCGCCACTGCATCGAGGACGTGGAAATCGGCGGGCGGACTTTCGCGCGCGGCACGAAGTTCGGAGTGCTTTATGGCGCTGCCAACCGCGATCCCAAGCAGTTCGAAAACGCCGATGCGTTCGACATCGGTCGCACCCCCAACAGGCATCTGGCCTTTGGCGGTGGCGTGCATTTCTGTCTCGGCAACCATCTCGCCCGGCTCGACATGGACATCATCTTCAGCACCTTGCTGCGGCGCTTCCCGACGATCGAGCTTGTCGACGAAGAGCCCGAATACAAGCGAGGCCTTTCGGTGCGCGGCCCCAAGCGGCTGCAGATCGCCATCAAGCCGGCCTGAACGCCAACAGATGCGCCCTCCAGCGCGAAGCAATTCGCACGATTTCAGATTTGAGTGGAGACCATGCAATGCCCAGAATTGTCTTTGTGGATGCCGAGGGGAAATCGACCGAGGTTGAGGCCGAAATCGGCCAGTCGGTGATGTCGGCAGCCGTGCAGAACGGCATAGATGCCATCGCCGCCGAATGCGGCGGTTCCTGCGCTTGCGGCACTTGCCACTGCTATATCGACGGGACATGGGCCGGCCGGCTGCCATCGCCCGACTATCAGGAGCAGGATATGCTGGATTGCGTCGTCAATCCGGACGAAAGAAGCCGGCTCAGCTGTCAGATCACTGTTTCCGACGCGCTTGACGGCCTCGTGGTGCATCTGCCGGCCGGGCAATACTGATAGAGGAGCGCTCGCGCCACCAACCACCGCCAAACGCAAAAAGACCGGAGCCGCAGGAAACGCCTGCAGTCCGGCCAGCTTCGCGGGGGAAGTTATGTGAGGCCGGGGCGTTGTCTGCCCCGGCCTTTTTCCTATTCGGCGAAGAAGGCGAAGCGCACGATGAAGAGCGCTGCGACCAGCTGCGTTGCCGGATGGATGACGCTCCACTTGCCGGTGAACACTTTGAGCACGACATAGCTCACGAAGCCGAAGGCAAGGCCGTTGGCGATCGAGTAGGTGAAGGGCATGGCCAGTGCCGTGAGTGCGGCAGGCGCCGCTTCCGTCAGGTCGTCCCAGTCAACTTCCGTCAGTTCGCGCATCATCAGGCCGGCAACATAGAGCAGAGCCGGTGCCGTCGCATAGGACGGAACGGCCGCTGCCAGCGGCGAGAAGAACAGGGCGGCAAGGAAGAGCACGCTGACGGTCAGCGCCGTCAGGCCCGTGCGGCCGCCTGCCTGGACGCCGGAGGCGCTTTCGACATAGGCGGTGGTGCTGCTGGTGCCAATCAGCGAGCCGGCAACGATGGCGGTGCTGTCGGCCAGAAGCGCCCGGCCGAGGCGGCTTGGCTTTCCTTCTTCCACCAGCTTGGCGCGCTTGGCCACACCGATCAGCGTACCCGTGGCATCGAAGACTTCGACGAGCACGAAGACGAGGATCACGTGGAGCAAGCCGCCATGGAGCGCGCCCATGATATCGAGCTGCATGAAGGTGGGCGCGATGCTCGGCGGCGCGGAAACAATGCCCTTGAACTCACTCACCCCCAGTAGCATCGACAGAATGGTGACGACGAGGATGCCGATCAGGATCGAGCCGCGGACCTTGAGCGAATCGAGCACTGCAATGACGAAGAAGCCAAGGATCGCCAGCAGCGGTCCGGTCTGCTTCAGGTCGCCGAGACCGACCAGCGTCGCCGGATTGTCGACGACGATGCCGGCATTCTTCAGCGCGATGATGCCGAGGAAAAGACCGATACCGGTCGCAATCGCGCTTCTGAGCGAATGCGGGATACCGGCGATCAACCAGCTTCTGACCCCTGTTACCGTCAGGATCAGGAAGATCATGCCCGAGATGAACACGGCACCCAGCGCCTGCTGCCAGGTAAAGCCGAGGGCTGCGACGACGGTAAACGCAAAGAAGGCGTTGAGGCCCATGCCTGGCGCCATGCCGATCGGCCAGTTGGCGACGAGCGCCATGACGGCCGAGCCGAGCGCCGCGGCAATACAGGTCGCGACGAAGACGGCATCCCTATCCATGCCCGTGGACGACAGAATGTCGGGGTTGACGAAGATGATGTAGGACATCGTCAGGAATGTCGTGACGCCGGCGATCACCTCAGTGCGCACGGACGTCCCATGCTCGTTTAACTTGAATAGTCGTTCAAACATATTTCCTCCCTTGGCGGCGTCGCCACGACGCAGCCGAACGACAGAGATCGGGCCACAGTCTCCTCCAGTACCCGACCAGTGCATTTCGATCATCCCCGAATTATCCGGTGCGATCGCATCACGGACCATTTCCGGTCCGTGCCGGGCGGGCGATCGTCCGCCCCCTTGAGACGACGCGAATGCCCTTGTGCACAGCCTTCGGATTGTGCGTCGTCCGGCGGCCGACCGCTAGCCGTCTATTCCAGGGTTCGACAAGGAAAGACTTTCAAATTTTTCGGAGCAGTTGCGGCCGATTGGCAGGCCGATTCCTGGCACTTTCGCCACCGGGTTCGGCGGCCGAAGTGATGGGCCAAAACTAAGTTGACGCAGCTAAGTGATTGAAATCATGCGATGCGCCAAAAAATCCTGACGCCCTTCTCCAAGTACAGATGAACCAACCAGGTAATCCGCCTCTTGCCAAGGCATTTTTGACGCGTTTCGCTACTGTGAGCGCAGAGCTGCCGACGGCCGAGGAATGCTTCGAGGGAGGGGTCCTTCCGCGATCACTAAGCCGAAGACATCCGCGAATACGGGGCGAAACGGGCGGCCGGCGGGCACCCGCGACTGCCGCCGCTGCCCGACGACACGCGCCTCCACGACGCCGTCCGGCTGGTCGAAGGGGGTGCCGAGCGGATGGCTGTGGGGAATGCTGAGCGGCTGGTCGTGGGGACTGAGGCAGAACAGCGGCTCGCTGCCGGAATACTTTTTTGTCGGCTGTCCCGGGCGGTCGGCGCCCGCTCCCGAGGGAGGTCCACCCGCTGGTCGCCAACGGCCTGCCAGCACTCCTGTCGGCCGGGCGCGTCGACGCGCTGGGCTACATCAGGCCGACGACGAGACTGACCCGCGACGTGACGATGTCGAGGCAGGCGCTCAGAAGAGTGCCATGGCGTTCGCCAACGACCTCTTCACGGGTCTCGAACACCTGGGATGCCCCGTGCTGCTCGCGCCGGCGCACCCACTGTTCGTGCGGCGCGAAGGACGCAACGCAGCAACGTATGTTGACAATGGTGCACATAGTGAGCATGTTGCTCATGTCATGATTATTTTGATCGTGATTCGATCGTTTCGCCATGGAGCACGCCGGTATGATTGGATTTGACGCATCCGCATCGAGTTGTTCCAAAGCTCCGGGCTCCCACCCCGCGGGCATCGCCGCTCACCCCGGAAATGCTCTCTGCAGGCGTCGGCCGGACATGTCGCCTTCCAGGCGGTGGCCCGAAGCACCCCGCCCGGGCGGGTCGATCTGCAGCGACGCAGGGAGCCTGCCGCCAGGCGGGGAAAATCTTTGCGACCGTGGCGCGTCCGTGCGGCGGAATTGGACCGGCCAGCCCGGCAAGCTCCGCGCGGCCCGTCCTCCGTCGGACTTGATTGCGCGTTCCGGCGCGTCCGCCCACTCCGACGACACACAGCATCCAGAATCCAACTGACCAGGACAGACCTCATGCATTACACATTCGCCGGCGCGGACACGCTCTTCCGCCTCACAGACGACATCCGACGGGCCGTTTCCGAAGGATTCGATCCCGGCATGCTGGCCGATGCGCCATTCCTCGACGAGTACGCTCTCGTCCCCCAGCCCGCAGCGGCGCTGACCGGCATCGTCACCGGACACCCGCGCATCGCCGACGGGCATCGCTGCTTCTCGACCCAGGTGTTCCATATCGACACCGCACAGGGCTTGGCCCGCACGTTGAACCGCTGGTACCGCCTGGGCCGGCCCCACGGGGAAAGGAACTGACATGCGCAACCGACTGCATAACTCTGGGCTCCGCGCGTCTTCGCGGTCCCCCATCGCGTTTCCGGCACATTGGGGAATGCGAAGGACATTCCGCCGTCCGCCAACCCTGCTGCTCGGAGGGTGGATCCGGAGGGGAACGGCCATCCTCGTCGCGCCACCGCACCACAAATGCCGCGCCGCCGCCGACCATCCGCACTCGCGACTCGAGATTTCAACCGCCATCCAACACGCTGACGAGGGTGCGCACGATGCTTAGAATCGGTGAGAACCGGGCGAATTCCTCATGGGCGTCGATCGCACGCCATGCCAATGCCGTCGAGCATCTGGCGGCGGACCTGCGCGGCGTGATCGGCAGCAGATCCCTCCCCCAGCTTGACGCCAGCCACACGCCGGTCGTCGAACAGTGGTTCATCGAGAAGTTCATCGTGCCTACGCTCGTGGGATTCATCACTTATCCCGGCGATAGCGGCGGGCATCACGCGCAGCGCAGTTCGATGAGCTTCACCTCCCCCCTCCACCTCTTCTCACTTGAGCAAGGAATCGCACGCTCATCTCAGCGCTGGTACCGGATCGGTCATCCTTCGCCACTGGCCGAGGACTCGCTGCGTCGATGGAGCGTGGACGGGGAGATCTGACAATGCGGAAGAAGTCTTCGCTGGGAAGGCTCGGCGCCGGGCAGTTTCGAAAGATCTGGCAGTTGCCTGCGCTGTTCCTAGCCCAATCAACAACGACCATCACCATCCCGACTGATCGCCAATCCTTCGCAGCTCCCTGCCACAAATCGCCCGAAGAGGTTTATTCCGATGAAGTTCACCTACTTGAGCGCGGAAGATGCGCAGATACTTTCCGCCGATTTACGCTCGATTGAGGCTGGATTGACCAGGATTCTGTCCTTCGCCACCGCTCCCGTCCTCGAAACCCATCAAATGTACTCACTTAGAACGGCTTGTCTCTCTGGCTACGTCTTTGGCCACCCGGCCCTGGGCGACGGTCGAGAAATCACCACCAGTCAGATGATGTTCACGGACACAGAGGTCGGCATCGCGCGTACGCTCAACCGTTGGTACCGTCTCGGGCATCCGGCCGGAATTAGAAGCGCATGAAGCGGGACAATCGAAAGTCCTCTGTTGCGATAGGTTCCGCCACCGGCGACGCGTCTCCGGAGGCGAGCGCCATCCTCGCGATCGGACTTCCCGCCACAACGACAGATCCATGCGGCGCCGCGGCTGCCTCGCCGCAGTACTCGACCAAGGTTCAGGGGGGTGTCCTGTGACAGAAAAGCCGCCATCGTCAGACCGTCACTTTCAACGCCGGCAGAAGGCGGCAGTTGCTGGGTTGCATTTGCCGACCGCCGAGGAACTCCTCCGAGGGATGGCGTTCTTCCGCGAAGACTTGGCTGAAGACATACGCGAATATTCCAGCCGACTGTCCGGGCGCGTTAAGAAGCGCAAACGGACTGGACTCGAACTCCTCGCCATCAGCCTGGATGAGTTAGCCGTGGAGCCGAGTGAGGACAGCGTGCTTGCCGTGGAGGCTGCTCTCGATCTCATCGAAGATACACAAGGCTTACCAGTCGATGAGTGTCGCCTGCGGTGCAGATTCTATCGGGCCGTTTTTGGCGACGGCCAAGCGACGGCCCTGATCGCCGGTGAAATTGCCCATCTCGCTTCTGGGGATCTATCTCCTGCGGGGAGCCGCGACCTGCTTTGGCGTTCGCTTGGTTGGGCGGCACAATCCCGTGTACTCGACTGGCGCCGACGAGCAGGCCTCTCTGTTCAGAGGTCTGCGAAGTGGTTCGAGGCGGAAGTCCGGAACTACGAATTGCACTTTAGAAATGTGATCACGTCATCAACGGCCGACAAGCCGGAGCCCCAGGATTCATCGCCCGAAGATCTTGCGATAGCAACCTGGGAAGAAGAGTCACGGGAACACCAAACGCAACCTACCGACGGAGTGGTAGTAATCAGTGGCATCGGAAATGAAGCGACGGCCGATGGGAAGCGGGTGGCGAATGAATTCGCGAAGTTCAAGCAGCGTTCTTTGCCGCTGCCCGGCATGCCTGAACTGACCGGGATCCGTTCGCGACTGATCGCGGAATTTCCCCATGCGCTGCCGGTCGTCGACGATCTGCTCACGGGCCTCAGCGGCCGACCAAAGGTCCACCTAGGGCCGGCCATCCTTCTCGGAGCACCCGGAAGTGGCAAGACGCGGTTCGCAAGGCGATTGACAGAGGAACTCGGCGCGCCCTACGAGCTCATCTCTTGTGGAGGCTTGAACGACAGCGCCATTGGTGGAACCGCCCGGAGGTGGTCGTCGGGCGAACCTAGCCTTGCGATTATGGTCGTGCGTCGTCACGAATGCGCGGGCCCAGTGGTCATTCTCGACGAGATCGAGAAGATCGGCACCAGCCGCCACAATGGCAACGTGCACGACGTGTTGATCGGACTGTTCGAACCTGAGACCTCGCGCCGCTGGCATGATCCCTACATTCAGGCCCATTGCGATCTGTCGCATGTGTCCTGGCTGATGACGGCAAACTCGCTGGAGCCTATTCCGGCGGCTTTGCGGGACAGGTGCCGAATCCTCCGTTTTCCCGATCCGGGAGCTGACCAGTTGCCCCTCTTCGCCTCGCGAATCCTGGAGCGCCTGTACATCGAGGCGGGTCACGATCCGCGCTGGGCGACTCCGCTTGAAGGATTCGAGCTGGACGCCTTGGCGAGCGTCTGGATGGGTGGTTCGCTCCGGAGGCTGGAACATCTCGTCGAGGGATTGCGGGATGCGCGCGAGCGCGCAAGGCGACTACAATGAACTTCCCGAAGACCGGAGGCGCTGACACAGGGCCATCTCTAATTGGAGCCCACGCCTTGGCGGAAATACCTGCGCAGGATCGCCACTTGGTGGCGACTGTTTGAAATGGAGTCTGGCATGCCACGCCGTGGTAAGGACGAGACGACCAAGGCCGACGACGTTGGGCCGCTCGGAGAAACGCCGGACGACAACGATACGTTTGGCGAGGCGCTGTCAAGGGCGGGCTTCAAACCGGCCAAGGTCGGGCGCAAGTTCGTGTCCCAGGGAAAACGCAGGGAGACGCTGAAGAAGCGCCCTTCCGGGAACCCGGACAAGTAGAGCTCCTGAGCGCGGACGACTACGATTAGCCTGCCAAGGCTTTGAAGTACCTACGGGCTGCCCAGTCTCAATTTGAAAATTTGACCAGCAGGTGCGAACCGAAAGTCTGATTTGAGTCGGCAATTCCCAGCCGCTTCCAACCGGAACGGGGACCGGGCGCCGGACCACCCCCTAGTCCGCTGTTGTCTCCGTGTCAGCAGCGCCGCCCGGCCTGGCGAGAGCGACGCCCGGGCCGTGCTGAGGCGTCGCGTCCGTGAACGCCGCCCCTTTCTGCTCCAGGGCGCGGCGCACCTTCTCGACCGCGTCGACGAGGACGTTGTTCTCGCCATTCTCGATTCTCACGACGATCTGCCGGCTGACTCCGGAGAGTTCGGCCAGTTCCGCCTGGCTGAGTCCGACGAGCGCGCGGGCGGCCCGAAGGACTCGCATGATTTCCGACATCGAATCCATGCGGTGAACAGGCGGCACTTCTACAAAATTGTCAACAATTATAGGACTCCGCTCTCCAAAGCTTCCGCAAGGCGAGCCACTTAGTGGATCGATGGCCCGATGCCGGAACGGCGAGCGACCAAAGCCTCCCGGCGTCCGTGACCGGCACTCAAATATCACGCTTTGTGGGGCGCCCCGATTGAAACTGTCCGGACGGTCGAATGCAATTCAAGTCGAGAAATCTGCGTGCTTTGGCGGGATGCGTGATAGGCGCGATGTGCCGGGCTTTCCCCACCGTTCCAGCAAGTTCGAAGAACTATCCCACAATCCGACTGGACCATTTCAGTTTTCTCTGCACTGGGCAGACAGCCGCATGGGCCGGTATTCGCAGATCATCGACCATCCAACGACCCTGACCGTCGCTACACCCTCGTGAAACAAGTCTATAAGTATTGCGGTTCATTCAGCGGAATGTCTTTGTCGGACCGGTTGAGATTGCGATCGATCCGGCGCACCATTCTTGAGGAGATGTGCGAACTCGGCACATCGAGCGACGTCGCCAAA
Organism: Ensifer sp. ENS11; assembly: GCF_014851895.1. Lineage (NCBI taxonomy): Bacteria > Pseudomonadati > Pseudomonadota > Alphaproteobacteria > Hyphomicrobiales > Rhizobiaceae > Ensifer > Ensifer sp. ENS11. The sequence goes on along the minus strand of NZ_JACVAN010000007.1, from coordinate 183,814 downwards.
GCGGCGTTGGGCATCGGCATTTACCAGAGTGCAGTTCCTGAACAGCATTAATGTACGCAACGGTGCGGGCGTGGCTCTACATGCCGAGCTGATCAAGCCCTGTCCTGACCGGTTTCAGTCCATTTCAAAATCCGTCTCGGTGATTCCCCATCGCCCGCAAGAGGAATAACGATAAAGTAGTGGCTTCCTGACATGAAAACTTTCGATTGCGGGACACAACAACGGGAAATCTGTGCAGAGCAGCAGCAGTGTGGATGGTTAATGCGCTGACTGAATTATTCGCAGGAATTCAGGCGTTGGGCATCTAGGAAACACGCTCCGCCTGGCCTACAAATCCGAAACATTATTGCTTGTACGGGAAACGAAATGAGCATCAAGAGTTGAGCGCGCAAGAACTGAAATCTGCTCTTTGGGAAGCGGCGAATGTACTGCGTGGATCCGCCGTCGATCGCACCGATTGGAAGGGTTACATCCTTCCTCTCCTTTTCTTCAAGCGCATCTCCGATGTCTGGGACGAGGAAACGTCCGAAGCCAAGGAAATCTACGGCGACGTCGATCCCTCTCAATTCCCGGAGGCCCACCGTTTCGTGCTTCCGGACGGCAGTCATTGGAATGATGTGCGGAGCTTGGCGTCAAACGTTGGTGCGGCTCTGCAGAAGGCTATGCAAGAGATTGAGCGCGCCAATCCAGACACCCTCTTTCGTGTTTTTGGCTCCGCCGACTGGGGCAACAAAGAGAAGTTCAGTGATGAGCTACTGAAGGACCTGTTTGAAGGGTTTTCAGAGATCCAGCTCGGCAACCAGGCGGTCAGCACCGACGCTCTCGGCGATGCTTATGAATACCTCGTGGGAAAATTCGCTGACGTCACGCGGCGCAACAAGGCCGGCGAGTTCTATACGCCGAGAAGTGTTGTGCGGATGATGGTCGAGATCCTCGATCCTAAGGAAGGTGAGAGCATTTACGATCCCGCCTGCGGTACCGGCGGCATGCTGCTCGGAGCTATCGACCACGTAGTCCGCAAAGGCGGCGATGCCCGCAGATTTTATGGGAAGATCTACGGACAAGAAAAGAACCTCACCACCTCCGCGATCGCGCGGATGAACCTTGTCCTTCACGGGATTGAAGATTTCCAGGTAGCCCGAGAGGACACCCTGCGGAATCCGGCCTTCACCGATTCCAGCACGGGCGGCCTTGCCACCTTCGACTGCGTCATTGCAAACCCTCCGTTCTCACTCAAGGAATGGGGTCGCGATCTCTGGGAGGCCGACCCGTGGGGCCGCGCTATGTATGGAATCCCACCCGAGAGCTATGGCGATTATGCATTCGTCCAGCACATGATCGCTTCCATGGCGCTCACAGGAAACAGCCGCATGGCAGTGGTTCTGCCACAGGGCGCGCTATTCCGGAAGTCGGCCGAAGGTTCCATCCGGCAGGCTCTGCTTGAAAAAGATATGGTTGAGGCTGTTATCGGGCTCGCGCCGAACCTGTTCTACGGCACACAGTTGGCCGGATGCGTCGTTATCCTGCGCCGGCAAAAGCCACCGGAGCGAAAAAACAAAGTCTTGATCATTGACGCCTCTAACCTCTTCCGCAAAGGCCGGGCCCAGAACTTCCTCGATGATGAGCACAGCGACCAGATTGTCTCCTGGTACCGCGCCTTCGAGGATGTCGAGGATCGTGCCAAGGTCGCCATGCTCGACGAGATCAAGAAGGAAGGCTGGACGTTGAATATCTCGCGCTACGTCTTGCCGCCCATCGGTCAGGACATCCCGTCGCTGCCAGAAGCAGTAGAAGCCTTCAAGACTGCGCTGGCAGATGCCCGGGCCGCCGAGGACCATCTGCGTAAGGTCCTCCTCAATGGGGGGTGGCTGCAATGAGTGGACTGACCCAACGCGAACTGGAAAGCTATCTCTGGGGCGCGGCGACACTTCTTCGCGGGCTCATCGATGCCAGCGACTACAAGCAGTACATCTTCCCGCTGATGTTCTTCAAACGCCTGTCCGACGTCTGGGATGAGGATTACCAGCATGCTCTCACGGAGACAGGTGACACAGGCTATGCGACCGACACAGCCAACGACCGTTTCATCATACCGGAAGGCGCGCATTGGAACGACGTACGCGCCGCGCCGCGTGATGTGGGGCGGGCGCTGCTGTCGGCCTTCCTTGCCATCGAGGCCGCGAACCCCGAACGCCTGCAGGGTGTTTTCGGCAATGCCAACTGGACCGACAAGGCCCAGATGCCCGACAACACGCTGAAGAACCTGATCGAGCATTTCTCCAAGCACAACCTCACGCTGGCCGCCGTGCCGGAGGATGAGCTTGGCAACGGCTACGAATACCTGATCAAGAAATTCGCCGACGACAGCGGCCACACTGCGCAGGAATTCTACACCAACCGCACCCTCGTGCATCTGATGGCGCAGATGCTGGAACCCCAGCCGGGCGAAAGCATCTATGACCCGACCTGTGGCACCGGCGGCATGCTGATTTCCTGCCTGGCCGAGGTGAAGCGGCGCGGCGGTGATATCCGCACCACCGGCCTATACGGGCAGGAGCTGATCACCATCACCGCGGCCATTGCGCGGATGAACCTGGTCATCCATGGCGTGGACGATTTCCACATCGCCAGCGACAACACGCTGGCCACGCCCGCCTTCGTGCAGGGCGACCGCCTGCGCACCTTCGATGTCGTGCTCGCCAACCCGCCCTATTCCATTAAGAAATGGAATCGCGGCGCGTGGGAGCAGGATCAGTGGGTCCGCAACTTTCTTGGCACCCCGCCGCAGGGGCGGGCGGACTACGCCTTCTTCCAGCACATCTTGTCCTCGATGGACCCGAAGACCGGGCGCTGCGCGATCCTGTTCCCGCATGGCGTGCTGTTCCGCAACGAAGAGGCCGAGATGCGGAGCAGGTTGGTCGAATCCGACAGGGTTGAATGCGTGCTGGGGCTGGGGCCAGGTTTATTCTACAACTCGCCGATGGAAGCCTGCGTGGTGATCTGCCGGTCGCGCAAGCCCGCAGCGCGTAAAGGGCGCATCCTGTTCATCGACGCAGTAGCCGAGATTGCGCGCGAACGGGCGCAGAGCTTTCTGCGCCCCGAACATCAGGCGCGCATCCTGTCGGCCTATCACGAATTCACCGACGATCCCGGCTTTGCCGCGGTGGCTGATGTGGCCGATGTGCTGGCGGCCGACGGCAACCTGTCGATTGCCCGCCATGTGAAGCGGCCCAGGGCGGCTGCGGCTGCGGGAGGTGCCTCGCTGGCGGCGACATGGGAGGCGTTTGACGAGGAAGGGCGCGACTTCTGGTCGGGTATGGACGCGCTGGTGGATATGCTCGATGGCCTGACGCCTTCGGAGGATGCCGATGCTTGAGCGGCCGATTTCCAAGGCGTGTTGGACGCGCGTGCGGTTCGACCAGATCGCCACCCAGATCAACGACCGAGTCGACAACCCTGCCGAGGCCGGGGTGGAACGCTATGTCGGGCTGGAACACCTCGATCCCGACAGCCTGCGCATCCGCCGCTGGGGCGAACCTACGGATGTGGAATCGACCAAGCTGCGATTCCAACCGGGCGACATCATCTTCGGCAAGCGACGGGTCTACCAGCGCAAGGTGGCGGTGGCGGATTTCGAGGGGATCTGTTCGGCGCATGCCATGGTGCTGCGGGCCAAGCCCGGAGCGGTGCTATTCGAGTTTCTGCCCTTCTTCATGCAGAGCGACCTGTTCATGGAACGGGCTTTGAGCATCTCGGTCGGATCGCTGTCGCCCACCATCAACTGGAAGGCGCTGGCAGCCGAGGAGTTCTTGCTGCCGCCAATCCAGCAGCAGGCGCGGTTGGTGGAAACGCTTACCGCAGTTCAGGCAACGACCGACGAACTCAAGCGACTTGTTGCTGCTGGCGAAGTCCTTATTGAGGCGGCGCTTGCCGATGCGTTTCGTAAGGGTTCAAAGCCGCGGCCACTGGCGGACTGGTGCCACAACCTAATCACCTACGGAATTGTTCAAGCGGGGCCAGATATCCCGGCCGGAACCCCCTATATCCGCGTCTCCGACATGACAGATGTGGAACAACTCTCACTTGAAGGGATGCTTCGCACAAGCCCGGAAATTGCGCACAAGTATCGGCGGTCGATGGTGAGAGCGGGTGATCTGGTCATCGCGCTGAGAGGCCCTGTCGGGCTGACGCATATCGTTCCTCCTTGCCTCGACGGTGCAAATCTGACGCAAGGCACAGCGCGAATTTCAGTAAGCGAGGAAAACTCTACCGAGTATGTTCAATGGGCGCTGCGATCCCCCTTGGTCAAGCACGAGTATTCGTCTCGTGCAAAGGGCTCGACATTCGCCGAAATTAGCTTGGAAGCTCTTCGGAAACTGCCGATCCCCGTTGCTTCTATTGATGAACAACACGCAATTTCCAAGAGGCTGACTACGATTAGTAGTGCGGCGACTTCCGCTCGGGCCAGGTTGCTTGACGCCCAGCGAATTATGTCACGCATTATTTCTCAGGTGGCCGAATGAGCGCGTTCACTGAGTCCAACACCATCGAAGCCCATCTGCACCATCTCCTCGCGGGCGCGGCCTCGGCCCGCCCGGCGCAGTTCGATCCCGGCCTCGTCCGCACGGCCGGCAGGATCGTTGGCTTTAGACACGCCCGAGGGAGTTATCTCTTAGTAGGTCTGCCGGCGGCGATCTCCGGTCGCATGGGGAAGATTTAATGTCGAACCGCCCATCAATCCCTGCCGACACTCAACGTGACCTCATGATTGAATGTGGGCATCGTTGCTGCGCGTGCGGCGAAACGGTATCGCTCGAGAAAGCGCACATCGTCCCGTGGTCTGCCACAAAGGACCATTCATTCGAGAATCTTGTCGTGCTGTGCAGCGTCTGCCACAAGCTTTCCCATGACCAGAAGTGGGATACGAAGACGCTGGAACTTTACAAGAGGAAACCATGGGTGGCCCGATACAAGGGCATTCCATCTGACTTCGGTCCGAAACAGCTCGTAACCCTGAAGCTAGACACCACCAAGGACGACTACGAGAAGGATAAGGAGCGCATTCTTGTCGCGATCGCGGCAGTTATCGACGCTTCGCCGAAGGATGTGCTTACTGTGTCCGTGAAACAGGGCAGCGTTCTTCTGACTGTTGCGGTTCCCGCTGATGGAGCCGGCCGGCTGCTACATTCGGCGGAGACTCAATCTGAGTTACAGGCGCTGTTGGGGTCTATAAAATTGTCTGGGATCGAACCGGGTGCGGACAGCGCATCATACCCGGACGAGCGCGCTCGTCGTATCGCCAGCTTCAATGAAGGGAATACCGTTGAAGCGCATCTGCGCGATATCCTGGCAGGTTCGCCGAACTCACGTCCCCGAGAGTTCGCAGTCGGCCTCGCTCGCGCGGGCGGCAGGATCGCAGGCCTCGGCTGGCATTACGTCGCCCCCGCTGACCTTCCCCGCCAGCCACAAGAGGTGCTAGCCGAATCCTATCTGCGCGACGCGTTGATCCGTCTGAACCCCAACATCGCCGCCAACCCCGGCCGGGCCGATGACGTGCTCTACCGGCTTCGCGCCATCGTCATGGGCGCGCGATCGGACGGGCTGGTGAAGGCGAACGAGGAATTTGCGGCCTGGCTGCTGGGTGAACGCTCAATGCCCTTCGGCGCGAATGGCGAACACGTCACCATCCGCCTGATCGATTTCGAGGATATCGAGAAGAACAGCTTCGTCGTCACCCAGCAGTTCGTCATCCGCGCCGGCAAGACCGAAAAGCGCGCCGATCTGGTTCTACTGGTCAACGGCATTCCGCTGGTGCTGATCGAGGCCAAGACGCCGGTGCGGTCCAGCCAAAGTTGGCTCGACGCCGCATTGCAGGTGCATGACGATTACGAACGCAACGTGCCGGAGCTGTTCGTGCCCAACGTCTTTTCGGTGGCGACCGAGGGCAAGGAGTTCCGCTACGGCTCGGTCCGGATGCCTGTGGACATGTGGGGCCCTTGGCGTGACGGCGACGGGCCTCAAACGATGGGTGCGGTAGAAAAGGCCGCCACCTCGATGCTGCGACCAGCGATGGTGCTCGACATGCTCGACAGCTTCACGGCCTTCGCCACGCAGAAGGGCAAGCACCGCATCAAGATCATCGCCCGCTATCAGCAGGTGGACGGTGTCAACAAGATCGTCGCGCGGGTGGTGGCGGGTCAGCCACGCAAGGGGCTGATCTGGCACTTCCAGGGGTCGGGCAAGTCGCTTCTGATGCTGTTCGCCGCGCGCAAGCTGCGGCTGCACCCGGCGCTGAAGAATCCAACGGTGCTGATCGTGGTCGACCGGATCGACCTCGACAGCCAAATCTCCGGCACTTTCTATGCTGCCGACATGCCCAACATGGTGCGCACGGAAAGCCGCAAGGAACTGGCCTATCTGCTGGGCAAGGACGCGCGGAAGGTGGTGATCACCACGATCCACAAGTTCGCCGAGGCGGATGGAGTGCTGAACGACCGCGACAACATCATCGTACTGGTGGACGAGGCGCATCGCACGCAGGAAGGCGATCTGGGCCGCAAGATGCGCGAGGCGCTGCCGAACGCGTTCCTGTTTGGCCTGACCGGCACCCCGATCAACCGCGCCGACAAGAACACCTTCTACGCCTTTGGCGCCGATACGGACGAAGGCGGCTACATGAGCCGCTATGGCCTCAACGACTCGATCCGTGACGGCGCGACAAAAGAGCTCCATTTCGAGCCGCGTCTGGTGAACCTGCACATCGACCAGCAGGCCATCGAGGACGCCTATGCGGAACTGACGCAAGGCCTGACCGACGACGACAAGGATCGGTTGGGCAAGGCCGCGGCCAAGATGTCTATCTTGGTAAAATCGCCCGAGCGCATCCGCGCTATATGCAGTGACATCGCCAAGCACTTCCAGGAGAGAGTCGCTCCGAATGGTTTCGGCGCGCAGGTGGTGACTTTCGACCGGGAAAGCTGCCTGCTCTACAAACAGGAACTTGACCGACTCCTGCCGCCAGAAGTGTCGGACATCGTGATGTCCGTGAACAGCGGCGAACCGGAGTATGCACCTTATAAGCGCGACCGAGATGCAGAAGAAAAGCTGCTCGACCGTTTCCGGGATCCGAAGGATCCGCTGAAGATCATCATTGTGACGTCGAAGCTGCTTACCGGCTTCGACGCACCAATTCTCCAGACGATGTACTTGGACAAGCCGCTACGCGACCACACGCTTTTACAGGCAATCTGCAGAACGAATCGCCCGTACGGCGAACAGAAGACGCATGGCCTGATTGTCGATTACCTCGGTATATTCGATGACGTCGCGCAAGCCCTGCAGTTCGATGAAGAGGGGATGAAGAAGGCGGTGTCGAATATCGCCGAACTGATCAATGCTCTCCCGACCGCGCTCCAGAAATGCCTCGCCTACTTCGCGGATGTGGACCGCAGTCTCGCAGGGTATGAGGGCCTGATCGCCGCGCAGGAATGCATCCCGAACAACGACCTGCGCGATGCCTTCGCAGCCGATTTCAGCGTTCTGGCACGGATTTGGGAGGCGCTGTCTCCGGATCCGGTGCTGACGCAGTATGAGACCGACTATCGCTGGCTGGTGCAGGTCTACGAATCCTTGAAACCTTCGACCGGAACCGGAAGGCTCCTCTGGCACCGATTGGGTGCGAAGACGATTGAGCTGATCCATGAAAACGTCCATGTGGACGCCGTTCGCGATGATCTCGACACCCTAGTCCTGGATGCCGATCTGCTAGAGGCCGTTCTCGGCAACCCGGACCCCGAGAAAAAGGCCAAGGAAATCTCGATCAAGCTGGCGGGTCGACTGCGGAAGCATGCGGGAAACCCAAAGTTCAAAGCTTTGGGCGAGCGTCTCGAAGATCTGAGAAACCGGCACCAGCAGGGTCTGCTCCTGTCGATAGACTTCCTGAAGGAGCTTCTGTCGCTGGCGAAGGACGTGGTGAAGACCGAACGCGAATCGCCCGAGGAAGAGGACATCGATCGCGGCAAGGCGGCCCTCACGGAGTTGTTCGAAGAGGCGCGGAACGGCGACACGCCCGTCATGGTCAAGCGGGTCGTGGACGACATCGACGAGATTGTGCGTGCAGTTAGATTCGATGGCTGGCAGGCGACGCACGCCGGAGAGCGCGAAGTAAAGAAAGCGCTCAGGCAGACTCTATTTCGGTATAAGCTACATCAAGACGCAGATCTGTTCGAGCGCGCATATGTGTACATTCGGGAATACTACTGAGAATCCCAATTATATCAGGGGGCCACGGGCACTGCGACACGCCCCGTCAGCTTCTTCCATTGAGGGTTGTCGATTAAGGTGGACCTTGAGACTTTCAAGCGACTACATCCCTGAATAGATCTCAGAGACTCCCTGACTGCGTGTACCAAGCATGGTGCGAGCCAGGGACTAAGCGTGATCCGGACGATTGCGTCGAGTGCGACAGGAACGTCGTAAGTTTCTTTCTCGAGTTCCTTGGCACTGTAAACTGCGCGATATTCGCTTTCGTCACCATAGGGCCAGCGCTTCATAAACGGCAGCCGATCTACGACCACGTCGCTCATTCTGGATACGTTCCGCAAGTACTCATACTCAACGTATTGGTGCTGGACGCCGGCCGCGTCGAATGCCGCTCGCAATTTCTCGGCGTCGAACTCGATACAAACACCATCGGCCCCGTGGGAAAAGACACGCCAGTGATGATACGTTTCCTCTCTGACTGCGAGGCAGAGCGCCAGAAGACTCTTCAGGTCCTTCAGTCTCTTGTACTCGGACATAAAGAAGGCATCGTTCTGGTCGTCCCACGTTTCTGGACTCAACAACGTGAGACATCGGTTGCGGAGGATGTGCAGCGTGGCAGCCAAATTCGTGTAACGCCGGAAGTGTCTTTCAGTCATTTCCTCTACCCTCGCGGAGCAATGATCGCGCTCTTATCTCGTCCATTGTGCCGAGTATGTCATTGCCAACCTCAAGTGTCGCCTCGATGCGGATGGCGTTGACTACGTTGCGGTAAAGGATCGGCACCATCTTGTCGATCCGTGCAACTGCCTCGGTCGTAGTCAGCGTGACCGCCTTCTGGTTCCTAACTCTCGTCCCTCGCCCTTCGCCTCCCCGGTCTCTCATGGGAAGAACTCGCGGACCCGTATGAACGGTTTCCGCTCCTCACTCGCCCTGCGTACCTTCGCAGCGATGACCTCATCGAGCGACAGGCGACGGCTTAGGACATCATGGATATCGAGACCGTCCATCATGATCACCCGCCTTGCGGTGAACGCCGCCAGGCCATCCGGGGTAAAACCAGAGTATGAAATGAAAACGCCTCTTGTACCCTCCAAGCGATCGCCGACCTTATCCTGAAAGGACCTCAGTACCGAAGCATCGCTCTGCGCATTCCGCCACTTGGCCTCAACCAGGTATGTCGAGGATCGATGGTAAAGCTGCCATCGATCTGCTCTCCCCTTAGTCTGAAGGAACCCCTAGCTTCCAAACCCCACGCATCGAACCAGTCCTTCAGAAATCGTTCAAACGCATAGCCCCGCGCCTGCGCTGCGTGGTCCATCGAGATCAAGTCGTTGAGGTTGGCTTCACGGAAGCAGTCACGCCCGCATCGAACGTCTTGAGCGGGCGGCCTCCAAGCCTCTCGATCACCGCACTCAGGCGCGCCCGCGAGTCGGGTCGGCTGTCTGAGCGACCTCCAAGAAGCGCCTGAACCTCTTCCCTTTCGAACCGCCATGCGTGGCATAAATTTCGTCGTTGATATCTACGCCGATGTCCTGGCTGAAGGAGGTGTCGAATCTGCTGTTGCTGAAATCGAGCACGTAACCGCCATACATCCCGAAGATGCTGTCTATGAGCTTCATTTCCACTGTGGGAAGGGTTGGCATCTCAGGTCACGTCGATGATTCGGGACATGATACAACCGCAAAGGTTGTTGTGACCAATTGACCGATTGCGAAGACCGGCGCGAACGTATTCCTCCAACCTTACGCAAGCCCCTCCCGATTCAACATCGGGGACGTGCGATGTTCCTCACGTCTCGTTGCTGCCATTCTGATCAGCCCTGATCGCGAAGTAGTTATCGCGCACCTCCTCAAGTTGGGCGTGAGCGCTCCCGTCGACGATGATCGTGTCACTGCGGTAGGTCCGAAAGGTTTTTGAGATCATCACCAGCCACCATCCAGATGCCGACTACATCCACGTGTTTCCGGCCATTCCTGTTTCGGCTGAGATCTAGCTGGGTCGGATGTGGATGCCGAAAGCCCATCTCCCCATGCGAATTTACGACCACAACAGGACCCTGGGTGGATCTCGATCCACCCTCGATAGCGTGCACGGAGCATGAAACATCAGACTGCTCCTGCCCACCTTCAGGTCGGCGTGGATGCTCAAGGGAAACGGAGCACCGCCCAAGCATCAAACGGCGGAGTACGGCTGCGACAGTTCAATCTCGCTCAGGCGTGATTCCAATCACGCCCTCGTTTCCAGCCCCGATCGAAAACCCCTGCTCCCATTCATTTTCTGCCGGCAGGAGTTGCTGTCATCATTGATGAAGCATAGCGTGTAGGGCGAGGAATCGCCTCAAGGATTCAACTTGTAATAACAATTGCTCGGTAGGATTCGGTGGCGGATGGGGGAACGATGCGCCTGTGGCAATATACAGATCAAGCGTTACGTGCCGAGTTTGAGAGAAGTCGGGGTAACCTGAGCCGCCTAGCGGAAATCAGCGAAGTATTGAAGGCCCGTGAGACCGACGCCGCTCTCGAACTCCACTGGCAGGTCGTTGCTGAGCTGAGGAAGCTTCGCAAGACTATGCCAGTTTCGAAACCGAGCGATCCTGTGGTCCGCTGGCTCTCCACCTATCTATTTAAGAGAGCGCTCAAAGCACCCGACGGCCGGCAGCTTCACCGCTACAGGATGACTGACACCGAATACCTCGAAGCGCAGGAGCTGCTGCGCACTTCGAAGGCGAGAATCTTACGCGAGGATGGATCTGCAGCGGCACTGTTCGTCGTCTTCTGTGCCGAGTGGTTCCGTCGTGAGTCCACGACCTTGTTCCTGAAATGGGACGCCCTTAACCTGGATGTCTTGACCAACGTCCCTCACGACGTCCGACGACACCTCTCGGAACAAGGCCTGAAGTACTGGAAGCGCCCTCTCCTAAGATTCGACGGCGGTCGAGAATTCCTGCTTTCGCTTGCTGTGGAAGGTGGAATTTCGGCACATGTAATCGCAGACGGCGGGTCAAGCTGGCTCTCGGACTATCTTCGAAACATCATGCGTTTCTCGCTAATGGACGCCAACGCGGATCACGTCAAAGGATTCGCCCATGACATGTCCTGGATGGTCCGCAAGTCCTACAGGCAGGAAGGATTCGTCGACCTCTGCACGGAGCTCGTACTGACGTTGGTCGACTGGCGTCGAACGGTGGAGACCGCGCCCGCAGGAGTCGATCCTGTAGCCTTCCTCGACGCGCAGAGCCCCGAATGGAAGTCCACGCTACCCATATTCATCCCCACGAATGACGAACAGATCGCGCGTCGGCTTTTGGGCGGTCTGCTGGTCGAGAAGGCGGAAGCTGGAACGGCAGGGAGCGGGGTCGGTGCCGAACGCTATCTTGTTCTCGACGGGGACGTATGGCGCCCTGCGCTGCTGCTGAAGGCGCGCGGCGACATTCCCGCCGGCAAGCTCCCCTGCGTTTCCTCAAAAGGACGATGGAAGGCGGGTCCGTCTGGCAAGCTGGCTGACTTCCTTCCAAGCCAGGTGGCGCTCTTCGAGCCGCCCACCGAATTTGAGAAGACATGGCGCGTGCGCCCGACGACGCCGCTTGACAGAGTGCTCGTAGGATTTGAGTTCAACCAAGGCGTCGTCGTCAATCTTTCGTGCGGATCGGAAGTTCAGTCCTTCGCATGGCCCGGTGGTTCGCCTGTCGTAGCGAAAATCATGGCATTCGTCGCAGACGGTTCGGGCGACCAGACCGCGCCGAGGAGACTTCGCCTCGCCAAGACGGGGTCCGCGAGCCTGCCCGCGCCGACAGTCTACGTGCTCGCACCAGCGGACTGGATCGCAACCACGGAGGAAGGAACTGCTGTTGCAGAGACCTGGCCGGCAGCAGGCAAGACCGTCGTCCACGTCGTCACTGGCACCACCTACTTCCAAAAGCCTGATGCATCGATCGGCGAGCGGTACAGGATAGAGGCCGGCAAGGACGAACGGCAAGAAAGTCTCGCGCTATCGGCTGCAGACACCTCCCTGCTTCAGCCTGCTGACGAGATCGAGATATTCGAAGGGTTGGTCACGATCGAGATCAGTTCGCAGACCGGCGTGCGCCAGATCCGTCCAAATGAAGTCCTGATCCGTCAGCCAGGCGGATCATGGACGCCAGTCAAGGAGCGTCGATTATCGCGCCTCGGCGTCTTCGACATTTCCTGGCGCGATCCGATCGCTGACATACAGCTTGAGCGAAGGCGTATCGCGATCGTGCCAGTCGGCGCGCGGCTGCATGGCAGGATGACCAGTGCTACCGAAGCACAGATCATCCAAGAGAACTTTGACGGATGGAGCATCGGACTGGGATCTGGCGACATCGCGGCTCGAAACGTGCGCGATGGGGAATACCGCCTCTCGTTCGCCGGGCGTCCCCGGTATCGGGTCGAGGCAGTTCTTCGTGCTCCGGAAGGCCAGCCGTTTAAGGTGTCCGTGCCGATAAAGAGCCGGTTGGCCTCTGTCATTTCCAGCGACGGCGAGATCGTCCAGCCTGGCCAGGAGATCGATGTGACCGTCCTTAGAGGAGCAATTGCAGAGTCTTCTTCGAAGGCCACGCTCACGCTCACTCCTCGGAATGAACGATCGAGTTCCCTTCAATTCAGCTTCACTGGAGAAATACCGCTATCCGTCTTGAAGCCGGTCGTCGAAGAACTGATGGCGCGTATCAGCGATCAGGACGCCGTCCTCGACATGGACTTTATCGGAGACGCTAGAACGTCGATCAGATTGAAGCGATATCGATACCCCTCTCTTCGCTACCGCGACGGACTCGTCGTCCTTGACCGGACGCTGCCGTCGGACCCTGTCGTGCGTATGATCCTGCGGCCGACCGAAGAGCACGCGCTGAACTCCCATGGAGATGGAACGTTCGCGCTTCCTCATTTCTGCGAGGGTCCGTGCCTTATCTACGTCCGGGATGGCCCGGACGTCGTGTCGAGACCGCTTCTAGTGATCCTTCCCGCGAGCGAGGCGAACGGCTCTGTCCTCCGAACGGCCCTGTTCTCGCCCGACACTAAGTCGAGGACTACAGCCTTTACCGAAGCACTCGCCGAGTTCGAGGCTGGGACGCTGGCGGCTGAAGACGTAAAATATCTACTCGACCTCGCCAGCAACCTGAATGGTCTTCCTGCCGCAGCCTTCGACGTTCTCAAAGTCATGGCCCGCCGGCCGCAATCGTTGCTACGTCTGCTGTTCAAGGCTAAAGACGATGCGCAGAGACAAGCGATATGGGGCCTGCAGGATCAGTTGCCCTTCCTCTGGCTCGCACTCCCTTCGAAGGCCTGGCGGGACACGCTCGTTTCCGAGAGAGATGAGTTCGAGCGGGCGCTGTCGTTCGTATCCCTACCGCCGGAAAAGCTTGTCGAGCTACTTGCCGGCCACTTTCAGAGCTTGCGCATTGCTCTCCTCTCGATCGAACCTGCACTGACCGCGGTGTTGGACGCCACTCGCGCGCAGTTGCAGCCCGCATTGGACATCGTGCTGATGGAGTACGTCCGCGACCAGCACCTCTACGATGACGAGGCGGCGGATCGGAAGGTCGGACGCAATCCGGTGCTGGAACTTCTGTCGCAGTCCTCGATCCGCCTTCCGGTCGAGTTCGACAACCACAGCGTGGCCGAGTTCGAGGGAATCGCGGTCCCCGCGTTCCTTGCAGCCGCTGCGACCGGCAAGATTGCTTCAAGCAGTCTTTCCGATATCGTAGTGCGCCGGACGCTTCGCGAGCATGGCCGGTACATCTCCTTTGCCTACCCGCACCTTTTACGTTTTTACGAGGCCCTTTCTTGAAGCCCTTTCATACGCTTTCCGCTATTCGTCGCAGATCAGCCGAAGCAATCATCGCGCAGTCCGGGATTAGAGACGTAGCGCTCGCCGATCATATGAGGCGCATGTTCGGCTCCGACTCGTCAGACACGGGCGCCCTTCTACAGCAGCCGGTCATCGAGGGGTCTCATCCTTATGTCACGGCCAAAGAAACGATGGCCGACGTCGAAGCGTCCGTGCTTCATCCCCGTTTCGTTTCGATGCTGGATGAAATTCCCGAACCCAACGACTACCGGTTTCCCAAGAGCCGCCGCCCGTTTGCCCACCAGTTGAAAGCCTGGGAACACCTCGCGAGCAGCGCCTCGCCCCAGTCCGTGCTGGTCACGTCCGGTACGGGTTCGGGCAAGACCGAGTGCTTTCTCTTTCCGATTCTGAGTGACCTTGTCCAGCAGCTCGATACGACGACGACGCCTCTCGAAGGCGTCCAAGCGATCATGCTGTATCCGTTGAACGCGCTGATCGAGAGCCAGCAGGAGCGTCTTTCCGCGTGGACGACGCCGTTTGCCGGAAGAATCAGGTACTGCCTCTACAACGGCAACCTCCCTCAATCGGAAAAGAACTCGGTGCGTCGCGAGACGCCCGAGAAGCTTCGGGATCGCGAGCAGCTACGTGCAAGCCCTCCACCGATTCTGGTCACGAACATCACAATGCTCGAATACATGCTCGCCCGTACGGACGACCAGCCCATCATCGAGAGGTCCAAAGGAAAGCTGAAGTGGATCGTTCTCGACGAAGCTCACTCGCTGGTTGGCGCCGCAGCGGCCGAGATCGCACTGTTGCTGCGCCGCGTCCTCCTTGCTTTCGATTGCAAGCCTGAAGAAGTTCATTTCGTGGCGACCTCTGCAACGATCGGCAGCGGTGACGACATCCAATCCCAGCTCAAGCGGTTCCTCGCCGACGTGGCAGGGATCGAACATGCGAACGTCAATGTTGTCGAAGGTCACCGCCAGCTTCCTGGCCGTCCTGCAAAACGCGCCAGGATCACGGACGTCGAGCCCCTTTTCGACGCCCGTCCTGATGAGCGGTACGAAGCTCTTGCGGGCGATGATCGCGTATGGAGCTTCATTTCGGAAAGACTGTTCAAGGAACCGCTGACACTCGCTGAATTCGAACGTTCCGCGCAGACGCTGGGGCTCGATGCGGAACGATATCTTACGTTACTATCGAGTGCGGTGAGGCCGCATCCAGAGTCGAAGGGCGACGAGGAGCGACTGGCGCCTGTGAGGGTGCACAGCTTCGAAAGAGCGATACCCGGCCTCTGGGCCTGCGTTAACAGCGGCTGCCCGGCGTCTCCCGCCGATTGGTCGTTCGGTGCAGTATATCTCGATCGCTGCGACTCCTGCCCCGCATGTAGCGCTCCCGTCCTTGAGATCGTGAGCTGCTCGGAGTGCGGCGAAGTCCTTCTGGAAGCGGAAGAGCTTTCGAACGACCGTATCCGTTCCACACGCCGCGACCTCGACAAGGACGAGTTCGAGCTCGAGGCCACCAGAGATGACGACGGCATGGGCGATGATGTCGACGCCGATTTGGCGGAAGAGGGCGAGAGCCTGGCGGAGATCGTAGCTACCGAGATTCTAATCGGCCCGGCCTCTGGTCCCGAGTTTCGGGCTTTGCACCTCTCCCGGATCGATTGGACCATAGAGGCCGTCGAGTCCGCGGATTCGGTCTCGATGTACTCTGCGTTGAAGCTGGATTCCTGTCCCTGCTGCCAGACGAACGCTGCCAAAGACGTCGACAGGCTGCTGCGTCCGATCCGTTTCGGCGCGCCATTCATGATAACGAATGCGGCGCCAATCCTGCTCGAAGGCGTGGATCCCGAGACGACCAGAGAAACAGCGCCGTCTCAAGGCAGACGTGTCCTGTCCTTCACCGACAGCCGACAGGGTACTGCGCGCATGTCGGCGAAGATCCAGGCGGAAGCCGAACGAAATTTCGTTCGCTCGTTCGTCTTTCACACTGTTCAGCACTCATTAGGATCCGGAAGCACGGTTGACACTACTGATATCGAGAACACGATCGCCGGTCTGGAAGCAGCATTGGCTCTTTCTCCGAACGCAGTCTTGCAAGGTCTCCTCGATAAGGAGAGACAGGCGCTCGCCGATACGAACAAGCCGTCTCTCGGCGGTATTGCATGGGACGACATGGTCACCCGACTTTCGCAGCGTAAAGAAGTCGCTGAGTGGGTCAAGGAAGTCTGGCAGCCGCGCGATCCGGAGCTGTTCCACGACAGCAGGAAGCTCGCCGAATTCCTTCTGCTCCGCGAGTTCGCGAGACGTCCTCGTACCGCGCTCTCCCTGGAAAGCCTGGGGCTCGCCAGACTTCGGTTCGCAGCCATCGACAGCCAGACTGTCGTACCGCCCGCGTTTGCCCGCTACGGAAAGGGCGTCGAAGACTGGCAGGCGTTCCTTTATGCGATCACGACGTTCTTCCTACGCGCCAATGCTGCCGTCGCGATCGACGAGGGCGTCATGCATTGGATCACTCCGAGAGCGAGGATTCGATCCTTACGCGCTCCCGGACGAACCACGGATGGCGACCGCCGATACCTGGCATGGCCGATGGTTCCGAAGAACCCATCCAATCCTTCCACGCCTCAGATGCTCTTGATGAACGGCTTGGGATTGGATCCGTCAAGGCCAGATCACCGCGCCGATTTCGAAGAGATCTTCGATAGGGCTTGGAACCAACTGCAGGCGGTTCTAAACAATAATCCAGACCACCCAGCCTTGGATTTGCGCAAGGCCCACATCGCCCCTCTGTTGGACGGGTTCTTCTGCACACTGACGCGCAGGATCGTCGACATCGCTCCTTTCGGTGCGAGCCCGCTTGTGAGGGCTTCGAGGCACTTGGCCCGACGCCTGGCGGAGCCGAGGAAGCTGCCTACCCTGCCATCGATCCTTCTAGGCGACGTCGATTTCGAGGAAGGCCGGCAGGCGATCCGCGACTGGCTCGAGAGTTCCGACAAGGTGAAGGAGCTGCGCGCCGACGGTGCCTGGAACAACATTTCGGACCGTGTCGCTCTGTTCGCCGAATATTCTCGTTCGGCAGAGCATTCGGCGCAGCAGGACGCTTCTGTTCTTCATCACTACGAAGGACAGTTTAAGGCCGGGGCGATCAACATACTGAATTGCTCGACGACGATGGAGATGGGCGTCGACATCGGATCGGTATCGACAGTCCTGATGACGAACGTTCCGCCGTCGGTAGCCAACTACAAGCAGCGGGTGGGACGCGCGGGCCGCCGTAGACAGCCATTCTCGCTCGCCTTCACGTTCTGCCGGGACAGGCCGCTCGACCGCGAGGCGTTCAATTCGCCGGCACGATATCTTGCCCGCAGTCTGGCCGCGCCGAAGGTGGCCCTGAGCAGCCGGCCAATCGTACAGCGACACGTGAACGCATTCCTGCTGAGGCGCTTCATGCTCGAGCGCGGTGGCAACGCGATCAAGATGGAGATCGGGGCGTTCATGGGCACGCCGGCGGTGGTCGGTGAAAACCGACCCCTTGTCGACCAGCGACCGATCGCGGCTTTTTGCGAGTGGCTCGCGCTGCCGTCGACGGAAGGCGCGGTGGAGAAGGATCTTTCAAGCCTCGTTAGGCACTCGGTTCTCGAAAGCCAGTCCGATCTCGTCGAAAGCTGCCTCGAGATCGCAACCGTCCTCGAGACGGGCTTCGTGAACGAATGGACGGGACTGCAGGCTCTGGCCAAGGACGAAGGAATCAAGGAGGCGGCGAAGGGGAGGATGGCGTTGGAGCTGAAGCGGCTGTGCCAGGAGTTCCTTCTGAGCGCACTCGCCGACCGCGGCTTTCTTCCCGGTCACGGCTTTCCAACCGGCGTCGTCACATTTGTCCCGCACAAGGCGAAGACCAGCGAGCCGCAGGATGGACGGCGGACAACGCGGCTTGTTGGGCCGCAACGTTCTCTCGACCTCGCCATCCGCGACTATGCTCCCGGCTCCGAGATTGTACTCGACGGTCTGGTGCATAAGTCGGCCGGCGTGCTCCTCAACTGGAAGCGACCCGCAAGCGAAGAGAACGTGCGGGAAGTCCAGAGCCTAAAGTTCCACTGGGTCTGCCAGACCTGCGGCACGAGCGACACGGGCCGGGAGTTCGTCCCTGAATGCCCGGTCTGCGCCGGAGCGGTCAAGAACGACCAGTATCTCCGGCCGGCCGGGTTTTCGGTCGACGCGCGAGATAAGGCCCACGCGGAGACGGACATCATCTCTTACGTGCCGCCCGAGGAGCCGAGCGTTTCCGTCCGCGCGAGCGCATGGACGTCGCTGCCCATTCCAGATCTCGGTCGGTTCAGAAGCACAAGGGAAGGATCAGTCTACTACAGCAATCGGGGACAGTCGAAGAACGGCTATGCCCTTTGCCTACATTGCGGACGCGCGGCACCCGATCACGAAAACCTTGAGAACGGCGATCCCAATCCTGATCTGCGGTCGCCGCTCCAGCTCCATCTTCCGCTGAGGTGGAAGAAGGGAGAGAGCCGGATGTTCTGCGAAGGCAACGACAGTTCTTGGGCGATCAAGCGAAATCTGGAGCTTGGCTACGAAATCACGACGGACGTTTTCGAACTGCAACCTTCCGCTCCCTTGAGTAGGGCCGCGGCGACCGCGCTCGTCATAGCCTTACGCGAAGGGATCGCTCGCGACCTCGGCATCGAAGCCGACGAGATGGGTTTCGCGACGCAGAACTGGGAAGGTACCCTCGCCCAGCGCGTCCGGTCGATGCTTTTATTCGACCGCGCGGCAGGCGGCGCTGGGTTCTCATCCGCGATACCCGCGCGGCTGCCGACGGTGCTGCGAGAGGCTCGGGCGGTCCTAAACTGCTCCAATCCTGGATGCATGACAGGATGCGCGGCATGCGTCCTGGTGTCCGACGCTCCGTTCGAGGAAGGAAAGCTCGATCGAAGCGCTGCTCTGAAATTCCTTGACGCGCATCTCTCGTTGAACGACGCCCTTCCGGACGACGAGCGTTTTGCAGAGGACGCCGTTCTCTCCACGTCCGCCCTGGATGAAGTCAACCGGCTTCTCATCGACTCGGCGAAGCCCGTCGTGCATGTCTTCCTTCCCGAAACGACGGACGCCGGACTGTTATCCGAATGGGCGGCACTGACTCAGTTCGCAAAGTGGCACTCGCAGGGACACGACGTTCGTTTCGTCGTCCCGGACGTCGCTCTGCGTGCCTATGACGGCGCAAGAAAGCTGGCGCTCTACGACCTCGGACAGCGGTTCAATAGGACCGGCGGCGCGTTCCCGATCCTTTCTGGAACCACGACGACGGCGGCCAATGGCGCGGTCGCTGGCATTGCCGTGACCTCGGGATCGAGAACTACAGCGTGGGCGTCGAGAGATCTGTCGTCCTGGCTTCCAGGAGCGAGCTGGGGCGAGCCGGCGACGAGGCCGGTCGTAAAGGCGACAGTAGACTGGGCGCCCTCGCCCACGTCGATAGACAAGAAGTCCCTGCTCCCATCGGCGGCGTCGAAATACGACCAGATCGAGAACGAGCTTGATCGGGCGCTGACGATCTTCGGCGGCAGCATGGCTTCAAGGATTCGAGGTCTTCTTGAGGACCTGGGAATCCCGAAGACGACCACGATCGAGTCCATCGTTTACAGCGACCCCTACGTGAAGTCGCCGTTGGTGGCGAAGATGTTCGTCGACACGGTTTCGGCTCTGACCAAAGGGGCGACCCCTCGTCGTGTTGTCGAGCTGCTGACTGGAGATCAGCCGGGAAACAAGCCGGGAATGCAGAACTCGATATCGAACGACTGGCGGGACGGTACGATCGCCGAAGCGGTCTTGAAGGAGTACGCTAAGAAGAAGGACGTTGACGTCCGCGTCACGTTCAAACGCGTCGCCCACGGCCGTTACATGCACCTCCGGTTCGACGGCGGCAAGTCTGCAACGATCGTGTTTGATCAGGGTTTCGGCGCATGGAAGACGGCTGGAAACGGTGCGTCGTCGTCGGCCCGGTTCGACTTCCGTGACTCTGCCGTAAGGCAGGCGGACGCGATGAGCAGATCGAGCGCGATGGTTAGCAAGAGCGGTCACGGCCCGACGTATCTCGTCGCCAACATCGACTAGGGGGGCCAGACGCCAGCGGTCGCCAGCCACGTGATTAAGGCACTACATTGTCTATGATTTCATTGGTGGCTTTTGCGGCATGTAAGTGGGCTCTCAGTCGCGGAAGAACTTCTCGAAGGACTGGAAGTCCCGGACAGCCACCGGGACGTCGGCAATGGTCATCTCGTCGATCACTCGGGTTTCGGTCAAGTTGACGCTGAATTCATCTTGAATCGCCTTCGCGATGCTGGAGAAGGCCGCCTTGCCACAACGACCGTCCAAACAAGGACTCGCGTCGCTAGAGGAGTCTCTTGAATACTTGCGGGATGCCTGTTCCACCCTCCGGAAAATCTCGCGGAAAGACCGCCTCGGTCGCATGGCGGCGAACAAGGAGCTCCGGAGTTAGCCGCGCGCTCGCTGCCGATCTCGCCTGGATTGACGAAGTCCGTCATGCCGAACCTGCGCGCCATTTCCACTTTGTCGGGATTCAAATCGATCCCGACGATCTTGTCCGCGCCGACCATTCTTGCGGCCTGGATGACGTTCAGGCCGATTCCCCCGAGACCGAAGACCGCGACGTTGGCGCCCGGCCAGACCTTGGCTGTGTAGACGACGGCGCCTATTCCCGGGGTGACGCCGCAGCCGATGTAGCAGATCTTGTCGAAAGGGGCGTCCTCGCGGACCTTGGCCAGGGCAATTTCGGGCAGGACGGTGAAGTTGGAGAACGTAGAGCATCCCATGTAGTGGAAGAGATCGCCTCCGCTGCAACTGAAGCGGCTGGTCCCGTCCGGCATGAATCCCTGCCCCTGGGTTGTCCTGATCGAAGTGCAAAGGTTGGATCGGCGGGAAAGGCATGTTTTGCACACCCTGCATTCGGGCGTGTCCAGGGGAATTACGTGATCGCCCACTCGAAGGCTCGTGACGCCATCGCCGAGCTCTCTCACCACCCCCGCGCCTTCATGGCCAAGAATGGCCGTTCACCTGCCACGGCCACTTGAGCTGCATGGCAACGCCTATTCTCAATTCCCGCGGCTAGATTCTCGGCCTGCTGGACGCTTCGTGCGCCCACGAAGCACGTCAGGAGCACACCCACGCGCTTGTGCGGATGGCGGCCGCCCAGATCGAAAATGGATTGATCTACCAGGAATGTTCGGAGAGCTTCATTTTCGCCTTCCACCCGCGCGTGGAATACCTCGATACATTGTCCGCCGGACTGCTGTCTGTCAGCCGGGACGGACGCGTGATCTCGCTGAATCGACCGGGGCGCGCGCTGCTGACCGGGTTGCCCGCAATGATTGGCAATCACTTCGACGACTTGTTCGAGGCCGGATTCGGAGCCGCGATGGACGAGCTCCTCGGCGGTGGCGCCATTCGCATCCGTGACAAAGCCGGAAGCGGCGTCTTCATGGTCTGTCGCCAGATCGGCCTGCGCAAAGCGGTCATAGCTTCCAAGCCCGTGCTTAGGTCACCTGCCCTTCTGCCGCGTGCGGGCGCACCTGACTTCGTGTGCGACGACCCGAAGGTCAGTCGGTCGATTGCCGACATTGCCGACGCCGCAAAGCTGCGCATGCCGGTCCATATTACGGGTGAAACGGGTGCCGGAAAGGATTTGATGGCTCGCCATGTGCACACATTGAGCGGCCGCAAGGGCGAGTTTGTTGCCGTGAACTGCGGGGCTTTACCGGAAAACTTGTTTATCGCCGAGATCTTCGGCCATGAACGCGGAGCGTTCACAAACGCACGGACCGAGGGCTCGCCAGGCCTGGCCCGCGCTGCCGACAAGGGAACGCTGTTCTTTGATGAGGTTGCCGACATCCCATTGTCTGCGCAGACGTCGCTTCTGCGGTTCCTGGACAGCATGGAGGTTCGGTCCGTAGGGGGACAGAAGACCGGAAAGGTCGATGTCCAGATCGTGTCTGCCACAAACCGAAATCTGCAGGAGATGGTGGCGGCCCGAGAGTTTCGCGCCGATCTCTACTATCGCCTCAACGCCTTCACGGTGAGTCTTCCGGCGCTCAAGGACCGCAGCGACTTCGCCGGCGTTCTCCGGCACCTAATGCAAGGACTCGCTCCAGACACGCCTATTACGGATGCGGCGATCGCCCGTCTCGCCACGCATTCCTGGCCAGGCAACATACGTGAACTGAAGACCGCACTTCAACGTGCCCTCGTGCGCCGGCGCATGGACTACCTCGACGAAGATTCCTTCGACGACATCGGAGTGGGTGTGAGGCACACCGACGACATTTGCGACAAGTGTCACTCGCGCCCCCCTGGATCGAAGCAAATGCAGCGAAATACGGTCGACGTTCCATATGACCGGGGAGAACGTCGCGAAGACGGCGCGAATCCTGAAACTGTCGCGAACCACCGTCTACAAGCACGTCCGCTAGCCCCTCGTTGGCACCGGGGTGTGTCTGCGAGTTCTGATCTAATGGATGTCGATGGCAACCGGGCTTGTCGGATTGGACAGCTCGCCATCAGTGCGAGGACGTCATATCCAGAAGCGACTGAACTAGCTGAAGCGCTCCACTTGCGATCAGCGGGGAGATCACCGTGACAACGCTCCCCATCAGTTTCCAGATGCTGTCGAATCCTGACATTTGGATCCTTGAATTCGGGATCGAGAGTTCCGTCGGAAAATAGGCAGAGCACATGGCTAGCGAGAAGACAGTCCCCCAGTACCAGGTCATGGCATTACGCAGGTTGGAGTAGTTTTCGAGGGCGCGAATCCCTGTCGCTGGCAGCTTGCCGTCTGCTCCGTCGGGCAAATAGGCGGCTAAAATCATGTCCGCTCCTGGCTGGAACAGCAAATGAGCTGTCACAACGCTCATCAGGAATGTCGCGGCGGCCAACGTCGTCAGGTTCTGAAATGACCTTCGTCGAGTTTCTTCGTCAGATTCGCTCCAAACGATCGCCAATGCTGCCATCCAGTAGGCAGTGCCTCCAACGGCGACTATGCCCATTACAACTCCAACGACATCCGCCAGGCTGTTGCCCGTGTTGCCAATGCCTTGGTCGCATCCGCACATCGGAAGGAAGTACAACGTATTTTTGATGAGGTACTGCGCGATGGCCGCGGGCAGGTAGTCGTCGTTGGCGTAGACATGTCTAAGCCCAATGGCCATCGCGACCATGAAACCGCATGCCACGGCAGTCGCGATCCAACAGCGGAGATTTGCCTGAAAGGCAACCGCACCATAGATGGCGGTTGCGATACTCAGAACCGATGTGAGACAGGCTAAGAAACCGAACGCGTAGAGCGAAAGTACGACCGACGACGGAACGAATGGCATGTGAAAGGGGTGATGGATGTCCGGATCCAAGAAACGGTACTGTATCGTGTGCGAAAGAAAGCCGAAATCGACCTTTCCTACCTCGATGATATTGTTGAAGATCCAGGCGGCCAGCCAGATGATCGCTGGCGGTGCGACCAGCACCAACAGTAGCCACGCGACCTTGACACCATCAATCTTCGCCTCTTCGGCCATCTGCGCAAAGCCCCACTGGCGACCCCGCCTCCCGGGCGGCAGGTTTTGCAACGTTTTCCAATACCCACTCGCGATCTGCGATGGGCGCAGCCCGGCTGACACGCTTCAAAGCTAGTTCGCGTTCAGCACGCCCACCGTTGGGCAATGGTCACTGAGCTTTTGGTTGTCGTCACCGGCGTAGCGTGCGTCGTCTGCGAAGGGTATGCCAACCTTCTTGATTGTTGTGGGATCCAACCTCGGAAGCAGCGACTGGTCGTAGGTTATGAAGTCGATGCTGTTCGGGAAGAACGCCGCGTGCGGCGACGGCCAGCAAACGGTGTTTGGTTCCGTTGGAGCCTTCACGAAGCCGAGCCCCTCCGGGGTGCCGTCGTTCAGCATCTGCCACATGTGATCCGTCGCACCCTCCCTGTTGAGCTGCCGATTGAAGTCGCCAAGGACGATAGTTTGGATGCCTAGCTCCTGCCTCTGTTCCAGCCAGTTCTCCAGAATTGCGGTCTGTGCGAGCAGCGTCCTGCAGTCGTAGCGGCTGGGATTGACCGAGCCGTCCTGGCGCTCGTCGAAAATCGGGCTCAGTGAACTGGCATTGCAACTCGACTTGAGATGGACGTTTAGAACTTCGATCTGCTTGCCGCCTATTGTCAGCGGCAGGATTAGCCCAGACCTGACAGGTCTGTCGCTGGCCTTGCCATCCCTATCGACCTCGAGATGGACGATGTGCAAGGCCTCGAGCGTTCGAATGTCCGGCACGCTCGGAAAGACCGATTTCCGGAGCGCGAATGCAGTGTATATATCGCGCTGATCCGCTGGCTGGTTCTCGGCCCCGTCGACGTAGTCCTTAGACAAAATGAGATGATATTGATCGCTCGGAAACACCCGCGAGAGAGCCTTCGGTGATCCGATCTCCTGCAGGGCGACGATGTCGAGGCTCAGGGATGCCGCGAAGTCCTTCAGCCGGGCGTAGTCGATGTCGTCCCGAGCCTTGGCATCCCCGCGCAGCGGAACTCCCGTTTCATGGTGCAGATTGGTGATGTTCCATGATCCAATTCGGAAGGCCCCCGACTGGGCGAATGCCGCGTTCGGCAAGCACATCAGTCCAATGACGGCGATCGCTCTGAACATGCAGCTCTCCCCTGTTGGAATATATCGATGCAGATCGACGGCGTCCTATGCGCGCACGCGGGGCTTATGACCCTTGGGGAGCTTCCGGAGTCTCGACCCCGCGATCCGGATCCCAGTCTTCAACTCCATCGAAGAAGTCCTTCACTGCCTCGATAGCCTGGTTCCAGAATGCTTCGCCTGGGAGGGGTTGAACCTCCCCGCCGCCGGCTTCAATTTTGGTTCTGACGTCTTCCGGAGTTTCGCGAACGTACTGGCGCTTCCCTCCGATATCGAGAGCGGAATTGATCCCATCCTTCCCCGGCGAGGCTACCGGAATAGGCCCGCTCGATTCCGCGGGATTGAACCAAACGGGAGAACCGCCCGGTTGGGTAAGAGAATCCAAGCCCGGAAGCTCCGCCTTGGCCAGCGCTGCAACAGCAGATGCCTCCTCCATCACAAACAAGGCTCGGGCCGCGTTTACCAAGGTGTTTCCCAGGTCATTGTCCCAATGAGCGACTGTCTTTCTGATGCGAAGCACAGTGGTCCCATCGAGGTCCAGCGCGTCGCCATTCGATTGCGTAAGATTGATCATGTGATCCTCCCTTGCCTCGCGATCAGACGTCAATCAGAGATTGCTTGAATAACGAAGAGTTGTCGAGTCGCATTTCGCACGGTGAAGTCGCGAAATAAGCCAGGATGTCAGGCTCTACAGATCGAAGCGAATCGCGCAAGCAATACTACTATCGGGCGAATTTTTTTCAGAAACGCGCTGACATACGATGGGGTCTCCCTGCAGGAGGATGGAGGTCCCCGGATGCAAGTTCGCTCGACAATCACGCGTGAGGACCTCGCCGAGATCATCGAGATCGAAGGCGAAGGTGAGTACATCTACGAACGCCAGCTAGAGGTGACGGAGCACGATGGCTATGTCGTCGTTTTGCTGGAGAAGTTGCGCGGTGTGATTAAAACGCTGGACAATCCGGGAAACTTTGTGGGTGATCGCTTGAAGGGGCGTGTTGAGCTCTACATACTCAACGCCAAAATCGAATTCAGAAGTCTTAAGCTGCGGGTAGAGTCACAGGCCGGAGCAGCATTCCGACTAACGATGGCGTTCTTCCGGAAGACTGTCACGAACATAAAAGAGGAAATGCCCTGCAAGTTGTGCAAGGCCGCCTGCAAGGTCACCTTGTCGGTGATCCTCGCCAGTCTCGGTATTCCCTATCTTGACCTTGAGGAAGCCCAAGCCGGGATCAATCTAACTGGGTTTAAGGATGAGATAGGTCAGTTTTTGGACAACCCTCAAGCAGCCGCACATGGGATAGTCGCGGAGTTGCTTGAGCAGACCGGTCTCGTTGGGGCCATCAGGATTGCGCTGGAGGTCCTGGGCTGGATTTGCGATGCTGAGGATCGCCTTTACACGTTCGCCTGCTCGCAGGCGGGCTGCTGCCCCTAGGAATAGGCTGGCGACTGATCAACACGAAGGCGATTGCCTCGCGCGCTGCGCCCGCGCTTCGCAAGGCAACTGGAACTTCCCTCGCTAGATGCCCAGCGCCTGTGCTCGATCCTTGCCTGTGCGTCAGCGAAGGCTCCTCGGCCATAGCGCGCCCAGTCCACTGCCAGACCGCTCTCGACGAGCCAGCTATTGACCTCCACGCCGTCGGCGCGAAAGCAAACACCCACGAAACGACGGTATCGATCACGTTCGACAAATTCGCAGCGCTTCGGTCGGAAACTCCTTCGAGAAACCGATCGAGCATCATGGCCGCATCGATATCGGAGGCCGTCGCCGTCTCGCTAGGCACCCTCGAACGCCGAATTGATGCCGGGATCGCCTTCGAACCTCGACGAGTTGATGTCGCGCGAGACACGGTGGAACTGCAGATCGGCATCCAGTTTGCGCTGGATCAGCGCCTTGGCGTCCGGCGTGCCGGTATCCGGCGAAAGCCAGTCGTCGTAGGCTTCAGGTACAAGAATGACTGGTTGACGGTTGTGGAGCCGCGTCATGGGGCGCTTGCCGCCATCCAGTAAACTTCGTTGCAATATTCTATAAAGCAGTATTGTTGCGGATTGTGATGTACCAAGAGGGGAACAATGGGCCAAGGTTTCGAGAGTGAATTCAAGTCTATTGATCTTCTGCTAGTGTCGGACTGCGACAGCAGAGGTGTTGATACTTTCTGTCTCGCCTGGATCAAGCTGGAGAAGCAACTGAGGAAGATTTCCGCGAACCTGATTTACCA
Source organism: Ensifer sp. ENS11 (assembly GCF_014851895.1). NCBI lineage: Bacteria > Pseudomonadati > Pseudomonadota > Alphaproteobacteria > Hyphomicrobiales > Rhizobiaceae > Ensifer > Ensifer sp. ENS11. The sequence continues at coordinate 156,814 of NZ_JACVAN010000007.1, read as the reverse complement.
GGCTTCGGATGTCACAGCCGCCGACCAGGCGCGAATGCGAGCGGCTCTCTATAGCCATGGAAACCTGTCTCACACGACCTTCATTGGCGCGATACGCCACTTAAGCGGCGTCACAGTCAATGATTTGATTGGCAACCGCTACGCCTTCTTGAAGAGGGCCGTGGATGCTTCGTACCAAAACAGGCAGAAGATTTTCCACGGTCAGCAAACAGGCCAGAGCCTCACCCGTGACGCGCTCATCAGCCGCGTAGGTGACATTCGCGAGTGGTGCGAATTGCTTTCTGCCGGAGCGGATGTTCGTTTTGGCTATGACGGTTTCTCCGGGACGACATCGCTTTTCAAGTCCGGTCGGCCCGACGTTGTGCTCGCCGTGGACAAGGCCCTCAATCCCAAAGGGTGGGAGGAATACGCCCGAACCTTCCAGCGTTGACCTCTGTCTCACCGTTCCAGCGACCATTTTCTTTCGCACCCCCGCCATGCACCCAGTCCGCTGTGGGAAAGACGCGAACGAACGACGAACACAGTTGGCAAACTCAGCAAATCACTGCACGCTTGCGTAGAAAAAGTTCGCCTCACTCCGTTTACAGGCATTCATGGCACTCACTGCTGGTACCGAACTCAAACGCCCCGACACTTACGACGTCTTCGAAACCCAATGCATGAAGTTGGGCAAGGTGATGATCAACGCGCTGACCATGAACAAGAATGGTCGTCGCGGCCAGGCGCAAAAGGGTGTAGACGTCTGGGGGAGGCGCGACAACCACGTGGATCATATCGTCGGGATCCAGTGCAAGCAGAAGGGGTTTGGACAGGAACTCGAAGAGAAAGAGGTTCGCGACGAATGGGAACAAGCCTTGAGGTTTGTCCCCCCGATCAGGGAATTCTTCATCCTCACGACGGCCGATAACGATGCAAAAGTGGAGCAGCTCGCCCGAGAGCTTAGTCTTGAGCTCCTGATGGCCACCGGGCGTTCCGTCCCATTCGACATCTGGGGCTGGGGTCGTATCTGCGACGAACTGATTGATTACCCCGACCTGATCAAGGCCTTTGACCCGGACTACGGTCTCTATTCCCAGCAGCATTCCGAAAAACTCGACAGCGTCATCGAAGGGCAAGCGCGCACCGAGGTGCAACTGAACGCCATTATGGCAGTGGTCCGCAAGTCGGCTGGTGTCGTCATGCTTGATGGCGTCGACGATGCCTCCAGCGCGAACGAGATTGACAAGATCCTGGATCAGCAGATCGACGGGTATCGGTCTATCCTGCAGGGCGGCCGCCCCGTGACCGCCCTGCCGTTGTTCGAAAAGATGCTTTCCGATGTCGAGCCAACGGGTTCCGATCGCATCGTCTTCCGTATCAAGGCAAACATCGGCGCGTGCCACATAGCACTCGAAAAAATCGAAGTAGGCTGCAAGTTCCTTCTGGAGGCATACGAACGCGCGCCTGAAGAGCCGAAAGCAATCTCGAACCGGGCGCTGGCCTACCTCCTGCTCGGTGACTTCGAGAAGGTCCTCGATATCGGAAGAGAGCAATTGTCGGCTGACATCGCCGACGAGGGGTTGTGGCCGCATGTAGTGCAGGCCGCGGCACAAAAGGGCTTCGAGGACGACCCGCTGTCTCTGGTTCCCGAACGACATCGTCAGTCGGAAGGAGTCCTGGTTGCAGAAGTGCACTTCCACCGTATTCGAGGTGACGAGAACTGGAGAAACAAGGCGGCTCACGCCCACGCCCTCTTCCCGGAAAGCCGATACGCCAGGCAGTTTTTCGCCGATTCCCACCTGGACCAGGTGGGCAAGGCTGCGGATAGCTGGGCGACAGGTGCCATCCCATCTGCGTTGCGGGGTCATATCGAGGCAGCGGCCGATACATACGCCGACATCTGGCAGGAAGCGACGCGTGGCGAAGCCGCAGTCGGACCTGACGAGTTCGTAGTTCTCGCGAACCTCCTCGTCGCGCTGCGATTGCTTGATCGGCATGCCGAAGCCATCGCTCTGATCGTGCGCGAGCGCGCTCACATCGAACGCGATCAAGGTGTGCTCGTCAGAGCCGCCATTGTGGCGTACGAGGGAGACAGCGAGCTTGCCGACGAGTTGCTTCCGCTTTTGCCGGAAGGCTCCGCTGCGTCCATGCTGACGCTTCAGCTTGCGCTCCGCCGGGCGGCCTGGGCCGAGATCGCTGAGTTCGACGACAACGTAGCAGACACAGTTGATGAGCCTGAAAGGCTGGCCTACCGCACTGCGATCGACATGTGTCGGATCTGGAAGGCGGCCGGAGGATTTCCTGCTGCAACCGATCTCGAAGCGCCGGTCGCCGGCGCGTCAACCGACCCGAGAGCCAGCATCCTGGCTGCAGACATTTGCATGGCCTTCGGGGCGCGGGATGTCGCCGACAGGGCCTGGGAGAACAGCCGACGCTTGGTTACGCCCACGTCTCATTGGACGTCTCGTGTCAGCGTCGCAAAACATGCCTTCCGGCGCCATAGATGGAGGGATGCCGCCGACCTCTATCTAGGGGCGATCGACCAGAGCCTCGACACCGAGGAGCTTCGTCAACTGGCAATTTCCTTGGCATACGAGGTCCCGCAAAGCGGTAGGGGTGCACGCTTCTTTCGAGAGCTGTCGCCCGAACTTCGCAAGGACCAGTTCTTCCGCCACTTTGAAGCCGTGATGTTCTTCAATGCCGGCGATATGAAGAGAGCGGAGAAGGCAGCTCGGTCACTTCTCAAGGATGCGCAGCGACTAGACACATTCAAGCTTCTGGCATTGACGCTGCAAAGAAGCGATCGGCTGGACAAGATCAAAGACTTCCTCAAGGACACCGATGTCTTGTCGTACGAGGGGTCGCCGGGGGACCGGATGGCGGCGACCCAAGTCCTTCACCAGGCCGGACGGGTGCCTGAAGCGCTGAAAGAGCTGTATCGCCTGTATCTCGCCAACCGAGACAGACCGGACATCGCTCTCGCATTCTTTGGGATGATGGTGCAGGAGCGCTCGTTCAAGCACGTTCCGCGTCCGCGTTCGGTCGCCCTCGATGTGTGGGTTCGCGCAGAGGATGACGCTGGGCACTCTTTCACGTTCATCGTCGGGGAGGATTCGTCCGTCGCCGATGGGATACTATCTCCGACGCACGCCTTCGCCGCACAGGCGATGGGCAAGAAGATCGACCAGTCATTCTCGCTTCCGCGCGACGTAGGTGGCGAGATCGTATGGACGATCAAGGAAATCCGCCACCGTTGGTCTCAGGCCGCGAGAGACATTGGACAGAACTTCGAGACGCAGTTCCCAGACGAGAACGGTGTCTATTCGTACACGATGAGGGACAACGACATCCAGCCTATGCTTGACCTCATCCGGCAGCAGGCGGAAGCCAACAAGCAGTTTGCCCAGCAGTACGTTGATGGGCTGCCACTTGCTTTCGTGTCTGGAAGGTTGCATCGCGATCCCGTCAGCTTTGCGGAATACGTCCGGTCTCTCGGGAACGAGATCAGGACATGTTTCGGCAGTGCCCCGGAGCGGGAGCAAGCTTTCACGATCATCGGACGCCATCGCGCGTCTGGTGCCGTCCTGGACACGTACACCGCTTGGACGGCAGCGACACTGAGCCTCTTCCCCGCGCTGAAAGGGCTGTTCGGATCGTTGTTCATACCGCAGTCGGTGCGGGACGATCTACTTCTTCTCAAAGGGATCGATAAGCCCTCAGGGAAGTCGTTCTCGATCATCTATCACGACGGCCAGTTCCTGAAGCACGAGACCACGCGGGAAGCGGCGACAAAGCGTCGTAAGTTCATTGAACAGCAGCAACAGAAGATTGAAGCCTTTTGTGAAATCCTCGCTGTATCCGCTCCAGAAATAACGGGGGACGGTTCCGAGGAGAGGATCGAGTGGCTCGAAGTGGCTGTCGAGAATTTCGGCTCGGGCGTGCTTGATCCCGCGGCCGTGGCGGCGAACGGGTACGTCCTCCTCAGCGAGGACATGACCTATCGAGTCCTCGCGAACAGCATCTGGCCAATAAAGAGCACATGGCTGCAGCCGGCCCTGACCAGCGCGGCAATCCTTGGGATCATTTCCTACGACGAGTATGTCGCCAACGTCGTAGCCCTCGCAAAGCTTCGCCATGGATTTGTTTCGATCGACCACAACATTCTATTGAAGACCCTTGGGAACGGCGATGACACCGCCCTCGCCGACTTCGCGGCTGCGGCCGAGTTCATTGGGACGCCGACTGCCGATGTTCACTCGCATATCGGTGTTGTCAGTCGCTTCATCGACGCCGTCCTCGAAACCAAGTCGATACCTTACCTGCTGCGCTTGAACGCGATCTCAATCCTGTTGGAGAAGCTCGTTCGGAACAGGCCGCAGCTCTATGCGAAGATTCTGGTGGGCGTCATCGTTGGCTGCGACGACAAGGGACAGGCCGCGGTCGCACACTGGATCCAGGGCCATTTCATGATTCCCGAAGTGAATGACGCGTACAGCGAGTTCTGCAGGCAAACATTGCACCACGCGATCCGAAACATCATCGGCAGTGATGACAGCTTTGTTGGCAACGTGCAGCAGCTATGGGCTTCGCGTCCGATCCGATTACCCGCCGCCTTTTCGAGATGGCAGAAGTAACGATTACCACAAGCATTTCTATCGCCGCCGTGGCTTTCACTCGTCATATGCAAGCCCTGAAATGATCGCTCGGAGACAAAATTGAAGAAAAGACGCGGGACACATCGTCATACGAGGCGACCAGGAAAGGCAGTGTCCCAGAACAAGCCGGAACGCGGATCTGGCGTCCGCTTCTCCGAGTTTGCAATCGGTGGAGAAGACAGGGAGGAATATAAGGCGGCGATGCTCAAGGCTTCGGCTCAAGCTGTGGCCGACCTCCCTTCCCTTCTGAAGAAGTTGCGGGACATGCTTCACGACCGCGATCCATTCGACATCCTCTCGATCTTCACTGGCTACGGCCTGCTGACGACGGTCGATGACAAAGGGGTGACCAACAAGAAGGCCCTGGCAAACATCCTGCCCCACCACGGCGAGTTGCTTCAGGCAATCATGCTCACTATCCCGGTAGACAAATTAGGTCGCAAGCCCGTTGGCCCCGACATTATGGAGACGGTTTTTGAAACCGTACCATTGATCGCGAAGGCCTTTATTCACCAGCGAGTCCTTGAGGGCGCCAAGATCAACGATGAACAGCAGATGGTTGTGCTTTCTCTGCAGGAACGCATCAGGATGCATACCCATGCCGTGAGGAATTGGGGATACTATGGCGACGTCAAGCAGATTTCTCTCGACCTGTACCAGTCAATTGACCAGGACGTTGCGAAACACCATGGGTTCAGTTGCACCGATCTCATCGAGTTGATGGCCGCACTTGTAGCGGAATTCGAACGACGTCAATCCGAGCGCTGGGATACGCTGAGCAAGATCCTGCAGGGAAGAAAACCGAGCAAGGTCTTTGAACTGTATTTTCAACTTGTGCCCGGGCTTGTCGGCACTGCCGACGAGATTATCGCAGGGTGGCCAGGCGTGAATCTGGAAGCGGCGCGAGCGATGGTCATGTCGCACTTTGATCTGCGGATGAAGGAAACCGCCACCTTCGAAATCGAAGATGTTGCAACGATCACAAGCCGCCCAGCCGATCAGATCGAGAAAATGCTACGGTCCATCGCCCGTGAACCAGGAAGCCTTGTTGGAACGAAGGACGAGTTCCTCTTTCTGGGGAATCCGATCTGGGATGCTCCCGTCGTCGACATGGGGGAATCCTTCTTCATACCGATGCCGCAGGCATTCTTTAGCCACATACATCGGATCATGGAGAGGCTGGCAACCGAAGCCGGTGCAAAGGAGAAGCTCGAAAGGGCACGGAACGCCTATCTTGAGGGGCGGCTCGAGCACGCCTTGAGGTCCGCGTTTCCTCACGCCACCGTTACGTCTGGCTCCAAGTGGAAGATCGGCGTCGAGCAATATGAAACGGACGCTCTGGTCGTCATCGATCGGACGGTGTTAATCGCCGAAGCCAAGGCGAACCGCGTCACTCCAGAAGGCCTCCGCGGCGCGCCGGACCGCGTGAAGAGGCATGTCCGAGATATGGTGCTGGATCCTTCCGTTCAGTCAGAGCGGCTGGCCAAGCTCATCAACGACGCGAAGGCGGGTGACGCGACCGCAACCTCCACGGTCAAGGAACTGGGCATCGATCCGAGTATCGTCGACCAGATCGTTCGGATTTCCGTGACGCTGGATGACATGTCCGTACTCAGTTCGGCCGTCGATGACTTCAAGAAGGTCGGATGGGTGCCGCAAGATCACGAACTTGCGCCGACGATCCTCATCGCAGACCTACTCTGCGTGATCGACATTCTCGACAATCCCCTGCTCTTGTTGCACTACCTGAGCGAAAGGGTTCACTTCCAGAGCTCGTTCGAACTGATGGGCGATGAACTGGACTTCCTGGGCCTCTATCTAGCGACAGGATTTAACCTCGGTAAAGGGGACAAGACCCGGGTCTTCGCGCCCTCAGGAATGTCCGAGCCGATCGACCGATACTTTAACAGTCGCGATGCTGGCATCAGCATTTCGAAGCCAACGGCGCGCCTTTCGCAGCACTTTCGAAAGATCGTTGATCGCCTGACAGACCGGCGGCCTCATGGCTGGACCACGGTAGGGCTTCATCTGCTTAGCGCAGCGAGTCCTTCCGAGCAGCGCGCATTGGAAAGCAACCTGGAAAGACTCAGGAAAAACGTGCGAAAGACCTATCAGAATCCCAAGCACATCAACACAATCCACATCCGCCCGCCCCTGGCTCGGAAGGCACAGGTTGGATTCTACCTGTTTCCCGAGGAGCTGCGCCCGCAGCACCGTCACATCATGGAGGGTCTCGCGGCAGAAGCCTTGTCACGGGACGGCGTCGAGACCGTAGTGATCTTCGGACGTTCGACCGAAAACTGGTGTGTCCCCTACGAGACGGTCATGCTTACCAAAGAATGCCCGCCTCTAACAAGCTAGCGCGCCGACGCGGAGCAGGCGTCTCAACAGTCCCCCGCGTTGACAAGGGGCGGCCTATTTTTGGCCCTCGTGCCATCGCTTCGCGGTAGGCGCGTTCCATGCGATCGATCTTCGTCGACTACAACCGGCCAATCGAGAGGAGAAGGGATAGCAAGCTCCTGCGGCCAGCCTCGATCGTTTCAGTTTGTTCAGGAGAAATCCCGCCATGTAGGGTCTGACGCAAGGGCCATTGGGTCAGCGACGGAACCAGCTTGAAGGGGTCTCAAGCTTTCAAGGTAATCTCGCGTCGCATTGTCCGCGCGGGCCTGCGATTGTCTCGCAATTCCGTAGCGGCGTCGAATAAGATGCTTCTCAGCCATCCCGCATCTGGCGTGTGCCGCCAATCTTCCAAACATCCAAGTGAGGCAAGCAGCTCCAGTTCGGCGTCCCACACGCCATCTACCGCCCAGCGACGGCAGAGCTTATAGACAGCACGGTAATCGCCATAGCGCTCAGGCATCGAAGCCCAGGGGCAGCCGACCCTCTGCATGTGCATCACAGCGTTGAGGACGTTTCGCCTGTCTCGCCTTTTCGCCGGGAGCGATGTGCCGATAATTCCCCACTCTTCGTCGGTCAGGTCGCTTAGCTCCTGCTGGTACGGTGTTTTCTCATACTTCATGTCACACCTCACATTTCTATGCGGGATTTCGAAACTGAAGGCATTGGGCTGCCCCAGTTCGTCTTGGATCTGGAAGTCGCCCAAACATCTGCGAGGGGCTTGAAACCGCGGCGGCTATTCTCCTTTGAGCAGCTTGACGCAGTCGTCCAATAGCCCACCTCTCGTGCTTTGCCTGTTTTGAGTTCACAATGGCCATCAGCTTCGACGCGAGCCCTGTGGCGAGCCGTCATTCAGATTGTAGTGCTCGTTAATGACAGCCAACGCGCAAGGAAGCCGGCGCTCCGCTATGTTCATCGCCACGGCCAATCGCAGATCTACGCCATGGGCGCAGGCCCACTCGTCGAGGGCAAGAAACAAACGTCCGTCACCCACTAGGTAGACCATTCTTGGGTAGCCGGATTTCCGAGACACCCGGTCCAAGGTTTCCTCGATGTCCCGGCACCGCAAGCTTGAACTTGCAGAAACATCGAGACACGTGCGTGTACCGATTTCGAAGACACACAATATCTCTACCTCTTGACCCGCTATGTCACAGGGGATGATGTCTACAGTCCATAACGCATCGGCACCGTTTCATTCGGACGCTTACTGCCCTGATTGTAATATCTACGCTCCATGTCACACCTCAGCTTTACCAGGTTTCGAAATTGATACCGACCCGGCCGCCCGGGGATTGTTCGCCTATCAGCCCATTCCGCCAATGCACTTGATCCAAGTGCTCTCTGGTTAGGCACTCGCCAGAACATCTGCGATGGGTTTGAAGCGGCGACGACTGTTGTCCTTGAGCAAAGTGGCCCGTTCGACCAACAGACACCTCGCCAACCCACTCCCTGCTCTGAGTTGCCTGTGTCCATCTTCGATTTTCGGGAGAGGCCAATCAGCCAAGTTCAATGATACCAGCTCACCCAGTATTCGATCCCAGGTGCCGTCTTCGGCCCAAATCTGAAATCGGCGTCTCAGATGTCCTAGCCGCCCATGAACCTTACCAAATGAGCACCAAGTGCTGCCCGAACGAAGAACGGCAAGCATATCCTCCAGATCCCGACGGTTCTCCTGGTCGCGGTCACCTCTGGATCGGGTTAAAGTCGAAACCAGTGACCGGAGCCTTAGCCATTGAGTCTCAGATAGTTGCGAGCGCTCCGGCGGCTTACGCTCTTCAATTGCCGCTTGCAGTGAGCCAAAGTCTATGGACTGACGGAACCATATGAATCGCTCACGTCCTGTAAGCCGGAGTGCAGGCGACACACCTCGCGCAGCCAGTAACTTTCGGAGGGTATAAACGTCGACATCGCAGCCTCGAAGACCAAGCACCGTCTGGATTGCGGGCGTCGATATATATTGATCAGCAAAGCGGCGAGCTTCATCGATCGTCGGCCTCTTGGAAAGAAGTCCGTATTCGACGGCCAGAGTGATGGTGTTGGGATTCTCGCCCGCCAGGAGAGCGACCTCGCTTTGCACAAGGCGAACACCTCGCTTGTCGTGAAGATAACTCGCTAGTCGACTTATGTCCTCGACTGCGAGAGACGTCATGACTGCTAATAGTCGTCCGCGAATCTGCCAAACCGGAAGCTCGCCTTCCAGGATCGCTTTGAATATTTCTTCCCAGCGCGCATTCAGCTCCCCGCCGAGCCGGTTGATACCGACGGTGATCCGGATCGCGCCTTTCGGGGGCGGTCCAGACTGCGCCGTCTTCATCATGCAAGAAAGAAGGCTCTCGAGACTGTCCTTGTGATAATAGGCCTTCCCCGAAGAACAACTGACGATAGGCCCCCGCTCCCGGACGATCAGACCTGCGTCAGCCAAATCGGCGACTGCCGATGGAGGGATGCCCAACGCTACCGCCGCTTTCGTTGACGGTTCGAGCTTCTCTTTCAGTGAAAATGCCTGCTCGAGTTCCGACGCCCTGAACAGGGTCGGCCCTTTGCCTCCAGCAGTCCTTATGACCGTGAAATCGGGACTGGCAGCAATCTGGTTCGCCACGAACTTTCGCGTGCGTCCCACCAATTTTGCCGCCGCTTGCGTCGTCACTAGATCGTCACGATGGCGGTTTTCTGCGCGCCTGACCGTTGGTAGCCGCGAGGCGCTTCTCTCCATGTTAGCGTCCAACTCCTCACGGAGAAGTTTGCGAAGATCGGGATGAACATGCGGGTCCAACGTGACGGATAACAGTGGGCCAAGTTCCTTGTGGATCCCGAAGAACCCCTGCCGTCGCAGAGCACCCTCCCGGATTTCCTCAGCGATCCCCTGGATTGTGTCGGGCCAATCGATGAGTGCGCGGCCGACGCGCGCGAGTAAATCCGGAGTGAACCGCTTGTAGTCTTTCGCAGCGAATGGCCTGTTCAGTGTTTTCCCACGAAACTCGGAAGGCGTGGTCATCGCACAAACAATTGCTAGGGCCAACTCGAACAGATCTCCCCTGTCGAAATTTGATAGGACAGTGGCAGCCGATGTCGATATGCGCGCTCGAAGGACTGGGCTTGGATCGATCAGACCGGTTAGATAGTCGAGCGCGGCTTCATCGTGAACGTGCACAAGCCGTTGCGGATAGGCTGCTAAATCGACCCCACTTCGGACGAATCCCTCGCCGTCCAGTTTCTCACAACGAGGGCAATGAGACACTCCCAGGGTGCGAGCGAAGTTAAACGGAGCTTTGCAGACGGGGCACGCGTCTAGTAACCATTCTCGACTCTCCGGATCAAAAGACAGCACTTTAAGTCGCCAGATGGATCGGAGATAAGGAGAATGGCGCATCGATCGGGGGGCCACCCGGAAGCGGGTCCACGTCAGATGTACGGCACGTAAAGCGGTCCCAAAAAAGTTAATCCAACCTGGCCGGTCTTTCACCGGAGTGGGCCAGATCACGTCGTGCAAAACGTCACTTGCAGAGCCCCCAAAGAGGTTCGCTATGCGTTGACGTTCGTAAGTAGAAGCCCGCCCCAGATCCTTTAGAAAAAACTTTCGCATCTCTAAAGCACGCATTATGTCGACCGGCCCTTCGTACGAGTTCTCAGCGCTGGCACGAACCATCAACTCGGCGATGCCCTCGCCGGGTCGGGGCGATGATGCAACGGGAAGCCTCGCGCCATCAGACCGGCGTTGGGCTGTCATCAGGGCGCTCATTTTTGATAACCTTGATTGAGCGAGGATTGACGAAAGGATTGTGATCGATGAGACCAGCTCCGCGCGCCCATTCGTCCGTAGCTTGGACGAGGTGTTCACGCTGGACGCAGCGGGCACCTTGCTCGAAACCAATTATGCAGGCGGCTAGAACGACGCCTGAAACGCTGCCAATTTTTCCCCGGGAGATGATGTGCAAACACGCCGGGACATCGCCGCTGAGCAGGTCAGTTTCATCCGGGAAAATCCCGTGCTGACGCAGCTTCAGACCCAAGCGACCGCAGTATTCGAGGAATATCTTTCGCTCCTTGGGCTTGAGTAGATCGAGGGGGGCAAAATCCAGTTCTTTTAGGCAGCGCTCCGCCAGTTGCGGGTCGCCGAACAGGTGATGCCTTGCCTCCGGAATTCCGATGAAAACGATTGGCACAAGACCCACGATCAACATGATTTTCATGGTATCTGTGACAGCCGTGGAATCTGACGTGCCAGCAGATCGTTTACGTTGTCGATCGCCGGAAAGATGCTGGATCTCGTCAATGATCAGAAGTTCCGTCCCAAACTTGCGCATGAGATCGTAGGCGCGTCTCTTCATCGCCGCTTCGGTGCCGTGTGGATACGGGTCACCCAGGGCGACCAGCACATCATGCACAAAAGACTTCGTCGTGGCTTTCGCCGTAAGCGTTACATGCAGTACGATCTTCTGTTCTCGGGCGATCGTCTCGCAATCTAAACTTTCGTCGAATAGGCCTGCTTTGATGACGTCATCGACGACCTTCGTATCGATGTACGTCCTGACACTCATAGACTTTCCCGAGTGCGTCGGCGCGAAAATTGATATGAACTTCTTGGGGCTGCGGGGGCGCTTGCGTTTGGTTTCTCTGAGGATGTCAAACCACATGTGCGCCTCCTCAAGCCGCGGATGCTTGATCCGAATGCAATCGAATTTGTTCAGGATGTCACTGATGGAAGTTGCAGTTGACATGTTACGTCCTCCTCAATCGAGATCTTCCGCCAGGCAGCGGAGAGCGGCATTAGAATCCTCAACCATCGTCGGAGCTCGAGGTATGTCCACTGACGGGGCTGGGACGTTGTGGCTAGGCAACTTGGCCTTCGCGGCCTTGCTCTGCCTGGCACGGGCGGAGGCACGAGTTGCCTTCTTCCCGCCTCGGCGGAAGCTCTTTGCTGCGAACCCCTCGTCCTCCCGGTATTTCATCGGGAGGTCCACGAAGAGGTTGCAGCCGTCCATGCCGGTGACGCTGGGGTCGTCGAAACTTTCGACAATGGTGTCACCCGGCACCAGGCGCATTTCGCTGTGGTAGGCGCGGGCTTTCTTGCGGGCTTCACGATACGGCCCGGACTTGGCTTCGGACTCAAGGCGGCGGCGGAACGCAGCGCGCGCTGCGCATTTCTCTTCGTCCGTATGAAAAGCGAGGTTCTCCCGTTCAGCATATTCGCGAATGAGTTCTGCCGTGCGCCACGAACATCCGGCCGAGAATCTTGCATCGACGTTCGGCAATCGAACAAGCCGCTTCCGATGGTAGTCCCAGACATCAATGTGAGCGCAAGTCGGCAGGTCTATGGAAAATTGCACCGGCACCTTGCCCGTGCTGAGCGGAGTGGTTCGCTGTTGTCGTGGTTTCGAGTAGCGAAGCAAAGAATCGAGTAGGTTGGAGGTCTCCGGGCCGGCGTGGAATCTGTGCCTCTTGTAGGTGACTCCTTGATTTGTAAGCTGACCGTGTCTGACACCGCCGAACAATCGATCGACCATATTGATGTCGTCAACTAGATGGCGATTTCCCTTGGCGACCCCATCGCGCCACTCCTGCGCCGGAGCGCGACCAACCCCAGAACCCGCTTCCACGTGATAACACGTCACAACGAAGTCCCAGAACAAGTCCTGCAGTACTTCAATTCCGGGGCCAGCCTCCTTCTCTGGAGCTAAGCCGCGCAAAGACATCTCAGACGGTTTATAAGGGATACCACTTTTCATTCGATGCCAGATCGCATCGTTGAAAGTCTTGAATAGCCGCTCGCAGACGGCTTTGTACTCTGGAGTCTTGACGGGTGCCCACTCGACACTGATCCCCACGTTCTCGCAACTCGCCTGGAACGAGGGGCCTGTATTCTCCCAACCGTTGTCCACCACCGCGGTGTCTATCTTGCCGTACCCGTCAGTCGCCCCTTTGTAATGCCCATACTTGGCAACCAGAAAGTCTTTTGGTCGGAGAACCTGCTTCAACGCCTCCATTATCGTTAGCAGCGATGGGGGTTCGAACGTCAGTATCCCGGCCAAAAGCATCGTCGATTTTACATCAACAGCAATCGTAAGCCACGGACGCTCAACGAGAAGTGTCTCGCCAGCCTCATCAGCGATCGGTGACCAGTTATCGACACGCGTCGCGTCGAAGATTACCCTTTCAAGAATGCGATCCGCGTGGATGGACGGGCTGGTGCCGCGGTAGCGTCGCATCCCCGCGCGCTTCCCCCATTTTTGAGTGTACAACTCCTCAGACGCGGCCCTGCGGAGCCACAGGCGGACAGTCTCTGGGTCCGGGCGCTGCAACGGCGGGAGCCCGTTCGAGACCCTGCGCTGTGATTCCAGATCCACCTTCTCCAGAAACGTGTTGGTCACGTCGCAGATGCGGATGGTGCCACCTGACCCGGGAGTGTAGTAGTCTTGGATCGCCTCCTCCTTCAACTGGAGGATCGCTGGCGGCCATCGGGCTGTTTCTTCATGCGTGTGGTAATCTTCATAATACGCCAGGACAGTCCGATTGCCGGGTTCACCGACGTCCAGCGCGCGGAGGACAGTTGATTTGGAAGGCTCCCATTTAAAACCCTCTTGACGCGCATCCTTTCGCAGTTCGCGAAGAAGTCGAGGCACTGACTTCTTGCCTGACTGCTGATCATAAGCGTTCACGTAGAAACACAACGTCCGGGCGCGTTCGAGTCGCCACGCTACATCCTGGCGAGCCTTTCGCTCTGTCTTACTGATCAACGCCTCGTTTGGATCCTCGACCACACGAGGATCGAAGCCGACCGTCTCCAAACCATTCTTGAGGTGCCGCACACGGATTGCCAGGCCATCGTTGCGCATCTCAATAAACTCGTGGTCCCGAACCGGGAACTTGCGACCAGTAGCGCGGTTCTCGAAGACGAGCGTTCCAGAACGCTTTTGCTCAATGAAAGTGCAGTCAACTTCGCGCCTTCCGAGCATCAAGCGGTACATCTCGCCAACTTGAACATCGCAGTGCAACATTGTCATCGCTCCCGCTCTACCAACACTACGCGGCGTCGATCGCGTGGGGCGGCAAGTTCGATGCACAGGACCCGATCGAAGTGAAGGGCACTGACCGAGGCCATGGCGGTTGGCAAACCACCTAGCGCGTTGATTAATTCCGACAGAAGCGAGCATCCCCCCCGATTTGCGAGATAATCCTGGACGAACAAGGCGTCAGTTTTCGAAAATTTGCAGAACCGGTCTGCGGTTATCTCGCGAACCGAGGCGAGATCGACACAGTCGATACCGTTGCTTCTGGTGACCACGGCGAAGTAATACCCAAGCTTCCGATAAACTTCCTTCGCCAACCTAAGCTTAGATCGGTATTGGCGATCATCGTTCCTTGGATCATCGTCGTTTTTGATCTCGAGGACTAGCCGCGCAGGGCTGACGCTGAGAACAGGCTTTGGATCCCACGCCATCGAGGCGACGGCCAATGGGACGCCGGAACATACCTCCTGGGCGAAGGAAGGCTCCACTATTAGCTCGAGGTCAGGAATATAGTGAAGTGGAACAGGTTGTCCCCGCGCGAAGATATCCAAGCGGTGGGGTTGCGACATCACATACGCGACACGCCACGACACCTCGCAAAGAATTATTGCCGGGAGTTCAGCTAGTCTGGATTCCCAAGGTAGATGTCGCCCCTGGGATTTCCGGGCGCTATAGTAGCCTGTCCGAGATGGCCGACCGCCACACAGTATGCGGCGTATCGGGCCGCCCTCTTTGGATCTCACTATACGGCCGATGAATAGCGACGCTGCCATCGCTCGCGCTCCGTCGGGACTCAAGAGAGAGCAAGCTCACCATGTATTTCAGTAAACGTCAATAACTATTTGATTTAATTATGTATTGCATCATGAGACTCCAGCAAGCATCTTCCACCTTTTCCTGGCCACGCCGATCACGGTAGCTGCCCAAGCGGCGCACCCGACTACCACCGCCCCCGGCGAGCCTTGAATAACCACGAAGGACCCTCAGGTACTGCGAGAAAACCCATATGCCCGCGAGGAGCCCCCGAAGGAGGTCTAGCAACTCCAAGCGGAGATGGGCGAAGGTCCCGAACGCCTTTTCGGCAGCTCTCCGCTTTTTCAGCTCGGAATGGACGAGCGAGGGTTCGAGGACGACCACGCAGGGCAGCAGCGATACCCCCCCGCGCGCCACTCGAATCCTTCCGTTCTACGCCGGCGCGCTTTGACGTCGGATAAGCTGCAGACTTGATCGCGAATCCTGGTTTCTAACGCCACAGTCCCGAGATCGCTCATCTCGCTTCTGTGGCGAATTTAACGTGGCGCGGTACTCACCGCCCACGACGACGCATGGGTTTGCGTAGCATGTCGCCTTCGCCGATGCCGGCAGAGTGCAGCTCTAAGACCGGTGACACCCAATCGGAATAGCCGCCTTACGGCGAAGGATTCGCCCATGGAGCTTCGTCAGCCTTCCTGCAGCAGCCGCACCTTTCGAACGTGTGCACGAGATCCAGGGAAGAACTCGCTTGAGCACAATGCTCACCACATGATCATTGTGTTCCATCCTCAGCAGAATGTCAATCTTTCCGTTTGGCACAGGGAATTTGGAAGGCTCTCGTGAGGATCTACCAAAGAACCTATACAAAACAAAATGTTAAAAGTAACAAAGGATTCGAAATTTACACAATAAGTCTTTTTGTAATATAATGTTGACAATACTCAGTCACTCTCACGCCATTTAAAATTACACCCCGTGGACTTCGGCTTGATATCGGCGTATTATCCCAGGTATACTTAGGGTGCCTCAGTGGCAAACACGCACCAATACTTTACCTCATAGCGCACAGGTGGGACTATGTCAGGTTTATACGCTCACTACTACACTTGGGCAGAGGTCTGCCTCCTCACAACGCTGTCGGAATCGACCATCCGTAGCATGGGGAAGAAAGATACCTTTCCTGTGAGAGAGAAGTTGTCACCTGGACGGGTCGGTTTTCCGAAGAAGCAGGTCGATCTTTGGCTGAAGGATCGCCCAGCTTGGGAACGCTGGAACCGTCGCCGCCTAGAGAAGGAAGCGGCTCGCGGTCAGCATGAGGAAACCCGGGACAAAAATGCCCCTGACAAGGCCGTGGATAACAGCATTTGGCAGCTATGATCGCATCAGGTTTGTTTGGTTTTCTACGCTCATCTAACGCGAAGGAGCGGTGCCGCACGTGCAGTTCGCGGCACCACTAAATGTGGCGAAAATGCGGACAGTCCCGGTACGACAAGACGCTTTTTTCATAGCATAAACAGAAACATAGGTCGAAGTTTAGGCGCGACCCGCGTCAGGATTCTTTGGCTTCGCGTCACCTTTTTTTGGTTTCGCGTCAAATTAGATTTGGTTCACCACGAAGCACGCCGAATTAATATAGTGGAATGGCCTCTTGACCTTCCAACGGTGGGAAACCTCATGTTTGTCTCACATCGAAAAGAAGGAGACAAGCGATGCAGAATTACAAGATCGACAACATGACCTGCGGACATTGCGCCGGCGTCGTGCAAAAGGCGATCCTGAGCGTTGATCCGCAGGCAACCGTCAAGGTCGATCTCGGCGCGCGCGAAATCAGCGTCGACACCGCCGCCCCATCCGGCCCGATTGCCGACGCGCTGAAGACGGCAGGCTATGAGGGCCGCCAGCTCTAAATCAAGATCGCAACGGTGCCTCCAGTCACCGGTTGGCGCGCCTCGGCTCCCAAAGCCGGGGCGTTTGTCGTTTGACCCCGCCGCACGCCTTGACCTTACAACGGTGGGAAGCTCTAGCTTGCCGGCTCCGCATCTTCACGGAGACCGAGCATGCAACACGACGAACACGGCGGGCACCGACATGATCACCGCAGCGTGACCGCCGGTCCCTCGAAATCCGAAAACATGTCACTCAACCGTCTCGCGCTCTCTGCCACGGTGCATTGCCTGACAGGATGCGCCATCGGCGAGGTGCTCGGCATGGTCATCGGCTCGGCGCTTGGTTGGGGCAATGTCCAGACCATTGCACTCGCCGTCTTCCTTGCCTTTGTCTTCGGCTACGGCCTGACCATGTTTCCGCTGCTGAAGGCAGGCATGCCGTTCGCGGTGGTCCTGAAGCTGGCGCTTGCCGCCGACACGGCGTCCATCGTCATCATGGAAATCGTCGACAATGCCCTGATGCTGTTCATCCCCGGAGCGATGGATGCAGGCGTAACGTCTCTCCTCTTCTGGGCGAGCCTTGCGGTCGCGCTCCTTGTTGCCGGGGCCGCCGCGTTTCCCGTCAATCGCTGGCTGATTGCACGTGGCAAGGGTCACGCCGTCGTGCATTCGCATCACCAGCACTGAGCATTTGAATGCGATGCCTTGCTGCATGAAGAAATGTTTCAAACCGCCCTTGACCTTCCCATCGTTGGAAGCCCCATCTTCCGATAAAAGAAAAGGAAAAGGAGCACGATCATGGGATCCGTGACCACCATCGAAACGAAGAGCGCCGTAGCAATCGCCGGCAACGCCCTGACGGCCAGCATACCGGTCGAGGGAATGACCTGTGCCTCGTGCGTCGCGCGCGTCGAGAAGGCCATCCGAGCAGTCCCAGGGGTGACATCCGCCTCTGTCAACCTTGCAACGGAACGGGCCGATGTCCGGTTCGATGGATCGACCAAGACCGCCGACATCGTCAAGGCAATCGAAAACAGCGGCTATGGCGCCGCTGAGGAATCGATCGAGCTGGCAATCGAAGGTATGACCTGCGCCTCCTGTGTCGCCCGTATCGAAAAGGCATTGAAAGCGGTGCCCGGCGTCGCTGACGCCAGCGTCAACCTGGCGACCGAGCGCGCCTCGGTGCGCCTCACCAAGGGCATTGCAACAGTCGCCAGTCTCGAAGAGGCCGTGCGCGCCGCCGGTTATGACGCCAAGCGCATCACCGGCGATGAGAACACCGATGAGGAGGCCGAAAAGCGCGAGCGCGAAAGCCGGCGTCTCAGCCGCGCGTTGCTGGTTGCCGCAGCCTTGACGCTGCCGATCTTCGTCCTGGAAATGGGCTCGCACTTCATCCCGGCCGTGCACGACTTCGTCATGATCAATATCGGCATGCAGGAGAGCTGGTATCTGCAGTTCGTGTTGACGACGCTCGTGGTCTTCGGCCCGGGCTTGCGCTTCTACCAGAAGGGCATACCGGCCCTGTTGCGTCTCGCGCCCGACATGAATTCGCTCGTCGCCATCGGCACGGCCGCCGCCTGGGGCTATTCGGTCGTTGCCACCTTCGCATCCGGGCTTTTGCCCGAGGGCACGGCCAACGTCTATTATGAAGCCGCGGCCGTCATCGTGACGCTGATCCTGCTCGGTCGGGTGCTCGAAGCCCGCGCCAAGGGCCGCACCTCCGAAGCGATAAAGCACCTGATGGGCCTGCAGGCAAAGACAGCGCGCGTCGTTCGCGACGGAGAAACGATCGAAATTCCGCTCGCCGACGTGCATGCCGGCGACACCGTGCTGATGCGCCCCGGCGACCGCGTGCCGGTCGACGGTACCGTTGTCGATGGCAATTCCTACGTCGACGAATCGATGATCACCGGCGAGCCGGTTCCCGTCGAGAAGATCGCCGGCGCTGACGTTGTCGGCGGCACCATCAACAAAACAGGATCCTTCACCTTCCGCGCCACCAAGGTCGGTGCCGATACGGTGCTTGCCCAGATCATCCGCATGGTCGAACAGGCCCAGGGCGCCAAGCTGCCGATCCAGTCGCTGGTCGACAAGGTGACGGCCTGGTTCGTTCCGGCCGTCATCGCCATGGCAGTCCTTACTTTCGCGGTCTGGCTGGTCTTCGGCCCGGATCCGGCCTTGACCTTCGCGCTCGTCAACGCCGTCGCGGTGCTGATCATCGCCTGCCCCTGTGCCATGGGCCTAGCGACCCCGACCTCGATCATGGTCGGTACCGGCCGTGCCGCCGAGATGGGTGTGCTGTTCCGCAAGGGAGAGGCGTTGCAGACACTGCGCAATGCCGAGATCATTGCCGTCGATAAGACGGGCACGCTCACCAAGGGTCGCCCGGAACTGACCGATCTCGACACGTCTGCCGGTGTTGAGCGCAGCGAGGTGCTTGCACTCGTCGCCGCCGTCGAAACCCGGTCGGAACACCCGATCGCCGAGGCAATCGTCGAAGCGGCGAAGTCCGAAGGCATCGCCATTCCGACCGCCGCGAACTTCGAGGCTGTTCCCGGATTCGGCGCCAGCGCCACGGTGAATGGGCGGAGCGTCCATGTCGGCGCCGATCGGCTGATGACCCGGTTGAAGCTCGACGTCTCGGTGTTTGCCGACCAGGCAGGCCGCCTCGGGTCGGAAGGCAAGAGCCCGCTCTATGCAGCAATCGACGGCAAGCTTGCCGCCATCATCGCCGTTGCCGACCCGATCAAGGAAACGACGCCGCAGGCGATCCGCATGTTGCACGATCTCGGTCTCAAGGTGGCGATGATTACCGGCGACAACCGCCGCACGGCCGAAGCGATCGCCGCCAAACTCGGGATCGACGAAGTCATCGCCGAGGTGCTGCCCGACGGCAAGGTTGCCGCTCTGAAGCGCCTGAAGGCTGACGGCCGCGCCGTCGCCTTCGTCGGCGACGGCATCAACGATGCGCCCGCTCTTGCCGAAGCCGATGTCGGACTTGCGATCGGTACCGGCACCGATGTCGCGATCGAAAGCGCCGATGTTGTGCTGATGTCCGGCGATCTCCTGGGCGTGCCCAACGCGATCGCGCTCTCGAAGGCAACGATCCGCAACATCAAGGAAAACCTGTTCTGGGCCTTTGCCTATAACGCGGTCCTGATCCCGGTTGCAGCGGGCGCGCTTTATCCGGCCTATGGCCTGTTGCTGTCGCCGATCTTCGCCGCCGGTGCCATGGCGCTCTCCAGCGTCTTCGTGCTCGGAAACGCGCTCCGGCTGAGGGGTTTTCGCGGCGTCGTCGCGCAAACGCCAGCGGCGCGATAACATCAAAGCCTCTCCCCGGCGGGACACGCCCGCATGGCGTCCGCCGGGGAGAGTTCCTATATTCGACATGAATACCCGCGCTCTGCGCGCCTCTTGAAAGGTGAAGCCATGAACATCGGCGAAGTCGCACGCGCCTCCGGCGTCTCGACGAAGATGATCCGCTATTACGAAACGATCGGCCTCATTCCTCCGGCCGATCGCAGCGAGGCCGGCTATCGCAACTACGGCGACAACGACGTCCACACCTTGCGCTTCATCCGCCGCTCCCGCGATCTCGGTTTCACCGTCGAGCAGATGACCGACCTGCTGACGCTCTGGCGTGACCGTTCGCGCGCCAGCAGCGAGGTGAAGAAGATCGCGCTCGAACACGTCGATATCCTCGAGCGCAAGGCGGAGGAGTTGAAGGCCATGAGCCGGACGCTCAAGCATCTGGCCGCCAACTGCCACGGCGACGGACGACCGGATTGCCCTATCCTTGATGATCTCGCCGACATGGCCAACGAACCGGGCAAGGCTCTGGAGCCTGCGCGCTTCGGCCCGGCCGGCATCGACCCGGTCCGCAACCGCCGACAGGCCTGAAGACCGAAACTGACCGAGGCTCACGCATTCGTGAGCCTCGGTCCCGTCGGTAGCATTGACAGGAATCGACAGCGTTTCTACGGATTGATGATGGAAAAGGTACGAACTGCATATCAGCGTCTGCTGACGATGCTCAAGCTGGTGACGATGCTGTCACTGGCTGTGCTGCCCTTTTCCAGCGCCGCCGGCATGACCCATGTCGCATCACACACAGCCATGCAGATGCACACGGCGATGCAAATGAAAGCGGCGATACAGACAGATGCCTCGCTTGATATCAGTGCCTCAGCGCTGAGCGAGCATTGCCCAAGTGCCGAAAGCGGCAAGACAAAACCCATTGGCGATAGCGGCAAGGCCGACAAGAAGGACTGCTGCAAGACCTTCTGTGCGGCCGTTGCCGTTCTTGCCGACGTCAGCGAAGCGCGCTTCGGCCTGCCACGCTCCACCTTGAGCTTTGGCCTGCAGTCGCAGCTGAGCCCCGGCGAGCGCGCCGGTTTGCACCGCCCTCCGAGAGCCTGATTTCGTGAAAAGCTGACCGCTACCGCGGTCAAGGTCTTGGCCTGCCCGGCTTTGCCGGTCGGACGCCGATCTCCATCATTCACATTTCAGGTTGAACATGAAACGTCTGTTTCCCATGGCGCTCCTGCCCATCCTTTTGGGCGGATGCGCGACGACAATGCCTGCCGAGGTGACAAGCCTCGCCGATCCCTCGGAAAGTACCGCCGGCGCCAACGGCCAGGCCTACCGCAGCCCTGTTACCGGTTATGTCCATCGTGAGCCTGTCGGTCCAAAACGCTGGGTGCCGCTCAACGACGCCCAATCTCCCGCCAAGGGAGGCGCATCATGATCAGGCAAAGGTTCAAGCTCGCCGCGATCATCGGCTTGCCGCTGGCGCTTGCCGGCTGCACCACAAACGCGGAATATTCGGCAAAGGACGCCGGCTTTACGGCGGTCGAGGCCAGGGTCGGCGCTGGCACTGCGAAGAGAAGCGTCTGGATCCAGAACCGCGAGCAGGCCGCAAAGGCTGAAGCACAGGTGAAAGCCCTGCTGGCACGCAAATCGGTCGATGCCGACACCGCCGTGCAGATCGCGCTTCTCAACAACAGGGGCCTGCAGGCCGCCTATGCCGATCTGGGCGATGCGTCGGCGGATGCCTGGCAGGCAACGATGCTCCTCAACCCGACTGTTTCGATCGGCACCACCGGGATCGGGGCGTCGGAGCTTCAAGCCTATCGCGCCATTGAGGGGCTGATCACCACCAATATCCTGGCGCTCATCACGCGGGAGAAGACCATCGCCGTTGCCGACGCCCACTTTCGCCAGGCGCAGCTTGCGGCGGCCCTTCGGACGCTTGCGCTTGCGGCAGAAACCCGGCGCGCATGGGTCGAGACGGTTTCAGCCTGGGAAACAGTCGGGCAGCTCAACCGGGCGCAGGCCGCCGCCGACGCATCCTCCGAACTCGCCGCCAAGCTCGGCGAAACCGGTTCCATGGGCAAGGCTGACCAGGCACGCGAGCACGTCTTCAATGCCGAACTCGCCGGCCAGGTGGCGCAAGCCCGCCTCGCCGCACGGCTCGCCAAGGAAAACCTCACCCGGCGAATGGGGCTCTGGGGCAGCGACGCCGACTACCAGGTCCCGAACCGGCTGCCCGATCTGCCAAAAGACCTCGCCCGCCGGAACAGCATCGAGGCCGAAGCGCTCAAGCGTCGCGTCGACCTGCAGTTGGCTCGCCTCGAGCTTGAGGCCGTGGCAAAGTCCTATCGGTTGACCGACGCGACACGCTTCGTCAGCGATCTCACGCTCGTCGCAGGGGCAGAAGCCGAGCGCGAACGCGAAGACGGGGACACCAAGGTCGAGACCACCGGCCAGGGTGAGTTGGAGTTCTCCATCCCGATCTTCGACACCGGCCAGGCGCGCTTGCGCAAGGCGGAACTGGCGCATATGCGCGCTGCCAACCTGCTTGCCGAGAAGGCCGTCAACGTCCGCTCGGAAGCTCGCTCGGCCTATCAGGCCTATCGATCGCGCTACGATATCGCCAGACACTATCGCAACAACGTCGTGCCCTTGCGCAGCAAGATCGAGGAAGAGGCCACCCTCAGCTACAACGGCATGATCACCAGCACCTTCGAAATGCTCGCCGACACGCGCGCCAAGGTGGACTCGGTGATCCTCTCCATCAACGCCAAACGCGATTTCTGGCTGGCGGACGCCGATCTGATGACGGCCATCCATGGCGGCGGGGAAGAAGGCACTGCGGTCGAGACCGCCGCTCCTGCCGCAGCGGATGCGGATTGAAAGGAACGATGACCATGTTCAACAGACGACAAATCCTCGGTGCCGGCGCGGCACTCGTTTCTACCACCGCCTGGGCGCAAACCTCGACCTCCGGCCTGCCGGAGGCGGCAGGCATGGACAACGCCGCCACGCAAAAACCGCTCGTGCCGACGAGCGGGCCGGACTATCAGCCGGTCGTCACGCTCAATGGCTGGACGCTGCCGCACCGGATGAACAACGGCGTCAAGGAGTTTCACCTCGTCGCCGAACCGGTGGAGCGTGAGATGGCAGACGGCATGACCGCCTATCTCTGGGGCTATAACGGCCAGTCTCCCGGCCCAACGATCGAGGCAGTCGAGGGCGACCGGGTGCGCATCTTCGTCACCAACAAACTGCCGGAACACACGACGATCCATTGGCACGGGATGATCCTGCCATCGGGGATGGATGGTGTCGGTGGCCTGTCGCAGCCGCATATCCCGGCCGGCAAGACGTTCGTCTACGAGTTCGACCTCGTGAAGTCCGGGACCTTCATGTACCACCCGCATGCCGACGAGATGGTACAGATGGCCATGGGCATGATGGGCTTCTTCGTCATCCATCCCAAGGATCCGGCCTTCATGCGGGTTGACCGCGACTTCGTCTTCCTGCTCAACGCCTATGACATCGACCCCGGCACCTATGTTCCGCGCATCATGGAGATGACGGATTTCAACATGTGGTGCTGGAACAGCCGCATCTTCCCGGACATCGATCCGCTGGTCGTTTCCAAGAACGATCGGGTGCGCGTGCGCGTCGGCAACCTCACCATGACCAACCATCCGATCCACATGCACGGCTACGATTTCGAAGTGACCTGCACCGATGGCGGCTGGGTTCGCCCGGAGGCCCGGTGGCCGGAAGTCTCGATCGACATTCCCGTCGGCGCAATGCGCGCCTACGAGTTCGACGCCAAATACGAAGGCGATTGGGCGATCCATTGCCACAAATCGCACCACACGATGAACGCGATGGGCCACGATGTCCCGACCTTCATCGGCACCGACAAGACCCAGGTCGCGGCCAAGATCCGCAAGATCAAGCCCGACTACATGCCCATGGGCACGGCCGGGATGGCCGACATGGGCGAAATGGAAATGCCGCTTCCCGACAACACCATCCCGATGATGACAGGCTGGGGCCCGCACGGCGCATTGGAGATGGGCGGCATGTTCTCGGTGGTGAAGGTGCGCGAAGGCATCTCCGCCGGCGATTACAGCGACCCCGGCTGGTACGAAAACCCTCCGGGAACACAGGCTTGGGAATGGACCGGCGCGCTGCCGGAGACCACCCGGGCAACCGATGCCAAGACAGTGATTACGCCGCCTCCCGCAAAAAAGGGCTGACCGCAATGACCTCTTCCAAAACAACCAAGGAAACCAAGATGAAGACGACACTTTTCGCGCTGGCGTTCCTCGCCGCTTCCTCGCTCGCCTCGCCGATGCTGGCCAGCGGCTCTCACGCCGGCGGTCATGATGTCATGTCGGTCGGCAAACCGGGCGACGCCAAGAAGGCGACCCAGACCGTACGCGTGACGATGAAGGAAACCGACGACGGCAAGATGATCTTCACGCCGGCAAGCATCAAGGTCCGCCAGGGGCAGACCGTGCGCTTCGCAATCAAGAATGTCGGCGAACTCGAACATGAGTTCGTGCTCGACGACAAGGCGCAGATCCAGGAGCACAAGGCCGCGATGGAGAAGTTTCCGGACATGGAACACGCTGATCCGAACGCCATCCGGCTCGAGCCCGGCAAATCCGGCGAGATCGTCTGGACCTTCACCAACAATGGCACGTTCCAGTTCGCCTGCCTGGTCCCCGGCCACTACGACGCCGGCATGCATGGGCCGCTCGAAGTCGTGAAGAAGTGACTGTAACCCACTGAAAGGATGACACTATGAAAACGCTCATCACATTGTTTGCCGCGCTCGCCATCGCCGCTTCCGCCCAAGCTGCGGAATTCACCAAGGGAACAGTCAAGAAGCTCGACGCCTCGGCCAAGAAGGTGACCATCGCCCATGAGGATCTCAAGAACCTCGACATGCCTGCGATGACCATGGTGTTCCGGGTCAAGGATGATGCGATACTGGCCAAGCTCAAGGAAGGCACTGCGATCGAATTCGTCGCCGACCGGGTCGATGGCAAGCTCACTGTGACCGAGATCAAGTAATCCAATGTCCAAGGCCCGGTATAACGACAATTCCGGGCCTTGGACGACGAGGCCGAACTGAAAAGAAAGGAGTGTCCGATGATGGACCTCAACCGCAGACATTTCATCGCCGGTGCGATCATGGGCATGACGATGCTCACGGCCGGTGTGGCGATCGCAGCTGGCCCGATGACGATCTACAAGGATCCGCAATGCGGCTGCTGCGAACAATGGGCGGAAGCCATGGAGGCCGCGGGCTTCAAGGTCGACATCCGCGACGAAGCCGATATGACGCCGATCAAGACGCGGTTCGGCGTGCCGGCCGACATGGAGGGGTGCCACACCGCCGTCATCGACGGTTATGTCGTCGAGGGGCATGTGCCGCTTGAGGCCGTGCAGAAGCTGGTGACCGAAAAGCCGGACATTGCTGGCATTGCCGTGCCCGGCATGCCCGCAGGTTCGCTTGGCATGGGCAACGATCCGCAGGCGTCCTACGACGTCTACACCATCGCCAAGACCTCCGGCGCTGCTGCGACCGTCTATTACAAGGTCCGGCCGGCGCAATAGCGCGGGCACTTTATCGGCGATAAGGCTCAGGCGGCGCGCCAGGCGCCGTCTTCCCCTCGGGCCAGCAACGGCGTGCGGAACACACCGACCACGCACTCCGGCCAACGCGGCGCAAGATCGGCCAGAGGCTGTCGCCAACGCTCGGTCTGCAGCATGGCTGCACCGATTGCGATCGGCTCGACGCCGCAAGTCTCCATCAGCGTCAAGCCGGCAACGATCGACGTGCCGCTGGAGATGACGTCGTCGACGAGCACAACGCGCTTGCCCTCAAGCAGCGGCAGCATGCGCGGATCGACGTAGAGCCGTTTCTTCTGGTCAGGCGTGGTGATCGACGACAGCGGCACGGAGAGATCGTCGACATACCAGAATTTGCGCGACGTTCCGAGCGGCACGTAACGGGCATGGCCGAGCTTGCGGGCGACGGCAGCTGCCAGGGTCAGCCCCAGCGTCGGCAGACCGGCGATGACATCCGGTTTTAACGGCGCGAGCCTGGTGGCCAGTTCCGTTGCCAGCGCTTCTTCGACCGCAAAACTCACCTGGTTGATGATCAGCGAGGCCAGCGCGTGTTTGCCATCGGAGAGCTGCCGGATCGGCAACAGGATCTGGCGACCGTCTTCGAGAGTTGCCGGGAAGAAATCCCGATAACCGCTTCCAGCATCGAAACTTTTCGGCGGGAGCACATCCTGCCAGAATTCATGCGGCTGCATCGGTACTGTCCTCTTCTGCGCCACCAAGGCTTCGAACGAAAGGCAATGAAAACGCCGGCGCACTGTTCTGGTTCCGGCGGTTTTCGTCTATACCGTTTACCACTTCGATCAAACCGAAAGGGCGCCCCGGCCGACGCAAATCTGGGGAATTCGACGGCCCTTCTCCGACAGACATGCAAGGAACTGCCAGACAATGCGCGTGCCAGATGGGATCACCAACGACCTGCCCTTCCTCACCGAATTCCGTCGCGATCTGCACGCCCATCCGGAACTTGGCTTCGAGGAGGTTCGTACAAGCGATCTGGTTGCGAGACTGCTTGAGGAAGCTGGCCTTAAGGTCCACCGGGGCCTTGGAAAAACTGGCGTCGTCGGCACGCTGCAAATCGGCAACGGCACCCGCTCGATCGGCCTGCGCGCCGACATGGATGCGCTTGCCATGCCGGAACTTGCCGACCGGCCGTACAAGTCGCTGGAAGCCGGCAAAATGCATGCCTGCGGCCACGACGGCCACACGGCGATGCTGCTCGGCGCAGCGCGCCATCTCGCGAAGACGCGCAATTTTTCCGGCACGGTGCATTTCATCTTCCAGCCGGCCGAAGAAGGTCGTGGCGGTGCCAAGCGCATGGTCGAGGATGGCCTCTTCCGACTCTTCCCCTGCGACACGGTTTACGGCCTGCACAACATGCCCGGCCTTCACCCCGACGAGATGGCCGTCGTCGCCGGACCGCAGCTCGCCTCGTCCGACAGCTGGCGGTTGACTTTCCGCGGCGTCGGCACCCACGGCGCCAAGCCGCATCTCGGCCGCGACCCGGTGACGGCAGCCGGCACGTTCCTCGCCTCACTGCAATCGATCGTCGGCCGCGTCGTCGATCCGCTACAGCCGGCCGTCGTCAGCGCCTGCTCCGTTCGCGCCGGCGACCCGAAGGCGCTCAACGTCATCCCCGACACGGTCGAGATCGGCGGCACCGCTCGCGCCTACACGCCTCATGTCCGCGATCAGCTCGAGGTAGAGATCGGCCGGCTGGCGCGCGGTACGGCCGAGATGTACGGCATCAAGGTCGACTACGCGTTCGAGCGTCGCATTCCGCCCGTGGTCAATGACGCCGGCGCCAGCGAACGCGCGCTTTCGGCAGCCCGTGCCGTCTTCGGGGAAAAGACCCGCACGCAGTTTCCGCCATCGACCGCCGGCGACGACTTCGCCTTCTTTGGTCTCGAAGCTCCCGGCTGCTACGTCTGGCTCGGCAACGGACCCGCCGTCGACGGCGCACTGCACCACAACACCGCCTATGACTTCAACGACGACGCGATCGGTCCGGGCGCCACCTTCTGGACGACATTGGTGGAACAGGAACTGAGTGCTTCGGCCGGCCACTGAACATGTAACGCCGTCGCTCAGAATGTCCGCTGCTCCGAAACGTCGCGCCCCTTCGGTAGAGGCTGGTGGTTGCCGAAGGGACCAGCGGGGCGTCAATCGACGCCCGAGCATGATGACAAAGCTTGAGAATGCCTGGTTGACGAAAGGCTCGCTCAGTTCTGCCTCATTCCGGCCCTGTGCCGGAATCCAGCGAGCTGACGTCCGTCAGGTCAAAAGACCTTTCAGCCCGAGGACTTGGGCTGGCTAGATTCCTGTGACAGGCACAGGAATGAAGGAGAATTTGGCTAACGCCGAGCCTTCCTTACTCCTCGTACTGACGTTGTCAGCAGTCTGAGGGCGACAATCGTCGCGGTGCTTGATGCCTCAGAGGACTTCGAGCACCGGATTTTCGAGAAGCTTTCCGGTCAGCACATCGGCGATGCCGCGATCGGTCTGGTGCGGCCCTGCATTGCAGGCAAGCGTTGCCCCGAAGCAGGCCTTGAAGACGAGGTAGGGCGGCTGCCAATCGACGATCCGCCCGACAGCATCACGCAGCGCGGCAAAGCCGGCGGACACATCGGCCAAGGGCGCATCGGAGACGAGGCCACACAGCGGCAACGGCAGGACCGCGTCGATCTTGCCCGCCGATGCGACAGCCATGCCGCCACCGGCGGCGATGACGGCATTGGCCGCCACCATCATGTCACGGGCATTGCCGCCGAAGACCGTCAGGTTGTGGCTGTCGTGCGAAACGGTGGTTGCGAAGGCGCCGCGCCACTCTCCCCAGCCGGTAAGCAGGCCGACACGCGGCCTGCTATCGGCCCGGCCGTGGCGATGGGCGACGGCGATCAGCGTCGCGCCTTGCGGCGGAACCACAAAACCGTTCTCGACTTCGGCCACAACCTCGCCCCATTGCGTGAAGCGTGGGCGGTCGATCGTGGCGACCCTCACCTTCGAACCCGTCGAAGCAATGGCGAAATCTGCCTCGCTCAATGGTTCGATTTTCATGGTGCCGGCAAGCGCTTCTACATTGGTCCTCGGCAGGGCATCGATCATCCGTCCGGCAACGGCGACCTGTTTGCCGCCGGCGATCACGGCACGGGCCTCGAGATCGGTAAGATCCTCGAAGATCACGATATCGGCGCGCCGTCCGGGGGCGATGAGGCCGAGGTCGGCACGGCCGAGGCGGGTCGCGGCGTTCAGCGTCGCGGCGCGAAGCGCCCATTCGGGCCTTAGGCCATAGCGCACGAGCCGCCGCACGACGTCGTCGAGCCCACCCGAGCGATCGAGATCATCAGGAAAGACATCGTCAGTGCAAAGCGTCACGGTTTGCGGCAGATGGCCGAGTGTATTCAGCGCCTCGACGAACTCGGGCAATAGGTGATCGTGCGAGCCGCGCAGTTCGATCGAGAGCCCGGCGCGAAGCTTGGCCATCAGGTCGTCCGAAGAAACCAGTTCGTGGTCCGAGCTGACGCCCGCGGTCACGAATGCCTGCAGGTCCGCACCGGCAAGGCCGCGCGCGTGGCCGTTGACCGGCTTGCCCGCGGCAAGCCCTGCCTGGACGATTGCGTGCATGCGCGGATCGCCATCGATAACGCCGCGCATGTTCATCATCTCGGCGATGCCGCCGATCTCGGGCCAGGAAAGCATCGTGGCGATGGCATCGGCATCGAAGTCGGCGCCCGCCAATTCCAGGCCAGGCGCTGATGGCACGCTGGAAGGCGCCAGCAGAACGCAGCGCAACGGCAGGTCCACGATGGCGTCTGCAGCCCAGCGAACGCCGGCCATGCCGCAGACATTGCCGAATTCGTGCGGGTCCCAGACTACGGTCGTGACGCCGCGCGGCAGCACCGCATTGGCATAGGTTGCGGGCGTGACCATCGAGCTTTCGACATGCATGTGCGTGTCGATCAGGCCCGGCAACAGGAAGGCGCCGGAGGCATCGACCATCGAGGCGGCGTCGCTGCGGCTACCGGGGGCATGCACGCTGGCGATCAGCGGACCGACAAGGCCCACATCGGCAGCGCGCCTTTCACCGGTGACCATGTCGACGACGACGCCGCCGGTGATGAGCATATCGAATGCGTCCGCACCCCGTGCCGCGGCAACCGCGCGCGTGCGCAGCGCCGGATCCATCAGGTCCATCGGTTCCTGCAGACGCGTCACTTGGCGGCTTCCTTCATCAGGGCGCCGAGGATTTGCGCGCGCGCCGTTTCCGCATGCACGTCAGTCGCATACTCGGCATTGAAGGCTGCGTGGCTTTCACGCATCTCGACCACGGTGCGCCCACGCGTCAGCGAGCCTGCAAGCTCCGCATCGATGCGCGCCTTGCGGAAGGAAATCGCCCCCGGATTGACGAATGCAACCGCAGCGGTCGGATCGTAGATCGCCATGCCCGGCCGGCCGCGGCTGGTACCAATGGACACATAGCCGGACAGCAGATCGGCGATCAGCGTGGCATTGACACCGCCCGTGGCACGAATGGGTGCAATATCATCGGGATAGGCGAAGACCTTGCGGCAAAGGTCGAGGTCGACCATGCGCAGCGGCAATTCGTGCGCCAGCACGATCGCCAGTGCTTCCGGGTCGGCGAAAGCGTTGAACTCGGCGGAGGCCGTATGGTTGCCGCTGGTCACGCCACCGCCCATCCAGGTCAGGTCGGTGATCTTCGCGGCCAGATCCGGGCGGGCAAGGCAGAGCGCGGCAAGGTTGGTCAGCGGCCCGAGCGCCAGGATACGACGCGGTTCCTCGGCTTCCTCCAACCAGCGGCAGAGCGCGGCGAAGGCGTCGCTCGTCGGCAGCGGCGGGGCCGCCGGAAGCGTCAGGCCGACGGTCGGCATGCCGGTTTGCCCGAGGATCCGCTCCGCGGTTTCGAGCTTGCCGAGCACCGGCAAGGCGCGGCCCTCATGGATGGGAAACGACCAGCCGAATGCCATCGCCGCACTCGCTGCATTGCGCTTGACCTGCTCGAGCGGCGTGTTGCCGAACACGAGCGAGATGCCGTCAATCGTCTCATTGGCATGGAGAACGACGAGCACCGCAGCGATGTCGTCGAAACCCATATCCGTATCGATCCAGATGCCCATTACTGATTACCCGAACCGCTCGAGCCGGGCCGCCTTGGCGACCGGCAAATCGAAGGTAAGTTCCGTGCCCGGCTGATGCGCGGCGAGGCCGGCATCCTCCTCGGCCTTGATCGCGCCGAGCGGCGTATCGAGCAGGTATTCGCGTGTGCTGCCTGAGAAAGAGGCTCCGCGCACAGTGCCTTGGAAAGGACCAGAACCAAGGGTCACCATGCGCGGACGCCACGCAAGCCCTGCCGTGTCAGGCGGCAGGGATTCGGAAAGGGCGATCGGGCCGTTTGCGGCTTTGAGCTTGCCGCGTTCGACCGCAAAAATGTTCTCGAAGCCGACGAAGTCGGCAACAAAGCGGGAAACCGGACGGTTGTAGATATCCTCGGGCGTGCCGATCTGCTCGATGGCGCCGTTGAGCATCACCACGATCCGGTCAGCAAGCGACAGCGCCTCGCCCTGATCGTGCGTGACGAAGATCATCGTCACGCCAGTTTCCTTCTGCACACGCTGCAGCTCGGTGCGCATCTCCAGCCGCAGCCGGGCGTCGAGGTTCGACAACGGCTCGTCGAGCAGCAGGACCTTCGGTTCCATCACCATCGAGCGGGCAAGCGCGACGCGCTGCTGCTGGCCGCCGGAAAGCTCGGCCGGCTTGCGCGTGGCGAACTTCGACAAGCCGACGGATTTGAGGCCGGCGGTCACACGCGTCTCGATGTCGTTTGCCGGCTGCTTCTTCAGGCGCAGGCCGAAGGCGACGTTTTCGAAAACCGACAGATGCGGAAAAAGCGCATAGGACTGGAAGACGAGCCCGACCGAACGCTTGTTGGCGGAAACCCGCGTGATGTCGACACCGTCGAGGCTAATGCGGCCCGAGGCGGGCGTCAGCAGCCCGGCAATCGAGCGCATCGTCGTCGTCTTGCCGCAGCCGGATGGACCGAGGAACGCCACCAGTTCGCCCTTGCGGATCGACAGGTCGAGATCCTTCACCGCAACGGTATCGCCATAGGCGAGCGTGAGTTTTTCGAGGCTGAGGAAGGAAGCGTCAGACATAGCGGGAAAATCCTAGGAAGCGTTCGGCAAGGAAAACGATGCCGATGGACATGAAGGCGAGCAGCGCTGAAAGAGCGGCCACCGACGGGTCATAGGTGATCTCCATATAGGAGAGCATGTCGATCGGCAGCGTGCGAACGCCAGGACCGGACAGGAACAGCGAGACCGGCACCTGGTTGAAGCTCGTGACGAAGCCGAGAATGAAGGCGGCGAGAATGCCGCTGCGAATATTCGGCATCACCACCCGGAAGAAGGCTCCGGCGCGCGAAGAGCCGAGCAGCACTGCCGCTTCCTCGATATCGGAGCGCAGATTGTTGAGGCTCGCTGAGACGACACGCACAGCATAGGGCAGCACCAGCGCCGTATGCGCAAGGAAGAGCGCCAGCGTGATGTTGAAGCCGAAAGGTACGACGATATAGCGCAGCAGCGCCAGGCCGACGATGATACCAGGCACGATGATCGGCAACGACACGATCGTGCGGATGGTTTCGCCGAAGGGCAGCTTGTAGCGCGAAAGCGCGTAGGAAGCGGGAATGCCAAGCACCAGCGCCATCGCGGTACCACCGATGGCAAGGAACATCGACACGGCGAAGCTTTCACGGAAGCTTTCGACGGTGAAGACCTTGGCGACCCATTTCAGCGAGAAGCCCTGTGGCGGGAAAGCCAGGGTCTCGCCGCCCGACAGTGATGCCGCGACGATGATGAAGAACGGCCCGATCAGGAAGGCGATCACCAGAAACAGGACGAGGGGAGAAAAGACGCGGGGGGTCATCGCTTGTTCCTCGCGGTGGCGAGCCGTTTCAGGAGTAGATTGGCGGCAAAGCTCATGACGATCAGGATGAAGGCAATGACGCTCGCCGAGACGAAATCATTGGCGACGGTGACGCGCTGGTAGAGCAGCGTCTCGAGCATCAGCACCTTGGAGCCACCGAGGATTGCCGGGGTGATATAGGCAGTCAGCGAACCGGTGAAGACCAGGGTACCGCCAATGACGAGACCTTCCTTTGTGAGCGGAAGAATGACCTTCCAGAACACCTGGAACCAGTTGGCACCCAGCACGCGCGCCGCCGGAATGGCATCCTTCGGCATGTTCTCGAGCGCGCTGATCAGCGACAGGATCATCAGCGGCAGGAACAGCTGCAACAGGCCGATAAACACGGCTGTCTCGGTGAAGAGAAAGCGGATCGGTTCGTCCGAAAGGCCGATGAGCTGCAGCGCCTGGTTGACGATGCCGGTGCGCCCGAGAATGACGATCCAGGCATAGGTGCGGGCGACCGACGAAATCATAAGCGGCAGCACGACAAGGCCGATCATCTGCCCCTTGCTGCGCGGTGAAAGATTGACGATCGCAAAGGCAGCGGCGTAGCCGAGCACGGCCGAGACGGCAGTCACCATCAGACCGAGCCGGAACGTGCGCAGGAAGACCGTGCGGTTCAGCGGGTCGGTGAAGAAATCGACATACGCTGTAAGCGACCAGCTGTCGGCGCTGCGAAAGCCTTCGGCGAGCAGAATGACGACGGGCGCCAGAAAGACGATCGCCGCAAAGACCGCCGCCGGCAAAGCGAGCGCCAGTGCCTCGGCGCGGTTCTGAAACATCCCTGGTCTTCCTTTCGTCGCGTTCATTCACTGCGGGATCGGCTCAAAGGTTGCCGGCCGACCCGCAAAACTGCCCCCATCACGGCGATGGGGGCGTTTGTCGATGGCTGTTACTGGCCGACCTGGGCGTTCCACTCGGAAAGCCAGGCTTCGCGGTTGTCGAGAGCGACGGCCGACGGAATGAGCTTGAGGCTCTTCACGGTTTCCTCGCCATAGGTGAGGTTTTCAGCGATTTCCGGCGCGACCTTGACGTCCTTGTTGGCCGGGCTGTCGACCAGCTTTTCGGCAAGTGCCGTCTGGATTTCGGTCGAGAGCCAGAAGTCCATGAATTCCAGCGCCAGATCCTGGTTCTTGGCACCCTTGGTCAGAACCATGACGTTCATGCCGCCCGTCTGGCCTTCCTTCGGCGTCGCCCACTTGATCGGCAGGCCGAGCTTGGTGAAACCCTCCCAGGAGAAGCGACCGATAGGTGCTGCCCAGATTTCTTCCTGCTGCATCAGCTGCACGAGCTGCGAAGACTTGACGTAGAACGTGACGATCTCGTCCTTCTTCGCGCCGACGGCGGCGATGGCTTCCTTCAGATCCGGCGTATTCTTGCCGATCGCCTCACCGACCATGTAGAGCGCTGGCGGGCCCTGGTTTGTGGTGACGTTCGGGAAGGCGACATGGCTGGCATTCTTCTCGTCGAGCAGGTCGGCCCAGGAGTTCACTTCCATCTTGTCGGATCGGTAGACGATCGACGTTGCGTAAAAGGTGTAGCCGACGCTCATGCCGTCGCCGTTCGGGTCCTTGGCAAGGTCGTAGAGCTTGTTGAAGTTCGTGAGCTTCGTGTTGTCGATCTTTTCGATCAGGCCGGCGCGCGAGGCCGAAAGAGCGTCAGCCATGGAGACGACGGCCATATCGACGACCGGACTTGCCTTGTTGGCCTCCATCTTTGCGAGGCGCTCAACGCTGTTGCCGGTCTCGACGACCAGCTTGCAGCCGCATTTGGCTTCGAAGGGCGTGTAGACCAGTTCCTTGAAAGCGTCCTGGGCAAAACCGTAGACGGAAATGGTCAGCGTCTTTTCCTGGGCGGAAGCGGCATGTGCAGCGACGAGTAAAAGCGCGCTGGAGGCGAGCAGGATCTTCTTCATGGCTGGTGTTCTCCTTCGGGGGCTGAGGTTCTGGCGTCGGCAATCGTACTTGCGTTGGCGATCGTCTGGGCAGGCTGGAACTGTGTTCTAGGCGGCGCGGCGCTCGACTGGCGCACGACCAGCTGCATCGGCACCTCGGCGTTAGCGGCGGTCACCGGTGCGCCGATGGC
This sequence comes from Ensifer sp. ENS11, assembly GCF_014851895.1. Taxonomy (NCBI): domain Bacteria; kingdom Pseudomonadati; phylum Pseudomonadota; class Alphaproteobacteria; order Hyphomicrobiales; family Rhizobiaceae; genus Ensifer; species Ensifer sp. ENS11. The sequence goes on along the minus strand of NZ_JACVAN010000007.1, from coordinate 122,125 downwards.
GGCATCGGTCGGGTCGCGCTCGCCGATCGCTTTTACAAGTGCTTCGACGGCAATCGCGGCGATCCGCGTCATGTCCATGCGCGCCGTGGTCAGTGCCGGCGTTACCACAGGCGACCAAATGAGATCGTCAAAGCCGGTAACACTTGCTCTCTCCGGAACGTTGATGCCGGCGCGCTGCAGTTCGGTCAGCGCCCTCAGCGCATGAAGATCGGAGACGCAGGCAAAGGCGGTAAAACCTTGCGCGACCTTCTCGGCAAGGCCGAGCGGACAGCCCTTGCCCTGCTCGCGCTCGAGCGGTTCGATCCACAGGGTTTCGACGAATGCGTCCTCGGCAAGCGCCGAGCGAATGCCGCCGATGCGGTCATTCTGCACGTTGGAGGCCGGATTGTTGCCGATGACGAGCACGCTCCGGTGGCCGAGCGCTTTCAGATGCTCGGCGATCTGGCGGCCCCCGCCCCAATGGTCGGCGGCAACAGTATTGCCTGGCGTGGACGGCGTATCGATGACCGCCACGGGACAGCCGACATCGGCGATGCGGGTCCCTCGCCGCGGCACGATGACCATGCCGTCGACATCGCGATCAATCAGCCGCTCGATGGCCTTGGTCTGGGTGGTGACGTCCCCACGGGAGTCGGCGATCAGAACGCCGTAACCGGCCGAAGAGGCAGCCAGTTCGATTGCCTGCGCGATCTGCGGGAAGAGCGGATTGGCGATATCGGGAAGCACCAGACCGATGACGGCGGTGCGGCCGGTGCGCAGCGCCCTGCCCGCGAGGCTCGGCACATAACCGAGTTCGGCGGCCGTCGCGCGGATCTTTTCGGCCATTTCGGCAGAGACACGCCCCTTACCGGAGAGCGCGTTGGAGACCGTCGCCGCGGAGACGCCCAGTGCTCTGGCAATCCTCGTCAGTTTTGGTCCGGAACGCGCCAAGGCCGTGGTTTCCGTTATCGGTGATTAAACGATTAATCATGCGATATATCAGAATGCCGCAACTGTCGAATCCTTTTGCCGGCACAGGATGAAATTGTGGATCCAATCGTACCGTGGACTGTGGACAAGCGGCCACCGACTCGCGTCCATTGGTTCAGTCTGAAATGCTGACAGTAAAGCGAAGCGGTCAAATGCCACCTGTTCACCGACATCACTTAACGGCCCCAGCAAAACCCTGCAGGATACCATCATGACGTTTCAGCGGAGGCGCCGGATCGTGCGGCGCCAGCGAACCGGGACCGCGCTTCTCGTGGTCGCGCTCATTTCCTTTCTGGCCGGAATGACCGACGCCATCGGCCTGCTGACAGTCGGCGACTTCGTCTCTTTCATGAGCGGCAACACGACACGAGCCGCGACAGCCGTCGCCGAAGGCAACATCCTGCGGTCGCTCATCCTTCTCGGCTCGCTCGCGGTCTTCGTTGTCGGCAATGCCATGGGAACGATCGTTTCAAGCAGGTTTCGTGCGGGCGGCGTTCTTTTCGGCGTCACCGTCACCCTCGCCCTTACCGCCGCCGGTGGCGACCACCTGCCGAACGAACTGCGCTTCTATCTCATCGTCCTTGCCATGGGCGTCGTGAACGCCTCTGTCGAGCATATCGAGGGCCTGCCGATCAGTCTCACCTATGTAACGGGCGCCCTGTCCCGCTTCGGCCGTGGTTTGGGCCGGTGGATCATCGGCACAGGCAACATACAATGGACGATCCAGATCGTGCCCTGGATCGGCATGCTTGGCGGGGCGATCGTCGGCGCCATGCTCGAGTACCGCTTCGGACAGCTCTCGCTCTGGGCCCCGACAATCCTCTCCGGTCTGTTGTTCACGCTGGTGTTGATGATTCCGCGGCGGTGGTCGCAGCGATATGCGCAGCGCTGAACCGGCGGGAGCGGCCCTCCGGTTTTAGGAACGCCCTTCGCTTGCCGATGCCAACAGCGGGTGCAAATTTCAACTTCGCCAAACAAAACGAACCAAAATTCCCACTAAATTGGTAGGGAATTTGTATGATGCTCCGCAACCGCCCGATGTGTACATTCGGATGGCAAGCGCGACCTCGCGTGATGAGCATATATGCAGGAGTTAGGGAAATGACTGGCAACACGATCGACTTTGGCAGACTTTCAGGACCGGGCCGGAAAGGCAGGCGTTCGATCCTCGCCACCGCGGCCTTGGCCATGGTTCTGTCAACGAGCACGGCAGCGCTCGCGCAGTTCGCAAACTTCGATCCGGATGCCTCCATCGTCATCGGCTCGCTCTATGAACCGCAGAACCTGGACAACACCGCCGGCGCCGGCCAGGGCATCAACGAGGCGTTCAACGGCAATGTCTACGAGGCCCTGTTCACGCTGACCGACGCGGGCGACGTCGCTCCCGGCCTCGTGGCCGAGCAGGCGGTCAGCGAAGACGGCCTGACCTATACGTTCAAGCTTCGGCCGAACGTGACCTTCCATTCCGGCGACCCGCTGACGGCACAGGATGTGAAGCACAGCATCGAGCGCGTCGTGGCACCGGATTCCAAGAGCTCGCGCAAGAAGAGCCTGGCGACGATCAGCGAGATCCAGACCCCCGACGACCAGACGGTGGTGGTCAAGCTCTCCGCCCGCTCCATCTCGCTGCCCTATAACCTCAGCTACGTCTGGATCGTCAACGACGCGGCGAAGGACCTGAACGCCGGCGAAGATGGCACAGGCCCTTACCGCCTGGACGAATGGCGCCGCGGCTCCTCGCTGGCGCTGACCCGCAATGACAAATACTGGGGCACGGCGCCGACCAATGGCGAAGTCGTCTTCCAGTACTTCACCGATGCCACTGCGCTGAACAATGCGCTCCTGACCGGTGCCGTCGATGTCATCACCAGCGTCCAGAGCCCGGATTCGATCGCCCAGTTCAAGGACAATCCTGATTACACGGTGACCGCCGGCCAGTCGACCACCAAGGAGCTTCTGGCGTTCAACGACAGGGTCGAGCCGTTCAACAACGTCAAGGTTCGCAAGGCCATCGCCCGCGCCATCGACGACAAGAAGCTGCTGCAGTCGATCTGGGGCGAATACGGCACGCTGATCGGTTCCTTCGTGCCGCCGACCGATCCGTGGTACGTCGACCTGACCGGCGTCGATGCCTATGACGTCGAAAGCGCCAAGGCGCTTTTGAAGGAAGCCGGTTTTGCCGATGGCTTCTCGTTCAAGCTTGACACGCCCAACTATGATCCGCATCCGATCGTTGCCCAGTTCCTGCAGAGCGAACTGGCGAAGGTCGGCATCAAGGTCGAAATCAACATCATCACCGCCAACGAGTGGTACACCAAGGTCTACAAGGCGCATGACTTCCAGGCGACGCTGCAGGAACACGTCAACCACCGCGACATCGTGTTCTACGGCAATCCCGACTTCTACTGGGGATACAACAACCCGAAGGTTGTCGACCTGATCAAGGAATCGGAAGCTGCGGCCAACACCGACGAGCAGACCGCCAAGCTGACGGAGGCAAACCGCATCATCGCCGAGGACGCGGCAAGCAACTGGCTTTATCTCTATCCGCAGATCGTGGTTTCGAGTTCCGCCGTCACCGGTTACCCCGTCAACGGCCTGAACTCACAGTTCTTCGCCTACAACATCAAGAAGAGCGGGAACTGATCGCTCGTTTCCCAAGCGATCCGTTATAGTCGCGTACATGTAAGGAGCCCCCGAGCGAGTTGGGGGCTCCCTTTGCCTTGCAGCTGACGGCGATTCATTGCGTCGACAACGCTACGTCAGATCTTTTCCAAGCAACACGACAGTCATGGCGCGCCAAGGACGCATCAGCGTTCGAAACGTGCTGCATCATTCCCGTGAAATCGATGAGGGTATAAGGGATTATGCAGTAGCCTCCTCGTTGATTTTGTGCAAAAGCCAGCGCTCCGGCCCCGGGTATTACACCCGTCGGACGAAAGGAAGCCGACCATTCTCGCCTATGTCCTGCGCCGCCTCGCCATCCTGATCCTGTCGCTGCTGATTGCGGCGGTGGTGCTGTTTGTGCTGTTGCGCCTGCTGCCGGGCGACCCGGCGAACGCCCTGCTTTCCGTCGGCGCCGATCAGCAGCAGATCGAGGCCGCGCGCGAACAGGTCGGCTCCAACTTACCGCTCTGGGAGCAGTTCCTGCGCTTCGTCGGCAGCCTTGCGCGCTTCGATCTCGGAACGTCCTTCGTCAGCGGCAAGCCCGTTATCGAGGAAATCGCCGCCCGTCTAACCGTAACGGTGCCGCTGGCGCTGCTGGGCTTTGGGCTCGCCGTTATGATCGCCGTGCCGCTCGGGATCGTTTCGGCAGTCAAGGCCAACCGCTGGTACGGCGCGGCCATATCGACCGTGTCGCAGCTTGGCATCGCCATCCCGGTCTTCTGGGTCGGAATCCTGCTTGTCACCGTCTTTGCGGTCAATCTTCGGATCTTTCCGTCGGGCGGTTATCCCCGGCGCGGCTGGCAGAACGAGGGCCAGGTTCTCTATGCGCTCGCGCTGCCGGTGCTGACGATCGGGCTGGTCATGGCCGCCTCGCTGATCCGCTACATCCGATCCGCAACCCAAGATGTTCTCGGCAGCGACTATCTGCGGACGGCGCGTGCGCTCGGCGCCAGTTTCTCGCAGGCGCTGATCCGGCACGGCATTCGCAACGGCGCCGTGCCGATCGTCTCGATCCTGGGCATCGAGCTTGCAACGACCCTGCTTGGCGCGGTCGTGGTCGAGCGGGTGTTCGCCCTGCCCGGCCTTGGCTCGATGCTGCTGCTGGCGATCGAACAGCGCGATTACCCCAACGTCCAGGGCGTGTTGTTCATCTCCACCCTGCTGGTGCTGCTGATCGGCTTTGCCGCCGATCTGCTTCAGCGGCTGATCGATCCCCGCTTGCGCGAACGGGCGACAGGAGCTGCGCCATGACCGCGCTTGACCTTTCGACGGGTAGACCCGCCCGCAGACACTCGCTGTCGCTTTCCATCGGGCTTGCCCTTGTCGGCCTCAATGTCGCGGTTGCACTCCTCACCCTGTTCTGGACACCCTATGACCCGCTCAATGCCTCCGGCGGCCGGCTCGAAGCGCCGTCGCTGCTGCATTGGGTCGGAACGGATCGGCTCGGCCGCGATTACCTGACGCAAATCATGATCGGCGCGCGCACGGCGTTGATCGTCGGTACTGGCGCTGTTGCGATCGGCGCCTCGATCGGCGTGACGCTCGGCATCCTCGCCGCTTTCGCGACGCGCCTGCTCGACGATGTCATGGCCGCCACCCTGGATATTCTGATCGCGTTCCCGACGCTGCTGCTGGCGATGCTGGTGGTCGCGGCCAGCGACAGTGCTAGCCTGTGGTCGGCGACCCTGGCACTTGGCCTGGCGATTTCGGCGATCGTCGCCCGCTTGACGCGGATCCTTGCCAAGCGTGTGCTGCGCCAGGACTACATCGTCGCATCCCGGACCTCCGGCACCTCGTGGCCCGGCGTCGTCGTGCGCCATGTACTGCCCAACATCTGGCCGACGCTCTCGGTGAACTTCGCCTTGCAATTCGGCCTGGCAGTGATCGCGGAAGCGTCGCTCTCCTATCTCGGCCTGGGCGCACCGCCGCCGAACGCATCCTGGGGCAGGCTGCTGCAGGAGGCACAGGGCACGGTCTATACCGCCCCCGTCGGCGCGATTGCACCCGGCATTGCCCTCGTCGCACTGGTCATTGGCATGAACCTGCTTGCCGACGGCCTGCGGGACGTTGGCGACCCGACACGCGGGAGATCGCGATGAGCGCCTTGCTTTCCGTTCAGGGCCTGACCGTCCGCGCTAGCGGCAAGACATTGGTCTCGGACCTGTCGTTCTCCATCGGCTCCGGCGAGCGAATGGGACTGATCGGCGAATCCGGCTCGGGCAAGTCGATGACCGCTATGGCCATTACCGGCCTTTTGCCGGCGAACATCTCCGTCACCGGCTCGATCGTGCTCGATGGCCAGGAGGTGGTCGGCACTGAAGACAAGCGCCTGAACCGGCTGCGCGGGGTCGCAACCGCCGTCGTCTTTCAGGAGCCGCTGACAGCCCTCGATCCGCTGATGAGAATCGGCAAGCAGATCGCCGAGCCGGTGCGCCGCAGGCTCGTGCGCGAACAGGGACGCGCGACGCGTTCTGCGGTCGACCGCGAAGTGCTCGACCTGCTCGACAAGGTCGCCCTGCCGCAACCGGAGCGCATTGCCAACGCCTATCCGCACGAAGTGTCGGGCGGCCAGCGCCAACGTGTTGCGATCGCCATGGCGCTTGCCTGCCGCCCAAAACTTCTGATCGCCGACGAGCCGACGACCGCGCTCGACGTCACCACCCAGGCCGAAATCCTCAAGCTGCTCGACGGGCTTGTGCGTGAAACGGGAATGGCGCTGCTCTTCATCAGCCATGACCTGCCTGTTGTTGCCGAAGTGGTCGAGCGTGTGATGGTGCTGCGCGACGGCATCGCGCTTGAAGAGGGCGCCGTTGTCGACGTGTTTAGCAACCCGTCGCACGACTATACGCAGACGCTTGTCGATGCCGCGCGCATGTTCGACGAGGCCCTTGGACGGACGGGATCGTGATGCTGGACCTGCAGAATGTGAACTTCGGCTATTCCCGTCACCGCAAGATTTTGAGCGACGTGTCGTTCAGCGTGCGCGCCGGCGCCAGCGTTGGACTGGTGGGCGAGTCCGGTTCGGGCAAGACGACACTGCTGCGGCTGCTGCTCGGTCTGGAGCGGCCCACGAGCGGCACGATCCGCTTCGGCGACGATGCACTCGATCCGGCCGATGGCGCGTTCATGCGCCGTTACCGGCGCGCGGTGCAGCCGGTGTTCCAGGACCCCTATTCGTCGCTCGATCCTCGCCAGAAGGTGCTCGACATCATCGCTGAGCCGCTGCAATCGCTGCGCATCGCCGGTCCACGCAAGGATGCGGTGGCGCAAGCCCTGGAGGCTGTGGGCCTGCCGCTCGATGCCATGCAACGCTACCCGCACGAATTTTCCGGCGGACAGCGCCAGCGCATCGCGATTGCGCGCGCAATCGTCGCCCGTCCACAGATCATTCTTGCCGACGAAGCCGTCAGCGCTCTCGACCTGTCGACCCGCATCCGGATCGTCGAACTGTTCAAGACGCTGTCGGCAACGCTGACGCTGGTGTTCGTTTCGCACGACCTTGGTGTCGTCGCATCGCTTTGCGAAGAGATGGTCATCCTCGAAAAGGGACAGGTGGTCGAGAGCGGCAAGACGCGCGATATCCTGACGGCGCCCCAGCATCCCTATACACAGCGGTTGCTTGCCAGCATTCCGCGCATGCCGGCCTGAGCGCTTCGGTCACTCACGAATCTACCGTTAGCGACCCCCTCACCAACGAACAAAGTACCTTGATCTAGAACAACCCCCCGTCGAGCGGAGTTGCCCATAGTGCCGCCGGCCGCAGATTCCCTGCCGCCGCATGCCCTGAATGGCAATTTTCAACTTCTTCTGGGGGTCCGGAATCATGTCTACTCGCTCCATCCTGCCAACCGCCGCCGCACTCGTTTTGCTGGCGGCCTCGGTCACTGCGGCTCAAGCCGCGGACCTTACCGCGCCGAGCGAGGCCGCCGCTCAGCTACCGGCTGCAAGCGAGCAGAGCCCATGGATGATCCGCGCCCGCGCGCTTGCCGTTTTACCCGAAGACAAGGCATCGCTGCAGTTGAATGGCACGTCACTTGACGGCGAAAAAGTCGGCGTCAGCAACTCGGTCGTGCCCGAACTCGATATCACCTACTTCTTCACCGACAATCTTGCGGCGGAACTGGTCCTGGGCACGACCCCGCACAGCGCAAGGGGCAGCGGTTCGATCGCCGGTCTCGGCGAGATCGGCAAGGCCTGGTTGCTGCCGCCGACACTGACGCTGCAGTACCACGTCAATCTCACCGACACGATCAAGCCCTATGTCGGCGCCGGCGTGAACTACACCATCTTCTACAATGAAAAAGCCCAGGGCGACTTCTCCAGCTTCAACCTCAAGAACACCTTCGGCGTGGCCCTGCAGGCCGGTGTCGACATCAAGCTCGACGATCACTGGGGTATCAACTTCGACGTGAAGAAACTGTTCCTCGAGCCAGAGGTCAACGCGACCCTGCCGGGCGCCGGCACGGTGACGGGCAAGGTCAAACTCGATCCCTGGCTGATCGGCACAGGCATCACCTACCGCTTCTGACGTTTTTCGCCAGCGGATGACACCGCTTCAGGTCTACAGCGCCGCGCGCCATATTAGACGCGCAAAGGTCGCTGTAGCGCTTTGAATGGCTGTATGTTTTTATCCTTGAATCGAATAGGATTTAAGGAAACATGCAGTGGAAAATCTCCGCCCTCGCCGTTACACGGCGAGGGCAGCAACCAAACGGACAGTCGTACGTCATGCGTGATGGGCGGTGACGGCCTTGACCAATCCGGTCGTCAATTCACGGCTGCTCGCATGCGAAATATCGCCGAGCGACAACATGCCGACCATTCGCTTTTCGTCATCGATCACCGGCAGGCGCCGTATCTTCTTGCTCTCCATCAGGCGAACAGCCTCCTCGATCGTTTCGCTGGTGCGGCAGTAGACGATATCCCTTGTCATGACATCGCGCGCAGTCAGCAACGCAGCGTCGTCGTGCCCGTTTGCCCATGCCCGCAACGCAATGTCCCTGTCCGTCACCATGCCGATGAGGCGATCGTTTTCGCCGACCGGCAGAGCGCCGATGTCTTCGTCACGCATAATCCTTGCCACGGTGCGCAAGTCCGTTTCAGGCGCTATCCAGCGCGCGCCGGGGTGCATCGCTTCCCACGTTCTCATTGCATCCTCCTACGGTTTGGAGGAATGACGATAGCCGAAGATCGTGGCCAATCATTGATCCTGACGGCCGACTTGTTCGCCGAACGTCGCTTATCGCAACTCCAGCAGGAAGTAGGTCGTCGGGCCGGACGGGCCGTCGTTGCTCAGGCGAAATTTAACCGCACCGGCGCCATCGACGACCGGTGGGTGAACTGTTCCGTCAAGACCCACCGGTGAAATGCGCCACTTGGCCGCCGTCTTCGACAGGGAGAGATCGACAGTCCCCTGCTGGATCAACACCGGCAACCGGCCAAAACTCTCGATGACCTTCTCTTCACTGTCACGGAACGTCATGTCCGTGTTCTGGGCGTCGGTTGCAAAGATCAACAGGAAACGCCGGCTGTCGGACAGGGTTGCCGGAGGATCGAGCGCCGAGAGAGCGACAAGACCGTTGCCGTCGGCGCGCTCCACCCGCAGCACACCGAGGTCGACCGGTTCGCGCAGGGACGCAAACGCCATCGCTTCCGTCGCCGGCGTCGCTACGCGCAGCTGCCTGGCGAAACGATCGAGAACGATTTCACCGGTGCTGCTTTGATAGATGCCGGCATCGACGGTCGTTGCGTTGTCCGGCTTCAACCTACTGCTCGCACGCAGCAGCGCCAGCACATTGTCGCTGCTTTCCCGCCGCGGCTGGGTAACCGCGATCGCATCACCCAATCGCTCGGCGCGTTCCAGACCGATACGACCGACCAGGGCAAGATCGGTCAGAGACTCCGGCTCGCGCGCCTGCATGTCGTCCGTCAGATCCTCCTCGCCGCGCACGGAAAATGGGATCGTCACATCCGAGGTCGCGACATCGCCGCGCCGATAGAGCAAGGCGGCCAGGGTTTCGCCCGCGCGCGCAACCGGATCGAGGGCGATCGCGTAGGGCAGCATCGCTTGCTTATGCGGAAACGGCTCACCATAGGCGAGCGCGATCGGTCCATGGCCGTGGCGGCAAAGGGCGTCCCAGCCCTGAAGGGCGGCATAGGCCGGCATGGCAAGACCACCCTCGTAGCGGTAGCGGTTCCAGAACAGGTGGTCGTATTCGCTGACGACAAACGGTTTTCCGAGCCAGCGCGATGCAGCGATCATCCTGATGTAGTTGACGCTATCGGCAATTGAGCTGGTTTGAAGGAGTTCGCTGCCCGGCGTGTAGCCGCCGACCCAATCGTGGTAGGTGTTCGCCGTGATGACTTGGAGGTCGCGCCTGCTGAGGGCCATCTGGCTCGACGGCCAGTTGTTGTAGTTGGTGATCAGGCCCGTGTAGCCAAGGTCGCGCAGAACCTTGCTCATGCGTGCGGTGGAGGCACGCTCGGTTTCGACAAAGAATGCCTGAAGATCGCGCAGACGCGGGCTGTCGTTATAGCGGTCCCGAGGCAACCTGATCCCGCCGGTTTCAAGCACTTCCCCGGAATCAAGCACGCCCCAGACCTTCGCCAGGCTCGCCGTCGTGCCGTAACGCTTCTTCAGCCAGAGATTGAACGGCTGAGCCAACCGGTCGTCATAGGGAGCCCGGCCGGGCCGATCATGAACCATCGCCTCAAACTCCAGGCCATTCTCATTGGCCAGAATGACCAGGGCCAGGGCCTCGTCGCGGATCGGAGCTTCGCCTGTGTAAGGGTTCACGCGCCCGAGGACCGCCTGCTGCAACCGCCTCCAATGCTCAAAGGTCCGATCGTCCAGATGTAGCATGAGTTTTACATCGCCGGCCGTGTCCCAGCGGTCATCGAAACCGCCATAGGCGCCACGCGGCGACGACAGGCCGTCGATAATCCAGTGGATGCCGTTGCGCTTCAGGGCCGCAAGCAGATACTGGATCCGATCGAGCGTTTCCGGGTCGAAATCGAGATCCCGATCACGCCCGAACATCAGACTTGCGTCGACGAAATGCAGGCGCGCGATGTTGTAGCCATGCATCGCCAGCTGGCGCGCATAACGGTCCGCGCCTTCATGATCGGGGAAGCCGCCGGACGCAGGGCTCCAGGCAAGCGAGGCGCACAACATCCTGACCGGCGTATCCGGCGCTTTCGCATAGGCGAGACGTCCCTCCTTGCCGACAACCAGTCTATGACCGCCATCGATCCGGCCGTTGGGCAGGATGGACGAGAAGTCGAGCGGGCTGCCTGGTCGCAATTCGAGGGAGATCTCCTTCACCGGAACCCATTGATCCGCGGCGCGCGCAGGCACGCACATCACCGCAAGCGCCAGCACCGTAGCCAGACATCTCTGGCGCATCAAGCTACCGCTCCAAGCAACTTGCTCTCGATCGGAACCTCCGGTCTTCGCCGCCGCCCGAAAAAACCGACAGGCAGTGCAGCGGCGTGGAAGAACCAGGCGACGACCGTGTACAGCCCCATGTTCAAGCTGCCTTTGCGAATGCTCATCAACACGATGACTGCGGCGAGGACAGCGAAGACGATGCCCAGGCCGACAGCCAGGCTCGGCGAGAACAAAAGCACACAGAGCGAGAGCGCCCACCACAGATAGACGAGACACCAGAGCTTCAGCTCGGGCAGCTCACGCAGCAGCTGGAAGAAATACGGCCGACCGAGCGACGCGCGCAGAAGTTCGCCGATACCGAAGAGATATTTGCTTTTCCAGCGTCGAACCAGCAGGCGATAGGAATTGACAGTATGTCCGAAGTGCTGGACGAAACGCCGGTCAAGGCGATGCAACCCCCATCCAGCGCTTCGCAGCCGGATGCCGAGATCGAATTCTTCGTATCCATGCAGGTTGCGATCGGAGAGGTAACCGACCGCTTCGATCGCATCGCGCCGGTAGAGCCCACCGCCGTTCATCCGGTCGATCGATCCGATCCGGTTTTCCGGCGAGTTGCGATTGACGCGACGCGAGAACTCGAGATTGGACGTCAGCATCTCCTGGACATGGCCGGTAACGCCGGCAACCTCAGGATTGTCGGCGAGAAACGCCACGGCGACGGCGAGAAAATCACGGTCGAGCAACATGTCTCCGTCAAGCAGACAGAGATGGTCGCCTTTGGAGTATTGAAAGCCAAGCTGCGGGCCAATGCCGCAGCTTGGCCGCGCCGGCGGGCTGATCTGGGCGATGACGACGGGATATTGCGCGGCAATCTCGACCGTTCGGTCGGATGAGCCGCTGTCGGCGACGATGACTTCGCCACCTGTCGCTCCGAGGGCAGCAAGCGCACTTTCAATCGTGGCCGCTATTCGCTTCTCTTCGTTCAGCGTCTTGATGATGACGGATACTGACAAGCGCGCCTCCAAAATCACCGGGGCGTCTACAGCGCCGCGCGTCAAATATGACGCGCGAAGGACGCTGTAACGCTTGAATCCTGCTGCATAATTTTCTCCTTAAATCGATTCCGATTTAAGGAATTATGCAGTAGCCAAGCGTCCCGGCGCAGCCAGTTCTACCCGCGATACTTTGAGTTTTGGTTTATTTGCACCAGCAATTGCAGCAGACGCGACCGATTGCGGATAAGGACCCAACCCGAAGCCACGCCGCATGCACCGCCAAGCAATTTGATGGCGAGGTCCCCGATCCGGGCGTGACGGTCTGCCGACACCACCTGCAGCAATTCGAACCCGATGGCGGTGGCCAAAACGAGCCCGAGGACAAGCAGGAGCCGCCGGGGATAGGCAATTGCAAAGAGCAGCCCCATCAGCCCGAACGCGCCGAACCGCTCGACATGCACGAACGTGCCCATACGCGGGCGCAGATCGAGTGGTGATAGGGTCGAATAGGCGATCACGGCGAATATGAGCCAGCCAAATAGGCCAGCGGCGCGTTTGATATTCATACTGTTCTTGTCTCTCCGCACCGCACACAACACGGCAAAAATCAGCCCGACGGCAACAGGGATGTCGCGTGCGATCGCGCGCGATCTACTTTGCCACCAACGCGCTATACACCGCGACGGTCTTTTCCGCCACGCTTGTCCAGCTATAGGCGGCTTCGGCGTGCGCCGCACGGGCGCGCATCTCGCTTTCACTGGGCGGATTGGCAAGCTTCGCCGTCATGGCCGATGCCAGCGCCTCGACATCGCCGAGCGGGAAATATTCGTCGCGTGCAAGGCCAAGCTCGACATTGGCAACGATATCGCTCGCAAGAACCGGCAAGCCGTAGGCCATGGCCTCCAACAGCGCGATCGGCATGCCCTCGTGGCTGGAAGGCAGAACGAACAGGGCCGCATTGCCGAAAAGCTCCGCAAGCCGGTCACCGGACTGAAAGCCCGTTAGAACGACACCTGCGATATCACCTGCCAGCCTTCTCACCTCCTCGGTGTAGGACGTCTCGAACTCCGCACCGCCGGCCAGAACCAACCGGAACTCCGGACTGGAACATTTGGCATAGGCGCGGATCAGATCGAGCTGGCGCTTCTCAGGCACGATCCGTGCGGCAAGCAGAATGTACCGCCGTGGCGCAAGGCCGAACTCGGCAAGAATGCCGGTCTCACCCCTGGACGGCGTGACCGACACCCCGTTGGGCACAAGGGCCATGGACACATTGTGCCGCGCGCCCATGGTCTCAGCGATATCCTTCGAAATGGCGATCCGCCCGCTTGCAAAGCGCATGCCCAGGCGTTCACCGAGCTTCAGCGTACCCTTGGCAAGAGCACCCCATTTTTGCCGGTCGTAGTCATAGCCATGATGGGTCACGACCACCTTCAGGCCGAGCATTCTCGCAAGCGGGACGAACAGTGCTGGCCCGATCGCATGGATATGCAGCACGTCGGGACGCTGCCAGCCCGCGTAGCAAACACCCATGAAAGTGTGAACGATGGCTTCCAGCGCCATCCGGCGCGGCGCCCAGAAAGGAACGACACGAATGCCATTCCAGCTGAAGGGGACAGATGCCGGAAGATATCGGCGCCGCCCGATCACGTCGACGTCCCAGCCGTGCTTCGTGAGCTTGCCGGCAAGGATCTCGACATGCTTTTCGATGCCGCCCTGCACATCCGGAATTCCGCGCAGGCCCAGCATCATCACGCGCCGCCGTCCGGTTCGCGCGCTCAGCCGACGATCTTTGCCTGTCAGCTCGCGATGATTGTGCACGAGGTGGACTCCACGCTGGGCAGTACCGCCCTTCCCGTCGACGCCTTCCAATATTCCAGATTGTACAATCTCAGTGGAAACCGACGGCTGTTGCCGACGATCAACTTGCGAGACTCGTAACTTCCTGCCCATGGCGTGGCCTCAAAGATTGCGCACCCAAGGCCATTTACGTTAACAATACTTAATAAGATCGTAATTAAATCGTTAAATATCTAATTGTTCGATCAATAAACGAACATATTTAATGCCGCGGTAAGTATATTCGCAAGCCTTGGTTAATGACGCAAGGATAAATCTGCCAACTAGGTCGCCCCGAGCGCAGCGTAGAGATCAAGCGTTCTGTCGCGATAAGCATTGGCGGAGAAATCTCTGGATATCCACGCCCTGCCGGCAGCGCCCATGCGGGCGCGCGCTGTCGGCCCAAGAGCCGTCATGTCGGCCAGCGCCCTTGCCAGATCATCAGCGTCTCCCGACGTTGCCGTCATGCCCGTTTCCCCGACCTGGATCATTTCCGGAATGCCTCCGACGGCTGAACCGACCACCGGCCGTCCCAGAGCATAGGCTTCCAGCAAGCTGATGGGCGCATTTTCGTACCATTCCGACGGCAGTACGAGTGCCCTGGATGATCCGATCAATTTGTGCAGGCTCTCGCCTGAGAGATATCCGGTGAACGTCGCGTCTGCATTAAGCTCGCTCGCGAGCCGACGAAGCGATGCCTCTTCGGGGCCTGTACCGGCGACGACCAACCGCTGTTTCGAAAGTGCCGCCGCCTTGATCAGCGTGGCGATGCCCTTTTCGGGTGCAAGCCGGCCTGCGAAAACGAAATAGTCGCCCTCGTCCCAGGCGCTGCTGTAATCGTCCACATCCACGAAGTTCGGAATGTGCACCATCTGCTCACGCGGCCAGCCCCATTCGACAAGCTTCTCCACGTAGAACCGGCTCGGAACGACGATCCGGTCGACCTTGTTGCGATAGAGGCCCAGCGTACGATGCAGCACCGTTTCTGCCAGCACGACACCGCTCAAGATCGCCGAGCCCTTGACGCAGCGGTGACGCAGGACGTTGTAGACCCGTCCGCCGCGACAGTCCTCGCAGATCTTGCCGTCGCGCAGCATCTTGTAGGAAGGACAGGCAAGTTTGAGGTCGTGAGCCGTCATGACAACCGGCACGCCCGCTGCCTTCAACGTCGAAAAGATCGCCGGCGACAGGTGGTGATAGACGTTGTGTGCATGGGCAACCGACGGACGCGCGCGGTCAATCAGCCTGGCGATGTTGCGCTGGCCTTCGCGCGAATAGATCACGCTTGCCGCCTGCTCTATTTTCCGCAGAAAGCTCGTTTGCCGACCAAATTCGATTTCGGAGACGAAATACTTGGACCATTCAGAGCGCTCGTTGTCCTCGTGCTCCATGGCAAAGGGCACGACATCCCAGCCAATATCGGCGAACATCTTCATATGGTCGAAGAACACCGCTTCGGCGCCGCCGCGTCGATAGAAGTAGTTGTTGATGGCGAGAAGTCGCTTGCCGGCGGCTATCGTGTTGAGCACATCGTTCTCCTCATCCGCCAAGCCGATCGAGTGCCTTGTCGACCGGCAGGACGGTGCATCCCTTCTCGACCGCATAGCGGACCAGATGCTCGAACGTCTCCGGCGTGCAGCCATAAGGCGTCGGTCGTGGCGCGATGTCGTGCGTGAAAAAGACCAGCCATCCCGGCTGCGCGACGAGGTCATCGATCCAGCGGGTCAGCGCAAGAGCGTGCGCCTCGGGCTGGCGGATCTCGACCGCCTTCAACATCATTGGATCGACTGCACCGCGGTTGATCGCCTCCCCTGCGGCCCGGCACGTTCGGTAGCGCCGCCCCAATTCCCTGCGTGCCATCGGCCAGGCGGCGTTGTAGGGAAACGCAAAGTTCCTTGCCGGCTCAGCGACGCCACTGGCTGCCAGATAGTCCGCATTTCGGTCGAGGTCGCGCGCAAGCGCCCCCCCGGTGAGACGTCTTATCTTGCTGTGGCTGAAGGTGTGGCAGCCGACTTCGTGTTCGCGCTTGGAGAGAGCCTCACAACCCGCAGCGGTGATCAAGGTTCGATCCGGCTCAACCCGCCCTTCGAGCCCCCCGGCAATGTAGAATGTGCCGCGGACGCCGTGCCGTTCAAGGATTTCGGCACCCTGGTGCAAGGCGCTGTCAGGCACATCGTCGAAGGTGAACGAGACGAGCGGAACGTCGGTCGCAACGGCGAGCTTCTTCTGAGCAAGGCGCCAGATCAGACGATTTGCCAGCCGGTCGACAAGGCCGTCAACCTTTTGCAAAAACTCAGGCATAGGCCACGCCCCTTTTTTCGGCAGATTGAGACGGCAAGGCAAGGACCGCGCGGGCCTGCAAATGCAGACCGTAGAGCGAAAACAGGAAGGTGAACCACAGCAGGTTGCCGCCCTCGTAGAACAAGCTCTCAAGGCCGGCGTTGAAGATCGTATAGAGCCAGACGCGCGTAAAGAGCCGCGTGAGATGTGAATGCTGCTCGGCGGACGCCATGCGGGCAATATTGCGCAGCGGCAGGATGAGGATCCACAACACCGTGAGCAGCAGCCCGGGAAAGCCCGTCATCAAGGCGATGTCGAGATAGGAATTGTGGCCGTTGGCAGCCGCCACCGCCCAGGTCTCGATCGCTCCGCCGCTGTGGACCAGCTCTTCCGTTTGCCAGAATGCCTTGAAACCGTAGCCGGTGATAGGCTGCTCGGCGAGCGCGGTGAACGCGAAGCGCCAGATATCCGCCCGGTTGGTGAACGTCGCGTCGATGCCAAGTTCGGTGATGAACTCGCTGAGCGGCATGAATACGGCTGATCCGACGGCAAACAGATTGAACAGCCCGACGCCACCGATGACGATCGGGATGCGCAGGAGACGGATCTTCTCGAATATCCAGGCAAGCAACAGGATCGCCGGCAGCATCGCGGTCGAGGTCTTGCCGCCGGTATGGATGAGGAAGTTGAACGACAGCAGCACGATGGCGATCCCGGCCAATCGCGACCAGCTATTCATGACG
This sequence comes from Ensifer sp. ENS11, assembly GCF_014851895.1. Classification (NCBI taxonomy): domain Bacteria; kingdom Pseudomonadati; phylum Pseudomonadota; class Alphaproteobacteria; order Hyphomicrobiales; family Rhizobiaceae; genus Ensifer; species Ensifer sp. ENS11. The sequence goes on along the minus strand of NZ_JACVAN010000007.1, from coordinate 105,242 downwards.
AAAAGCCCGAAGAAGGCCGCGATCACCATCGCGGCGGCCGCACTGTTCTTGTGCGGGAAATGGCCGCGCCATAGACCCGCATTCATGGGCTCGCGCAGTTCTGACGCCTGATGAATAGAGAGCATCGGCTTAAAGGCGATGCCGTAATAGGCAACGCCGAGCATGATGAGCGTACCGATGCCCAGCATTTTGGCAAAATGCCGTTCGCTGGCGGGCAACAGCAGGTAGATGCTGGCATTGACCGTGACCATGATGGCAAGAACGGTGCCCTTGATCCCAAGCATTGGGTGGGCTGAGATCACCGATACGAAAAGGAACCAGGTAAACAGCACTGCAAGCAGCGGCCGCGGCTGCAGGATGATATTTCGCATCGGATGGCATAGGCCGTAACCGAGCATGCCCGTAAACAACAAAAGAGAAACGATCTGGTTCAATCGGTTCGAATTACCGGCCGACGGATCAAGCACTGCTGCTCCCGTCAGGTCGACGAACGGGGTGATCGATATCCAGAAGAACAGAAACGTCGTCATGAACAGGACGGTGCCGACACGCAGCCGCAGCGTTTCGGCGGCATTGGTTTCGGCGTAGGCGGCGCTCGTCATTGGCGCGCTCCCGTCAGGCAGTCGCCGGCTGCGGGCGGCGAATATATCTCCACAGGCCGAGGGCGATCGCTGCCGACACACCAAGGAAAAGGCCGAGCATAGCGCCGGCGACCAGCAGGGTCACCGTACGTGGCGGCCACGTGCGTGCGTTGGGCGGCAACGCCCGCGAGATCACCCGCACATTGGTCGTATCGATCTGCTGCTGTTCGGTAATTTGCTGGGCGCGCGCAAGATGCGTCTCGTAAATCGCCGCTTTGGCACGGGCATCGCGCTCCAGATCGCGCAGTTGCACCTGAGACTCATTGTCGGTGAAGACATTCGACTTCTCGACGTTTGCCTTACCGCGCAAGGCTTCAAGCGCCTGCTGCTCGCGATCCATGTCCGCCTTGGCCCGCTCCAGAATGCGCCGGGCCTCGTCGGCAAGCGCACCCTCGATCGTCGCGCGCTCGGATCGAGCCGACACCAGACGGGGATGCCGTTCGCCGAACGTGCGCTGCATCGAGGCAATCTGCTGCTGGAGCAAGTTGTACTGCTCGCGCAGGTTCGTCATGTTTTCGGACTCGAACTCCGACGCGCTGGCGGTTCTCCCTTGAGCGATTGCCGCACTCATCTGGTTGTAGCGTGTCTCCGCCTGGATGAAGCGCTGCTGTGCGTCCAGGACCTGGGTGTTGAGTTCACCGGAAAGCTGGTTGCTGACCAATTGACCATTGGTCGACTGCAGGCCGTTGACCCTGCGGAAATCTTCCACCGCCCGCTCGGCATCGGTCACGTTGCGGCGCAATTCGTCCAGCCGGGCGTTGAGGTTCTTGGCGACACGCCCTGCACTTTCGGCCGCCGACTGAAACAGCTCCTGCTCGAAGGCATCGACGATCGCGTTCGAGAGGGTCACGGCCTTTGCCGGCTCCTCGCTCCAAACCTTCATGACGACGACGAAAGAACGCTCCTCGCGCCGCGCCTCCACGCGCTCCGAAAGCCCGCGCATGGCTGCAAGCTCGTTGTTGACCTCTTGTTCCTGCTTCGATGAAAACAGGTTGCGCAGCGATGCAAAGGATGCCGGCTTGACGAACTCGGGATCGCGCGTGAGCTGCAATTCGTCGATCACCCGCGCCAGCACATTGCGTGACGTCAGGATCCGGAGTTTGCTCTCCACCTCCAACAGCTGCGCGTCACGCTGCGGATTGCTTGTAAAAACATCGTCGCTGACAACGTTGAGATTGGACGGGTCGACGACGATATCCGTGTAGACGGTGTATCGAGGCGACGCAGTCATTGCATAGACAAGGGCCGCAAATGTGCAAATCGTCACTGCGGCGATGATCCAGAGCATACCGTCGCGCAGCCAGCGAATACCGTCGTCTACCCCGATCTGGCTGACGAGGTGAAGCCGCGGGAAGAACAGGCCACCGACATGCGGCGTCGGCTGCGTCTCGGTCTGTGCCCGCGCAACCACCTGGGAACGCCGGACTTCCGGCTCTCTTCGCGGCGCTTGCTTTTCTTCAAAAGGAGGGAGCGCGTCCTCGTCGTCTGTCGGCAGAAGGTTGAGCAACGAACCGCCGCCGACCATCGCACGTTGACCGTGCGCTGGCTGAGGCGACCTTTGTTGTCGGGGCTCGTTCGGCCTATACATCCGCATCCCTCACGCCCGCTTCAAGACGCAAAAATCGCCGGCTTGCGCGTCTCGTATCTCCAATGAAGGATTAGAGTTGTACGGTGAAAATTCCGTTAATCGGCCCGGCAGCCGTTTACCTTGACGCTTAGAAGTCCGTCAGCAACCGGCTCCAGCTTTCGGATGCCAGACCGCCGATATAGAGGTCGTTGCGCAATGCCGCGTCCTTGAGATCTCCATGGCGCGTTACCATGCAGAAATAGCCACGGTGGCGGAACGTCAGCCAGCGTTGGCGCGAGATCGCGTTCATCAGAAATGGTTGTGCGGCGCCTGTGGCCTGGGCGTAACCTTCGCGGTCGAGGCAGGCAAACATCTCGGCCGTCACCTCAAACTCCCGACCCGGTTGGCAAAGCACATTCAGAACCGTCGCAGTCCTGTTCGCCCTGCCAAGAAAGAGGAAAACGCCAATCGCTCTTCCATCCGCCGTTACTTGTCGGAAATGCACTTCACCGAGGCCTTGGTTCCTACCGGCGATCGCGACGAGCCAATCGAACTCCTCGGTTGACCAAACGGGCCTGACCGAAAACCGTTCCATCATCGGTCGGGCGCAACCGAGAAACTCGCCGGCCCCGATCACCTTCGTCATACATCCTGAAGCCGGGGTGGGTTTGACGGATGGTCTTCGCCAGCGCAACACCCTGTCGAATGCACCAAGGACACCGAGCACCAATTTCGAACCCAATGCCGGAAATTGACGGCTGGCACGAATGGCGCTGCTGGTAGCCGGTCGAAACGATCGCTGCCACTCCAGGCTTTGTATCGGAAGCACGACCCCGCCCCCGGCAACCCAATGGTCCGCACTCACCGGCGACGAATTATCCGAGAAGCACATGTCCTGGCGCGCGGAGCGCATCGTACGAGCGAGACATGCCGCACCAACGGCACCCGCCTTGCCGTCTGACATGAACGCGCAAAGAAGCTTGCCGACGGTATGGCGACCGTGGATCGAGAATTCCATCGGCAATGCCAGGATTGCGCTGGCGATGGTGCCGTCATCGTAGACGATACTGCCATGCTCGGGAGAGTAAAGCGGACTGCCGAAGAAGACCGCTTCAAGATACTGCCGGAGGTCACCACTTGGCTCAATGTCGCGCTTGCGGAAAATCTTGCTGAAGAGCGAGCTAACTGCAGGGATATCGCCCAGCTCCATCGGTCTCACGCGGCCCGGGTGCTGCATGCGATGCCCGATGGCTGTGGCAGTTTCCAGTTCCCTCAGCTCAGCCTTCATGCGCCATCCTCGCCGGGACGACGTGCTCAACCGCTCCCTCCCTGTCGCGCCGGACGAAGCGCAGGAAGACACTCCAGGAAACGATGACCATCGCGATCTCGATCACATAGAAGGAGATGAACGTGCCCGCAGGTGGCGCATACCAAGTCGCCCACGCTGTCAACGCAGCGCCAAGGACGCTGCCGAGACCCATAACAGAGGCACGCGCAGGGTGATGCCCGGATGCTCCGAGCGCTTCCATTGCGACCGACCACATGGCAATCGGCACGACGACCCAGCAGAGAATTCGAACGAAGGACACCAACGAGACATAGTCCTTGCCGAAGAGGTAAGGCAGGACCGGCGCAAGCACGAAGACCGCGATCGCCGCCGCAATACTGATCGAAGTGGCAGCAACGAGCACCTTGCGTACCCGCTCGAAGGCATGGTGCAGGCCGGAGGCCGTTGCCTTGGCCGAACCGGGATAAATCAACCGGTTCAGCGCCTCGACCGAGAGATAGCTGCTCTCCAGCATGCGCCGCGCGACGCTATAGCTCGACATCACTTCTGCGGAGGCAACGAGGCTCAGGACGAGCAGGTCGGCATTCTGGCGCACCGCGCGCAGAATGAAGGGGATGCTGAAGTAGAGCCCCTGCGGCAGCTCTTCGCGCACGATCCCATAGACGGGCCGGCCAAGGCCCTTTACGGCATACCAGCAACCGATGGCGACAAGCACATGGCATACGAACTGCCAGACCGCCCAGGAGGCAACGGTCGCCACGCCAAAGACGATACAGGCGAGCGCCGCGGCGATGGTGCGGGCGATGGCGAAGCCGACGACAACCTTGTTGGCAGATGCGAAATTCGAGTGAGCGAGAAAGATCTGCTCCGTCAGCACGATGACGCGAACGAAGATGATGTTGGTGATCAGCATCAGCGTAATCACGGCAATGTTGGTAGCCGGGTCAGCTGACAGCGTGAAGAAGAACGGCAGCGCAATCGCGCCAAGCAAAACCAGAACGATGCCGCTGATGGCGGTCAAGATGACGTTGTGACCGAGCATGCGAGAGTACATGCTCCGATCGCGTGCGACGCGGCGCACGAGGCACTCCATCGCCCCCAGCCCGCAGAGATGCACGGCAATATTGGCAACCGCCGTGATCGCCACGAAGACACTGAACTCATGAACGCCGAGCCAACGTGCGAGGATCGCGAACGTCAGAAGCTGGGCAGCGGATCCAATGATGAGGCTGCCGCCCGAGGCGGCATAGGACATGATCATCGACAGGAACGGTCTGTGCGCGCCCGGTTCTCTGAGACCTTCCGATGCCATCCCGATCTGCCTTTGACAACAATCCGACGAAATGTGCGTCCGATGCCGGATGGGCGTTGCCGCAACAGCCGAGCACACGCTTCCGATCATCGCAAAGAATAGCACTTAGAAATGATTGCGCGGTTAACACTCCCGCATCAATTGCATTTTAGCTTCCGTTTACCTGATTGCAGTAGTGTGGATCGTGCAGCCATCGATCGACGCATGAAGGAGAGGCCGTGCCGCAAAACAACAATCCCCTTCAGGATGATCAGGCAAGCGGCGAGGCGCCGCGTCTGCACCGTTTCATGGACGTCGAACTCGAACTGGCACCCGATGTCTTGGTGCCACGAGAAGAAACGGAGCTGCTCGGACGCACGGCTTCAAGGATCCTGCATGACCGGCCATCCGGCGCAACCGTCATCGACATGTGCTGCGGCTCCGGAAACCTGGCGCTCGGGCTTGCGGCCGATGTCGTTTCCGCCCGCGTCTGGGGTGCGGACTTGACCGATAGCACCGTTGCGCTGGCCCGCAGAAACGTCACTCGCCTGAACGTCGCCGATCGCGTCACCATACGACAGGGCGATCTGTTTGGTGCGCTGGCCGACGACAATCTCGAGGGCTCGGTCGATATGATCGTCTGCAACCCGCCCTATATTTCGACATCTCGGCTCGAAGGTGACAGCGCCCACCTGCTTGAAGCCGAACCGCGGGAAGCTTTCGATGGCGGCCCATACGGCATCTCGATCCATCAGCGCCTCATCCGCGATGCTGTGGCTTTCCTGAAACCGGGCGGCTGGCTGCTCTTCGAGTTCGGCGCTGGCCAGGATCGACAGGCATCCGCCCTTCTCGCCCGCACCAAGGCCTATGAGGCCGTCACCTTCGCCACCGATGTGGAAGGCCGGCCACGCGTCGCCATCGTCAGGAAACTTGTTGCTCAAGCATCCGTTGCGGCGGGTGCCGGGGACGAGGAACGATGAGTAACATCCGGCCGCTTGAACCCGCAGACATTCCTGCGATCGCTGGAATGTTCCAGAGGGTTTTCTGCAAGGATCAGACGGAGCCGCCAGCTGCGCTCGTCGACTATATGCGGCAGCTCTACCTGGACGCACCTGGCTGCGATCGCGAGATTCGGCCCCTCGTCCACGTCAACGGCGACGGCCGCATCTCCGGTTTCGTTGGCGTTAACGCGCTGCCGATGACGTTTAACGGTCGGCCGTTGCGAGCCGCCATATGCGGCTCCCTTATGGCCGAGGATCGTGAAAGCGATCCGATGGCGGGTGCACGGTTGCTGAAGGCCTTCCTCGCGGGTCCACAGGATCTGTCGTTCAGCGAGACCGCAAGCGAAGTATCGACTCAGATGTGGACGAAACTGCGCGGTATCGTACTGCCGCAATACAGTCTTGATTGGGTGCGTGTCATCCGGCCATCGGCATTCACGCTCAGCGTCGCCGAGCACCGGATCAAGCTCGCTCGGCTGGTCAATCCGCTCGCGCATGCGTTTGATCGTTTCTATCGCAACAGGATGGGTCGCGGGGAGCGGCGCTGGTCGGCCGTCCCCGAAAGCGGAACGGGACAGGCAAATTTTCGCGTTGGTGAAATCGACAGAAGCGGTTTCGCCGATCTCGTCGGTCCGCTCACTGCCCAATTCCCTTTGCGCCCGGATTGGGCGGAAGGGCAGCTCAACAACATCCTCGCAGACGCGGTGCAAAAACCTGATCAGGGTAGCGCAATCTTCGCATCCGTCACCGCGCGCACCGGAACCGTCGTCGGCGCCTTTGCCTATCACGCTCGCTCCGGCGATATCGGCCGCGTGCTGCAGATCCTCGCCCTTCCCGGACAGGCCGGCCCCGTCATCGATTGTTTGATCGACCACGCAGCCGCGCGCGGTGTCGCGGGTCTGCGTGGTCGGACGCAGCCAGCTCTCCTTGAGGCCATGCTCGGTCGTCGCATCGCCTTTGTGCACATGGCGTCAACCGTGATCCACTCGCGCGACGACGAACTCGTTCAGGCGTTCCGCCATTCGCAAGGATTTATAAACGGGTTGGCCGGCGAACATTGGAGCCGACTTATGGGCGGCCGCTTCGACTGACCGATGCGGCCGGATTGGCCATCGCACCCTATGCCAATCAGTCAGCAATCTCCTCAACGGTCTGGACGAGTCGCGGCCCGAGATGAAGGTAGCGCGTCGCCTTGCGTTTGGCGGCAATATCCGCCCAGACGCGATCGACCTGCGTTGCCGTCAAGCCCGCAGCCTGCGCAACCGCCTCGATCGCCAGTCCGTTGTTGAGGCCATAAAGGCATAGATCCATGCGGTCGTAGGGCAGCGAGAAATAGAACTCTTCCTGCGTCTGCTCCAACGAATAGGTATCCGTCGTCGGCGGGCGGCGGCGGATTTCCTCGGGAATGCCGAGAGAGGCCGCCAACGCGTAGACCTGCGATTTGTAGAGATGCGCTATCGGCTTGACGTCGGCGGCGCCATCGCCGTTCTTCACGAAGAAGCCTTGGTCGTATTCCAGCCGGTTCGGCGTGCCGAGGACGGCGAAATTCAGCCGGTCGGCATGGTAATATTCGATCTGCTTGCGCGTGCGCTGCTTCATGTTGGTGGCGGCAACGATACCGAGATAGACAGGCGGCGGCATGCGCAGCTTGGTCTGTTTGCCCTGTGGATCCTGGACCACCAGCGACGAGATGTTGTAGCCCTCACCTTCGAGCGCGTTGGCGATCACGATCTTCGATGCCCAGCCTTCGCCGTAGGCAGGAACAAGTTGGCGGATGAAGGCGTCGCGACGCTCGTAGCAGCCCATTGCCTGCAAGATCGGCCCGATATCCTCAACCACGGCATCGACGCCAAAGGTTTCGGCGACCAGACGGCCGAGCCTCAGGCTTTCCGGGTCGCTGTCGTTCTCGGGCATGAACAGACAAAAGACGTTCTTCGCACCCACAGCTCGCACAGCCAGGGCGACAGACACGCTGGAATCGATGCCGCCGGAAAGACCTAGCACGAGGCCGCGCTTCTTCATTCCACGCAGCTGCTCACGCAGCCCTGCCACGATGCGGTCGGTTTCAGCCGCATGGTCGATATCAAGCGTTTCGGCCGAAAACGCAGCCGTGTCCTGGGTCGGGCGAATGTTCATTCTGCAGGCTCCATCGTCTCGGCCGCAAGTCGGCGGCTAACCTTACCCGTGTCCGTCTTCGGCAACTCGATGCGAAATTCGACAACCTTCGGGACCATGAAGTCCTCCAGATGGCGCGAGCAATGACGGATGATGTCCTTGTCGCTGAGCGTCTGGTCCGAGCGCACGACAAGTGCCGCGATCGCGTGGCCGAGAACCGGGTCGGGCACACCAAGCACGACGGCTTCCGCAATGCCTGGATGGGAATGCAGGACCGTCTCGACTTCCTTCGGCGCAACTTTCTCGCCGCGGGTCTTGATGATATCGTCCTTGCGCCCGACGAAATAGAGGAAGCCCTCCGCATCGGCCTGAAACAGATCGCCGGTGTAGAGCACCTTCTCCCAAGGGTGCGGTCCCGGCCGAAGCATGCGTTCGGTCGAGGCATCGTTGCGCCAATAGCCCTGCATGACGTGCGGGCCACGGATGACGAGTTCGCCGGGCACGCCCGGCGGAACGCGCTTACCCTCATCGTCGACCACAAAGGCCTCGGTGTTGGGGATGGCGATGCCGACGGAGCCCGGCCGACGATCAAGTTCTTCGGGCGGCAGATAAGTGCAGCGCTTGCATTCCGTCAGCCCGTACATCGAGTAGAGCCGCGCGCCGGGAAAGAGTTCTCTTAGCCGGGCAATATGTGCCGGCGGCAGCGCCGCGGCAGTGTTGGAAAGATAGCGAAGGCTGGGTAGAAAACCCGGCTCCAGATCGCGCATCTGCAAGATCATCGCCGCCATCGTCGGCACGAGCGGAAATCCGGTGACACCCTCCTCGCGAATGCGCTCGAAGATCGCATGCGGAAACGCGAAGGACTTTTCGAGAACCAGCGTCGCTCCGAGCCGGACCGCCATCAGCAGCTGATAGAGGCCGTAGTCGAAGGCGAGCGGCAGGACGTTGAGGATGATGTCGTCGTGCTGGTTGCGCAGATAGGTGGTGATCGATCCGGACGCCGCATCGATATTGCGATGTGTCATCATCACGCCCTTCGGGCGCCCAGTGGAGCCGGAGGTATAGATCAGCATCGCCAGGTCAACATCGATCCCGCCGTGGACAACCGGCTGCGGCTCGCCTTCCAGGCATGTGTCGAATGCGGTGGCACCCGCAGGCACCTGGCCGTTGGGCGCCGCCGTGGAAGCAACGAACAGCATCGCATCGCCGGCAAGCGCACGGGCATCGCCCACGACCGGCATCAGTTTTGCCTGTGTGAGGATGGCGGCTGCCTCGCAATCGCCGATGATGTAGGCCAGCTTGTCTGCCTTGGTCGACGAATTGATCGGACTGAAGGTCGCGCCTGCCTTCAGCACGGCAAAGATCGAAACAGCGGCTTCCCAGCAATTGTCCATGAACACCAGCACGCGGTCATTGCGCTTGACACCGTTCCTGGAAAGCGAGGCCGCCAGTTGGCTCGAAAGCCGATCGAACTCGTCATACCGCAGCCGCTTGCGGTCGGTGATCAATGCTGTTTTCGCCGCATGCGCCGCGGCGTTGTCGATAAGGAATTGCTCGAACCGCATCTGCGTGGACCTCACCCGTTGTCGCTTACGCCGCTACCGTCGCGCCAGATTTGGCTTCGATGAAAGCCGAGATGCGCGCGAGCGAATCCAGGTTCGCCGGTACGATATCGGCGTCCGCCATGGCGATGCCGTAGTGATCCTCGATGAATGCGACCAGCTCCAGCACGCCGGTGGAGTCAATGATATCGTTCTCGATCAGCGATGCCGTGTCGGCAAGGTCGTAGGACGTGTCGCCGAACAAGAAGTTCTCGATGACAAAGGCCCTGACCTTGTCCTTGATCGTCTCCGTCATGTCTTTTCCTTTCCTTTCCTCAGTCGTTCAGGCCGCCTGGGCGGCGTGGATGCTCGTGCCAGTGAATGTCTTCAGCCATAGCTGTGTCGACAGGATTCCGACGAACGCTGCATTGTCGCGGAAGCCGGATACCGGTTGGGATTGGCACTTTTCGTAGAGTTTCGTGACCGCCTTCGGGTTGAAGAGACCACCCGCGGCAATTCTGTCTTGGCTCATTGCCTCGCGGACGTAATCGAGTTCACCGACGCCGGTGAACGAAAGGCTATCGGGTGCTCGATAGGGTTGCTTGGTGCGCTTGCCGATCGCTTCCGGCATCAGGTCCTTGGTTGCCTCGCGCAGGATGTGCTTTTCCACCAGCCCCTTGAGCTTCATCTCCGGCGGCAGACCGGACGCAAACTCGACCAGCCGATGATCGAGGAACGGGAAACGCCCTTCGATGCCATGCGCCATCGCCATGCGGTCGCCCTGGCTCGAAAGGATATAGCCGGGCAAAAGGAACCGACCCTCGAGATACTGAGCCTGATGCAAGGGATGCCAGCGGCCGAAATCCTGAGGCAGACGGCTCGCCAGCTCCTCTGCCGCGTCGTAGCCGGCAAGGCTGGCGCGCAGATCGGGCGAGAAGAAGATCTTCGTCGCCGCCGTGCTCTTGAAGCGGGGGCGATGGGAAAAGAGCGGATCGTCTAGCGCAACGTCTCCCGCCCCGAAGAACGCGGCGAGATATTCAGCCGACTGCTGCTGTAGGCCAGGGAGATAGGGATAAAGCTTGCGGAACAGATGCGGGCGGATGTGCGAGCCAGGCTGACGCCCGCAGAACCGACGCACGCGCGCTTCCTTGAAGATATCATAGCCGGCAAAGACCTCGTCGGCCCCCTCGCCGGTCAGTACGACCTTGAGCCCCTGTTCGCGCACCAGGCCCGAAAGCTGATAGAGCGGCGCCGGCGCCGTCCTGATGATCGGCCTTTCAGCAAAACGTACCACATCCGGGAACACCCTGGCGATATCGCCGGCACGGCAGGCAACGGTGCTGTGCTGCGTGCCGAGGGCCGCGGCCATCTGCATCTGGTAGGCGCTTTCGTCGTGCTCGACGCTGTCGAACGTGACGGAGAACGTGCGCAATCCTTGCGGCGCCATACCCGCCGCCAGCGCCGCGACGATGGAGGAATCAAGACCGCCCGACAGATAGGAGCCGACCGGCACATCGGCCCGCATGCGGATCCGCGTCGCGTCGCTCAACAGCGCCCGCAATTCGTCGGCGGCTTCGTCTTCATTGACGAAGCGTGAAGTGGCCTCGCGATCCGGATAGTCGAGACGCCAATAGGGCCTGATCGTCTGACGCCCCCGCTCGGCGATCATGAAATTTGCGGGTTCCAGCTCGTGGATATCACGAAAGCCTGTCCGCGGCGCGATCGGCGCCCAAAGCGTGAAGATCTGGTCGAGCGCGATCGGGTCGATCTCGGCTACGATGCCGGGCACCTGAAGCAGCGCCTTGATCTCGGATGCGAAGTAGAGTGTGCCGCCTCTGGTCGTATAGAAAAGTGGACGCACGCCCATGCGATCGCGAGCGAGCATCATTCGGTGGCGGCGGGCGTCCCAGATTGCAAAGGCAAAGTCGCCATTGAGGACGGACAGGCAGTCCTCGCCCATCTCATCGTAGAGATGGAGGATAACTTCGGTGTCGCTCGAAGTCCGGAAATGCCGGCCCTTGGCGCGCAGTTCCTCGCGTAGTTCGACATAATTGAAGATCTCGCCGTTGAAGGCGATTGTTAGCTCGCCCGTCGCATCTGACATTGGCTGCTGGCCGTCACCAAGCCCGACGATCGAGAGCCTGACATGACCGAGGCCGGCTTCCGGCGCCACGAATGTGCCATGCTCGTCCGGTCCGCGATGCGCGATCGCGGTCACCATCCTCTTGAGAAGGGTTTCTGCTTCCCGGACCGAACCGAAATAGCCGCCAAAACCGCACATGTTCAGAACTTTCACACGGGTCAATCACAACCGAAACATAATCCGCATGAAGAGTTCATGGGTTAACCGCCGGCGTTTTCTGGTTGTATGGTAAATTCTCCAGGAAGACAAAAATACGTCATCAAAACATCACAGAAATACCTTTACCCCTGCGGAATTTTTCTTTTCGTTACAATTTTAAACATTAGATAGAAAATGAGCACCGGCCAGAAAATACAGATCACAATGCCGGCGACACGATAGACATTCCAGGGCGCGTGCGCCTGCAGACCTTCCAGATAGGTCATCGCCAACAGGAAAAGCGCAGCGATACAATAGGTTGCGCCAACAAAATACATCCAGGACATCTGACCGCTCTCATGGCACAGCAGAAAAACCGAGGAATGAAAATAGAAACTAGCCGCTTATACCAGCAGAAGTAACATTCTTAAACCAAGAATTAACCTTGTTGCAGACGTGGTTAATTCGTGGACTCAGCGCCTTTCAGCTAAGTCCTGCTTCCACAAGGCATGTATTGGCTGCGGCCGTGGCTCAGAACGTCAGCGACTGTTTCTCTTCAGCGCGCATCGTTACGGGTCGCTGACCTTGCAACAAAGAGTAGATCGAACCCGCGGAATTCACGCCGGAAGGTGGATTTCTTGAGGGCAGTCCATATCGCTGATGGATTGTCGAGGCGGAAGCCGCGAAAGCTGCGCACGAGCCCGAGGGTGGCAACGACGGTGCGCAATGCCCTGACGATTGCCGGCCCGCTCAGTGACGCAAACAGGATCTGCGGATGAACGGCGAGCAAAACGCCCGTCGTCCGCGTGCGGTCGATATCCCGGAACTGGGCCAGGGAACGGTATTCGTAGCCTTCGATATCGATCTTGAAGCATAGCTTCTCGGTTCGCGCCAGCGACTGCAGTTCGGCAATCGTGATCGTTTTCGCCTTGATCGCCTGCCCCGTGTCGTCGGCGATCAGCGCTGAGGTCTCCGAGCTACCAAATCCGCCGACCGAGTTCAGCACCAGGACGTCATCCTCGGAAAGTGCAGCATTGATCAGCGCGACCTCCCCTTCGTTCTGCGGTTCCATTTCCTTGAGGATGCCGAAGCAGACGGGGTCGGGTTCGACCGTAATGACGTTGTCGGCTATCTGAGCTGCCCAATAGGGCGTCACGCCGATCCAGCCGCCGATATCGACAAAGGTCGTGTTGCCGTCGACCAGCCGCTCGATGTTTTGAAATGTGCACGGCTCCCACTCGCCGCTTTGAAGCCGCGCAAAGAAGCGCTTCTTCTCAGGCTTGTCAGGGAAATGGACGGTCTTGCAGAAGTAGGTGATCGCACGCATGGCGCTTCTCTAGCCCATATCCCGGTCAAGCGGAATCGTTTTTGCGAAGGTCTTCCATGCGGCCAGGACATGCCAACGACGGGCGCCGCCGGTTCGATTTCACGCTTCCATGCGCTCGTTTCGGCTGCGCGCTTCCGTAAGTTCGGCCGTCGTCTGGCTGAGGCGGTCAGCGAGCACGCGCATGATTTCCACCGCCATTTCGGGGAAGTCGGCCAGCAGCTTCAGGAAGTCGTCCTTGCGGATGCGCAGGGCTTCCAGCGGTGTCGTGGTGCGCACGGTCGCCGTGCGCGGGGTGTTACAGAGAATGGCGATTTCGCCGACGATCGAATTCTGTTCCACTTCCGCAAGCTTCAGCGGCCCGCTTGCAGTCGTCACCAGCACGTCGGCCTTGCCTGAGAGAATGACATAGGCGGCATCGCCAATATCGCCCTGATAGAAAAGGGCCTCCCCGGCGCTGTACATGACCCGGTCAGAGGTGAAGGCAAGGAGTTTCAATTTTGCAGGCGGCAATCCTGAAAACAGGGTTATCCGGCGCAGCATTTCGACTTCATCCTTGAGCAACATCACAATCCGTTTCTCCGAGTATCCAGCCGGGGCGACCTGCCTCCCGCGTTGCCGCGGGACCTTATGCTGGTGCCCTGACATTAATATTACATCAAGATGCCATTTCCTTATAGTCGGGTCCTTCGTTAGCCCCCACTTCCGTTTCGTTGTCGCGAACCAGTCGGCCATTTTCGAATACGGCGACACGATCGAACAGTTCCATCACCGCCGGATTTGCGACCACCCAGACGATTGCCGGATTGCGCCCGCCCTGCCGCAAGAGCGCAAAGACGTTTCGGACCACCTGCTCCTGGACCCGTTGGTCGAGCGCCAGCAGCGGTTGGTTGAAGATATAGAAGTCGCAGATGCGGATGAGCGCGCGGGCCAGGTCAAGCTTCTGGCGCTGGCCTGCGGTCAAGCGTTTGCCGCCGGCGCCGACATTGAATTCGAAGCCGAAGGCCAGCACCTCGTTATAGAGGCCAACGGCTTCGAAAAGATCGCGCACGATCGCCCGGATTTTCTCCGATCCATCGGCGTGCTTGTGACCGATGCGCCCGAAGAGCACGTTGTCGATGATGCTGCCGGACGCGATGTAGCGGTTCGGACGATAGTGCTCGATCATGCCGGCGAGGTCCGTCGGCAGGCCCTCGTCGAACTCGCGCCGGGCAGCTACGATCTTGGACATCAGTTCGTCGGTCAGGAGACCAAAGCGGTGTCGAGGCTCGATGTAGCCGAAGCACAGCCGAATGATCTTGACTTGGTCATCCTCGGCAACGTCCGCGCGTGGTCGCCCACGGACCTTTTGCAGCAACGCCTCATAAACAGGAATTTCTTCGGCCGTCATGAATGTCAACTGCTGGAAGAACGGGTGATCCGGCGGCAGGTCGCGGAACAGTTCGACGACGTTCTCGGCGATTTCCAGCCCCATTTCGTAGAAGACGTCACGCAAGCCGACGCGCTGAAGCACGGTCTTGAAGAACGGGTGTCCCTCGAGCGCACCGTCCCACATCACCTGATCGGTAATCGTGCCGAAGAGCAAGTTTTCGCCGATGGTCGCTTCGATGTTGTACGAGCCGGGCTCGAAGAACACCACGAGATCGCTGAGCTTTTCCTGTTCAAGGCGCTCCCGAAGCGCGCTGCGCATCTCGACGATACCAGAGGCAAAGGCCGCATTGCGGTTCGGGTCGATGGTGGAGCGCACGGCAAGCGCCAGAACGTCATTGGTCAGGAGGACAGCATCAAGGACAGGCCTGATCTTGATCAGAAGATCGTCTGGTCCGGTCGCCCCGGCTGCCTGATAATCGACCCAATCGCTGTTGACGTCGAAGGATGGATTGCCTGCAAGCTTGGCTTCGACCAGCTCCCACTTGCGATGGGCCGCCCTTTCGCCTTCATACCGGACCTCGGTCATTGGCGCGTGCTTCAAGCCGTAGAGCAGGTTGTCGCCAAGGCTGCCCTGAAACACATACACGTCTGAGGAGGCATAGGAAATCCGCCGGCCAGTGACCGACTCCGGCATCTCCAGTATATCCTGACCGCCGATGACAACACGACCGCCAGCCGGCCAGATCAGTCGAGCGAAGGCCTCTGCCAGAACTTCCCCGCCGGCCTTGAGTGCGACCGCCTCGCCGGGCTGCACCTGCAGCGAGACGTGGTCGAGGAGTGTCACACCACCATCATCGGTCACCGTCAGGTTGACGGCCGCGAGCGAGCCGTTCAGCGGCGCCGGACTTGCCGCTGCGAGGGCGTGGACCTTGGGATCGAGCAGCGGTTCGATGCTGAACTGCTCGACCACCTGGGCGTACTTCACCTGCACGTCCTGGCGCGCCTGGTCCCAATCGATGAGCTCTTTCAGCGGCCCGGGCAGGTCCTTGTAGGCGCCGATGACGGCGACAAGCTGGCCGATATCGAGGCGGCCCTGAAGCGCGAAATAGCCGCCGATCGAATAGAACATGAACGGCGTCACCTGGGCGAGAAAATTGTTGATGAACTTGACCAGGAATTTCCACTGATAGAGGTCGTAGCGGATCTTGAAGATGCGCGCGAGCCGCGACGCGATGTCGGCGCGCTCGAGATTGGAGGTGTCGTGGCCGCGGATCGTGCCGATGCCGTCAACGATTTCGCTCACCCGGCCAGACAATTCGCGCGCAGTCAGCTGGCGCTCGCGGCCAAGGACGAGCAACCGCTTGCGCATGCGCGGGATGATCACCGCCTGAACGGCGACGATAACAGAGGCGATCAGCCCGAGCCAGAAGCTCTGTAGCAGGATGAAGATCAGCGCCGTCAGCGCCTGACCGCCAAGCAGTGCGGGCGACACGAAGGCATCGCCGGTAAAGCCGCCGAGCGGCTCCACCTCGTCCTTGATCATCGTTGAGATCTCGGCCGGTTTCACCCGTTTGAAATGCGTCGGTGGAAACCTCAGAACGCGATCGACAAGCTCGAAGCGAATCCGCCGCAGGAGACGCTCGCCGAGCCGCCCCTTGAAGGTGTTGATATAGAATTTGAAGAGGCCGTTGACGACAACCAGCAGCAGGAACACGAGGCTCAGGGCCAGCAACATGCCTTCGCGACCGAGTTGGAAGCCGTCAAAAAGATTGATCGTCCCGAGATAGGGCAAGTCAAAGGAGATCGCCAGGAACGCCTGCGTCGCTTCCGGGCTGTCAAAACCGTCGCCCTGAATTGGTCCGTTGACGATCTGCTTGGGCAGATCGAAGGACAGGAAGTAGGGGACCATCGAGAACGCCACGACCAACAGGATCCAGAGCTGGTCCTTGCGCGTATGAGTCCAAATGTAGCGGGAGAGGCGTGGTTCCATGTTTCTGGCAACGAGACCTTATTGAACACTGCGTTGTTTGCGGCGCGGGCAGCCACCGATACCCGGCCACGATATGCTTGCTTGTGGTCCTTTCCGACTGAACTGCCACGGGCGGCCGGTCGCGAAGGCGTTTCGGCAAAAATCTGATCCGGTTTCGAATCCGGTTTATTAGATTATGCAGGAGCGCGAGAAAACCGCAATGGACGCCTGAACGCACCTTCAAGATCGGCGCTCATGCCTCCCTGCGGCGGATCAAGGCGTGGGGAACGAAAAATGCCCATATTGCACTCGATTGTCTGCCAGCTTACAACGAGTGCATGAAACACACCAGCCATCCCCCTACTCCTGCGAGCGACTGGTACGAAAACGCTTTCGACCTGACGCGCGGTATCGCCGCCTATACCGGAAGCCCGCTGATCGATGGCATCGCCAAGGTGATTGCCAGACACCCTGACGCCGATATAGCCAATGCCTTCAATCATAGGCAGGTTGCCTGCAAGCTCTGGGCTCGCGACACGCTGCTGCAAGCGGCGGGCAAGTCTTATAAGCGGATCGTCGTTCTCGGCGGGTGGTACGGCATCCTTTCGGCGATGTTGCTTGAGGATTGTCGCTTCGAAATCGCAATGGCTGAGAGCTACGACATTGACGCCTCCGTCGAGGCTGTCGCCCGCACCCTCAACGCGACCTTTGCCGATCGTTTCCGGGCCATCACGGCCGACATGTATGCGATCGACTACGCAAGCCTCGACGCCGACCTGATCGTCAACACGAGTTGCGAGCACATCGCCGATCTGCGGAGCTGGCTTGCGCTGATCCCATCAGGCACACGTGTTCTCCTGCAGTCGAACGATTACTTCAGCGAACCGACGCACATCAACTGCGTCGAGTCCGTCGATGCTTTCGCCGACCAGGCGAAACTCGCGACGCTCGATTTCGTCGGTGCGTTGCCGACGAAGAAATATACAAGGTTCATGCTGATCGGGACGGTTTGACCGCCACTTGCGAAAGCCGCTCACGCAGGATCGCCGCCGTGTGGGCGGCGCCTTCGAGGTCGAGCGGCGGCATCGTGGGCTTGGCCCGTGCGAGCTGCGTTTCAACGTCGCGCGCCAATCGGGCCGGCGTTACCTCGCTCTCCGGCAGGACACCGGCAAGCCCGAGCTTTTCCAGTCGAACCGCACGCGTTGATTGCTCCGTTTCCCCGCCCGCCGTGAACGGGATCAGCAGCGACGCACAACCGGCGCGAATGATGTCACACACCGTATTGTAGCCGGCCTGCGAGACGGAAAGCCGCGCACCCGAAAGCAGACTGGCAAAATCCTGCCGGAAACGGAACAGCTTCACATTGCCAGGCGCGGCGGCCTCGAATGCGTCATAGTCGACCTGCGGAAGGTTTGGCCCGGTAATCATGCACCATTGCAGCCCCGGCGGCAGGAGCTTCGCAGATTCCAGACCGGCGCCAATCAGCTCCTTGCCGACTGCGCCGCCACCGGCCGAGACCAGCACATCGAAACGCTCCAACGGCGGCGCCGGCGGATCGCCCGCGACCAGACCGGTATAGGCAACCTTGTCGGCGATCTCCTGCGCGTAAGGGAAGGTCTCTTCAAGCCGAGCGAAGGCGGGATCCCCATGCACGAGTACAAGGTCAAAATGCTCCTGTACCAGATCCAGCATCTCCTCGGCACGGCCGGGCTTCGTCCGCTCCTGCAGGATATCGCGAAGGGATGTCGCCACCAGTGGGCGCGGGCTCGATGCCTCGATGAGGTCGAGCAGCGGCATCAGTTCAAACCGCATCTGGCGGCGACCGAACGGAAACGCCTCGAAGATCACGACATCCGGGTCGCAGGTGCGAAAAGCGTCAAGCAACATCTTCCGTCGGCGGTCCTTGAAGTCATCATCGACCGGATTTCCGGTTTCGTCCGCCAGGCCGGAGAACCCCTTGTCGCCGGCAACAACCGGCGGCAGGGCTACGTGTTTGAGGTCGGCGCTTGGAAAGCCGGGAACGGCCGTGCCTCCGGTGACAACCGTGACGTCGAAACCATCGGCGGCAAGTGCGCTGGCAATGCGGCTTGCCCGCGCGAGGTGGCCGATCCCCAGCAGATGCTGGACATAAAAGAAGACCCGCCGCTGCCGCATCACGCCGCTTTCCATTCGTTTGCAAACAGGGTCGTCAGTTGTTCGATGCTGGAGTGGTGGTCAAAGTGCGCCCTCACCCGTTTCTCGGCGGCAGCGCCCAGCCGGCGGCGACCCTCTGGGTCGCGGATCAGCTGTTCCAAGGCGAGAGACAGTGCCTTCGCGTCCTCGGAGAGCACGATACGACCGTTTTCTCCGTCGACCAGGAGTTCCGGCACGCCCGAGATTGCCGTAGACACACAGGCGAGCCGCTGGCTCGACGCTTCGACCAACACGTTCGGCAGTCCGTCACGGTCGCCATCTGCCGTCACCCGGCAGGCGAGCGCAAAGATATCGCTGGTGCGATAGTGGGCGAGCACGTCGGTCTGATCGAGCGCACCCTTCCAGGCAATTCTGTCCGAGATACCGAGCTCGCTACCCAGGACCTTGAGCTTTGCTGTCAATTCGCCGGCGCCGATATGCTCGAAGCGCCAGTGAAGATCCTCAGGCAAGAGGGCTAGAGCTTGAAGGAGAACATCGTAGCCCTTCTTGCCCACCGCCCTGCCGACACTGACGATGCGCACCGGGTCTGCCTCATCGGAACCGTCGCGGCTCGAATGTTCGCCGTCGAAACGCGGGAAACGCTCGAGATCGAGGCCGTGATAGCTCAGATGCACTCTGGCCTTTTGCGAGGTCAGGCTCTGCAGATGCTCGTAGCCGGTCCGGGTGCAGGTCACCGTCCAGCGCGCGCGGCCGAGCTTTTCGGAAAGCTCCCAGTCGGGCGATGTCCAGATATCCTTCGCATGCGCCGAGCACGTCCAGGGCGTACCGGCGATGACGCTGGCATAAGCTGTGACGGAAGCCGGCGTGTGGATGAAGTGGGCATGCAGCCAGCGCGGATCGCCCGGCCATTCCGATGCCAGAACCAGCGCCTGCCCGAAACGGCGGAAGCGATTGCGCGTCAGGTCCCGGCCCAGATCTTTCACAAACAGCCCAAGCGCCTTCCAGAATCCGGGCTTCGGCAGCGAACGCACCAGACCCTTGAGGACACGCAATGGCTCCTCGTGCAGGTACTCCGGCAGATAGTGCACGTCGGCGCGGATCTCGTCATGCACGGGATGGCGCTTGCCGTCGGTCGGGCGCCTCAGCGCGATCAGGACCAGCTCATGCCCCGCTTTCTCAAGTCCGAGCAATTCCTGCGCAATGAAGGTTTCCGAAAGGCGCGGATATCCCTTCAGAATGACGGCAATCTTGCGGTCCGTTGGCAATGCTTCAGCTCGATTTCTTGACAATACTCAGGTGCTCACTCGACTGCTCGTCGAGCCACCCGCCTACGATTTCGGAGATATGCACCAGACCCTCGAGCCGCAGGCCGTTGGCACAACTTTTCGACGGCGGCGCGCGTTGCGGCAAAGCCTTCAACGCGGCGGCGAAACGCAAGGGATCCACCGCCTCGTCGGGCAGCAGCATGTCGATGAGACCCCACTCGGCGGCACGACGTGCACGGATCAGTTGCTCCTCGCGCGGCTGAATCCGCGGGACGATCAGCGCCGGTTTATCGAAAGACAGGATCTCGCAATAGGTGTTGTAACCGCCCATCGCCACCACGCCCTTGGCGCCGGCAATCAGCTCTTCCATGCGATTATCGAACTCGATGATCTTGATGAAAGGGATCTTGCTTCCTTTTTTGATCAGCTTTTCGCGCTTCTTGACCGGCATATAGGGGCCAAGGACCACAAGCGCCTTATGCGTCAACTCCGGATCCTGCTGGTAGGCGTGAATAAAATCGTGGATCAGGTCGGCACCATCGCCGCCACCGCCGGTGGTGACGAGAATATAGTCGCCTTCCGGCTTGTGACCGGGCAATTCCTCGCGCGGTACGCTCCTCTGCAGGAAGCCGACGAAGTTCATGCGCTCGCGCACGGCGGGCGGCACCTCGAGTTCCGTCAGCGGGTCGTAGAAGTCGGGCGGCCCATAAACCCAGATCGTATCGTAATACTGCTCGATCTTGCGCATGGTGTCGCGGCGTTTCCATTCCGCTTCGAGCAGATGCGGCGCATCCATCACCTCGCGCAGGCCGAGAACGAGCGTCGTGCCATGGGCCTTGAGATAGGTGAGCGTCTCCTCGACCTCGCCTCGCAACCCCATCGGCTCCTTGTCGACGATAAAGATGTCTGGCTTGAAGGTTTCCGCCGTGTGACGGATGATCGACTGGCGCATCTTCAACGTCTCGTCCAACTCGATATGGCGATCGAGAGACGTGTAGTCGCCGTTGTGCAGCTTGATGACGCTCGGAATCTTCACGAAATCGACGCGCGCGCGATAATCGAAGGCGCCGGCAATCGTCGCACCCGATATGATCAGGATATTCAAACCCCGATAATCTTCCACCAGCGAATGCGCAATCGTGCGGCATCGGCGCAGGTGGCCGAGCCCGAAAGTGTCATGGCTGTACATGAGTATCCGGGCATCTTCTAAGCGCCGCGTCATGCCAGAAACCTTTCGCTCAGGAAAAAACGAATCAAAACTCGCGACGCCGGCTTGCGGCCGGCGTCGAAACGAACCTCATTTGTAGGGATCGGCGGCATCGCGCAACCCGTCTCCCAAGAAGTTGAACGCCAAAATCACAAAAATGACCGGGATCGTTGGGAATAGCAGCCAGGGGTAGAAGGCGATGACGCTCACGCTTTTCGCCTCCGTCAGCAGGATGCCCCAGCTGGTGATCGGGGGGCGCAGCCCCAATCCGAGGAAGCTCAGCGCCGTTTCGCCGAGGATCATCCCTGGAATGGAAATGGTCGCAGTGGCGATGAGATGGGACATGAAGCCCGGAACCAGGTGTCGACCGATGATGCGGCCGCTCTTTGCGCCCATCAATTGCGCGGCAAGAACGTAGTCCTCCTCGCGCAGCGCAAGCAGTTTCGAACGCACCGCTCGGGCAAGCCCGGTCCAGTCGAGAAGCCCGAGGATGATCGTGATACCCAGATAAATCAGGATCGGGCTCCAGGTCGCAGGCATGATTGCGGCCAGCGACAGCCAGAGCGGAATGCTCGGGATCGATTGCAGCACTTCGATGATGCGCTGGACGATGAGATCGAAGACACCGCCGTGGTAGCCGGCGAGACCGCCGATGACGATGCCGAGCACGAAGCTCACCGTAATGCCGAGAAGGCCGATCGTCAGCGAAATGCGCGCACCATAGATGATGCGCGACAGGACATCGCGGCCGAGCCGGTCGGTGCCGAGCAGGAAGAGCTGACCGTCCTTTGCCGGGCATGCCAGGTGCACATTGCTTTCGAACAGGCCCCAGAAGCGGTAGCTGTCACCGCGGCAGAAGAAGCGGATCGGCTCGACGTCCTGCAGGTTGTCGGTGTAGTTGCGCTTCAGCGTCTCCATATCGAGTTCCATCGTCCGCCCGTAGACGAACGGGCCAACGAACTTCCCCTCGTGGAACAGGTGCACAGACTGCGGCGGCGCATAGATGTAATCCACATTGCGCGTGTGCAGATTGTAGGGTGCGAGGAACTCGCAGATCGCGATCATCAGGTAGAGCGCGACCAGGAAAATGCCTGATATCAGCGCCAGCTTGTGCCGGCGGAACTTCCACCACATTAGCCGCAGCTGCGAAGCCTGGTTAACCCGCACCTGTTCTTCCGTCATCGCTTCGACGGAATAGGGATCGAATGGTGCTGTCGATACGTAGTGCGGCAGCGGTTCGCCGGGCGCCGGAAGGAATGACGTCACTTGGTGCTCCTGCCTTGCAGCCGTATCCGAGGATCAAGAATGGCGAGCGCGAGATCGGAAATCAGCACGCCGATGACGGTCAGAAATGCGAGGAACATCAGGAACGAGCCGGCCAAGTACATGTCCTGGCTCTGCAACGCCTTGATCAACATCGGGCCGGTCGTTTCGAGAGACAGCACGATCGCGGTGATTTCCGCGCCGGAAATGATCGCCGGCAGGATGGAACCGATATCCGAGATGAAGAAGTTCAGCGCCATCCTGAGCGGATACTTGACCAGCGTACGCATTGGCGAAAGCCCCTTTGCGCGGGCGGTCACGACATACTGCTTCTGCAATTCGTCAAGCAGGTTGGCGCGCAGACGCCGGATCATGCCGGCGGTCCCCGCCGCACCAACGATGATGACCGGTATCCAGATATGTTCGAGGATCGATTTCGCCTTCGCCCAACTCATGGGCTCTGCCAGATATTTCTGGTCCATGAGATGGCCGATCGAGATGCCGAACCAGATATTGGCAAAGTACATCAGGATCAGCGCCAGCATGAAGTTCGGAATGGCGATGCCAATCAGCCCCACCAGCGACAGCCCATAATCGCCCCAGCTATACTGGTGAGTCGCGGAGTAGATGCCGATCGGGAAGGCGATCAGCCAGGTAAAGATGATGGTGACGAACGAGACGAGGATCGTCAGCCACATCCTGTCGCCGACGACGGCGCTGACCGGCAGTTCGTACTCGAAGGAGTAGCCGAAATCGCCCTGCAGCATGCCGCCGAGCCAATGAACATATCTCAGCAGCGGCGGCTGATCGAAGCCGTATTCCTTCCGGAGAGCCTCGATCTGCTCCATGTTGACGCCTTCGCCCTGCGCCCTGATCTCGGCGACGTAACTCTCGAAGTAGTCGCCGGGCGGCAGCTCAATGATGGTGAAGACGAGCGCTGAAATGATGAGCAAGGTCGGGACCATCGCCGCGATGCGCCAGAGGATGTATCGCAGCATGTCAGCCTTCCTGCTCGATCCAGAACGTATCGGGTTTGTAGACGCCGAAATAGCTCGTCGGATCGAATCCGTAGAGCCCTGCTTCCGGGACATTCTTGATCTTGTTGGCAACGAGAATTGGCTGCAGGGAGGCATTCACGATGCCGATCGAGAAGACCTGGTCGGTGTAGATCGACAGCATCCTCTCCCAGACCTCGGTGCGCTCGGCATCCTCGGCCGAGTGCCGCCAACGCTGCAGAAGCTCGGTTAGCTCAACGACGGCCGGAAGATCGGGCGCCTGCCCCATCTCACCATGCGAGAGATAGTTGAGCCCCCAAACCGGCCATTGCAGCTGATCGTCCGCAGTCGGCGCCAATTGGCCTGGGTTCATGTCCGCAGTCGGCACACCATTGTCGAGTCCGAACCACATGGACATGACGATCTCACCGCCGACGGCACGGCTGCGGAAGGTGTCGCGTTGCGACGTGCGGATGAAGAGCGAAATGCCGATCTTCTGCCAGTAGTCGGTGATCAACTGCAGGACATCGGTCTCCAGGGTGCTTTCGCCTGCGGTCTCAACGACGATCTGAGCGGCACGGCCGTCAGGGAGAATACGAATGCCATCGCTGCCGCGGTTCGTCAGGCCAGCCTCATCCAGCAACGCATTGGCCTGCACCGGGTCGTAGGCGATCCAGGCGGAGGCGAACTCCGGCCGGAACAGCGGGCTGTCCGGCAGGACAGTGTCGGCGCTCTCCTTGGTCAGTCCGTAGAAGACGGCCTTGTTGATTTCAGAACGATCGATCGCCAGCGACAGCGCCCGGCGGACGCGCACATCCTGCAGCAACGACCGCCAGACCGCATCGGAGCAATTGAGATTGGGAAGCAGCGCGACCCGTGAGCCTTGCGTCTTCTTCCAGAGGAGAACCTTTACCGGATAGCGCTTTTCCGCATCTTTCAGGAAGGTGTAGTCGATAAAGTCGATATTTGTCGCCTGCAGGTCGCTCTCGCCGGTGCCGGCCTTCGCCGGGATCAGCGCCGGAGAACTGACGTTGAGCACGAACTTGTCGATGTAGGGGAGCTGCAACCCGTTCTCATCGACCCGATGATAGAAGGCGTTACGCTCGAAGACAAACTGCTCGGCCGGCAAGGATGTTGTGTTGCGCCACGGGTCAAGCGTCGGCAGATCGGGATTTTCCGGGCGGTAGGAACGGGCCATGCGCATATGCAGCTGGTTCCACTTCTTGACCCTTTGCTCCTTCAGAAGCGCCTTGAGTTTGTCCTCATCCTGATATTTATCGTGGAACTGCTTGAGGTACGTCGCCGGCATCACCAGCACCAAGGGCTGTGGTGCGGCGAGCTTTTGCAGAAAATCGGGATTGGGCGTGGACCAGGTGTAGCGCACGGTCCGCTCGTCGAGCACCTCGAACTTTGCCGCCTCGCCGTCGATCACCAGCGCCATCGGCAGGCCCGCCGGGCTCAGTTTCTCGTTGAGCAGAACATCTTCCCAGCAGTAGCGGAAATCGTCCGTCGTAAGCGGGCTTCCGTCCGACCACTTGTGTCCCTCGCGCAGATGGAACGTGAAGATCCGGTCCTCGACCGTCTCGAAGCTTTCGAGCACGTCCGGCTGCAGTTCGAGTTCTTCGTCGTAGCCGACCAGGCGTGAGTAGCCGTAAACGGTCATCAACCGTATGTCTTTCGCGCTGCCAATCAGGCTCTGCACGGTGCCGCCGTGTTTGCCTGGCTGGCGTCCCATGGCCGCAACGTTGATGACGCGCGGGGTCTTCGGCAACCGTTCATTGACGGGTGGCAGCTTTCCCTCGGCGACAAGCGCCTCGAAAAATTTCGGCTCGCTTGCCGCTGCAAGAAGGTACTTGGGAAACGCCACTGTTGCGAGCAGGGCGAGCGCAGTTCGGCGAGTGATCATGGCCGTAACTCCCTTGCATCCACTGACTTGCGCGCGAGAACATAGTGGTCGCCACCGAGGTCAGCAGGAAAAAGCGCACCTTCCTCGCCGTCGTCGCTGAACTGCGGTCCCCAGCGCCGCATGTCCGACCCCTCAATGGCCTTGAGCAGATCGAAGTCCAGCGGACGATCGAGATCCGGATAGGGGACGGCAGCGAGCAGCGACTTCGTATAGGGGTGCACCGGTTTGCGCATCAGAACTTCGCGCGGCGCGAGTTCGACGATGCGCCCCGCACACATCACCGCGATCCGGTCGGCCATATAGTCGACCACCGCGAGATTGTGCGAGATGAACAGGCATGTAAGCCCAAGTTCCTTCTGCAGATCCTTGAGCAGATTGAGGATTTGGGCCTGGACGGAAACGTCGAGCGCCGATACCGGCTCGTCACAGATCAGCAGTTGCGGCACCAGAGCGAGCGCCCGCGCGATACCGATGCGCTGGCGCTGGCCGCCGGAAAAACTATGCGGATAGCGGTTGACGAACCGCTGGTCGAGCCCGACGGCCTGCAGCAGCGAGCGCACCGTCTCGACACGCGACTTCGCCGTTCCGCGCCCGTGGATTTCGAGCGGCTCGCTCAGGATATTCCTGACAGTCATGCGTGGCGAGAGCGACGACACCGGATCCTGAAAAACCATCTGGATCTTCGAGCGCAGCGTCTTCAGCTCATCACCTTCCGCCTTGAGCACGTCGATCGGACCTTCGCCGTCATCGAAGCTGACGCTGCCGCCATCAGGCGTGATGGCCCGCATCAAAATCTTGCTGACCGTCGTCTTGCCGCAGCCGCTCTCGCCGACCAGACCCAGACACTCGCCACGACGGATATCGAAGCTGACATCGTCCACCGCGCGATGGCGAGACGGGTCCTTCTTGCCGAACCACGAGGTCTTGCGCGTTCCATAGGTCTTGGAAAGGTTGCGTACGGACAGGAGAACGTCGGGGCCAACCGCCCTAGTGGAGGCCTTGGCACCCAGCAGTGTCCCAGCCTTGACCGGCACCTCCCGCAATGCCTTCAACCGCTCGCCCGGCTTCATGTCGAAATGCGGGACCGCGGCCATCAGGCCCTTGAGATAGGGATGCTGCGGATTGCGGAAGATCGCATCGACCGGACCTGCTTCGACAATCTGGCCGTGATAGATCACCACGACTTCGTCAGCCATATTGGCAACCACGCCGAGGTCGTGGGTGATCAACAGCATCGCCATGTTGAGCTTGACCTGCAGCTCGCGCAGCAACTGCAGGATTTGCGCCTGCACCGTCACATCGAGCGCAGTCGTCGGCTCGTCGGCGATCAGCAGCGCCGGTCGGCAGATCAGCGCCATGGCGATCATGGCACGCTGGCGCATGCCGCCGGAGAGCTCGAAAGGATACATATCATAGGCACGCTTCGGGTTCGAAAACCCGACATAACCAAGAAGCTCTTCCGTTCTGGCGCGCCTTTCAGCTTTTTCCGCATCCGTATGAATTTTCAAGACTTCGGAGATCTGGTTGCCGATCGTGTGAAGCGGCGACAGCGACGTCATCGGTTCTTGGAAGATCTTGCTGATGCGGGTGCCGCGCAAGGCACGTATTTCTTCACCTTCGCGCTCCAGCGAAAGCAGGTCGATCGGCTTGCCCTTGGCCGCCGGATCGTTGAACAGGACATGTCCACCGACCCGCGCGACATTCGGCAGGATACCCATGACGGCCTGACTGATGGCCGATTTCCCGGAACCGGACTCACCGACGAGGGCGGTCACCTTTCCTGGCAAAATTCTGAAATTCGCTTCCTTGACGGCTTCAACTTCACCGCCGAGCACCGAGAATGTGATCCGCAGACCTTCAACTCGAAGCAGGTCCGCCCCTGATGTCATCACAACACACTTCCCTCATTGCCCTTGTATCCGCCGCCTCTAAAAAAGACTATCGCAGCTTCAGGGGGCTGTCCAGCTTAGCCCCTTGCAACCACAGCATAGTTTACGGTCGCGTCGCAATCTCAGGGAAGAGGGCAAGTTTCTTGGGGCAGCACGTCGGCGCAGCGCGGCGATCGACGGAAATCGTCATAATAGAGCGTCCAGTCGGTCGCATCGGCCGCGCGATAGGGGCCGAACTTGAAATACTGATTATGGCCGAGCCCCTTGTCAGCATGCCCGACGTGGCCCTTGACCGTGATGATCGGCTTACCATTGGCAAAGAGCTCGATATGGCCGGTGCCGTCGGCGCCCGGCTTCGTATAAATCGCGAAATCGATCCAGCCCGACTTCGGATCGGGCAATGGATTGCCGTGGTTCGTCACCGTGATCGCATCTGTGCAGCCATTGAACAGATTGCCGTCATCCGCCTTCCACGCCGGATCAGCCGCCACGAGCATGCGCATCTGGTTGACGCCCGGGCGTCCCCATACCGGCACTTCACCCGGCTTGCAGGCGGCGGCGACCCCGTCCGGCCCGGTGGAAACCGGCGCGATATAATTGGTCTCGATAGTTGCGAACAACTTTCCGAAGTTCATGCGCAACGCCAGGAACGGGCTGAAATCGCCTTCAGCACCCGGGTCGATCTCGCGTTTCCATTGCGCCACGAGATAACGATGATCGCCTGAGGGGATCGGGTCGGCAAACTTCATGGAGAACCCGTACCAAATACCCTGGTCGTAGGGCACCCGCAGCGCC
This sequence comes from Ensifer sp. ENS11, assembly GCF_014851895.1. Taxonomy (NCBI): domain Bacteria; kingdom Pseudomonadati; phylum Pseudomonadota; class Alphaproteobacteria; order Hyphomicrobiales; family Rhizobiaceae; genus Ensifer; species Ensifer sp. ENS11. Next base: position 77,400 of record NZ_JACVAN010000007.1, on the reverse strand, counting down.
GTCTTCTCCCAGATTTCCGCTCTCTCACTGCAGCCGTCGAGCGAATCCGGACAGATCGGCACGACGCTCAGCTTCAGTCCGCCATTGCCGTTGCGCTTGACGATGCTCTGAAACTCGGCCGTCCCCGCGCTCTGCTCGAAATTCTCCCGGTAGTAGAGCCCGCCGTCCGGCGAGAAATCCTTTCCCTCGAACCCGTCGAAAAGCTTGGTTTCCCACGGCTGCGCTGCTGCAACGCCAGTGATGAAGAAGCTCGCGACGATGAGGGCTGCCCGGAACATTGAGGTCCTTACTGAAGCATCTTGTCGATAAGGCCACGCGGCGGTTGCAGCGGGCGTGTGTTGCGATGGAGCAGCATGACATGCTCTGCTTCCGAAAGTCCATCCTGCAAAACATCATCGAGGCGCTCATCCGGCTTTGGCAGAAGCGCTGCCTCATTCGGGTAGAGAATGGTGAATTTCTGGCGCACGCCGCGCAGCTTTTCCTGTCCGAGCGCGGTCCAGTCGCCGCCGCAATAATTGGCGAATGCCTCGCTGGCGACAACGCTGTGGGCGTATTTCTTCGTCAGGTTCTGCAGCCGCTGCACCTCATTGACCGCCGAGCCGAAGGCCGAGAACGTCAACCGGTCGCGAAGGCCGACATTGCCGAACATTACATTGCCGACATGAAGCCCGACGCCATAGCCGATCGGGTCACGCCCTTGCTTGCGCCGCTCGGAATTGAGCAATTCCATGCGCGCGGTTGCGGCGCGCACCGCGCCGAACGCCTCGCGCGCGGCAAATTCGGAAGGTTCCTTGTGCCGGCCGCAGGGATAGACTGCCAGGAAACCATCACCGACAAAGCTGAGGATATGGCCGCCGTTGCGGTTGAACGGCGCAGCAATCGCATCGAAGTAACCGTTCAGCGTTTCGATATAGGATTGGCGGCCCTCCTTTTCGGCAAGCATGGTCGAGCGGCGCATATCCGCCATGACAAGGATCGCACGCACCGTCTCGCCGTCGCCGCGCCGGACCTGCCCGCTCATCACGCGGCGGCCGGCGCTCGAGCCGAGATAGGTGGTCAGCATGTTGTCGGCGAGCTTGCCGAGAACGGCCATCTTGGCCGCAACAGCGAGATGGTTCTGCAGGCGCAACAGCGCGCCGATGACGTCATCGGTGAAGCCGCCGTGGCGGTCCGTCGTCCAGGAGCCGACCATACCGTGGCCGGAATCGGCGCCGAGCGACTGCATGAAGGCGATGTAGTCGGTCGCCCCCTGTTCCTTCAGCTCGTCGAAGATCGGGAACTCGGACGGCGTATCCTTGTAGAGGCGCCGACGGACATGATCGAGATTGTTGTTGAGCAGGTAATAGTAGGGGCTGCGCAGGAACCGCTCCGGATTGAGCGCGAGTTCCTCGTGCCGCAGGCCGCTGACCTCGACGCCCTTGCCGCGCGCCCAGGTGAAGCCGAGCGCGTCATAGAGCGGATGCAGCATGGAAAAGGAAAGGTGCACGCGCATTAACGGCAGGCCGGCAGCTGCCAGCCGCTCGCAGAAGCCCTTGACGATCGTCTCCAGCGACTCGTCGCTGAGCGACGTCCGCATGAGCCAGTCCGCGACCTTGTCGATCAGGATTTCAGATACGTTATCGTTTACCGGGCCCATTTCGCGTCCTCACCGTGACAGACAGTCCAGCACCATGCCCAATTGCGATGGGCGAACGGCCCGACGATGTGTCGGCGTTCGCTCGCGGCGGCTGATGATGATACGTGCCCGTTAAGAAAATGCTCCAACCGATTCCGGCGTCGATGACGTGCAGGCACCCGGAATGCGGCACTTATATACTGCAGATATTGATGGCCCTCTGCAATTTCCAGAGGCGCGCGAATTTTTTGTTTCGCGCCGCGGCCACACGAAGATTTGATGGCACGCCAATGCACCGCAGTCAGGGGAAGGCATCCGCGCCACGCTTGACTTGTACCTTGTTTCTATCCAACAAACCACGACATGTCGCCAGGCTGGCGCCTCCCGTTCACAAAAGCTGGAACCGAAAATTGACCTCACCCCATCACGAAAGGCTGCTGGCGTCGATTTCGGCTCGCACGGCCCATGTCGGCGTCATCGGACTTGGTTATGTCGGCCTGCCGCTCGCAGTTGCGGCGGCACGCGCGGGCTTTTCGGTGACCGGATTCGACATCGACCCGGCAAAGATCGTCGCGCTCGACGCGCACAAATCCTATATCGCAGCCGTACCGGACGCCGTGCTGGCCGAGCAGGCGACAGCCGGGCGCTTCAGCTCCACCACCAATTTCGGACAGCTGGGCAGTTGCGATGTCATCGTCATCTGCGTGCCAACGCCCCTGACGAAACACCGCGATCCCGACCTTTCCTTCGTTGAGAATACGGCACGTGCGATTGCAGCAACGCTCAGGGCCAGCCAGCTCGTGGTGCTCGAATCGACCACTTACCCGGGAACGACCGACGGCGTCGTGCGCACGATCCTCGAGGAGACCGGCCTCAGGTCGGGCGTTGATTTCTTTGTCGGCTTTTCACCCGAACGCGAAGACCCCGGCAACCCGGTCTACGAGACGACCAGCATTCCGAAAGTTGTGGCAGGCGACGGGCCGCTCGCCGCAAGCCTGATGGAACGCTTCTATGCCGCGGTGGTCAAAACGGTCGTACCGGTATCGTCCAACGCCACCGCCGAAGCGGTCAAGCTAACCGAGAACATCTTCCGCTCGGTCAACATCGCCCTCGTCAACGAGCTGAAGATTGTCTTCGAGGCGATGGGCATCGACGTCTGGGAAGTGATCGAGGCGGCGAAGACCAAGCCGTTCGGCTACATGCCGTTTTATCCTGGGCCAGGGCTCGGCGGGCATTGCATACCGATCGATCCCTTCTATCTCACCTGGAAGTCGCGCGAATACGAATTGCCCACCCGGTTCATCGAGTTGGCCGGAGAGATCAATTCGGCAATGCCACGCCACGTAGTCAGCCGGCTCGCCGAGGCGCTCGATCGCCATGCGGGCAAGGCGCTCAGCCGTTCGAAGGTCCTTGTCATCGGCCTCGCCTACAAGAAGAACGTGCCCGATATTCGCGAAAGCCCTTCGCTGAAATTGATCGAACTGATCGAGGAACGCGGCGGTCGGTGCGAGTACCACGACCCCTATGTCGCCGAGATCCCATCGACGCGCGAATACAGCGCTCTGAAGGGCAGACGGTCCGTGACGCTCGACGAGCAGTCGATCCGGCAGTTCGATGTCGTGCTGGTGGCAACCGACCACGACCAGGTCGACTACGCCGCCCTTGCTAGCGCCTCACCGCTTATCGTCGATACGCGCAACGTGTTTCACCGCCACGGCCTGACCGGCGCGCACATCGTCAAGGCCTAGCCAAGGCCGCCTTCAGCTTGCTGGCGGCAACCGCATAGCCGCCTGAGGCTCCGTCCACGAAATGCATGTGATCCCGGCTCATCGGGGTGGGCACGATGCAGGTCATCAGTGCAGAGTCCTGTTCGTGCAGGCCGTAGCGGCCGACGCCGGCCGCCTCGGCCCGACGCAGCCGCGCCTCGATCAAGGCGAGGCGCGCGGCGCTGATATCGATCGTCATCTTGAGGCCGTCATCGAATTTGCGGAAATCGGTGTTGTTGGCGAGATCGCGCCGATAACGGGTCGTATCGAACGTGCCGAGGTTCCAACCCATGCGAAAACAGACGAACAGCGCCAGTGTCTGTAGCGTGATCCAAAGGCGCGCCAGAAGCCGCCCTCCCCGCGGCGCCCTCGCCCGCGCCTCGGCTTTGATGCCTTGAGTGGAAAAGCGTGGTTCGGGCCCGAGCTCGGGAACCGGATGCGCGTGTCGCTCTTCCTCGTCGGCAAGAGCAACGATGTCGGCGATCAGCGCCTGAAATTCCGGTCCGCTGCCTTTTTCGCCGGGCACTGTAATGATCGAGGCGATCGAGCCGTGTCGTGACTGGATTGGGTTCCATCGGCACGACAGACCTGTGAGATCGGGCCGCGTGCCCGGCGGTGCTGCCTCCACCTGGTAACGCCCCGCCTTCATGGCCGCTTCCGCCCAGCTTGCACCGCCGCCAGCAAACATCGCGTAGGAAACCTCCTCGCTCGCCTTGAAGCGGGCGACGCGCATGTCGAGGCCATCCGCCCTGATATCTCTGACCGGCACCAGTGCCGCGCGCAACTCGAGCCCGAGTTCTTCAAGGACCCACGTTTTCACCGCGGCAAGCGCCGCTTTCGCGCGCTCCGCCATCGATGATGGCAGGACCGCCAGCGCCCCGTCGCCTCCGAAAACAAACGGCATGGATTTCTCGTCAAGCCCGTTCATCAGCGCGGAGATGACGCTAGCGCCGGCCATGTTCACGGTCTTGTAGCGGCCCTCGGCGATCGCACCGGTTGAATTGACGATATCGGCGAGCGCGAGCATCCAGTCGTCCGGTAAGGCACGGTAATTCGTTTCGTCGGCAACCCCTTCGAACGCGTCGAAGAGCGGCACGCTGTCGTAGAATCGTGTTCCACTCGTCTCTGCCATCGATGCTCCGAGCTTTTACCCACTGGCTATGTCGATAGATGTTCCACGCAAGACCGCAAGAAAAAGTTTCAAATCCCGATACCCGTGTTGAGGGAACCTGCGACGACCCCGGCAACGCAAGAGGCCCGCGAAGCGGGTTTCAGCATCAGCCGTCAAAGACCTTGGCAACTGGACGTAACGCCTTGGCAACAATCCTCGATTGTCCGAGTTTCCTCCTAAAATTTGACGGTTGTCAGGTCTCGGCACCCGTGGCCCTATCCATGTCGCTAGAACAATCGCCGATCATCAGCCTTGGATTGAAAACGGCGTATTGGAGCAGGGGGGGGGCCATCATGCATCTTGTAACGCAAGGCCGCCCAGACGGCATACCCCTCTCTTTGCTGCGCTTTCGGCGCCAACGAACGGAGGACTGTCCTTGCCGGCCCTGGCGTCGCGTCGCCCTAATGGCCTCAACCGCGCTCGGCCTCATTCTGATCCAGGACGTAACGGCTAACGCTGCTTGCACGTTCGCCCCTACCGCGGGCGACGACGTCTATGTCTGCGACAGCGGTACGTCGGGCAGCCTCAGCGACCTCGGCGGCAACAACAGCCTCACGCTTCCCGCCGGTGGCACCGGTACGATAAACGGCACCGTGACCTTCGGCCCCGGCGCCGACACCGTCGCGATTCACAGCGGCACCATCACGGGCAACCTGCAACAGGGTGACGGGATCGACGATTTCACCATATCCGCCGGCGTTCTCCAGTCGCTCAACCAAGGCGGTGGCTTCGACACATTCTTCATGTCCGGTGGCAGAATCGTGAATTTCTTCGACGACGGGGATCATGCGGTCATGACCGGCGGTCGGATCGGCCGCGTCAACATGCTTCTCGCAGATAACGTCTTCGACATGTCCGGCGGTGCGATCGACAACAACCTCGTCACCGGCTTCGGTAACGACACAATCATCCTTTCCGGTGGCACGATCGGCGGCAATATCAGCGTCAGCGGCGGCACGGACAACGTCACCGTGACGGGTGGATCCCTCGCTGGCGACGTGTTGATGAGTTTCGGGGCTGATACGTTTACCTGGGATGGCGGCGGCGTCATCCAGGGCACAGTCGAACTCGGCGCTGACAACGACACCGCGACGCTGCGCAACCTCACAAGTGCGAATCTTGGCGGCACGGACGCGATCACGGGCGGCCTTGGCATTGACAACCTGACACTCGCGAATGTCACGACAAACGGCGTCGCTCGTCTGCAGAACTGGGAAACCATCGCTGCCACCAATGGCACAGTACTGACTTTCGATGGAAATCTGACGCTTGGCGACAGCGGCACCGGAACGGGGACACTTGATGTCGATTCATCAAGCACCCTTCTGGCGGGCGGCACCAATGTCGCGATATCAGCTGCCACAGCCGGCCAATTCGCAAATCTCGTCAACAGCGGCAGCATCGACCTCACGAATGGCGCAGCAAGCACGAGCGACACTTTCACGGTCAACGGCAACTACACCGGCAATGGCGGCCTGCTCCTGCTCAACACCGTGCTCGGCAACGATTCTTCGCCGTCCGACCGACTGGTCGTCTCGGGGGGCACGGCTTCCGGCACCACCGGCATCGGTATCGCCAACACTGGCGGGCGCGGAGCATCGACGTTGCTGGACGGCATCATGGTGGTCGAGCTTACCAATGGTGCAACGGCGGCCGCCGGCGCGTTCGGGCTCAATGGGCGGGTTGCGGCCGGCGCCCGCGAATATTTTCTCTTCAAGGGCGGTGTTTCAGCCGGCACGGAGGAGAACTTTTACCTGCGCTCCACCCTCATTGCGCCTCCGGTTGTCACACCACCGGTGATCGTCCCGCCGGTAGAGATCGTCTCGCCGCCGGTGACGACCCCGCTGCCGGAGGTCGTGACGCCGGAAGTGGTCATCGTACCGCCTGGACCTGGCGTTACGCCCCCTTCAGAGGATGCCACGCCAGTACCCCCCGAGGTGGTGGTTGTGACGATAGACGGTACGCCGACAGCTGTGGAAGTCGTTCCACTCTACCGTGTCGAGGTGCCTACCTACGCGGCCGTGCCGCCCGTTGCCCAGTATCTTGCCCTCTCCAGCCTCGGCACGTTCCACGAACGTCGCGGCGAGCAGGCATTGCTTGACGGCGCAGGAGCGCTGCCGACAAGTTGGGCGCGTGTTTTCGGCCAGAACACCGAAATGGAGTGGGATGGAACTGTCGCGCCGGGATTCGATGGCAACCTGTTCGGCTTTCAGGCCGGTCAGGACCTTTTCGGATGGGAAACCGATACGGGCCATCATGACCGCGTCGGTCTTTTCCTCAGCCACGTCCGCGCCGACGGCGACATCACCGGCCAGGCGCTCGGCTGGAACAATCTGAGCGTCGGCGACATCGAGGTCGACGCAAACAGCCTCGGCGGATATTGGACCCATATCGGCCCCAATGACTGGTATCTCGATGCCGTTTTGATGGGTACCTGGTTCGACGGAGATGCGAACTCCAACGGCGGCACCGGCATCGGGGTTGACGGAACCGGCATTACGGCATCGCTGGAGGGCGGCTATCCGATAGCCTTGACCGAGAGCTGGACGCTCGAACCGCAGGCACAGTTGATTTGGCAACATCTCTCGCTGGACGAGCAACAGGATGCATTCTCGACGACGTCCTTCGACAGCGAGGACGCTGTTACCGGCCGTTTGGGCTTTCGGTTGCAAGGCGACATTCCGACAGAAACGGCAACGCTTCATCCCTACGTCAAAGCCAATATCTGGCACGGCTTCGATGCGGACCAGCGCATAAACTTCGGCTCAGACGCGATCGTCACCAAAGTCGGCGGCACCGCTTTGGAAATCGGCGGTGGTCTCGTTGCAAAAATATCGGAATCGACCAGTCTCTTCGCGACGGCGGACTACACGACCAACCTCGGCGGAGACAAAACGCAAGTGCTGGAGGGGAATATCGGCATCAGCATAAAATGGTGACATCGTGACCAGACGCTGCCGCAAACGTCATGAGTAGAGGCAGAAGCAACGCTTGGGATGTGCCGCTTCATATCCGCTGGCGATTGCAAGAATTCGCTGCATCAGCTCGAGGAGGAGCAACAGCTGCGATGGCCACGTCGCCGGATAAGCTCCCGAAAAGCCTGACGATTGTTGCAAAACGGCCGTTGGCCACTGCCCGCAACAAGGCTTCGGACCACCCGACACAACATCGAATATGCCATCGTCATTTGTGGGCATTGATAAGGTTAATGTCTAAACAATAACCCATGCCATTGCAGGGGGGTGGTCATATGTGCTTGTCTATCAGTTAAGCGCAGGCAACTAGGCTTGCGCGGACAGCGTGAAGCCGAAACAGGAATGCAAGAAGACAATTTTCGAGTGCGGTTCTGGGGCGTAAGAGGGAGTTTGCCGGTATCCGGCGAGCAGTTCCTGCGCTATGGGGGAAATACATCCTGCATCGAAATTCGATGCGGCAAGGAAGTGTTGCTCTTCGATGCAGGATCAGGATTGCGCGAAGCGGGCGCCTCTTTGATTGCCGAAGGCGTCGATAATTACGACCTCTTCTTTACGCACAGCCACTACGACCACATCATCGGCCTTCCGTATTTCAAGCCAATCTACAAGTGTCAGTCGTCGGTGCGGTTCTGGTCGGGGCATCTGCACGGCTTGACGACGACCAAGGAAATGATCCGCGATTTCATGCGGCCGCCATGGTTCCCCGTCGATCCGGATATCTGTCAGGCAAGCCTTGAAGGCGTCGACTTCAAGCCCGGAGACGTGCTGACCCCGCGCGAGAGCGTGACGATCCGCACGACGAGCCTTACCCATCCCGGCGGCTGCGTCGGCTATCGCGTCGAATGGAACGGCCGCGCAGTGGCGCTCGTCTACGACACCGAACACGAACCCGGCATCCTCGACCCGGCGGTCCTTGAGCTCATCGCCGGCGCCGAATTGGTGATCTACGACTGCACTTATCTCGAAAGCGAGATGACGCATTTTCGCGGTTTTGGTCATTCGACCGGGATGCATGGCGCGCGCCTTGCGATGGCCGCCGGCGTCAAGCGCTTGGCAATGTTCCATCACGACCCCGCGCGAACAGACGCACAGCTGGACGCGATGGAAATCGACGTACAGTCCATGTTTGCCGGTGCGTTCGCTGCCCGTGACGGTCAGATCATCGATCTATGAGGTCTTTCGCCTGACGCCACTGGCAACCGGGGTGCCCGGCCGTGACGGTGAAGAGCTTCTCGAGAAAATCCCAGACGGCCTCGTCGTGCACGAGGTGATGGGTCAAGAGACCGACCGTGCGGCCCGACTGATGCTCCTTGCCCTCTATGTCGCCGCTGACCTGCCGCGTGCGCGAGACGATATCGGCAATGATAAGCCCGTGGTCCCGACATCCGCGCGTACCGCGCCAATCCATGACGTCAACATGAGTGTTGACCAGCGGGAAAGGCGACGGCTTCTCCGGTCCGAAAACCGAAAGGGCGGCAAATCCAGCCTCGGGCAGTCGTTGCAGCAGGGCCGGATCGATCCGGTTCCACGGCGGGACGAGCATCGGAATGAAATGTTCGGGAAAGAGCGTTTGCAGACGCTCGACGCCGCATCGCAATTCATCGAGGATCAAGACGTGCGGCCGGTGGGCACCGAGTTCCTGCTTTTTCTCGCCAGGCGGCGCATGATTGCGGTGCGCCCAGCCATGCACCGTCACGCAGACATCGGCAAGGCCGGCGAGACGTCGCGCCAGCGCTTCGGTTGCCGGCGCAGGCGGCACGGCGAGCGTCACCGGCACCGCATGGCTTGCGGCAAGTAACAGAAGCCGGTCGAGCGGAACACTCGGCTCGATGGCATCGTCGTCCCTCAGCCAGAAGTCGACCTTTCGTCCCCGCACGTGCGCGCGATCGAGTTCATCGACGAGTAAGTGCCAGTTGGCATCAATGGTCACGCGGGCTCCTCCAGAAATTGATCGAAAATCTCGCCCAATCGCCGTGCTGCGGCGGGGAAGGACCGCTCTTCGTGGACGAAACGTCGGGCATTTTCGCCAAACCGTTGGCGGGTCTCTGGGGTGTTGATCAGACAGCGGATCGCTGCCGCATAGGCATCGACGTCGCCCTCGGGTGTCAACAGCCCGGTCTCGCCATCCCGCACCACCTCGGGCACGCCCGCTGTGCGCTGCGCAACGACAGGCAGTCCGGCAGCCTGTGCCTCGAGATAGGCCAGCCCATAGGCTTCACCGCAGCCCGGCCAAAGATAAAGCGCGCTTTCACCGAGGATGCCTGGGATGTCGCTCGCATCTTTTTCGCCAAGCCAAATCAATCGGTCTGCCGGCAAAGTGGAAAAAACGTCGTGGACATCCTGCCGGCACGGCCCATCACCCACAACGGTCATCGTCCACGGCCGATCGACAACCAGCGACAGGGATCTGGCAAGCATACGATAGCTCTCCATCTTGTCGCCGCTGCGCATCATCGCCACGGTGACGAGGCGACAACCATCCGCAGCACTGCGGAATGCCCGTGTAAACGGAGCCGTATCGATGAAGGGGGGAAGCATCGCCTGCCGGCAGGTGGGTGCTGCCTCGACCAGGCCATCGCGATCCCGCTGCGTCAGGCAGATATTGACCGCGGCCTGTTCAATGGCGCGCAGTACATGCCGTTGAGCAACAGCGCGAACGCCTTCATTGCGGCGGAAGGAGTAGGAGGCCTCGGCTGTGACGTAGGGAATGGAAAACTCGGCAGCAAGCCCTGGCCCGATGAGATCCGGCGCCTTGTAATAGGGGTGATAGCAAAACCAGACATCAGGTGGCGTTAGGGACTGCCAAAGCGTGCGAAGACGCTCCGTTTCGCTGGCCGCGGCTGCCGCCAGCGACGCGAATTGTACCTCGCTGGCATCCGCCATGAAGCTGCGCAAATCGCTGGCAATCCACACTTCATGTCCCGCCTGCCGCAGCGCGTCGATCAACAGGCGCGCCATCAGCCGGTCACCGGATGGAACGGGGTGGCTGGGGGATTTCAGCGGTGCGTAGAAGGCGATTTTCATGCAGATCGAGCTATCGCGTCTTCGTTTGACACTGTCAACGGCAGCGGCAGTGCAAGCCGGCCTTCGGGCCGCACACGGACCTTAACCGGATCAATTGACAGGTATGTCGAAATAGTCCCTTCGAACAAGCCTGAGCGATCGATCCGGCTGGATAATGTATGTCTCTTTGACAAAGCTGTTCCCGCTCACGAAAGTATGCGGCACCATGCTGCCCACCGGCGCCTTCGTCAGCTTCGTCCTCGGCTGGCCGCCATAGGTGATGCTTCCCGGTATCGGCTCCAGATCCGGAGTGGTGCAGCCGGCCAGAGCCAGGCCCAACACTGCAAGCAGCACCAATGGCCCGCAGGGACGGAACGCGCGTCTCGATACAACCATCACCAAAACCTCCTTCGGGCCGGCCCCGGACGAGGCGCTCGTGACCCAGTATCCAGCGCCTCAAAAACGTACGTCATGGTCGCCGCAACATTTCACACTCGCCCAAAAATGCCTTCATCCGATTGATTGAAGGCATCATTCAATAGGCCGGTCGGCACCATCAGGTCCAGTTGGCTTTCGGGTCTCTGTCATCAGGAACGCCTCGGGCCACTCAAGACGACGTGATGCAAATCTACTGCGCACTGGCATTGGCAGCGGCCGAGGATTTTATTGTGGTGGCTTCCTGAGCCTGCTCCGCCAGCAACCCGTAGGCAACGTAGTACTTGTAGATATTGCTGACATATTGAACCGTCTCGCGCCCAACGATCGCGGCCGCGGCATTTTCGACATTGCCGAACCACAAATTCGGATCGAGGCCCATGTCCTTTGCCTTTGCACGGAACTTGTGCAAATTGCCGGGGCCGGCGTTATAGGCCGCGAAGGCGAAGAGCATGCGGTTGCGCGGCGTGACCGCCGGGTCATCGAGATAGGTATCGATCAGGTACCTCAGATACTTCGATCCGGCCTCGACATTCAGGTTCTGGTCCTTGTCGATGCCATGGATGCCGACAGCCTTGTCGGCGGCGGTAGACGGCAGAAGCTGCATGATGCCGACTGCACCGCGCGGGCTGCGCCGGGACTGGTCAAGCTGCGATTCCTGATAGCCCTGCGCCATCAGCATCAGGTAGTCGAAGGAATAGGTACCGCCGTGCTTGCGGAAAATCTCGACCAGCTGCTGGAAGCGCTCCATGTCCTCAGGCGCATAGGCACGCTTCAGCATCTTGTCGCTCTTGTAGTAGGTGTTCTTCAGGATGTTGCCGAAGGTGGTGCCGACCCGGTGGGTCTTGACGAAGGCATCGAGCGCGGTCTTGAGCCGAGGACTATCCTTGCGGATCGCCCAGGCAATCTGTCCGTGATCGGACACAACGATATCGTCACGCATCTTGATATCCGTGAACACCGTAGCCCAGATGCTGCCTTTGTATCTGTCGACCACCGCCCAGGGCAAAAGGCCGGCATTCACCATCTCGAGAATGTCCTCGTCTTCGAGATTGTCGTCCATCTCCTTGATCGTGATCGGCGCGCGCCCAGCCTTGACGAAACCATCGCTCAGCGCGACCAGATGCTCGTGGTAGCTGCTGGACGTACGAACCCGGACTTCCCGGCCGCTCAGATCGTCCAGATTGGCGATCGCCGGCGCCGACGGTCCCGTAACCAGTACTTCCTTGGCCTCGTTGAACAACGGATCGGTGAAGTCAACCTTGGCCAGCCGTGCCTCGGTGATCGTGAGATTTCCCATGACGATGTCGCCAAGGCCTTCCTCGAGCGCCGTCAACAGGTGCCCACGTGCCATCGGCACGAATGCGACCCTTATCTTTTCGATCTCCTTCTTTCGCCCGGCATTCAGCTCTTTTTCGAGCGCCGTTCCGAACTCGACTGCCGTGCCGAGCTGCCGACCGCGATCGATGAAGTAGATGGTCTTGCTGAAGGGCACGATGATCCGCACCAGCCGCCGCTTCTCCATGACGTCGAGATCACCCATATGCGGGGCGATGATCGGCTGGAATGTGCTTTCGTCCGATTGAGCCCATAGATGACCGGTCCCCGCCACGGCGAAGAACAGCAGAAACAATGCGAGGCGTCTCATTGATGGCCTCCCCAGCCAGAGAAAACCCTATTCCGGTGGTGCACCCTCGGCGAGCGCTGCCGCTGCATTCTTCTTGGCGATCGCATCGCGCGTCGCGGCTGCCGCAGCCGCGTTCTGTTCGTCGCCGGCCACGTGCATTGTCGGCGAAGCGAAGGAGATGCCGTTCTTGTCAAAGGCCTCCTTGATCATCGCCTGTGCCCGGCGCCGGACCTGTGTCTGATGTCCCGGCTTGGTCGTCATCGCAAAACTCAAGGTGATGCCATAGTCACCGAAGCTCTCGACGCCCTTCATCTTCACCGTCTCGATAATCGTCGGCCCCAAGTCGGGATCATCGAGAAGCGCCGCGCCAATGCCCTTCACCACCTTCTTCACCTTGGCGATGTCGGCCTCGTAGGACACATTGATCATAAACTTGTCGATCACCCAGTCGCGACTCATGTTCTGAACCGCACCAAGAGACCCGAACGGCACGGTGAAGACCGGACCGCGATGATGCCGCAGCTTCACCGAGCGTATGCTGAAGGATTCCACCGTCCCCTTGTAGCTGCCGCTTTGAATGTACTCGCCAATGCGGAAAGCGTCATCCATCATGTAGAAGATCCCGCTGATCACATCCTTGACCAGGGTTTGAGAACCAAAGCCGATGGCGACGCCAAAAACGCCGGCGCCGGCAATCAGCGGGCCGATCTGAACGCCAAGGCCGGAAAGCACCATCAGCAGCGCCACCACGAGGATGAAGGCCGCAAGGAAATTGCGCAGGATCGGCATCAGCGTCAGCAAGCGGGTGTTGCGTGCGCGTTCGGAGGGGTCAGTCGTTTCGACGGTAGCGTGCTTGACGCGCAGGCTGATCAGGCTCTTCGTCAACTGCCATATCAAGTCAGCCGCGAGCAGAATGACGACACCGGCAAGCGCACCACGGAAAATCCGATTGAAAACGTCGTCCTGGACCATCATCGCTGCGTTGACGCGGAAGACAAGCGCGAGCCATCCGGCCGCCAAGGCAATGATCGCCAATCTGGCGCCGCGTTCGATCAGCACATTGCGCATGACGCGCATATCGTCGTCCGCCGATACATCCAGCATCGTGCGGGCAAAGGCACTGGTGAAGCGCAGGAGCGGCGGCAAGCCGATGAAGTAAAGGCCGATCCAGAACAGAACCCTCATGTCGGCCACCCACAGCACCCAAAGCAGCACCAGGAAGGAGACCAGCAGAATGTTGCCGACCACACGGCGCGATCCTGTGGTTGCGGCTGGTCTCCTCAGCACGGTGAGGATTGCAAGTGCAAGCACGATAAGACCGAGCGCGGCAGCCACAAGGTTGCGAACGTCGGGGGCGACAGAAAGGGCCTGCATGGCGTCGCCGATACCCCAGATGGCGGCGGCGGCACAAATGATTGCCACTGACGAGCGGTACCAAAAACGCGCATCCTCAGCCGTCAGCGAGAGATAGCCGGCTCGACCGGATGGATCGGTCGCATCGACCGCTCCACCAGACATTACTGCGGCCCCATTGGTGATCAGCAAGCGGGCTCCGATCCAGGCAACCAGGAGCGGCGCGATGGTTTCTTCAAGCCGCGATGGCCACTCAGCGACGGCGAGCACGGCGGTCGTGGCAATAGCGAACACCAGGAGCGGCAGCACCTTGACCAGAATCGTGCGCGCCGCCCCGGTCAAGGCCGCCGAACGCAACGTCCGCCTCAAAAGATAGCGTAGCGCGTATTCGGCGCCGTACCCGACCAGCAAAATCAAGAGGAATCCCTTGAGGATCGGGGCGGAGCCATGGTTTTCCATGTCTCCAGCGAGGCGGATGCGCGCCGCGTCGAACTCGGGGCCAATGCGCGGCACGGCGTTGGTGATGCCGGTCAGATGGTGGCGGATCTCAGCCGTCCAGCGGGCCGCAAATCCGGGCTCCGGCTTGGCATCGGCCGATGTCGTTGCCGCCGGCGCGGTCGCACCGGGCGCCGCCGGCTGCTTGGTGGCCAACCATTGCCGCACTTCCGGATCATCGAGCAGCTCGATCAGTTGCTGAACCTTGGCCTGCTCCGCAGCGGACGTGGAGCCTTGGCTCTGCGCGTGGCTTGCGGACGCAAGTCCTAGGAACACCATCAAGAAAGCGAGAACGCGGGCCATCGGCCCCCAGAATCCACGCAACGAACTGACACCGACCATGCTGACCATACCCCCAACGACCGGCGAGAGCCGATCGATTCCTGTTCTCATTTGCACAAACGCTAACACAGTCCCCGACGTTTATACCAACTTCCGTTTTCGGTGCACATTTCTGCGGTCAACGGCGCCGGAAACCACCACCACCGTGGAAGCCACCACCTCCGTGAAAACCACCGCCGCCGGAGAATCCGCCGCCGCCGCCGTGGAAGCCACCGCCACCAAATCCGCCGCCACCACCGCCAAATCCGCCGGGGCGATCGAACCCGCCCCCTCCGAAGCCGCCGCCGCTCGGGAAATTCAACGGCCGCTGGTCGAAGGACTGATGTTCGAATGAACGCTGATTGCCGATCTGGCGGCCCGCACGGTCGATTGCCAGATGGTCGGGTGCACGGTCACCAATCGCGCTGCCGTCGCCGATCTGACCGCGATTGTCTATGCGCTTGTTCAGGTTCTGCGCCGCATCCGGGTGCTGGGTCGCGAACTGCTGGCCGGCTTTCTTCGCATCCTGAATCGATGGCTTTTGAACCGGTTGCCATCCGTCGGGCGTATGCTTCTGCCATTGGCCATCGTCGCGGCGATAGACATTGCCGTCGCGTCCGGCATAGACGTCGCCGCCCTTGCCTCCTGCGACAAATCCGTGGCTGCCATCGGACGTGCGCCAATGCGCACCGGCGCCGCCAGCGGTCGACCCGCCGCTGATACGGGCGAAGTCCGAGCCATGCTTGACGGCGGCCGTCCCCCAGCTGCCGTAAACATTGTTCCCGCCGCGAGCAATTGCAGCGTTGCCGGTACGGGGATTATAGGCTGCGACAAAGCCGCGTTCACCCGCAGGTCCATAGCCTGCCGCACCGCGGATATAGGTGCCGGTGCGTGGATTGTAGGCAGCGCCGGCAGCGATGCCGCGATAGGGGCCATAGGCGTAGCCGTAACGACCGAATGTGCCTACCGCCGGATTGTAGAATGCGCCGACGCCATAGGTTACCGGGCGCGGATAATATGGCCAATAGCCGCCACCGGCCCAGCCGTAGTCCCAGTAGTCGTCATAGTACCAGCCGGTGCCGTAGACGAACGTGTCCCAGGCAAGATACGCGCCGAGATACCCCATGGTATATCCGAACCAGACTGCGTCCGGCTCGGTCTCGTAGATCCGGACATAGGTGGCATTGTAGACAGGCGACGACGGCGGGATCGTGTAGACTTCGTCCGGAACGGCCTTCGCAACGGTGAACGGCCCGGTCGGCGTATCGCCGACAAACCACACTCCATCCTTCAACACGAAATACTTGTCGGCAACCTTGATGACCGTCTCATTGGTGTTGACGGCGTAGGTGAGCGACGTTCCGTCGATTTTCTCGAATTTCGGGTCTCCGCTATAGGCGACGTCAACCTTGACCGAGCCGTCCAACGAAACGCGAGCCTTTTCGGGGATGCTCGCCTTCAGTCGCGCTTCCGCATTCTCCGAGGTGCCGGGAACCGAAGAGCGGACCGTATAATAGGAGGCATCCTCCGGAATATTCTGGAAATCCTGTGGAAGGTTAGGCGTGGCGAAGGTCCAGGGACCATCAAGCGACGCGGCAGAGAACCAGCGGCCGGAGACAAGAACGTACCAGTTCGAATCCGCGGGCAGATAGAAGACATCGCTCTCGGTGTTCGTCGCGATCTTCAGGCCGATCCCGGGCACCGCCTCGAGCTTCGGTTCACCGTTGAAGACGAGCAATTCTGACGGCTTGTCGGAATAGATGACCTTTGGCGTCACGCCCTCACCGGTGGCAAGCGGGATTGCCGCCCTGGCGTCCTTCCAGTTGTCATCATCCGGCAACTTGCCGAAGATATTCGGCAGCGACGTTGCGGCCTGCCAGCCGCTCGACAGGTCTTTCGACTGCAGCCACGCCTTTTCGTTGCGAAGGTAGTAGGTGCTGTCGGCGTCGAGCTTGAACAAGTCCCAATTGGTATTGACGGCGAAGGAAAGACCCTCGACGGCCTTGACCGGCGCAAACACCGCCTTGCCGTCGGTCTGGACAAGCACCGCCGGCTCCTTGCTGACATAGATCGGCGGTGGATCTGCTTTCAGCCCTTCGACATTGCCGAGCCGCTCATAGTCGGCAAGGCTCGCGGTCAGCTTGTCCTCCGACAGCGTTATCGTGCCTACAGGCATCAACTTGCCGACTTCCAGTGCCAGGTCGGCGAGTTCCGGACGATCGAGAACCGAGAAGTTGATCTCGTTGACCTTGATATCGGAGACGACGACCTCGTCCGAGCCACTGTCCGTCACGGTCTTGCCGGTGACGCCGATGACGCCGAAAATCGGCTTGGCATCGTCGGACTGCTTGTATTCGGCGGCGATCAGGGCGTCGAGATCGACGAAATTCTTCCAGGCGTTCACCTGTGGCTGGTAGAGTGTGATCGTCGCTCCCTTGTCGGTCTTGTAGGCGCGTGGCCAGCCAAGGGCTTTCGGATCGGCAGCGTTCAGATACTTGCCGCTGACGAAACCGTCCTTCCCCTCAAAGCTGACGGCGCACCAGGTGCCGGAATCGTCACATTCCTTGACGTCGACCTGTCCGCCCTCGTCTATCTTCCCCATGCTGTCGAAGCCGGTGCCGGGGCCTGCCCGAAAATTGACCGATGCAGTCGTCGTGGCCGGACCAGCCAACGCCGGCGCAGCGGCTATGGAAAGTAGCGTCAAGGTCAAGGTTATTCCGCGCATCTCGCATCTCCGACGTTGCCGAAATGGACTTCGTTGCAGGCGGGCATGGCCCACATTGCTCAACAGCAACCCGCTGCCCCGGCCGGGCGCAAGTACGTAACAGTAACAACGGCCGTAACGCCTGCCATCCAATGGGGAATGAGTCGTGCCATACAGCGCAATTATCCGTGTTTTGGCGCGTAGTGATTGCATCGAGTCATTTATTCGAGCAAACTCATATGTATGATTTGGTCACGCCTACATGCGGAGGAAACACACGTGAACACAAAAGCACCCAGCCAGATTGATGTCTTTGTCGGTTCCCGCGTCAGGATGCGTCGGTTGATGGCCGGGTTGAGCCAGGAAAAGCTCGCAGACGGCCTCGGAATTACGTTCCAGCAGGTCCAGAAGTACGAAAAGGGCACGAATCGCATCGGTGCCAGCCGGCTGCAAGCCATCGCCGACGTTCTCGGCGTTAATCCGAGCTTCTTCTTCCAGGAAGGCGAAGAGGGTGCATCCCCGAGGGCAGGCCTCGGCGATGTCCGCGAGCCGAACGAGATCTCGTCCTTCGTCTCGTCAAAGGAGGGCATTGCGCTCAATCGGGCCTTCCTGAAGATTACCGATCCGGTCCTGCGCAAGAAAATCATCTCGCTGGTGGCTGCCGTCGCACAGACACCCGAGGCGGAAACAGTCGCAGCCCACGGCAGCACTGCGCCCGCCCCAGACCTGCATGGATAGCCGCCACCGGTTGCCGATGAGATAGCCAGATGAAATTTAGATTGCAGACCCTCGGGCGATTACGTCTCGTTGACGAAGACGACTGCGATGTCGCTTTCCCTGAGAAGGGTCTGCTCATTCTCGCTCAGGCGATCGCCGGCGGCCATCGCGAGCAATCCCGAAACGAAGTCGCCAAGCTCTTGTGGAACGAAGTCGTTCCGAGCCAGGCCTTGGTCAATCTGCGCAAGACAATCTCCCGCATCACGTCGCGTCAGGAAGAACTCGGCCACACGTTCCTCAGTTTTTCGCCATCGACTGTTCGGATGCAGCCGGATTCGATTGCGAGCGACCTCGACGACATCGGCCGGAACGCCGAGCAGGACGCGCTATCGCGCTTCCAATGGGCCGGGGAGAAATTCCGTGACGATTTTCTCAAGGATTTGAAGTCGCAGGGCCGAGCGCTTCACGACTGGATCGAGCAACGGCGCGCCGATCACGCAGCCCTGCTGCGCGAGTGCCTGATCAATGCGGCCGAGATTGCGACCGGCCCGGATCGAAAGCTCGTCAGGTCCGCTGCCGTCAAGCTTCTGGAGAAGAACCCCGACGACGACGAGGTTCGCAAAATCCTCAAGACCGTCCTGACGCTGGAGGGCCGGCACTATGACACGCGCCTTCTTTCGGGCGGCGGACTGGTGGCCGCAACCGCCAAGGCGGCACCACCGTCTAGCTTGACCAACACCCAGCTGCTGGAGACCATGGGCGAAACCCGTCCGCCGCGTGTGGTACTGCTGCCGCCGGGTGCCGGCAATGCCGACGCTGCTGCCACGCTGTTTGCTCACTCCCTGATCGAGGACGTGACCATCGGCCTTTGCGCGCTCCGCTCGGTTTCGGTGATAGCGCCCTACACGGCAGCGCAGATCAGCCTGCAGGCGGACAAGGCCAGCACCTACGAACAACACGCCATCAGCTATATCCTCGATACGCGCCTGACGAACGAAGGCAGCCGACAGACACTGTTCACGCAGCTGATCTTCTTTGCCAACGACGAAGTGATCTGGGCCGATCGCTTTACGCTCGATGACGATGGCTTGATGAGGTCACGCCAGGAGATTGCGCGACAGATCGCGTTTGCCATTGCCAGTCAGGTCGAGCGCAACGAGACCATGCGCAAGACCTATGAAAGCAACGGCAGTTCCTATCGCAGCTACCTGCTCGGCCAGCGTTATCTCAAGCAACTCAACCTGCCGGAGGTTCGGCGTGCTCGAAAGAGCTTCCGCGAGGCACTCAGCCAGAATGCCGATCTGGCTCCGGCGATGAGTGGACTTGCGCGAAGCTATTTCGTCGAGTGGCTTCTGACTGCCCGCGGCGACAGCGAACTTCTGGCGCTTGCCGAACAGCACGCCCGTGATGCGATCGCCATCGACGATACACTTGCGGCGGGCTACCGCGAGCTCGGTGTCGTCAAACTCTACAGCCGGCAATTCGACGAAAGCATCGAATTCCATGAGAGGGCCGAAGCGCTCAGCCCGCAGCATGCCAATGTGATTGCCAGCTACGCCGATACGCTTGTACAGGCCTCGCGCCCGGATGGCGGCCTGCGCAAGATCGAAGCGGCAATCAATCTCAACCCGATGGCTCCGGACGAGTATTTCTGGACCGCCGCCGGCGCCTGCTACTCACTTTCTCAATACGATCAAGCACTTGACTATATCGAGCGCATGCGCGATCCCACCCCGGCCGATCGTCTCGCCGCGGCGAGTTGGGGTATGCTCGGCAATCGCAAGAAGGCAGGACAATACGTGCGCAAGACGTTTGAGGTCCACCCGGACTTCAACCTGGACAAATGGATTGCAATCGTTCCGTTCCGCGAGGAATGGCAGCGAACCCATTACTGCGAAGGCCTGCGCAAGGCCGGATTCTAAGTATCATCACCACATGAGGGACAAGGGGAAAGATGATGACGACGACTCAGGTAGTTGTATTTGGCGTTGAGGGCGACGATGGCCTGTGGCTGGCCGATCTCGGGACGGGAACTGTCACACGCATTGTAGATCCGCTCACGGGCGCCCTGGCTTCGGCCAATGAGCACAGAAATGCCGGCGCCACGGTGGTCAAGGGCGTCAACTTGGCCGTGCGTGCAAACTCCGCGGGCTCCGTGTCCGGCGGGTTCATGGACGGCTGAGTCTCAGCGCGCTTGCGCATGGTTTCGGCCACACATCCAGATCGGGCGAGCGAAAGCCGCCCGATTTCAGACAGTCCCTGCATTGCAGATCATTACTCCGACCGCGTCTGCGCGCCCGAAGAGACCTTCGCGCGCGTCGCTCGTCTGTTGCCCTCATTCGGCATCAGCAGGCTTGCCCGTCTGACCGGGCTCGATAGCATCGGCATACCCGTCTGGAACGCGGTTTCGCCGAATGCGAAGTCGATCGTCATCAACCAGGGCAAAGGCATCACCGATATCGACGCGAAGGTATCGGCGGCGATGGAAGCGCTGGAGCGCGCGGTCGCCTGCAACCCGTCAGCACCAACAACGCACGCGACGCGGCGTGCATTGCTGGAAAAGGGCGAAAGAGCGCTCACCCTTCCGGGCCTTGTAGCGGCCGGCGAAGCCGATCTTGACGATGACGAAGCAACGGCGTGGCTGCGCGGCTTCGACCTTCTCGATCAACAGGCGACCTTCGTTCCACTTCAGGCGGTACTGCTCGATCGCACGCTCGAGCGCTGCCGCTACTGGCAGTCGTCGGACGGGCTTGCCTCCGGCAACACCGAAAGCGAGGCAGTTCTGCACGGCCTGCTGGAGCGGATCGAACGCGATGCCGAGACCCTGTGGCGGCTGCTGTCCCTGACGGCGCGACTGCGCACCTGCATCGACGCCGATCTGCTCGACGATCCCATCATTAACGACATGACGCGCCGCATTGCTGCAGCGGGCCTGACGTTCCGCCTGTTCGACATGACCAGTGACATCGGCATCCCATGCCTGACCGCCGTTATCGCGGATGCGGGCATTCTGGCGGCGAAAGAGCCGCGTTACCATGACGTCACCGTCGGGCATGGCGCCCATCCCGATCCGCGACGTGCCGCAATCCGCGCCATCACAGAGGCGGCGCAATCGCGTCTCACATATATTAGTGGCGCACGCGACGATGTTTTTCCGGAAACCTTCACACGCAGGCTGCCGCGCGAGACGCAGCAACTGTTCGAGGCAGCGCCGGGCGCACACAACCCCCTCGCCTCGGTCGCTGGCAACGGAGCCAACTCGCTGCTCAAGCACGTGCTCGAAGCGCTGAAGCACGCCGGTATCGGGACTGTCGTTGCGGTTCCACTACTCGCCGCGCCGCTACCGTTCTCCGTGATAAAAATCTTCGTACCGGAACTCGAAAATCCGGACGGAGCACGCAAGCGCCGTTTTGGCGCAAGGGCACTGTCGCGCGCGCTGGAGGTCGCATGAAGATCCTCTTTGCCGGCCCGACCTTGCCGGACGCGCAAGCGCTCATCGACACCGACATCGTGTTGCGCCCGCCAGCCGTACAGGGCGACATCCTGCGCGCCACGCAGGACGGCGCCACTGTCATCGGGCTCGTCGACGGTCACTTCGAACAGGTCGCACCCGTGTGGCACAAGGAGATCCTGTTCGCGTTATCCGAGGGTGTGCGCATCTACGGCGCCGCCAGTATGGGCGCGCTTCGCGCCGCCGAATGCGCGACCTTCGGCATGATCGGCGTCGGCAGGATCTATCAGCAATATGCGACGGGCGAGCTTGAGGACGATGCCGATGTCGCCCTTCTCCATGGCCCGGCGGAACTGGGCTATCTGCCCTTGACCCTGCCGCTGGTCAATGTCGTGGCGACCCTTGAAGATTTGCGCGCACGCCAACAGATCGACGCGGCGTCTGCCGCGCAACTGCGGATGGCGTCCGCCGAGATCTTTTACAAGCACCGCAACTGGTCGGCGATCGTGGCGCGTGCCAACCTTCCACCCACCACGGATTTGAAACGGATAGAGGCGCTTCTCACAACCGGCTCGGTAGACCAAAAGCGCCTCGATGCCCTCGATCTGCTCGACATTATGCGCTCCGCCCCCGCCCAAAAGACGAAGGCCCCGGGAGGCTGGGCATTCAATTCTACAAGCCTTTGGAAGCGGTTGCTCAATCAACTTGTCGCTTCATCCTAAGAATGCAGATTTCCCATGCAACGTGTGTCACGCTGATGTCACGCGCATCAATAAAAAGTCACGCTATGATTTGCCATGTTGAAGCGGATCGGGCCGATCCGTAGGGAACTGGGGAAAATCATGCAATCTTCGATCGCCATGTCCTTTGAACCTGAAGACAAGGAGAAGGAGCTGCTCGCGCTGGCCCGCCTTGTCACCTACGCGCGCGATTCTTCGCGCACACTGAATGTCGAAGGTGTTCAATATTGCCTCGAGCTGGCGCTCGCCGCGCTGCTTAAGGAAGTCGAGGAATGCGGCGACAAGACCGCACTGCTGACCAACGAACTCATGAGCCGCGCCAGCCTCGGAAACTGCTGAGCAGACGAGGTCGACTTCAATTTCGCTGGTGGCACAGAAAAGGGCCCTGCTTCGCGCTCCCGCAAAGCAGGGCTTTTCATTTTAATCGGCCTGGCAATCCCACCAGAAGCGCGAAAAGTTCAGGTCCCAGCTCTGCATCGGGATATAGGCGTAACCCTGCAGGCATTTGCTTGCTGCATAACGCTGAGACTCCACCGTCAGGAATACATCGGTCTGTGCATCGGCGACCTTGCGCTGTATCTCCTTATAAAGATCGTTTTGCGTGGCGGGGTCCAGCGTCTCGCGTGACTTGTCAATCAGGGCGTCGATCTCAGGATCCTGCAGCCATTCCATCGAGGCCCAAGTGCCTTTCGCCTTGGAGTGATACTGCACATAGAAGACGCTGTCGGGTGACGGATAGGTCGGGCCGTAGAAGACCTGCGTGGTCGCCGGCGTCGTCTCGACCTTGGCCGCCAGTTCGGTGATGCGGTTCCACGGTTCCGGCTTGATGTCGAGTTCGATGCCGATCTGCTCCAGATTGGCCTGCATCAGCAGCGCCATATCTTCTTCGAAGGCCAAGCCCGTGACATAGGTATGGCTGAGCTTGATCGGCCCCTTGCCGGCATATTTCGACTTGGCGAGTTCTTCCTTCGCCTTCTCCAGGTTGTACTCCGGTGCAGGAAGGTCGTTGAGATAGGCGTCCTTGAACACGGATGCCAGCGGTCCGTTCATCGGTTCGCCGGGATGAATGACGTTGCGCACCGTTTCATAGTCGGTTGCGAGCGCAATCGCACGCCTGACGTGAATATCATCTGTCGGCGGCACCTTGGTGTTCATCTTGATGTAGAAGCCGGTTGCCGTCGTGCCGCGCAGGATCTTGTAGCCCGGCATCTTCTCGATCGCCTCGAAGGTCTCGTTTGCCTGGGCGCGCGCCGACATGCCGAGTTCGCCCTTGGCCGCGAGCGCCTTCACCGTTGCTTCGTCATGGGTGATGACGAAACGGATCTCGTCGATCGGCTTACCCTTGCTCCAGCCGCCGTGATAGCCCTCGTAGCGATTGACGACCATCTGCGAAGAACGCTGCCAGGATGAGAGCATGTAAGGCCCGGCGCCGGCCGGGTGATCGGCCAGATAGCCCGTCCCCCACTCTTCCTTGCTGTTTTCCCTGATCAGCTTTTCGTTGAGAACAAGGATCAGTGGCGTGTTGCTGATGAACGGCGCGTAGACTTTCTTCAGCCCGATCTCGACGGTCCGGTCGTCGACGACCTTCAGCTTGGCCGGGTCGACGATATCGGTGAAAAGGTAGGACGGGCCTTCGTTGATCGCCAGCAGGCGCTTGACGGTGTAGACGACATCGGAGGCCTTGACCGGCGTGCCATCCTGGAATGTCGCACCTTCCTTCAGCTTGAAGGTATAGGTCTTGTCGTCGTCTGAAACGCTCCAGCTTTCGGCAAGCTCCGGCACCACGGAGCCATCAGGGTTGACTGTCGTCAGGCCCGAATAGAGGTTCACGGCGGCCATGTATTCCGTGTAGTCGTTGATCTTGCCGGGATCGATGGTGCCGAATTCCTGCGTCGCATTGACGACGATCGACACCTTCTCCTGAGCCGCGGCCGGGGCGGTGAGTGCCGTTGTCTGCACCAGCCCCAGAAGCAGCCCTGTGATCAGTGTTCTCTTCATGTCTCAGTTCCCTTTTCGTTGATTGTCGTTGTTTTCGAATCAGTCGCCCTTAGGCGGCCGGATTGAGCGCCTCGACCGGCTCGTAGGCATGGTCGTAGCCAAAGTAGCCGGGGCCGGCGAGTTCGAGCCCCTTGGCCGTCCGCCACTGGCGATCGCAGGGAAGTCCGGTGAACTCGACCGTCAGGCCATAGCGCAACTGCTCGGTGGTAACGGGCAGCCCGCCATCGGCGTCGAGCGCGCAGATGAGGTCCGGCGTCGAGGCGATGACCTGTCCCCCATCGCCGCGGGCAACCAGGAACTCGTTCTGAAACGCGACTTCGAAGGTGCGGCCGGCAAAACCGTCGATGCCCTTGAGCAGGGCCCTCCCCCGCGCAAAACCGCCGGTCGTCGCCCGGTCGACATCGACGACGCGGCCGGTAAACAGATGCCGACCGTCGAACTGCTCGCGAAGCGCAATGCCGGGATGGCGCTTGGCGGCGCGCTCGGCCGCGATCGTCTCGCCGATACCCTTGATGAGACTGAGCGTGCCGCGCAGGATCCCGGCCTTCATCTGCGCGCCTGTCATCGGATAGGCGGCGACAAGGCTGGCGCCGCCCATCTGGATCGCCTGGACGCGGGCCAGCCGTTCGGTCCACAGGTTCGAGACCGCATTGATGATCGAGCTGTTGCCCTTGTCATCGGCATGAACCAGCGGCGTGGCGCTGATGTCATGCATGGTAAAGCTCACCATTTGCAGCTCGGGAAAGGCGCGGCCCATGCCGTCCCCGTCAATCAGCGGCAAGCCGGTTGCGGCGGCCACGGCAAACGGGATGGTCGAGTTCAATCCGCCGGCTTCCACGCAGATCAGGGCATCGGCCTTGCGTCCGAGAAACCTTTCGAGCTGGCGCAGCGCCTCCAGCGCCTCGTCGCCGCGTGGCAGTTTTTCCACCATTACCGTCGGCGCACCCATCATGAAGACGGGGACGCAGAGCGCATCATCGGCGATGGCATCGGGCTGAACCACGCGAACCGGACCGTTCGCCTCGATTGCAGTTCGGGCCATCAGCTTGCCGATATAGGGATCGCCGCCGCCGCCGGTGCCGAGATAGGCACCGCCGATGGCGATCGCTTCCATGTCGGCAGCGGTAATGAGCCGCTCGCTCATGGCTGCATCTCCTCGATCGGCTTGAAGGTGATGTCGTCGAAGCCGAAGGCTTTCGGGCCGACCACCTCAAGCGCTGCAGCCGAGCGCAGCAGCGAATGGCAGGGCAATGCCACGATCGCGACGCGCTGGCCGTAGCGCAGCATTTCGGTGGTGATCGCGTTGCCGCTGTCGACATCCAGAACGATGATCAGATCCGGCACCGACACTTCGACTTCGCCGTTGCGGCTGAAAACGAGGTTTTCGTTCTGGATCATCACCGAGGCGGTGTCGCCGTTGAAGGCATCGATGCCGGCAAGCTTGGCTTCACCGATGACGAAACCGCCACGCAGATGGCGTTCGAGATCGACGATCTTGCCGGAGAAAACCTGTCGGCCGTTTTCCTGGGCGCAGATGGCCGCAACCGGATCGGCGTGCTCGCGCCGCGCCTTCAGCACTGCCCGCCCGAGCGAGACCGCCTGGGTGTAGGAATGCGGGATCGAGTACTTCTTGAGGAAGGCACCCGTCATCGGCGCCGAGGCGAGTGTCGATGCGCCCCCTTGCGAAACGACGCAGGCGCGCGCCATTCGCTCGTGCCAGAGTTCGGATGCCGCGTGCTGGAACAGGACGACATTGCCGTGCAGGTCGCACATGACGCTCGGGGTCGAGCGATGACCGTAGATCGAGAAGGTGGTCATCTGCATTTCCGGGAAGGCGCGCCCCATGCCGTCGCAATCAACGACCGGCAGGCCGGCAAAGGCGGCCGCGATCAGCGGCTCCATCGAATTGGCGCCGCCGATTTCTTCGCAGACGATCGCGTCGATGGCGATACCGAGATGCTCTTCGAGTGCGCGAACACAACGCAGGCCTTCGCGCCCTTCCTTCAGCCGCTCATAGGCAACGACCGGTGCGCCGATCCCGCCGAGCGAGATGCAGCGCGCATCGTCCGCCAGCCGGTCGAGCGGCAGGATCGACAGGCTATAGCCGCTTCGCATCGCCAGTCGCGCCCGCAGTTTGCCGATGTAAGGGTTGCCACCGCCGCCGGTGCCGAGAATACCGGCACCGATTTCCAGCGCCTCCAGGTCCTCTTCGTCGAGCACCCAGAGATCGGACGGATCGTAGTTCAGGGCCTTCAGTGCACGCTCAGCCATGGAAGCCTCCCATTTCGCCGACAACCTTGACGTGGATGCGGGTGGCATTCCCCGGCAGATAGGCAAGCGGCACGTCCTCCCGCTCGATGACCTGGATCGTTTCGGCGATGGCGCCGGCCGAAAGCGCACGTTCCGTCGCTTCCTGCTCCGCCTGCTTCAGGCAGATTTCGCGCGTCAAACCCTTTTCGAGCGCAAAGACGCGATCGACTTCGCCGCTGATCTGGGCGATGGCCGCACCGACCGCATTGGCGACGGCGAAATTCTCAGGTCGGATGACCTCCAGATCCCCAAGCCTGTCCGGCATCAGGATCGAACCACCGCCAACCGCGATGACCGGGATCGGATCGGACGAGACGCGGCTGCGCTCCACCGAGTTTGCCAGCATCGACACGATCCGGGCATGAGCCTTTTCGGCCAGCGCCCGGTCGAGATGCGCGACCTTGGACGCATCGCCGATATCGGCCTTGCCGAGTGCGACGGCGATATCCGTCGTCGTCAGGGTCTGGCCGCCGAAGACCAGCGCCTCCTTGGCGATGCGATAACCGACCGATTGCGGGCCGACCGTAACCTCGCCATTGGCAAGTTCGCGCACCAGCGAGCCGCCGCCAAGCCCGATCGAGAACACATCGGGCATGCGGAAGTTGGTGCGCACGCCGCCGACGTCGACAATTGTCGCCGCCTGGCGCGGGAAGCCGTGGTGCAACGCGCCGACGTCGGAGGTCGTGCCGCCAATGTCGACGACGATCGCCTCCTTGCGGCCGGTCAGGAAGGCTGCGCCGCGCATCGAATTGGTCGGGCCGGAGGCGAAGGTCAGGACAGGAAAGCTTCTGACCGTGGCAGCCGCCATCAGCGTGCCGTCGTTCTGGGTGATGAAGAACGGGCAGGAAAGCCCGGCATCCTTCAGCGCCTTGGCGAAGGCGTCCACCGTCTTGGCCGCAAGCGACAACAGGCTCGCGTTCATGATGGCGGCGCTTTCACGCTCGAGGAGCCCGATGCGGCCGATGTCGCCGGAGACGACGATCGGAAGGCCAGGGCAATGTTTTTCGATGACAGCCTTGGCCCGCTGCTCCATCTCGGCATTGATGGGGCTGAAGACGCAAGTGATGGCGGCGGCCTTGACATTCTTGAGGCGAATGTCGGCGGCGATGCGGATCAGTTCCTCTTCGTCGAGCGGCGCGATGGCACGGCCGTCGAATTCATAGCCGCCGCGCACGAGATAGGTGTGATGGCCAACGGCCTCGGCGAGATCGTTCGGCCAGTCGACCATCGGCGGCAGGCAGGCGGTTGCCGGGAGGCCGAGCCGGATGGCGGCGACATGGTTGATGTGCTTGCGCTCGATCACCGCATTGGTGAAATGCGTCGTGCCGATCATCACGGTGCTGATCTTGGAGCGATCGATGCCGGCCTTGGCGATCGCACCTTCCAGCGCTTCGATGACGCCTGACGTCACGTCTTCCGTCGTCGACGCCTTGACGCCCGACAGCACACTCCGTCCTTCCATGATGACGGCGTCGGTGTTCGTACCCCCGACATCTATTCCCAATCGATACACGGACAGTCTCCTTGTTGGCGGGCCTTCGGCCCTGTTTACTCGTTCGGCCTCAGGCCGTTGATCTCACCAGGAAGCGCGCTCTCTCCTCGACGCTTACCGTTGGTTTCAATGCTTCCTCCTCGTCGCTCATCACCGGAATCGCCGAGATGAGCGCGCGGGTATAGGGATGCTTGGGGTCGGCAAAGACATCCGCCGTGCGCCCCTCCTCGACGATCTCGCCCTTCAGCATGATGGCGATGCGGCTGCAGAAATTGCGCATCAGCGAAAGGTCATGGGAGATGAAGAAATACGTCAACCCAAGCTCGTCCCTGAGGCGTTGCAGCAGGGCGATGACCTGCTTCTGCACCGAGACGTCGAGCGCCGACGTCGGTTCGTCGAGAACGATGATCTTCGGCTCGGCCGCAAGCGCCCGGGCGATCGCCACGCGCTGCTTCTGCCCGCCCGAAAGCTCGTGCGGATATTTCGAGAGGTGGGCGGACGGCAGATTGACCAGCGCCATCAGTTCCTCCATCCGCACTGTCGCTGCCTTGCCGCGAAGACCGACATGGCTGAGCGGTACGGCCAAGGTCTGCGTCACGGTGCGTTTGGGGTTCAGCGACGTGCCGGGATTCTGATAGACGATCTGGGTCAGCCGTTGCGACGCGCTTGCCTGCGCAGGCGAGCCAACGCTGATCGTGCCGGAACTCGGCGCAATCAGCCCCATCACCATGCGGGCAATGGTGGTCTTTCCGGAACCGGATTCGCCGGCGAGGCCAAAGATCTCGCCCTCGGGCACCGACAGCGTCACCGGCTTGACCGCCTCGTGGCGCTTCATGCGGCCGAGGAAGGGCTTTTCGACATAGACCTTCCCGGCCCCTTCGAGCGTGATGATCGGCGCATTCGACGAAACCGGCTGATCAACCACCTTTGACCCGTAAAGCGGCGGGATCGCATCGATCAGATCGATCGTGTAGCGCTGCCGCGGCGCCTGGAAGATCTGGCGCAGATTGCCGCTTTCGACGATCTCGCCATGACGCATGACGAAGACGCGATCCGCCGTTTGCCGGACCACACCAAGATTGTGCGTGATCATCAGCAGGGAAAGGCCCTCGCTGTCGACCAGCCGGTTGATCAGCTTCAGGATTTCGTCCTGGGTGGTCACATCAAGCGCCGTGCCGGGTTCATCGGCGATCAGCAGTTGCGGTTGATGCAGGAGCGCAAGGCCGATCAGCACGCGCTGGCGCATGCCGCCGGAAAGCTGCGAGGGATAGGCGTCGAAGACCCGTTCCGGATCCTGGAGCTGCACGCGGCGAAGGACCTCGAAAATGCGCTGCTTGCGGTCTTTCGCCGAGCTTCGGACGCCATCGCGCCGATCGGCGTAATACATGACGTCGTCGAGGTGCCGGCCGATCCGGAATACCGGATTGAACGAAGACAACGGGTCCTGCATGATGATCGAGAACGCCGTGCCCTTCAGCGCTTCGCGCTCGCGGCCAGGCATATCGAGCACCCGTCTGCCGTCATATTCGATGTTGCCGCTTTCGATGCGGGCATTGTCCGGAAGCGTACCGAGGATCGCCTTTGAGGTGACCGACTTGCCCGAACCGGTCTCGCCGATCAGCGCCACGCGCTCGCCCCGGCCGATCGCGAAGGAAACATCCTTCAGGATATGCTGGCGGCGGCCATAGGTGGTGAAGGCGATATTGAGGTCTTCGACCTTGAGGAGAGGAGTGCTCATCGTCTCAGGCCTCCACATCGAACATGTCGCGCAGCCCGTCGCCGAGCAGGTTGAAGCCGAGCGTGGCGTAGAAGATCGCAAAGCCCGGGGCCAGAACCTCCCACCACTTCTCCGGCAGGAACTGCCGGCCGTCGGCAACCATCGAGCCGAGGTCCGGTGTCGGCGGTTTCACGCCGAGGCCGAGGAAGGAGAGCGTCGCGCCGAAGAGGATGACGAAGGCAGCATCAAGCGTCGTCTTCACCGAGATGACCGAGATGCAGTTCGGCAGGATCTCCTTGGCGAGGATGTGCAGGTGGCTGGCGCCGGCGAGCCGCGCTGCCTCGATATAGTCTTCCGCCGCGATCGACTTCGTGACGCGATAGACAAGGCGGGCATGCCAGGTCCACCAGAGCAGGGTGATCGCCAGCATGGCATTGACCAGATTGGGCTCAAGCACGTTGCCGATCGCCAGGGCCATCACCAGCGGAGGGATCGCCAGCATGATATCGGTAAAGCCGGTTAAGAGCCGCTCCGTCAGGCCGCCGGCATAACCGGCGATCATGCCCAGCGCCGAGCCGATCGGCACTGCCACGCCAAGCACGCCGATGACGAGCAGCAGCGACACCCGGAAGCCGAAGACCGTGCGCGAAAAGATGTCGCGACCGGCCTTGTCGGTGCCGAACCAGTTGTCGACATCCGGCGGCATATGACGGTTGCGGAAGTCGACGACGGCGCCGACATGTTCGGGAAAGCGCGCAATCAGCGGCGCGAAGATGGCCATGGCGATGACCGAGAGCACGATCAGCGCGCCGATCACGGCGGCCGGATTTCGGCTGAACCGGTACCAGGTCATGTAGCCGGCGGACAGGCGGGTCGTATCCTGCATCAGCGGGCCTCCTTGAAGCGAAGCCGCGGATCAAGGATGCTGATGATCAGGTCGATGACGAGATTGGCGGCGATGAAGAAAATACCCGAGACGAGGACCACCGCCATGACGGCGTTGAGGTCTTTCTGCAGGATGGCGTCGAGACCGTAGGAGGCAAAGCCGCCCCAGGAGAAGACCATTTCGACGACGAAGGCGTTGCCGATCAGCGAGGCAAATTCGAGCCCCATGATCGTCAATGGCGCGATCGACGAAAGCTTCAGCAGATAGCGAAACACGATGACGCGGTCCGGCACGCCGAAGGACTTCAACGTCAGCACATGATCGCGACGCTGATGATCGATCATGGCCGAGCGGGTGATGCGGGTGATCTGGCCGATACCGGCCATTGCCAGCGCCAGCGCCGGGAAGACCAGATGCTGAAGCGCGCTCAGAAACACATCCGGGCGGCCGGCAAGCAGGCTGTCGACCAACAGGAAGCCTGTCGGGCCAGCGGGCGCGCCGAGCTGGAAATCGACCCGGCCGAGAGTGGGCCAGGAAGGGAAATGATCCGCGGCAATGATCTGCAGGGTAACCGCGAAGAGAAAGCTCGGAATGGTGACGCCGATGAGCGAGAAGAAGCGGCCGCTATTGTCGATCCAGCTGTTTCTGTAGCGCGCCGTCAATACGCCAAGTGGCACGGCCACTGCGAAGATGATGACGATGGTGGCGATCACAAGCTCCAGCGTCGCCGGCAGGAAGGTGGCGATATCGGCGCTGACTTCCCGATCGGATACGATCGAGCGCCCGAGATCGCCGGTCACCGCATGGCTGACATAGCTCACATACTGGGTGACCAGTGGCTCATCGAGCCCCATGCGCTGCCGGAGCTGGTCGACCTGCTCCTGGGTTGCGCTCGGACCGAGCGCCATGCGCGCCGGATCGCCCGGCACGATGCGGGCGAGGACGAAAATCATCAGCGACAACACGAACAGCACCATGAGGAAGCCGACCGCGCGCCGCGCAAACAATGCGACGTAATAATTGCCCATTGGCAACCCTTTCCCCTCGGCCGGTTATCGCCCGGCCTGTCTGCCGCTTTTTGCGGTCGAGGGCAGTTTCAAGCCGAAAGGGTCGTTTGCACAACGGCTTGAAAGGATAGGTTTTGACAAGAAAGGTATAGGTTTTGTTCTGGCCCACGAAGGAATGGCGCATATCATGCCGGCTGCAACCTGGTCAGGAAATGACGCCGAGTGCCTTTGCCGCGGTAATCGCTTCGCGCCGACGACCGCAGCCAAGCTTGCGATAGAGATTGCCGAGATGGAATTTCACCGTCGCTTCGCTCAAGCCCAAAGCATGGGCGATGAACTTGTTCGACGCTCCCTCCGCAATCATCAGCAGCAGACGCGTCTCGCGTCGAGTCAGGCCATTCTTTTCGCCGAGCGTCGTGTTGGGCAGGCCGGTATCGCGCAGGCGCCGCATGATCTGCTGCGCGGTGGGCGTCGTCTGCAGGAAATCGCTGATGCGCCGGTCGCCCGTCAGCTCGCGCAGGAATTGGCGCTCCTCCGAGAGTGGCGCGATGGTGCCGAGCCGGGCTGCATTCTCGAAGGTCTTCTGCAGGATGGAGCGCGCACTTGTCAGATTGCGCCGGCGGCGGGCGACATAGGCCTGCCAGACTTCGATGCACAATCGCTGACGGCCGGTCAGGTTGAGATTGCTGGCCATAGCGGAGAGCTGTCGGTCGAGATGGACGCGACCCGGCATTTCGAAGACGATGTGGCGCAGCCAGACGACGGCCAGCGCGATCTCGTCGCGGTCCTGCAGGCGGGTCAGTTCGTCGACGGCCGCCTCCACCCAGGTTCTGTTGATGCGAGCCTGCACGGAAGCGAGCTTTTCCGCAGCCTCCTGCCAGCGGTTGCCGTTTTGAAGAATGACGGCGTCCCGGACCTCGATCATCAGGCGGAACTGCCTGTTGTAGACCTGATAGGCACGCCAGCGATCGAGGAAGCCTCGTGCCGCAATCATCGAAAAATGCTCGCTCAGCGCCTGGCTGCCGTATTGAAGCGCGAATTCGATCAGGCTCGGCCAGATCTCCCCATGCGAGAAATCATCCATCTCGGAGGTCAGGAAGCGCGCCAGCGGCTCGGGCTTGCCGTCCTCATATTCCACACAGGCCTCCAGCAGTGCCAGCAGTCGTTTGTCCATGGGGCTGTCGAACGGTACGCGCGACATCTGTTCAGCGGCATCGACAGCATTCTTGCGCGCCCGCACCGCGTCACCGCTCATCAGATGCATCATCGCCTGGTGCAGGTTGATGTAGAAACACAGGAGCGGCACGCCAGCACGCTCATAGTGGAAGAGCGCACGGTCGGCGATGTCCTGCGCGACAGCGAACCGCCGTCGCCGGATGTAGAACTCCAGGATCGAATTGTAGATGCTGCCGCGCTCCAGATCGGCGTCGAGCGGAAATTCCGACAGAAGCGTGGTCGATTGCTCCAGCAGGTCGTCGCCAAGCACGACATCCTCGTAAATGAGCATCACCAGCCGGAAGGAGCGGAAGGCCGCCGAGAACGCTGCACGGTCGCTCAGCACCTTCAGCACATTGTTGGCGCGCGATCCGTAACAATCGGCAAGCAGCCGCTGCGCGCGCAGGACCTCGCCGCGCTTCAGCGCCTGCATGGCAAGCGCCGTCACGATGCCTTCGTTCTGCGCCGCCAGCTCGGCCGGAAACCCGGCGAGAACCCGGTCGAACGCCTCGGAACCGTGGAAAAAGATGTAATACCGCCCGAAGGCCGCAACGAAGGCGCGAACTGCCAGTTCGTGAAGCCCGGCGCGCTGCAAGACAAGGATCGCTTCCGTCTGCATGCCGTGCGCGGAATAGGCCGCCGAGATCACTGGTACGCGGGCGCTATCCTTGAGCCGTTCGGCCAGCACCATGTCAAGGGCTGCGGCAAGCACACCGCCGATACCGGTTGCCTGCAGATAGGCAGGCACCGCTTCTTCCGCGCTGGCCAACGGCTTTGGCGCCTGCTGGGCAAGGCTGAGCTGGACGAGCTCGGAATCTGCCATTTCGCGCAGGACATCGTCTGCCAGAAAGCGAATGACCGCCGCCTCGTCTCGCGATTGCCGGCCCAGCAGCCCAACCAGAAACGGCCATCCTCCCGTTTCGGCCAGCAGCCGGGCCGCCTCGGTCTTACCATAAGACGTCTCGAGTTCGTCGAGCGAGAAGCAGAGGTCGTCAGTACCGAGGCAGAACGCCTTGCCATAGGCAATCGCCCGATCGAGGCCGAGAAGCCGGGTTCGCGGTCGTTTGGCAATCACGACACGTCGGCCCCCGTCCTGCCAGCCGGCAGCAACTTCGGCCTCATGGACGTCCGACGGCACGTCCCAGAGCAGCACCTCGCCGAAGGTGTCTTCGCCAGGCGGAAGCACCGATCGCCATATGGGACATTGAAGCTTCGACGCCAGCTGAGACAACAGCGTCGATTTCCCCATGCCCGCAACGGCGTCCAGAACAACGATCGGCTCCGCTGCCGTTGCGATGCGCCGCAGGAGGTCATCTCGCCGGATGTCGATCGCTTCGTGGGACGTATCAGCCATTCATTATCTGCCCGTCGGGATCTGGGCCCGGTTATCGCCGAAACCTAGTCAATGATGCTCGGGTTAGAAAGACCGAATGGACCGGGCGACTTGCGTCGCGACCGCTTTATCCGCCACGCCGTTTCAGAAATCGCGAAAACAATCGACCAATGCGTCGACCGCGATGCGCAAGCGCGGGGTCGTGCCGAGCCGGTGCGGCCAGAGCGCGTAGACGGGAAGAGGTGTCGGCGCAGAGGCTTCGAGGACGGGAGCCAGACGACCATCTGAGATCGCGTCGGCAACGATCCAGCCCGGCAATTGCACCAACCCGTGTCCACGGCAGGCGGCGTCCGCCATCAATGCGTGATCAGCGATGCTGAGGGTGCTGCGCACGTTGATGTGCCTCGTCTGCCCGGACTCAGTAAACCGCCAGCTCTCGGCTACAGGCCCTCGGGATTGTGTTACGCAGAGATGCGCAGCGAGCTCCGAGGGGCGCGACGGCGTCCCGTGCCTTGCCAGATAGTCCGGCGCGCCGCAAACCGTCAGGCGTTGCTGGCCGAGCTTCCTGACCATCAGGTCACCCCCACCAGCGAGCTCGCCGACGCGCACGCATAGATCGATATTCTCCTCGACCAGATCCACAAGCCGGTTGGTAAAGGCAATATCGAGTTCCAGCTTCGGATAGTCGACTGCCAACGCGATCAGACTAGGCGCGGCAATGCGCCGACCGAGCAGCTCCGGCAAGCTCACTTTGAGCCGGCCGGCCGGCTCCTCCATGCGCGAGGCGAGCGCCGCCTCGACGGCGGCCAGTTCCGCCGCGGCGCGTTCGCAACCCTCCAGGAACACCCTGCCCTCTTCGGTCAGCGCAAGGTGACGTGTGCTGCGCTGGAAGAGCCGCACGCCCAACCGCCCCTCGAGCCGCGAAACCGCCTTGCCCACCGTAGAGGTGGAAAGGCCGAGCCGCTCCGCAGCTTCTGAAAAGCTCGAGGACCGCGAGGCCTGCATGAAGGCCCTGACAGCACTGAGATGATCGCCGGGAAGCATGGCACACTCCAGAATTTAAATCTCAGGTACTGCGAGAAGTGTTCTCATAAGCGATTTTTGATCGCGGATATAGTGCCACCCAGTCATTCACATCTCAGGGATCCGACAGAATGAGAAAGCAGAGAGTATCAATCATCGGCGGCAGTTCCGGTATCGGCCTGCGTGTTGCCGAGCGCGCCATCGACCTTGGCGCAGAGGTGGTCATTGGCGGGCGCGATCCGGAAAGGTTGCAGCGCGCAACGATCAAGCTCGGTCCGAAGAGCCGCGCCATCGTTGTCGACAATATCGATCAGGACTCCTTGCGCCGTTTCTTCGAACAATCCGGCCCGATCAATCATCTCTTCACACCCGGCGCATCCTATTCGCGCGGCCGAATCGACAAGGCGTCCGACGACGTCGCCGAAAGCTCCTTCCGATCGAAGTTCTGGGGCCAGTATTACGCGGTGAAGCACGCCCTGCCCTATCTCGACAAGAACGGGTCCGTCACCTTGATGGCGGGCGCCTATAGCGTCAGGCCGGCGGCAGAAGGTGCCGCCTATGGCGCCTGCAATGCCGCGATCGAAGGTCTCGGGCGGGCGCTCGCCGTCGAGTTGGCGCCGATCCGGGTGAACGTCATTTCACCAGGGACGATCGATAGCGACCTATGGCGCCGCCAGCCCGACGCCATCAGGGAGGCCTCGTTCTCGAGCTACGCCGAGGCCGCGCTGCTGAAACGGGTCGGCACCACCGACGAGGTGGCGCATACCGTCATCTACCTCATGGAGAATGGTTTCATGAACGGCTCGACACTCTATCCCGACGGTGGCTTTGCGTTGCGTTGACGAAGCCGCCGGGAGCAGCCGCTGATTGGCTGCTCCCAGCACGCCAACACCATTCCCACAATGATGCGACTGAAGAGAACTGCCGCCCACTCCACACTCCACCACGGCCGAGGTCGCATTTTTCGCTTGTCCACCACCGCGCCCGGCGCATGGCGATCGCAGTGATCAATGCCGGTCATGAGGCATCAATGCGACGGCCGGCGATCCCCCAGCGATCCGGAGCAGAATAGAAATTCTCGCAAATGGGATTGTTGCCCAAATGCTTCTGCGCCTGCGGCTCCGTATTTAGTCTATATTTTCAATAGACAATATTGAATAACCGGCGCCGACAGGTAAGCTTCCCTCAGCATCTGCGGCCTGCCATTTCAGCGCCGTGTCGGCTTCACACAGGAGAGGACGGCATCGCCACCCGCCGCAGCCTAGAAAATGAAGGGAGCCACCATTGACTGACGCCAACTCATCCTTGCCCATTCTCGATCTGCAACGCTTTGCGGCGGACCATCCCGAGCGGGCGACGGCGCTTGAAGACTTGCGCAGCGTCGCCCGCTCGGTGGGCTTCTTCTACCTTGAGGGACACGGCATCCCGCAGGAACAGATCGATGGCGTCCTCGATCTCTCGCGCCGTTTCTTCGCACTGTCGGAACAGGACAAGCTGGCGATCGAAATGCGCAAGTCGCCGCACTTTCGCGGCTACAATCGCGCAGGTCTCGAATATACCCGCGGGACGCAGGATTGGCGCGAGCAGGTGGATTTCGGACCCGAGCGCGCGCCCCTCGCGATCCACGCAAACGATGCACCGTGGAAGCGCTTGGTCGGCCCCAACCAGTTTCCGGACGGCTTGCCCGAACTGAAGCCGGCGATCCTCGCCTGGATCGAGGCGGTGACCCGACTTGGCATCCGCCTGATCGAGGTTTTCGCCGAGGCGCTCGGACAGCGCGCCGACGTGTTCGAGCCGATCTATCGCGACGGCCCCAACCAGCTGTTGAAGATCATCCGCTATCCCGGCCGCGACGAGACCGAAAGCGACCAGGGCGTCGGCGCACACAAGGACGGCGGTTTCGTAACCATCCTGCTTCAGGATGAAGTCGGCGGCCTTCAGGTCGATGACGGCAAGGGTGGCTGGATCGATGCGCCGCCGAAGCGCGGCACCTTCGTCATCAATGTCGGTGAACTGCTGGAACTGGCATCGAACGGCTACCTGCTCGCCAATATCCACCGCGTCATCACGCCGCCCGCCGGCGGCGATCGCCGCTCGGTCGCCTTCTTCCTTGGCGCCAACCTCGCCTCGACCATCCCGGTGCTCGATCTGCCGCCCGAACTTGCGGCCGAGGTTCGCGGCGTGACGCAGGACCCGCTCAACCCGCTGTTCCACGAGGTCGGGCGCAACGTCCTGAAATCACGCCTCAGGTCGCACCCCGACGTCGCCGCTGCCCACCATGCCGATCTTGTCGAGCAGCTGAAGGCGCCGGTGCCGGCCTGATCCATCCCACTGCAACCACTCGAACGCTGAAGGAAGCAATCCATGACGATCCATCAAAAGCCTGAGGAGCCTGCAGTCGAAATCAAGGCTCCGAGCGGCCTGCGCGATACGTCGCGACCGCTTCAGCCCGAAACGCTGGCGCTTCATGGCGGCAGCTACCGTTTCGATCCGGTGAGCGGCGCCGTCGCCGTGCCGATCTACCAGACGACGTCCTATCAGCTGCCGGGCACCGATGGCGCAGACAAGCTGTTTGCGCTTGAGGCGGCCGGCCATCTCTACACCCGCGTGTCCAATCCGACGCAGGACGCATTCGAACAGCGCCTCGCCGAAATCGAGGGTGGTGCCGCCGCCCTCGCGCTTGGCTCCGGCCAGGCGGCGTCGGCCTTCGCCGTGCTCAATCTTGCTCGATCCGGCGACAATATCGTCAGCGCCGCCGGGCTCTACGGCGGCACCTGGGCGCTCTTTGCCTCAACGCTGAAGAGTTTCGGCATCGAGGTGCGTTTCGTCGATGCGTCCGATCCGGAGGCATTTGCGAAGGCGACCGACGAGAGGACACGGGCCTATTACGCGGAGTCGCTTCCCAATCCGAGCCTCGAAGTCTTCCCGATCGGCGAAGTCGCCGAGATCGGCCGTCGGTTCGGCATTCCGCTGATTATCGACAACACGGCGGCGCCCCTGACCATCCGCCCCTTCGATCACGGGGCCGCTATCGTCGTCTATTCCACCACGAAATATATCGGCGGACACGGCACCTCCATCGGCGGCGCCATCATCGATGGCGGCACTTTTCCGTGGCACGAACACGCCGAGCGCCATCCCAATCTGCACGAGCCGGATGCGAGCTATCAGGGCAAGACCTGGCTGGAAAAAGCCGCCGCCATCGACTTTCACCCCTATATCTTGCGTGCCCGCGCCGTTCTCCTGCGCGACCTCGGCGCTGCCATCAGCCCGCAGAATGTGTTCCAGTTCATTCAGGGGCTGGAAACCTTGCCGCTGCGCATCCGCCAGCACAGCGAAAACGCCATCAAGGTCGCGGATTTCCTCCGCGCGCACCCAAAAGTGGCGCGTGTGATCTTTCCGAAGTTTCAGGACGGCGACGCCAAGGCACGCGGCGAGAAATACCTGCGCAACGGCCACTATGGTGCACTGGTCGGTTTCGAGTTGAAGGAGGGACGCGAGGCCGGACGCCGCTTCATCGACGGACTACAAT
Source organism: Ensifer sp. ENS11 (assembly GCF_014851895.1). NCBI lineage: Bacteria > Pseudomonadati > Pseudomonadota > Alphaproteobacteria > Hyphomicrobiales > Rhizobiaceae > Ensifer > Ensifer sp. ENS11. The sequence goes on along the minus strand of NZ_JACVAN010000007.1, from coordinate 38,514 downwards.
TGCTCTACCACGTCGCCAACATCGGTGACGCGCGGTCGCTGGCGATCCACCCGGCTACGACCACCCACTCGCAGCTCTCCGAGGTGGACCAGCTCAGAACCGGTGTCACCCCCGGCTATGTCAGACTGTCTGTTGGCATCGAGCATCCTGACGACATTATCGCCGACCTGAAGCAGGCGATCGACGCGGCGTAACCCGGCGAAATCAACAATGGGTTCAATGGCCCAACCGTCGGCAACGGTTGGGCCATTGTCATATTCGATTATCGGCCAAAGCTTCGAAAGTTCGGCACCGAGCCTAGGGCCAGAAGTCGCGGCTTGCCGTCTTGAGTGACGCCCGCGAAGGTAGCCAACCAGAAACATCTTACCCGCTACGCTGCCACAGAGCGCATGCGCCAGCGGCGAAAGGAAATGCCATGACCTCCGAAAACACCCAGATCCTTCTTGCTTCCCGCCCGGACGGCAAGCCGACACAAGACAATTTCAGGATCGGTCATTCCGCCATCCCGGAACCTGCCGATGGCCAGGTCCTGCTGAAGATCGTCTACCTGTCGCTCGATCCCTATATGCGCGGTCGCATGAATGCCGGGAAATCCTATGCCAGGCCCGTCGAGATCGGCGATGTGATGGAGGGTGGGACGGTAGCCCGCGTCGTGCGCTCGCGTCACCCGGATTTCGCCGAGGGCGATTTCGTGCTTTCTCATTCCGGCTGGCAGGCTTACGCCGTTTCCGATGGCGCAGCCCTGCGCAAGCTCGACCCATCGGCGGCCCCGCTGTCAACCGCTCTCGGGGTCCTGGGCATGCCCGGCTTTACCGCCTTTTCCGGCCTGCTGACGATCGGCAAGCCGAAGCCGGGCGAAACAGTCGTGGTTGCGGCGGCAAGCGGCGCTGTGGGTTCGGTGGTCGGGCAGATCGCCCGCATCAAAGGCGCGCGAGCCGTCGGGATCGCAGGGGGTGCCGCAAAATGCGCTTTCGTTCGCGACGAACTCGGCTTTGACGCGGTGATCGATCACCACGCAGCCGATTTTCCCGAGCAACTGGCAGCCGCCTGCCCTGGCGGGATCGACGTCTATTTCGAGAATGTCGGCGGACATGTTTGGGATGCGGTATTTCCGCTGCTGAATGATTTCGCCCGCATTCCCGTCTGCGGATTGATCGCACAATACAACAGCCGCCCCGGCGAACAGACGGGCGGCGACCGCCTGCCCCTCGTCATGCGTGACGTCTTGAGCAAGAGCCTGCAAATTCGCGGCTTTATCCAAAGGGAATTTGTCGACCAGCGCCCCGACTTCTATCGTGAAATGGCCGGTTGGATTACATCGGGCCAGATCCGCTACCGGGAAGACATAGTCGACGGCCTCGATAATGCGCCGACAGCCTTCATCGGGCTGCTGGAGGGCCACAACTTCGGCAAGCTCGTCATTCGCGTCGCCGACGAGAACTAACGCCTGGCGCGGCGGCCAGGCTTTGTCGCCGCCAACAGCGCCGCGCGTCTTTTCAGACGCGCAAAGGTCGCTGTAGCGCTTTGAATTGCTGCATGTTTTTGTCCATAAATCGGGTACGATTTAAGGAAACATGCAGTGGAGCATGTCGCGCAAAAGTGTGCCCCGGTTTTGCGATAACGACATGCGTAGAAACAAGAACTTAAAGCGCAGCAAGCGAATCTGAAAGATCGCGACGCGCTTTAGGGATTTTCGGCCGGTCGGATACCGGCCTTGCCGAGGCCGTCTTCGATCATCGCTGCCAGTTCCGGCGCATAGCTCCTTGTCACCGGTTTCGCCAAAAGCGAAATATCCGCAGGTCCCGTCGGCGCGCGCACCTCGTCAAGAGCGCTGGCCGCCTCCTGCGTCAATCCGAGCTGGCCGGCGACGGCCAGCCGCAGCAGGTTGACGGCCAGGTCCGATGTGTTTGCAAGCTGGCGCACACGAAGCAGGGCCTCCTCGTAACGGCGCCCGCGATAGGCGTCGAGCGCCAGCGTCAGCGCTGCATCGTGATGCACATACTCCCCATTCGCCTCCGCCAGCCGCGCCAATCTTACACCTTCGGACCAGTGGCCGGAGATGTACTGCAACAGCCCCAACCTCGCCGGAATGGCCTCGTCCAGCGGATTGAGCGCGCTGGCGCGCTGCCCTGAAAGAAAGGCTGCCTCCGTATCCCCCGCCGCAAAGCGCGCCATCATCTGCGCCACATAGCTCTGGCTTGCCTGGGGGGCGAGCGCGACTGCCTTGTCTGCCAGCTTCAACGCCCTGTTGCCAGCGATCGGCGAAGTATCCGCTTCGCCCGTCACCACCAGGATCATTGCCAGGCTTGCCGATACATCCGCGTCGTTTGCATTGTAGGCAAGCGACCGCTCGAGGCAGGCAAGCGCGCTTGCGAGATTTTCGGGGTCGGTTCGTGCCAAAGCCATATCGGCCTGCAACACGCAGCCATAACCGAGGGATGGCGCACTGACCTGGCGTGCAGCCTCCAGGCTGGTGATGACGCCGTCTTCGCCCGCAAGTGCGCGCGCAAGTCTCACCAGAAGCGTCTGTTGAATCTGGTGGGCATCACCGCTCTCTAGTGGCAGCTTCGAGACACCGGAGCGCAAAGCCTCGCTACTCTGTGGGTCCACCACCTGCCAGGCGAGCTCGTGAGCATCGTTCGCCATGCTGTAGCTGATCGACAGTCTATATTCCTTGCTGCCGGCAAGGCGGACAGCCGGTCTGGGTGCAACCCAACCTGTCACCGATGCGACGTCGATGCCGGCAGGCTGCTCCTGCGCCAGCGTCCGTACCGACGAGAACTGCGACAGGGCATGCACCAGATAGTCGCCAATCTTCCTCTGCTCTTCGCCGTCTTTCACCCGTTGCGGCAGCACGTCGACAACGACGGTCGGCTTTTCGGACAGGATCGGTTTCCACGGGAAATGGTCGGCCATCGAAACGTAGAACGCTGCAGCCATCGCCAAAACCCCGGCGCTCGCAATGGCAACATTCGCCATGGAGATGCGGCGTCCGACGGCGACGGCCGAAGGCGATGGCGGGGGTGGCTCGGCGGCATCAGGCGCTATCGTCGGTGGAGCGAGGGCGGCTTGCGACGGCTTTCCGTCAGCCCTGACGAAGAGCGGGACGTAGTTGCCCTTGGGCAGTTCGATGCGCAAGGCGGCTTCATCGCCAAGCGCCTCGTAATATTGTGCCAGGGCCGCTCGAAGCCGCGACGCCTCGACGCGCACGATCGGATCGGTCGCCGGGTCGAAGGAACTCGGCCGGGCGAAGACATCGATCGCGATTGTATAGGCCTTCACCGAGGCTGAACGACCGGCGAAGAACTCGTCAACCAGGTATCGCAAGAGCTTGCGGTGTCGCTCTGTCCCATGAAAGCGCGGGTCGCCCAACATACGGTCGAGTTCGGCTCGCGCCGGGCGCTCGGCAACTGGGCAGTAAGCCGCTCGGTCCGCGTCTTCTCTTGTGTTCATAGCGCGCCCCCATTTACCTACAACCCGAGAGAGAGTGCAAATGCGAGGTGAACTCTAGATCACAGAGCCGGGAGCGGAAAGAGAAATGTCGGGCAGTCACAAAACATTTTTCTAACAAATGCCGCAGCCCCAAAATGAAACGGCCAGTGAACTGGAAATCCAATAAGATTATAGGGGCTGCGTGATAGAAACCGAAAATTCCAGACCAACGAACAACTGATCACTATGGATTAGATTCACTGCTTGCACTGGAGAGGCAGATGGAAATCACTTCTTCTTCGATCTCTAGACAGATCAGCTCGTACTCCGCCACCATCGACGCATCCTGCGGATCACGCCGACGCTGTCGATCCAGCATGGAGGTTGCCTCGTCATATGCCTCGCAAAGGCTGGCGAGCGGCATGTTCTTGGCGCTCAGCAGTTGCAACTGGCCGCGCAACACCGGAAGCTTGAGCATCAGCTTCAAAAGTCCCCGTTGCTTGGCTTCGTTGGGCATAGCGCTCTATCCGCTTGAACGACGATCGATGCTTCATGCCACGCCTGCGCGCGAAAATAGCGTTCGCGCGCCTCAGTACAGATCCGGAATGCCACCGGTACTCTGATTGCCAGCGTCTCGTTGAGATATGCCTACCTGACGGATGCAACCTCGGGTCAGGCAGACGACCAACTTCTGCCTATCCCTCTCCTGCCCCCGCAAAATCGCAGGAACCGTCCGTTTCCGGAAGTACGTAACAGTAACATTGCCGCCGCGGGCTTGACGGCGAAGCGATCCAGACCCCGAAAACGCACCGATGACACCTCGTCGGATCCGGCATTGATAGCCAGGCCAGGGCACGTTAATCGCAACCGCCACTCCACAGGCCAACGACGTGCAGCTTACCGTAATCGCGACGGCTTGCTTGGCATGGGCATTGCGCTACAGTTGGCTTCCACGGGGTGACACAGCTGACATATTGCGCTTCTCCACAGCGGTTCATCGCCGATTGTAACTGTTACGTACTTCGATGCGGAATACTGCGATGCTTAGAATGCCCGCGATGACATTCGGCGACAGGCCGTATCGCGTGCTGAGTACAACGGAGAGATTTCCATGCGATCCTTGGACAAGACATCTCATTGCGGACGTTTGGTAGCGTTCCTTTCTGCAGGGATCGCCGCGACCGGCCTGACGCTGCTGAGCACCGAGCTTGCGGCAAGCGACGACAAATTGAGCGGCCTGCCCTCACTCGTCCTTGGTGGGCTGACGGCGACAGCGCAGACACTCCAGTTCGAGACGCCTTTCAACAATCTCATCAATGCCGGCTCGCTTGCGATCACGCTCGAGAAGACGACACTCGACGAGGTCAAGGCCACGTTCGGAGGCAATATCCGCAGCCGGACGGTGGAGGGCATAACGGTCGGCTGGCTGTGCTACGAGCTTGCGACCGGAGATCTGCCGCGGCGGATCTGGTTCGTCGCGAACGACAGATCTGACGCAGCCACGCCCGCCCAGAAACCGGTGACATTCATCTCCACCGAAGAAGTTGCCGACGAAGCCGATAAATGTGACACCCCAACCGTTGCGCTCGCGCCGCTGTTGCTGCCGGTTCCGACCTTGATGGACGGCACGGAAGCCCTGGAGGAACGCTTCGGCGCAGCTCCGAAGCAAGGCATGGTGCGTTACACCCACCAGCAACAGGGCGAACAGAACACGACGGTCATGCAAATGCTTGTCTATCGGCTGAAAGGCGGCCACATCGATGGCATCGCCTTCACGCAGCTTACATCGAAATAGCGGGTATAATTGACATCCCTCGCGGCCGTGCTGGCGGCGAGTGATGTCCCCGGCACACTGTCTATTTCTCGAACGCGTAGATCCTGTTCCAGTCGGCTTTCATGTCGATGAGAAGCCATTTCCGCTGCTCCGCCTCGTTCATCGCCTTGTCGAGCTTGCCGACATGCGACTGGCGGTCATAGGCCCATTCCCGCTCGTCGTCGGTGTGGTGCACGATCATCCCGAAGCTCGGCCCTGCGCCAGAGGTAACCCACCGCAGCATCTCGTAGTCGCCGTCGGAATTGCCGGCGACAAAGATCGGGCGGCGACCAATGAACTTGTTGATGCCGACCGGCTTGCCGGGGCCATCGTCGATGAAATCCACCTTCGGTTCGCGCATGAGCACCGGGGTGTCACCTTGAAGTTCATACTTGGTGGTTATGGTGCTGCCGACAACCTGTTCCGGCGGTATCCCGTACATCTGCTCGGTCATCGGCCGCATGAATTCGATGCCGCCGCCCGAAACGATATAGGTCTTGAAGCCGTTTTCCCGCAGATAATCCAATACCTCCCTCATCGGCAGGTAGGTAATCTCGTTATAGGGCCGGTCGAAACGCGGGTGTTTCGCGGTTGCGAACCAATCCTTGACGATCTTCGTGAATTCGTCCGTCGTCATCCCTGCATGTGTCGCCATCGCGAGCTCGACAAGACCTTTCTCGCCGGCCGCAGCCACGCCGGCAATGTCGCCCTTCAGCAGCGATGCGAACGGCTCCTTGTCCTTCCATTCCGGGTGATCCGGGGCCATAGCCTTGATGCGATCGTTGATGAACATGCCCTGGAAATACATCGGCTGCTCGGTCCAGAGCGTACCGTCGTTGTCAAACACGGCGATACGGTCCACTTCAGTGACATAATCAGGGCCGCCTTCGGTCGTCACCCGCGTCACGAAGTCGATGATTGCCGATTTCGCCTCACCGTCGTTCCAGGAAGGAAGGCCAGCCGGAGGTGCATCAGCGGCCACCACAAGCGCCGGCGCGGCCAGCATCAATGCGAATGATGCCGCAACTCCCATAAAGGTCCGCCACCAGCCCTTCCGATGCGTATCCACATCAATCGACGCGAACTCTCCTGCCCTCAAAATCATCGGGTGTCCTCCTCAACTGAAACAAGACTGTCGGTGTTAGACGTCTACGGCCGGCGAATGCAGCGAAAGCCGATATGGGTCGTTGCCGCATTTTCCTCATGCGCGTGACGGGCCGCGGGGCGGTAGCGACGGCAATAGTTCGGCGCGCAGAGATGCGATCCGCCCTTCACCACCCGCCGCGCGATCAGGATCTCCGGCTGCCGTGGGTCGTAGCTTGCCTCAGCGCCGCCGCCGCGCGGATTGGAGGGGATGCAGCAGCTTTTTTGCGCAGGCTCCGGGTGGTTGCTCGACCAGTAGTCGCTTGTCCATTCCCAGACATTGCCGATCATGTCGTAAAGGCCATAGCCGCTGGGCGGGAAGCTGGCGACCGGCGACGTGCGCTCGAAGCCGTCAGGGCGCAGGTTCTCGGTCGGGAAGGCACCGTGCCAGGTGTTGGCCATGAAGCGGCCCTCCGGAACAAGTTCGGCGCCCCACGCATATTCCGCGTCATTCAGGCCGCCCTTGGCGGCGAACTCCCACTCGGCTTCCGTCGGCAGATCCTTGCCGGCCCATTTCGCATAGGCCATGGCATCGACATAGGAAATCTGCACGGCGGGATGGTCGAGCTTGCCGCGAATGTTGCTCTGCCGGCCATATGGCCTTTTCCAGTCGGCACCGAACTTGAAGTTCCACCATTGCGAGGGGTCACGGCTGGTGACGCGCTTCGGCGGATCGAAAATCACCGACCCCGGCCGCATCATTTCCGGCAGTGCACCCGGGTATTCCTTCGGGTCAGGCGCCTTCTCGGCAACGGTGACGTAGCCGGTCGCCTCGACGAATGCACCAAACTGCCGGTTGGTGACAGGCGTGACGTCGATCCAGAATCCGTCGACCTTCACCGGGTGAGCCGGTTTCTCTTCGGGGTAATGATGGTCGGACCCCATCGTGAAGGTGCCGCCTTCGATCCAGATCGGCTCGCGCGCGCTGATCGCCATTGGCGTTTCGTCGAGGGTCGGCCTTGTGGATAGTGTTTGCATGCGGCTTCGATCTCCCGGGCGGATGTCGCGTCCATCCTGATAGCCCGAAGTCTAGACGCAAACTTTCCGACTCCAAAGTACGTAACTGTTACGACGGCGCACGAATCGAATTCGGGCCCGTTTGCCCCGCCCGTGGATTGATCGAGAACCACAATCGCCCGCTTCGTTACTGTTACGTTCTTTCCAACGGGCCGCATGTAACCTTAATCTCCCTCAGAGTTCACAAATGAGAGTTCACAAGGGTTGGCGCCGCCGGGCCGGCGGGAGGGGCTAAATCTCAATGGGTACACGTGACGACATCGAACAGCTCGGCAAGCGGATCGGCGAAGCCATCGTTGGTCAACAGGGCATGATCGAACGCCTGCTACTCGGTCTCCTGAGCAACGGCCATCTGCTGGTCGAAGGCCTGCCCGGGCTTGCCAAGACGCGGGCCATCAAGAGCATGGCGAAGAACCTCGACGCCGAGCTGTCACGCATCCAGTTCACACCGGACCTTTTGCCCTCCGACATCACCGGCTCGGAGGTCTATTTCACCGAAGGCGGCAAGGGCGAGTTCCGCTTTCAGCAAGGCCCGATCTTCGCCAATCTCATCCTTGCCGACGAAGTCAACCGCGCACCGGCGAAAGTGCAGTCCGCCCTGCTCGAGGCGATGGAGGAGCGGCAAGTGACTGTCGGTGGCGACAGTCACGAGCTTCCCGACCTCTTCATGGTGATGGCAACGCAAAACCCGATCGAGCAGGAAGGCACCTACCCCTTGCCTGAGGCGCAGCTCGATCGTTTCCTCATGCACATCCAGGTCGATTATCCCGACGCCAAATCGGAGGCCGAGATCATGCGGCTGGTGCGGTCGGAAGAAACGGCTGCCGCCTCGAAAGTGAAGTCCAACGAAAAGCTGGCTCAGGATGCGGTGTTTACGGCACGCAAGGAAATCTCGGCAGTGACCGTCTCGAGCGCGATCGAGGACTATATCGTAGCCCTGGTTATGGCGACACGTTACCCGGACAAGCTCGACAAGGACGTGGCCAAATGGATCCAGGTGGGCATCAGTCCGCGCGGCGTCATCGGTCTCGACAAGGTCTCGCGCGCCCATGCCTGGCTGAAGGGAAGAGACTTCGTGACGCCGGATGACGTGCAGGCGACTGTGCACGACGTCTTCCGCCACCGGCTCGTCCTCTCCTATGAAGCCCATGCGGGCGGCACGACGGCCAACCAGGTCATAGACCGGATCGTGCAGCAGGTCGCTGTCGCCTGAGAGATGGAGAGGCCCGATGGCAATATCCCTGTCCGCATTCGCCCGGTCGAAAGGCATTGCCCATCCTCCGAAGGTGGAGGCATCGGGCGCTTACACCTCCGTCGACGAACTGGTCGGCCTTGAGGCGACAGCCCGTGACCTGACCTTCCTGCGTAAGGCGCCGGTCCGGCGATTGCTGGCAGGACGCCATGAATCGCGCATGCGTGGTCGTGGGCTTTCCTTCGAGGAGCTTCGCGAATACCTGCCTGGCGACGATATCCGCACCATCGATTGGAGGGTGACGGCGCGGACCGGCAAACCGGTCGTGCGGGTTTATGACGAGGAGAAGGATCGGCCGGCGCTTGTGATCGTCGACCAGCGCATCAACATGTTCTTCGGCAGCCGTCGCGCCATGAAGTCGGTTGCCGCGGCGGAAGTGGCCGCCCTTTGCGCCTGGCGCATCACGGCGCTTGGCGATCGGGTCGGCGGCTTTGTATTCGGAGATGAGACCGTCGACGAGATCAGGCCCTATCGCAGCCGCGAGGCCGTCATTCGGTTTGCCGACGTCATCGTTCGCCACAACACCGCACTCACCGCAACCTCCAAGGTTGCAAGAGGCGACGAGCAACTGGACCTCGTGCTTTCGGCCGTTGCCAACATCGCCAAACATGACCATCTGATCATCGTCATCAGCGATTTCGACGGGCATGGTCTGGAAACGCGCGACATGCTGCTCAAGCTCTCTGCCCATAATGACGTGATCGCCATCCTGATCTACGACCCCTTCATGCTGGAATTGCCGCGCAAGGGCGACATCGTCGTCAGCGGCGGCGCGCAACAGGCAGAGCTTCAATTCGGTCATGCAAACGTCCGCGAGGCGATCGACAGCTTCGCGCGCAAGCGCGGCCGCGCGCTTCAGGCATGGCAGGAGGACCTGGGGCTGCCGATGCTGCCGATTTCCTCGGCGGAAGAGATTGCACCGCAATTGCGCACCATGCTCGGCCAGTTGGCCTGGCGTCAGCGGAGACGGTAGCGATGGAAGGGACCACGCCAGCGGTCGATCCCGGCCTCGCTGCCGCGCTCCGCGGCCTTGCCGATATCGCCTTGCCACCGCCCGTCTCGATGCTGCCGCAGACCTGGGCCTGGGCGGTACTCGCCGGACTTGTTCTGCTGGCAATCGCCTTCGCGCTCCGGCGCTGGTATCGCCACCGCGAGCTCAATCGTTACCGCCGCGAGGCGCTTGGCGAGCTTCGCCAGATAGAACAGCGCATTGGTGCTGCTCAAACACGTGGCGATGCGCTCGCTGCCCTGCCCGCCCTTCTCAAGCGCACCGCGCTTGCGGTCTGGCCACGCGAGACGATCGCCAATCTGAGCGGCAAGGGCTGGACCGGCTTCCTCGACGCCCATTCCGGTGGCCCAGTCTTTCCCACAACCGCGGCGCATTTCTTCGAAGAGGCTGAGTACCGCGGGCCGGTGGTTTTGGCATCTGTTCCCGAGGCCGAAGCGAAAGCCCATGTTGCGGCGGCACGATATTGGATCGAGGCGCACCATGTACGTCCTTGATCATTCCTGGCTGCTCGTCCTGCTGCCACTTCCGGCCGTCATCTGGTGGCTGCTTCCGGCCTATCGCGAGCAATCGGCGGCGGTCCGGATCCCATTTTTCAAGGACATCACCGCAGCGGCGGGCATCGGCGCGACCGAAGGATCGGTCGTGCCCAAGTCGAACTTTGGGCAGAAGCTGATTGCGCCGATCTGCTGGGGCCTGATCGTACTGGCACTGGCGCGGCCGCAATATATCGAGCCGCCGATCGAAAAGACCGAACCGCAACGCGATCTCATGCTGGCAATCGACCTGTCGCAATCGATGGACACGCGCGACTTTCACGATCCGGCCGGCAATCTGCAGGCCCGGGTCGATGCCGTGCACACGGTCGTCGCCGATTTTATCGACAAGCGCCCCGAAGACCGTCTCGGCCTCATCGCCTTTGGCGATGCCCCCTACCCGCTCGTGCCGTTCACGCTCGACCACAAGACGGTCAAGGCGATGCTGGCCGACAGCCTGCCGGGAATGGCGGGTCCACGCACCGCGATCGGCGATGCGATCGGCCTTGCGATCAAGATGTTCGACCAAAGCACGGCACCGGACAAGGTGCTGATCCTACTGACCGATGGCAACGACACCGCGAGCAAGATGCCGCCCGACAAGGCCGCCGGCATTGCCGCCGAAAAACACATCGTCATCCACACGGTCGGCATCGGCGATCCCAATGCGCAAGGGGAACAGAAGCTCGACACGTCAGTCCTGCAACAGATCGCGACGGCGACACATGGACGATATTTCTTCGGCCAGGACCAGGCCTCGCTGCAGAATATCTACGAGCTTCTCGATCAGTTGACGCCGGAAAACCAGAAGACCCTGTCCTGGCGGCCGCGCATCGAACTGTTCCACTATCCGCTGGGCGCGGCGTTGATCCTCGTCCTCGTCTATCACGCAATCATGTGGCTGCTGTCGGCCCGCGCAGACCGGCGTCGCGAAAGGGAGGCGGGAGCATGATCGCCGACTTCCATTTCCTCAGGCCGCTCTGGCTGCTGGCGCTGCTGGCGGCGCCCCTGCTTGTGATGTTGATCGGCCGTCGCACCGACGTGCGCTCACAATGGCAGGGCATGATCGCGCCACATCTTCTCGACCACCTGCTGATCGAGAAAGGCGGAAGGCGACGGCTGCAACCTGTTCACCTGACGGCCGTGCTGATCGCGATCGCCGCGATTGCGGCTGCCGGGCCGACATGGCAGCGTGAAAAGCCGCCCTTCGTCGAGGATACGGCGCCGCTGGCGATCGCGATCGACCTGACCGAAACGATGAACGCCACTGATGTCTCGCCGACGCGGCTCGAGCGAGCCAAGTTGAAGGTGCAGGATATCCTTTCTCTGCGAAAGGGCGCGCGTACTGCCCTATTTGCCTATGCCGGCACAGCACACATGGTGCTGCCGCTCACCGACGATGCAAACCTCATCAAGACCTATCTGGCCGCCCTCTCGCCGAGCATCATGCCGGTAACCGGCCGAGACACCGGCAGGGCGCTGCAGGTCGCCGAGGATGCGCTTTCCAGCGAGACCGTACCGGGCACGATCCTGTTCATGACCGATGGCGTCGAGCGCACGGCATTCGACGCCTTTGCGCGATATCAGGGCCGCAACGACCTGATGGTGCTCGGCATCGGCACCGCCGATGGCGGCCCGGTGAAGACGGCCGATGGCCAGTTCCTCACCGACGCGACGGGTGCGCGGGTCCGTGCCAAACTCGACGTCGATGCGCTGAAAGCATTGCAGGCGGCGTCGAAAGCGCAGGTCGCAACAGTCACGCCCGACGATAGCGACGTGCGCTGGATCATCAGGCGGATCCAGAGCAGCTTCGCGCAAAAGACCGCCGAAGGCCTGACGCGCTGGTACGATGCCGGCTGGTGGCTGACCATCCCGATCGCACTCCTTGCCGCGTTGTGGTTCCGCCGCGGCTGGACAGTCCGTTGGGCGGTCTATCTGATAGCCGTCGGCACGGTGCTGCCAGGGGTAAAGGCCGAGGCAGCCGATCGCAGCTTTGCCGATCTCTGGTTCACCCCGGACCAGCAGGGCCAGCGGGCCATCGATCGCGGCGATTTCCAGGGAGCGGCCGGCGATTTCCAGGACCCGGCCTGGCAGGGCGTCGCCCTCTTTCGTATCGGACGCTATCAGGATGCCATCGATGCCTTTGCGCAGGGCGATACGGCCGAAAGCTACTATAACCAGGGCAACGCCCTGATGCATCTCGACAAGGCTGAGGAGGCGATTGCCGCCTACCAGCAGGCGCTCAAACGCCGCCCAGACTGGCCCGAAGCCAGGCAGAACCTGGCAGTGGCCGAGAAACGCAAGGCAGACAAGCACAAGCAGGATCAGGATGCCCAGCAGGAGGCGGCCGGGCTCGATCCGGATCAGATCCAGTTCGACGACAAGGGCAAGAAGGGCAAGGAGGGCACGGTGGCGGGAGCGCCGCAAACCGCCGAGATGTGGATGCGTAATATCCAGGTTTCCCCGGCCGATCTGCTGGCAAGGAAGTTCGCGATCGAAGCGAAGGATGCGAAACCATGAAGCTTCGCATCTACGCGATTCTCCTGGGGATTTTCGCGCTCTGGCTGTCGCTGGCGAACGTCGCGCTGGCAGCCGATCCATTCGCCCGCGCCACGCTCGCCACCAAGGGAACGATCTACGCCGGACAGCAGGTTGAGGTCGACGTCGACGTTTTCGCGCCGAACTACTTTCTGTCGCCGCCACAGTTTCCGCTGTTCGACCTTCCCGGCACGATCGTGACGATGCCAGACGATCGCGGTCTGAACCTCAACGAGACAATCGATGGTGTCGATTTCTCCGGTATCCGCAAGACCTACGTCATCGCCCCGCAGGCGGCGGGAGACTACACTTTGCCGCCTGTCGATATCCCGTTCGGTTATGCGGCCGTTCCCGGCGAAACCACGCAAGGACGGGTGAAATTGCCGACGCTGCGGCTGACAGTGACGGCGGTACCCGGCGGCGCTGACGGCAAGGCCGGCGTCACCGCCGCGAAAGTGACGATCACGCAGGTCTTTGATCGTGATCCGGCAAGCCTGCGTGCCGGCGACGCTCTGGTTCGCACCGTTACCGTCGAAGCGGATGGACTGGCGGCGATGATGATCCCGGAGCCGTCCTTCGAAGCACCGGCGGGTGTCAAAGTCTATGTCCACGACCCCTTGCTCTCCGAGCATAGGTCGGATCGCGGCGTGTTCCTGGGCGGCGTCCGCAAGGACACGGCCACCTATGTCTTCGCGAAAGCCGGGACCTACACGATCCCCGCAATCAGCCTGCAGTGGTTCAATCCGTCGCGCGGCAAGACGCAAACGGCCGAAGCGCCGTTGGCCAAGGTTTCGGTTGTGGCAGCACCTGCAGATGCGACCGCCCTTGCCCCGCCGCACCCGCCGCCGGAGAATGCGCCATTCGACTGGCAGTGGTGGGTCGGCGCAGGCCTGGTGGTGGTGGCACTGGCGCTCCTGATCCACTTTGCCGCCGTTATGGCCGGCCGTATCCAGGCATGGTTTGACGAAATACGGACGCGCAAGGCGCAGTCCGAGGCAACGGCTTTCCATCGCGTCGACGAGGGATGCCGCAGCGGCGACGCAGAGCGGTTCGAGGCGGCGATCGACGCATGGTCGCGCAAGACGGGGAATGTTCCAATGACCCAGTGGCTCGATCGCTTCGCCGACCCGGAGACAAGGGCCGCCTTCGCCAACCACCAGCAGTCGCTTTATCGAGACCAGCAGGACGCGGCGCAGAAGCCGAATCTCCTGCCGCTTAGAGCCGGCCTTGGCAAAGCCAGAAGCCGCTGGCTCGAGCAAATCTTCGACGACGAGCCGGTGCCGGCCAATGAACTCCCCGATCTCAATCCGGCGTTCGACGCCGATTTACCAACCAGTCGCTAGCGCTGCCGGACCGGGCGTTACGATCCTTCGTAACTGTTACGTACTTGCCCGTAACACCCGCTTCAACCCAAAGTTCAACGGTACATTCCGAGACTTTGCCTACCTGACTAAAAGCAATCCATCGTGCCTCGAGGAGACATGAGATGCCCATTGATATGAAGAATGCCATCGGACTGCTGGCTGCTTCAGCAGTTCGAAGGTCCATCAAGCCGAAAGCGCTTGCGCTTGCGGGCACCGTGCTGATGTCGACGCTATCGGCATCGGTAATGCCAGCAATGGCCCAGGATGCGGCCAAGCCCAATATCCTCGTCATCTTCGGCGACGATATCGGCCAGACCAACATCAGCGCCTATTCCATGGGTGTCATGGGCTACAAGACGCCCAATATCGACCGGCTTGCCTCTGAAGGCATGATGTTTACGGACTACTACGCCGAGAACAGCTGCACCGCCGGCCGCTCCACTTTCATCACCGGCCAGTCGGTGCTTCGTACCGGCATGTCGAAGGTCGGCGTTCCCGGAGCGCCCGTCGGCATCCAGGACCGAGACGTAACGATCGCCCAGGCGCTGAAGCCGCTCGGCTATGCGACGGGCCAGTTCGGCAAGAACCACCTGGGCGACCAGGATCGTTTCCTCCCGACAGCGCACGGTTTCGACGAATTCTTCGGCAACCTCTATCACCTCAATGCCGAGGAAGAGCCGGAGCGCCCCTACTGGCCGAAGGATCCCAATGATCCTTTCGTCAAGGCGGCCACGCCCCGCGGCGTGCTGCATTCGTTCGCCGACGGCAAGATTGAGGATACCGGCGCACTCAACACCAAGCGCATGGAAACGATCGACGACGAGACCACGGCAGCAGCCATCGGCTTCATGGAAAAGCAGGTCAAGGAAGGCAAGCCCTTCTTCACCTGGATGAACACGACGCGCATGCATCTGTTCACCCATATCCGGCCGGAATATAAGGGACAGAGCGGCATGCCGGGCAACGACTATGCCGACGGCATGATCGAGCACGACAACGATGTCGGCAAGCTGTTGAAGGCACTCGACGACCTGAAGATCGCCGAGAACACCATCGTCGTTTACGCCACCGACAACGGGCCCAATCAGTTCTCCTGGCCGGACGCGGCGACAACCCCGTTCCGCAGCGAGAAGGACACCAACTGGGAAGGCGCCTTCCGCGTGCCGGCGATGGTGCGCTGGCCGGGCAAGATCAAGCCCGGTGTTTCCAACGAGATGGTTTCCGGTCTCGACTGGTTCCCGACCTTGCTTGCCGCTGCCGGTGACAAGGACGTCAAGGACCGGCTGTTGACGGGCACCAAGCTCGGCGACAAGGACTTCAAGGTTCACCTCGACGGCTACAACCAGCTTCCCTACCTTCTAGGCGAGCAGCCGAAGGGCGCGCGCAACGAGTTCTTCTACTTCAACGACGACGCCAAGCTCGTGGCCATTCGCTGGGACAACTGGAAAGCGGTCTTCTGCGAAATGCGCAAGCCCGGTGGCTTCGACGTCTGGCAGGATCCGTTCACCTGCCTGCGTGTGCCGAAGATCTTCAACCTGCGCATGGACCCCTATGAGCGGGCCGACATCGTCTCCGACCAGTACGACGACTGGAGGACGAAGAACGTCTATCTTGCAGGGATAGCCACCATGAAGGCCGCAACCTTCCTGGAAACCTTCATCGAGTATCCGCCGAGCCAGAAGCCAGCGAGCTTCTCGGTCGACCAGGTCGAGGAAGGCGTGCATGCCAAGATCGACGAAATCATGAAAAAGGCCCCGGCCGCCCAATAAGCTGACGAAGGCGGCGCTCACCCGAGCGCCGCCTTTTCTTTCTTTGCATTTAGAATCTATGGTGAGCCGGATTGACCGCAAAGAGTTCCGCGCCCGTACGCTCGGTCGATGTCGACGGGGCTAACGAGAGACAGGGCATGCAGCAACGGGCCTTTGCCATCAGCCCCGCAGTGGCCGGGTTCATGCTTTTCCTTTCCGGCGCGGCCGCGCTGATCTTTCAGGTTCTCTGGATCAAGCAACTCTCGCTCGTCACCGGTGTCGATGTCCATGCGGTCAGCGCCGGCGTCAGCGCCTTCTTTCTCGGCCTTGCCCTCGGCAGCTTCGCCATTGGTCGCTTCGGTGATCGTGCCCACCGTCCCTTGCGCCTCTATGCGCTGCTTGAGACCGGCGTCGCCCTGCTCGGCGTTGTCGCCACATTTGCACTGGCGCGGATCGCGCCTCTCTTCGTCTCGATCGAGTCGAGCTTGCCTGTTGTCGCGTGGGGGATGCTGATCCTGCTCGTCGCCACACCAGCCTTTCTGATGGGCGGCACGCTGCCTGTTCTTCTGCGCGGCCTGCAGTCGGCTCCCGGCGGGATCGGGACCAAAGGCGGACGCCTCTACGCTGCCAATACGCTTGGCGCGATCGTCGGCTGCCTCGCCGTCTCCTTCGTCATCATTCCAGCGCTTGGGGTCCAGGCCACCGGCCTTGCCGCCGCCGCTCTCGGGCTAACCGCCGCTGCTATCGGCTTCTTGCGCAGTTCGGCTTTCGCCGTCTCCGCGCCGGACGCATCGCCGGCATCGTCCACTGGCGAAGGTGGGTCTCGCCTGGCGCTTGTTCTCTACGCGCTCGCCGGCGGCGTCGCGCTCGGCTACGAGGTCGCCTGGTCGCAGGCGATCGTGCAATTTATCTCCACCCGCTCCTTTGCCTTCTCCGTTGTGCTTGCCACCTACCTTGCCGGCCTTGCGCTGGGCGCAGCACTCTTTGCGCGGCGGACCGATCGGCTTGCCGATCCCTGGACCGCGTTCGGCCTGCTGATTACCGCCGCCGGCCTCGTCGCCCTTTTCGAACTGGCTGTGCTCGGCACCTGGCTCACCGCCTGGCAGACGAATGCCGAAGCTACGGTCGCAGCCATGACGGGCAGCATCTTTGCCGGCATGAGCGCGCGGTTTGTCGTGGCGGCGCTGAGCATCGTTTTCGTTCCGACGCTGATCCTCGGTGCTGCCTTTCCAGTCGCGTTGCGCCTTGCGGTCAACCCCGCCCATGTCGGGCGCGATACCGGCCGTGTGCTGGCGTTCAACACGCTCGGCGGCATCGCAGGAACCCTGGTCACGGGCTTTCTGCTGATCCCGGCACTCGGCATCATCCGCAGCTTTGCCATATTGGCGGTCGTCGCCGCCGTGATCGGCCTTGTCGCAATCTTCAGGGGCAAAGGCAGCGTGCTTGCCGGCTCTCGCCTGGTCGTGCCCGTGCTCGGCGCCCTCACGCTTTTGCTTGCGGTCCTCGTGCCATCGGACCGGCTCGCCACTCTGCTGACGAAGTCGCGCAGCGACGGTAGAATCATTTCCTACGAAGAGGGCCTCGGCGCCACGGTCGCGGTTATCGAGCAGGGGCAAGCCGACCGCCGCTTCCGCCGGCTCTATATCCAGGGTGTTTCCAACACCGGCGATGCCATGCCGTCGCTGCGCTACATGCGGCTGCAGGCTTTGTTGCCGCTCCTCATCCACCAGGGCGAACCGAAGTCGGCGCTGGTGATCGGGCTTGGAACCGGCATTACCGCCGGCTCGCTGCTCGCCTATCCCGGGCTGGAACGCCGCGTGGCAGCGGAGCTATTGCCCTCCGTTGCGCGTGCAACAAGCCTGTTCAAGGGCAATTATGACGCAGCCAAGGATCCCCGACTTGAGGTCCGGCTGCGCGACGGGCGCCGCGAACTGCTGCGCAGCCAGGAACGCTACGACCTCATCACCCTGGAGCCGCCGCCGCCATCGGCGGCCGGCGTCGTCAATCTCTACTCGTCGGACTTCTACCGCCTCGCGCGCGACCGCCTGGCTGAGAATGGCATGGTCGCGCAATGGCTGCCGATCGCAACCCAGAACGACGAAGACACCCGCTCCCTCGTCAGGAGCTTCCTCGACACCTTCCCCGAAGCTACGCTCTGGTCGACGGAACTGCACGAGATGCTGCTCATCGGCTCGCTCGAACCGCAACAGCTCGACGCGACACGAATTGCCGACCGGATGAAAGAGCGCTCGATTGCCGCAGCCCTCGGCGAGGTCGGCATTTCCAGCCCCGCGGATCTGCTGGCGACCTGGATGATGGACCGCACGGGGCTGGAACGTTACGCGGGTTCTGCACTTCCGGTGACCGACGACCAGCCTCGGATCGAATATGCAAGCTGGGTGCGCCCCGACGAGTTGCAGCGCACCCTTCCGGCGCTGATCGCCCTGCGGACGGAACTCCCGCTCCTTGCCGCCGACCCCGCAGCGAAAGCATCGATTGCCGAGGCGCACAACCGGCTGCTGCTCTTCTACCAGGCCTCGCTCAATGCCTATGCCGGCTACCGCGCCGAATGGGCTCGCGACATGGAGCTGCTGATGCAGGTCGAGCCGGCCAATCCCTATTACAAATGGTTCGTTTCAAACAGTCAGCGATGACCGATTGGCTGAGGTGATCGATGCGGCTCCAAGCCCTGCGTCGGCACCTGCAAGCCGCGCTGCCAACCGCAACCGACCAAGAATAATTCCGCGAGAAATGCAGCTGGGCGCGAAATATTTGCGCAACAGCCCTTGTGAATGGGACGGATTTGCAACCCTGTCTCCGCGGTCACGGTATACTCTGTCGCTCAATCGAACCAACCATCTGTTGGACAGGGAGGCAGGGTATCTTCATGACAAACGAGGACAAGACCGGGGACGCGGCGACATCACGCGCCGCGATGGAAGGCGAGTTGGGCATTCTCGCACGGCGACGCATAGAGGCGGGCATTATCGCGCCGATCTATGAGGCAATGCGCGAAGAGATCGGCGAGGAGCGCGCCCAGGCTATTCTCGACAAGGCCGTCAGCCGCGCCGCGATCGAGGCCGGCAAGGCGTTTGCGGCGAAAACGCCTGGCGGTACCAACCTGCGGACATTCCAGGAGTTGCAGGATCTCTGGACGCAGGATGATGCCCTGACGATCGAGGTGACGAAGGCGACCGACGACGAATTCCACTACAACGTCAAGCGCTGTCGCTACGCCGAGACCTATCGCGAGATGGGGCTCGGCCATATCGGCCACCTGCTTTCCTGCAACCGCGACGGCGTGTTCTGCACCGGCTACGATCCGCGCATCACGCTCGAGCGCACGCAAACGGTGATGCAGGGCGCGTCCCATTGCGATTTCCGCTACCGCCTGAATGCTGAAGCAACCGGAGAGCAGAAATGACCACGGCGGGACAGCCAAGCAAAACCCCGGCCGCCGGCACCAACATGCCCCGGATCAACGGCGACCGGCTATGGGCTGATATCGTCACGACCGCTCGCTTCGGTGGCACCGACAAGGGCGGCGTCACCCGGCTGACACTGACGGAAGAGGACCGGCAGGTCCGCGACTGGTTCGTCGGCGAATGCCGCTCGCTTGGTTGCACGATCGACGTCGACGGGATCGGCAATATCTTCGCCACCTACCCCGGCGAAGATCCATCACTGCCGCCTATCGCCGTCGGCAGCCACCTTGATACCCAGCCGCAGGGCGGCAGGTTCGATGGCGTCCTCGGCGTTCTTGCCGGGGTTGAACTGATCCGCACGCTGAAGGAGACCGGCACAGTGCTGCGGCATGGCCTGACCGTCGTCAACTGGACGAACGAGGAAGGCTCGCGCTTCTCGCCGGCGATGATGGGGTCCGGCGTCTTTTCCGGCGCATCCTGCCTGGAAGCGATCGAGGCCCTGACTGACCGGGACGGGACGACCGTGAAGACGGCGCTCGAAACGATCGGCTATCGCGGCGAAATCCCTGTCGGACATGTGGGCTTTGCCGCCTATGTCGAACTCCACATCGAGCAGGGCCCGCTCCTGGAAGCGGCGGCGACGGAAATCGGCATCGTCACAGGCGTGCAGGGCGTGCGCTGGTTCGACGTCTCCATTACCGGGACGGAGGCGCATTCGGGCAGCACCCCGATGGCGCAGCGCGACGACGCGCTGGTCGCGGCCTCAGAGATCGTGCTTGCCGTGCGCGACATCGCCCGCCGTCATTCGCCCGGTGTCGGGACAACAGGCTTTGCCACGGTCGGCCCCAATTCCCGCAATGTCGTGCCGGGCACAGTGCAATTGCAGATCGATATGCGTCACCCTTCGGAAGCAGGCCTGAACCAAATGCAGGCCGCGCTGGAGCAGGCTGTCGCAGCGATCGATGCCGAGATCGGGCTCAAACACATCTGGTCGAAGCAGCCGGTTGTCTTCGATCCCGATATCGTCGATGCAGTGCGTGCCAGCGCCGAGGCACTCA
Organism: Ensifer sp. ENS11; assembly: GCF_014851895.1. Classification (NCBI taxonomy): domain Bacteria; kingdom Pseudomonadati; phylum Pseudomonadota; class Alphaproteobacteria; order Hyphomicrobiales; family Rhizobiaceae; genus Ensifer; species Ensifer sp. ENS11. The sequence continues at coordinate 18,182 of NZ_JACVAN010000007.1, read as the reverse complement.
GCTATTCCGCAACCGAAGTGGTCTCCGGTGCCGGTCACGATGCAGCCCATATCGCCGGCATCTGCCCGACGGCCATGATCTTCGTGCCTTCCAAGGACGGGCTGTCGCACAACGAGGCGGAATATTCCTCGCCTGAGGAATGCGCGCGCGGTACCGACGTCCTGCTGCAGACGGTACTGCAGATCGACCTGAAATAACGACAGATGTCGCCGGCAGGGATTTTCCCGCCGGCGACGTTTTCTCAGTGCGTGCTGGTTCAGCCGCGGGCTGAATCCAATTGCTCGTGCTCTTTCTCGACCTGCTGTGCCTTCAGGTAGCTTTCGATCAGCAACTGATATTCCGGGAAGATCTTGGTGTAGATCTCGGCCCATTGCTGCGCGTCGTCACGATGCCAGGTGCGCTGCAGCTCGGATGCGACGGCCGCCGTGTCCATCGGGACAACGCCCGCCTGGACGACGCGGGCAAGCGTGATCTCCTGCGCCATTTTCGAGTAGGTACCCGAAGCATCGACGACGGCGAAGACCTTGTAGCCTTCATGGACGGCGCTGATGGCCGGGAATGCCATGCAGACGCTGGTGATGGTGCCGGCAATGATCAGCGTCTTGCGGCCCGTCGCCTTTACGGCGGCCACGAAGTCCGGATTGTCCCAGGCGTTGATCTCGCCGCGACGCGCAATGTACGTGGCATGCGGCGCATTCGCATGGATTTCCGGGATCAACGGACCGTTCGGCCCCTGCGGCACCGACGCCGTGGTGATCACAGGCATCTTCGTCAGCGTCGCCATGCTGGCAAGGGCTGCCGCATGGGCGCGCAGCTTCGGCATCGGCATGTCGTTGACGGTCTGGAACAGCCCGCTCTGGTGATCGATCAGAAGCATGACCGCATCATCGGGATCGATGACCGGGCGAGCGCCGTTGAAGTTGGCGACATTGTTGACGTTCGTCATGGGTATTCTCCTGTTGCCAGACCGCAATTAGCGGGAAGCCTTGGTGGTGGTGTAGCTGCTGATCAGGTTGCGGTAGTCGGGGATATGGTTGGAGAACAGCGTTCCCAGCCCCTCGACGTCGTTGCGCCAATCGCGATGCAGCTCGCAGGCGAGACCAAACCAGGTCATCAGCTGGGCACCGGCCTGCGACATGCGATCCCAGGCCGAATGGCGGGTGATCTCGTTGAACGTGCCTGACGCGTCAGTGACGACGAAGACGTCAAAACCTTCCTCGAGGGCGGACAGGGCCGGGAATGCAACGCAGACCTCGGTGACGACGCCGGCAATGATCAGCTGCTTCTTGCCGGTGGCCTTGATCGCCTTGACGAAGTCTTCATTGTCCCAAGCATTGATCTGTCCGGGGCGGGGGATGAACGGTGCATCCGGGAACATTTCCTTCAGTTCCGGCACGATCGGGCCGTTCGGGCCATCCTCGAAGCTGGTCGTCAGAACCGTCGGCAGCTTGAAGTATTTCGCGAGGTCCGCGAGTGCCAGGACGTTGTTCTTGAACTTGTCGGGATCGATATCCCTGACCAGCGAGAGCAGGCCCGCCTGGTGGTCGACGAGCAGAACCGCAGCCTGATCCTTGTCGAGACGCTTGTAGGTTTTTGCCATAGTGAAGACTCCTTCATCTTTCGTCATGTCCGCGTGCTCTGGCCGTTGATCGGCCGTCATGGGCTCGGCGCGGAGTTCCGAGCCCCCGAGAACTCAAAGTGCCGGTTCGGACACAGCGCCGAAGCGCCCGTTCTGGAAGTCGGCGAAGGCCTGGCGGATTTCGTCGACCGTGTTCATCACGAAGGGGCCGTGCATGACCACGGGTTCATCGATCGGCTCGCCGCTCAAGACGAGAACGGTCGCATCGGAGCTGGCGTCGAGCGTAATGGCGCCGCCTTCGCGGCCGAGGAGGCCGAACTGGGCTTCGCCGATCAGATCGCTGCCGTTCACCAGCACGGTGCCGTGTAGCACCGCCAGGCCGACCGAATGGCTCTCAGGCAGGTCGAGTGCAAGAGAGCCACCCCGTTTCAGGCGGAGGTCCCAAAGATTGATCGGGGTAAATGTCTTCGCAGGTCCATTGCGACCGTCGAACGCGCCGGCGATCACCCGCAACGTCCCGGCATCCTCCGGCAGCGTCACCGTCGGAATGTCGCCGTTGACCAGCGTCTGGTAACCAGGCTTTGCGGATTTGGCGCGCGCCGGCAGGTTGACCCAGAGCTGGACCATCTCCAGCGTCCCGCCCTGTTTGGTGAAGGCGTCGGAATGGTATTCTTCGTGCAGGATGCCGCCGCCGGCCGTCATCCATTGCACGTCGCCGGGACCGATATGGCCGCCATTGCCTGCCGAGTCGCGATGATCCACTTCGCCGCGATAGACGATGGTCACCGTCTCGAAGCCGCGATGCGGATGCACGCCGACGCCACGCGGCCGGCTGTCCGGTGCAAATTCTGTCGGGCCTGCATAGTCGAGCAGCAGGAACGGGCTTGCATGTTCGCCGACGCTGTCATGGGACAGCAGCGAACGGACCGGAAAACCATCGCCAACCCAGTGCTGCCGGGCGTTTCCAAAAATGCCGAGTATCTTGCGCATTGGTGTTTCTCCTTGTGCATCGCCTTGCAAGCGATGACGTTGGGAGGAACATATTCTCGCGACAAATCTGGCGGTAGACACCCAAATCGGACTATAGTGTCCTATCAATAGGACAATCATCCGCCATGCAGGACCTGAACGATCTTAAGCTTTTCGTCGATGTCGTCGAGCAGAACGGTTTTGCTGCGGCCGCGCGCAAGCTCAATATGCCGCGTTCGCGGCTGAGCCGCCGCATCGGCTTGCTGGAAGAACAGCTTGGCGTCCGCCTTGTTCAGCGTTCGACGCGCCACTTCGTCGTGACGGATATCGGCAGGGAGTACTATCGCCATTGTGTGGCGATGCTGGTCGAGGCGGAAGCCGCGCAGGAGGTGATCGACCGTATGCGCTCCGAACCGCAGGGCGTCGTGCATGTCAGTTGTCCCTCCTCGGTCCTCTATTTCCAGGTCGGCGAGATGATTGCCCGCTTCATGGCCGGCTGCCCGAAGGTCGAGGTGGTGCTCGAAAGCACCAATAGGCAAGTGGATGTGCTGCGCGAAGGCATAGACGTGGCCATCCGCGTTCGTTTTCCACCGCTCGAGGAGAGCGATCTCGTGATCAAGAGGCTGGCTGAAAGCGGGCAGCGCCTGGTCGCCAGCCCCGGACTGCTCGGTCAGGATGCACGACCGCTGAAGCCCGCCGATCTCACGGCCCTTCCGAGCCTGGCATGGAATTCCAACCGGCAGGAGCATGAGTGGTGTCTGGACGGTCCTGATGGTGCCAATGCCATTGTCCGCCATCACCCGCGGCTTGTCACCGAAGATATGGTGGCCCTGCGCCTCGTCGCCCTGAAAGGCGTCGGCGTCACCCAGCTGCCGACCATGGTCGTCAGGCAGGACCTGAAGGACGGAACGCTGGTCGACGTGCTGCCCGACTGGGCGCCCCGATCAGGCATCATTCACGCAGCCTTTCCATCGCGGCGCGGCCTGCTTCCCTCGGTCAGGGCTCTGCTCGACTTTCTCGCGGCCGAATATGCCGAACTTGCACGCCTTGACGAGCCGGGGACCTGATCGGCGCCGATGACGCGCCGCAAGCCGCAGCCTCAGGAATGGTCGGCGGCGCGGGTCTTCAGGATTGCCGAAAAGCGCGGGTCAAATGTGCGGCTGATCGGCTCGGCGGCAGCGCCGATCGCGACCGCCCAGGGATCGGTGAAGCCGACCTGCAGGCGCGGCAGACTGCGATCACGGCGATCGGCGAGTGACGGAAGCAGCGGTTGCATCGCATCCGTGACCAGCCGCGCCAGGCCGGGCGGAAGCCCGCCGCACAGGATCACCGTCTGCGGGTCGAAGATGGTTTCGAGTGCCTGGACAGCCGCGCGCAGTTCGTAGACGGCCGCATCCAGCCAACCGGGCAACCTGATATCTTCACTCTCCACGGCCGCATCAATGTGGGCATAGAGGTCCGGATCGGCAGGATCGAGCGCGAGTAGCTTGCACAGAGAGGCGATCGACGCGCGGTATTCAAGCGGGGTGCGCTCATGCTCGGCAGCACCGCGCGGCAGGCTGAGAATCATGCCGATCTCGCCGGCATTGCCATTGGCACCGCGATAAAGCTCGCCGTTGAGGATCAGCCCCGCGCCAAGGCCGTAGCCGAGATAGATGCAGATCGCGTGATCGACGCCATGGGCGGCGCCGACCAGGCGCTCGGCCGTCGCTGCAGCGGCCGAGTCGTTCTGCAGGCCGACATCGAGACCTGTGCCTGCAGCAAGCGTTTCGAGCAGCGGGAAATTCTGCCACGCCGCCATCATCCAGGGATCGTCAGCGTCGGCGTCGATACCGAAGGGACCGGGCATCGCCGCACCGAGCCCGACGAGGCGATCCTCCGATTGCGGCGCGATCGACGCCAGGTCGCTTCGGGTCTTTTCGATCAGGTCGAGAATGGTTTTCACGCCGGTCGCCGGCCCGCCCGCCGGAAGGTTGGCCTCCCGGCGCGCCAGGACCGTCCCCACCAGGTCGACGGCGATGGTGCGTGTGACGTGCCTGTCGATCTGCAGGCCGATCGCGAAGGCGCCCTCGGCAACCAGACGATAGGGCGTTGACGGCTGTCCCCGGCCGCTGCGAACGACTGCCAGCGACTGAACCAGCCCGTCACGCTCAAGCTCTTCGATGATGTTTGAAACCGTCTGCTTCGTCAGCGCCGTCGCACGGGCAAGATCGGCGCGGGACAGCTGCCCGTTCAACCGCAACGCGTCGATCATGACACGACGGTTGTGGGCGCTCGCCCCTTCCTGGTTGGTGCCGCTCTTTGCCCGGATCGGGCGTAAATCATTCATCCTCAAAACCCTCTTGACACTGTTAGAATATTGAACAAGAAATAAGTCAAGACAATTGACTTAATTGAGAGCCGCAAAGAGCTCCAGGGGAACGAAGGTCATGGCCAAAGGTCGTCACCAGCGCTCCGATAGATATGTCGACGGCCGTCCGCAAGCGGGCGGATTTCTTATATTCGGTGCACCGGGGAGGTGTATCGGCAAAACTGAACCGCTCAGTTATTGGAGGCAGGAATGTTGAAATCCATTAAAACCACGTTGCTCAGCGCAACCTTGCTCGGCTTGTCCTTTGCCGGCCACGCCTATGCTGAAACCACACTCAATGCGCTGTTCATGGCGCAGGCGGCCTATAGCGAAGCCGACGTGCGTGCGATGACCGAGGCCTTCACCAAGGCCAACCCGGATGTGAAGGTGAACCTCGAATTCGTTCCTTACGAAGGCTTGCATGACAAGACCGTGCTGGCCCAAGGCTCCGGCGGCGGTTACGACGTCGTGCTCTTCGACGTGATCTGGCCGGCCGAATACGCCGCCAACAAGGTGCTGGTCGATGTCTCCGACCGGATCACCGACGAGATGAAATCCGGCGTGCTGCCGGGCGCCTGGACCACGGTCGAATATGACGCCAAGCGCTACGGCATGCCGTGGATCCTCGATACCAAATACCTGTTCTACAACAAGGAAATCCTCGAGAAGGCCGGCATCAAGGCGCCGCCGAAAACCTGGGACGAACTGACGGAACAGGCCAAGATCATCAAGGACAAGGGGTTGCTCGCAACGCCTATCGCCTGGAGCTGGTCGCAGGCCGAAGCCGCTATCTGCGACTACACCACGCTTGTTAGCGCCTATGGCGGCAAGTTCATCGACGGCGGCAAGCCTGCCTTCACGTCCGGCGGCGGTCTCGACGCGCTCAACTACATGGTCACGAGCTATTCTTCGGGCCTGACAAATCCGAACTCGAAGGAATTCCTCGAGGAAGACGTTCGCAAGGTCTTCCAGAACGGTGAAGCAGCCTTCGCGCTCAACTGGACCTACATGTACAACCTCGCCAACGACCCGAAGGAAAGCAAGGTTGCCGGCAAGGTCGGCGTCGTGCCGGCACCGGGTGTTGCGGGCAAGAGCGAGGTGTCGGCCGTCAACGGGTCGATGGGCCTCGGCATCACCTCGACCAGCAAGCACCCGGACGAAGCGTGGAAGTACATCGTCCACATGACATCGCAGCCGACGCAGAATGCCTATGCCAAGCTGAGCCTGCCGATCTGGGCCTCGTCCTATGAAGACGCCAATGTCACCAAGGGCCAGGAAGAGCTGATCGCCGCCGCCAAGCTCGGCCTTGCCGCCATGTATCCGCGCCCGACGACGCCGAAGTACCAGGAGCTTTCGACAGCCCTGCAGCAGGCGATCCAGGAAGCGTTGCTTGGACAGGCCTCCGCCGAGGATGCACTCAAGACCGCCGCCGAAAACAGCGGTCTCTGATCCCACGGCTTCGACCTCCCGGGTGGCCCTGCCGCCCGGGACTTGCCGGAACGGTTTCACCGGCAATAGCATGAGCCCACGGCATAATTCCTTAAATCGGAATCGACTTAAGGAATTATGCGGCAGGTTTAAAGCGCTACAGCGTGCTTTGCGCGTCATATCTGATGCGCGGCGCTGTAGATGGCCTAAAAGGTTTCCATCCCATGTCCGGTACCTGGATAACAACACGCGCGTGGCTGCTGATGCTGCCGCTGCTCGCAGTCATGATCGCTGTCATCGGTTGGCCGTTGGTCGACACCGTCAGGCTTTCGTTCACTGACGCAAAGCTCGTCGGCACCGAAGGCAGCTTCGTCGGCCTCGACAACTATGCCAAGGTGCTCGGCGGTTCGAACTTCCTGCGGGCCTTGGTCACGACCACATGGTTTGCGGTTGTCTCGGTGACCGCCGAAATGGTGATCGGCGTGCTGGCGGCCCTGCTGCTCAATCAGCAATTCCGCGGCCGCACGGCATTGCGCGCCTTGATGATCCTGCCCTGGGCGCTGCCGACGGTCGTCAACGCGACGCTGTGGCGGCTGATCTACAATCCGGAATATGGTGCACTGAACGCGGCCCTGACGCAGATCGGCCTGATCGACAGCTATCGCTCCTGGCTCGGCGAGCCTGGCTCGGCGCTGACAGCCCTGATCGTCGCCGACTGCTGGAAGAACTTTCCGCTCGTTGCCCTGATCGCGCTTGCAGCTCTCCAGGCGGTGCCGCGCGACATCACGGCCGCCTCGCTCGTCGATGGCGCAGGCCCGTTCAACCGCTTCCGCTATGTCATCATGCCCTATCTCGCCGGCCCGTTGCTCGTGGCGCTGGTGCTGCGCACGATCGAAGCCTTCAAGGTCTTCGACCTCATCTGGGTCATGACACGCGGCGGCCCGGCCAACAGCACGCGCACGCTGTCGATCCTCGTCTATCAGGAAGCTTTCTCGTTTCAGCGGGCAGGGTCCGGCGCCTCGCTGGCGCTGATCGTCACACTGCTGGTGACCGTACTTGCGGTCGCCTATGCCGCACTTGTGCGCAAAGCCGCGGGAGCCACCTGATGGAACGCCAGAGCCCACTGTTCACTGCCTTCATCTACGCCTGCGCCCTGTTGCTGACGGCCGTCATCCTGGCGCCTGTTGTGTGGCTCTTCGTCATGAGCATCTCGTCTGCGGCCGACCTTTCGGCAAAGCCGCTCAACTGGTGGCCTGATGAGATCGATCTGTCGCGCTATGGGCTGCTGCTGACCACGCTCGAAAACACCGCCGGCGCGGCCTTCGTCGCTTCGCTCTTCAACAGCCTGAAGGTCGCCGGCATGGCGACGCTTGCCGCCATCGCCGTTGCCATTCCCTCGGCCTGGGCCGTGTCGCGCACGCCCACCGTCTCCTGGTCGCTTTACGCGGTGATCGCCACCTACATGCTGCCGCCGGTGGCGCTTGCGGTGCCGCTCTATATGGGCCTTGCCACTCTCGGCCTGTTGAATTCGGTCTTCGGCCTTGCACTCGTCTATCTCACCATCCTTGCGCCCTTCACCACCTGGCTGCTGAAGTCCGGCTTCGATTCCATTCCCAAGGAGATCGAGAGCGCTGCCATGATCGACGGCGCCAGGCTGGATCAGATCCTCAGGCTGATCACCCTGCCGCTCGCCGCCCCCGTGATGGCGACCTCGGCACTCTTTGCCTTTCTGCTTGCCTGGGACGAATTCTTCTATGCGCTGCTGTTCACCTCGGACCTGCGCGCAAAAACCCTGACGGTCGCCATCGCCGATCTCGCCGGCGGCCGCGTTTCCGACTACGGACTGATTGCGACCGCCGGCGTGCTAGCCGCCCTGCCTCCGGTGCTGATCGGCCTCATCATGCAAAAAGCCCTGATCTCCGGGCTCACCAGTGGCGGCGTCAAGGGATGACCATGAGCGATACCAGAAACCGCCCGGCCGGGCTCATTGCAATCGACCGTGAAATGGCCCGTCAGGCTTCAGACGCCGTCGCCTCGTTCCACGCCGCACAGGCGCTCACCGGCAGGATCGCTGCATCGCTCAGATCGACCGGCAAGCTGCTACTGCTCGGAATGGGCGGCTCGCATGCGGTTGGTCGCGCGCTCGAACCGCTCTACCGGGCCCACGGCATCGATGCTATCGCGCTGCCGCTGTCCGAACAGCTGGGCCAGCCGCTGGCGATCGAAGGCAAGACGATCCTCGTCACATCGCAGTCCGGTGAAAGTGCGGAAGTTCTGCGCTGGTTCGCCGAGACCAATGGGGCGACCGGCGACACCTTCGGCCTGACCCTCGAAGAGGGTTCCTTCTTGGCCCGCAGCGCCCCATCGCTGGTCGGGGTCGGTGGCACCGAAAAGGCATTTGCCGCGACACGCAGCCTGACGATCAGCTTCGCGCTGCACCTCTCGATCCTTGCCGCCCTCGGAGACGACGCATCCGCGGCACTGCAGGCGATCGAAGCACCGCAGACGCCCGACACAACGTCGGCGCTCGCAGCGCTTGCGGATGTCCGCGCCGTGGTAACGTCCGGCCGCCAACTTCAGGGACTTGCCGAAGCGATCGGGCTCGGTCTGACCGAGTTGTCCCGGCTGCCCTGCTTCTCGCTCGAAGGCGGGCAGCTGCGGCACGGGCCAATGGAAATGCTCGGCCCGTCGGTCGGCGTCGTCTTGTTTCGCGCCGCCGATGCAACTGCCGGCCTCGTCAGCGTCATGGCGGTTTCCGCAGCCGAAGCCGGTTCTCCGGTTGTCGTCTTTGATGCCTCCGGCGAGGCACCAATCGCTGGCGTGACCACGCTTTCCTTCAAACCGGCCGCCGGCATGGCCGCGATCTTTGCGATGCTGCCGGTGGCGCAGTTGTTCATGATCGCCTTTGCCGAGGCGCGTGTCGTCGATGCCGGAACGCCGGTCCGATCGACCAAGATTACCCGGAGCGAATGAAGCATGCGTCCTCTTGTCGTCATCGGCAACGTCAACGTCGATCTGATCCTCGGGCCGGCCGCACCCTGGCCAAAGGCCGGCACCGAAGTCATCGTCGATCACGATGAGCTGCGCGTCGGCGGCTGCGCCGGCAACAGCGCGCTTGCCTGGGATTCGCTCGGTGTCGATTATGCGATCGCCGCCAACATCGGTAACGACCAGTTCGGCACCTGGCTGAAAGACGCCTTTGCCGAGCGGGCCAGTGGCTGGCCGGTCGAAAACGTCGGCACGACGCTGTCGGTCGGCATTACCCATCCGGACGGCGAGCGCACCTTCTTCACCACCCGTGGACACCTACCGCTCTTAAATTTCGACGAAATCCGGACAATGCTCGACGGCGAGCACCTGCGTGGCGGTCTGGCGCTGCTTGCCGGCTCCTTCCTCACCGACGCGCTGACCGCCGCCTATGACGATGTCTTCGACTGGGCCGAGGCGCATGACATCGCCGTGGCACTCGACACCGGCTGGCCGCTCGACGGCTGGACGGATGCCAACTGCGCGGCGACGATCGGCTGGCTGAAACGCTGTCGGCTCGCGCTCTTCAACGAGGTCGAGACGACGACGCTGACGGGCCTTGTCGATGCGGCAGAGGCAGCGCGCGCGCTCAAGTCCCACATGCCGGCCGACGCGATCGTCGTCGTCAAGCGCGGGCCGAACGGCGCCCTTGCCCTCGGCCCGACCGGAGACATCGTCTCCATCGTCGCGCCCACGGTCAAAGTGATCGACACGATCGGCGCGGGCGACGTGTTCAACGCCGGGTTCCTTGCAGCCCTTGCCGCCGGAATGCCGCTGGAAAACTGCCTTCGCACCGGCGTCACCATCGCCTCTGAGGCAATCTCGACGCTGCCGCGCAGCTATGGAAAACCCTTGTCCGCCTTTCTTCAGGAGACGATCGCATGAGCGCGCTTGAGATCCACAACATCCACAAGCGCTACGGCGAAGTCGAAACGCTGAAGGGCATCGACATCGCGCTGGAAAGCGGCGAGTTTCTCGTGCTGCTCGGCTCTTCGGGCTGCGGCAAGTCGACCCTGCTCAATATCATCGCCGGCCTTGCCGAGCCGAGCGGTGGCGATATCCGCATCGGGCCTCGGTCGATCATCGGGATGCACCCAAAGGATCGCGACATCGCCATGGTGTTCCAATCCTATGCGCTCTACCCAAACATGAGCGTTGCCCGCAACATCGGTTTCGGCCTCGAAATGCGTAAAGTTCCGGCGCCGGAACGGGAAAAGGCGGTCATTGAGACAGCGAAGCTGCTGCAGATCGAAAACCTGCTTGAGCGCAAGCCGAGCCAGCTCTCTGGCGGCCAGCGACAGCGCGTCGCCATCGGCCGGGCGCTCGTGCGAAACCCGCAGGTTTTCCTCTTCGACGAGCCGCTGTCGAACCTCGATGCCAAGCTGCGGATGGAGATGCGCACCGAGCTGAAGCGCCTGCACCAATTGCTGAAGACGACGGTTGTTTATGTCACCCATGACCAGATCGAGGCGATGACGCTTGCTACGCGCATCGCCGTCATGCGCGACGGCCGCATCGAACAGCTCGGCACGCCGGAAGAGATCTACGATCGCCCGGCCACGCTTTATGTCGCGGGCTTCGTCGGCTCGCCGCCGATGAACATTTTTGAGGCTGAAGTATCAGACAGCAGTTTGCGCGTGGAAGGCGGCGACCAGCCGATCGCCCTGCCGGCGCGTTTTCATGGCAAGGTGCAGAATGGCCAACGCGTCAAGGTCGGCATCCGCCCGGAGGCGCTGCGGCTGGCAACAGCCGAGTCCAATGCACTGCGGCTGACGGCGCGCGTCGAGGTTGTCGAGCTGACCGGCCCGGAACTGGTGGTGACGGCGCGCATCGGCGACCAGCGCATCACCGCCTGCCTGCCGCCGCGCACGCAGCTGGCCATCGATGCGGAGCGAACATTCGCTTTCGACGAGGGCGCCTTGCATCTGTTCGACCCGGAAACCGGTCGGTCCTTGCTTTCCGGTTGATGCGGAAAGGGGCTCGCTCGGTCCCGGCGCCTATCGCGTACCCAAAGCGAGTGGCGAAGTGACGTTCGATATGTCGACCTGCGGCGGAGGCGCCGCAAGCACTGTTCCGCGGCCCTCATGCCCGGATGCCACGACCGCCCCTGCCAACGGTATTTGTGCATCAGTTGAACGACGAGGTTTTCAGGAATTCGGCCAGGCGCTCAGTCTGCGGCTTCAGGAACATCTCCCGCGGATTGCCCTCTTCGCCGATGCGCCCCTGGTTCATGAAGATCACCCGGGAAGACACCTCGTAGGCAAACCGCATCTCGTGCGTCACGAGCAACATGCTCATCCCGTCCTCCGCCAGCCCCTTGATCACCTGCAGCACCTCGTTGACAAGCTCCGGATCGAGCGCAGAGGTCACCTCGTCGAACAGCATCAGCTTCGGGTTCATGGCAATCGCCCGGGCGATCGCTACGCGCTGCTGCTGACCGCCCGAAAGCTGGCCGGGATAATGATCCCTGTGCGAGAGCAACCCCACCCGGTCGAGCCATTTCTCGGCCACCGACAGTGCTTCGTCCCGCCCCATGCCGCGCACCTTGATAAGGCCGAGCATGACGTTCTTCGCCGCGCTCATGTGCGGAAAGAGGTTGAACTGCTGGAACGCCATGCCGGTCATTGCCCGCTGGCGGGCGATTTCCTTTTCCCGCTTGCGCCGCCTGACGCCGGCGACGGTGTCATAGCCGATCTCCTGGCCGTCAATGCGGATCGACCCGCCCTGGAACTCCTCCAGCATGTTGATGCAGCGCAGCATCGTCGTCTTGCCCGAGCCGCTGGAGCCGATGATCGAAATGACCTCGCCCTGCGCCATGGTGCAATCGACGCCTTTCAGCACTTCGACTGGGCCATAGCGCTTGTGGAGGTCGCGGATTTCAAGAAGTGCCTGGGTCATCGGATCCGGGGCCTCACGATGGGACGGCTGTCTTGCGCTCGACGTAACGGCCGAAGCGCTCGATGCTGTAGTTGATGACAAAATAGAGGAAGCCGGCGAAGAAATAGAACTCGAGGCTCATGAAAGTGCGCGAGATCAGCTCCTGCGTGCGCAGCAAAAGCTCGGCGACGCCGATGATCGACAGCAGCGTCGAAGCCTTGACCATTTCGGCGGCGGTATTCACCCAGGCCGGCAAGGCCTGCCGCAAAGCCTGAGGACCAAGGATATAGGCAAAAGTCTGCGGGAATGTCAGGCCGATCGCCTTGGCCGCCTCCGTCTGTCCCTTGGGGATCGCCTGAAGCGCGCCGCGGACCAGTTCACCCACATGCGAGCTGCAGAAAACCGAAAGGGCAAGGATGCCGGCCTGGAACGGCCCGAGATCAATGCCGATGGTGCTGAGCACGTAGTAGCTGGCGAGAACCAGCACCAGTACCGGCGTGCCGCGGATGAAGTCGGTATAGCCGCGCACGATGAAGCGCACGGGTTTGTAGCCGTAGGTCAGGGCGAGACCGACGAAGACGCCGAGCACCGTCCCGACAACGATGGACAGGAAAGAAATGGAAACCGATACGCCGAGACCCTTGAGAAGGGGGATGCGGGCGATCCAGAGCTGGTCGAGGAATGCGGAAAGATCCATGGCGATCACCTCGGCACGGCAAGTCGGCGCTCGACCGCGCGCATCAATGCGGCGAGAAGCGAACAGGTGGCGACATAGAGGCAGCTTGCGACGATCCACGTCTCAATCACCCGGAAGCTTTCGACATTGATCTTGCGCGCCTCGAAGGTCAGTTCGGGAACGGCGATCGCGGCTGCAAGCGAGGTATCCTTGAACAGGGAGATCATCGTGCTGCCGAGCGAGGGAAGTACATTGCGCAGCATCAGCGGCAGGATAATCGAGGTGCGGATCTGCATTTCCGTGAGCCCGATCGCCAGTCCCGCCTCCCTTTGGCCAGGAGGCACGGAAAGCAACCCGCCGCGGAACACCTCGGCGAGATAGGCGCCGGAATAGATCGCCAGCGTCAGCACGAAACTCTCGATCTTACCTAGCCTGACGCCAAGCTGCGGCAGGGCAAAGTAGCTGAACAGCACCAGCACCAGGATCGGCGTGTTGCGGATCGCGGTCACATAGAAGCCGGCCGGCTTGCGTAGAACCATGGACTTCGACACCAGCCCGAAGGCGGTGACGAGGCCGATGAGACAACCGGCGAGGATCGCCGCGAAGGCGAGGCCGAGACTGAGAGCCAGACCTTCGAGCAGAAGGTCGAAAGACCGCCAGACTGCGGCGAAATTCAACTGATAACCCATGTCTTCAGCCATCCATGCCGACAGGACAGGCGTCGATCCCGCACGAGTACGGGATCGACCGAACGGAAGCGCCTACTTGAATTCGACCGGAAAGCCGATCTGCGGCGGCGTCAGGTCCTTGCCGAACCAGGTCTTGAACGACTTCGCATAGAAATCGAAATCCACCCCGGTCATGGCTTCGTGCAGCGCGGTGTTGACGAAGTTCAGCCAGTCCTGATCCCCGCGCTTGACGCCGCAGGCATAGGTCTGCGGGTTCCAGCCATAGCCGGCGTCCTTGTAGCGATCGGGGTTCTGGGTCATGTACCAGGCAAGCGACGACTGGTCGGTGGCCACAGTATCGGCCCGGCCGGATTCGAGCGCCTGATAGATGAGGTCGACAGATTCATACTGATCGACGGTCGCTTCCGGCAATGCCGCATGAACCATCGCCTCGGCATAGACGTTCTGCAGAACCGACACGGTCACCGATGAACCCGCCGCCTTCAGCGCCGCATAGTCGGCATATTTGCCGTCCGACTTCAGCATCAGGCCGACGCCTTCGCGATAATAGGGGATGGTGAAGGCGATCTGCTGGGCGCGCTCGCCGGTCACCGTCATGAACTGGCAGGTGATGTCCACCTTGTTGGTGGTGATGTTCGGGATACGGGCGTCTGATGACTGGTTGACGTATTCGATCTTTTCCGGGTCGCCGAACAGCGCCTTGGCGATGATCCGGCCCATGTCGACATCGAAGCCCTGCAGCTTGTCTTCGGCGCTCTTGAAGTGCCACGGTGCATTGGTGCTGCCGGTGCCGAGCACTAGATGACCGCGCGCGAGAATTTCGTCGAGTTTGCTCGCTGGCTGCTGCGCCTGTGCCGGCAAGGTAATGGAGGCGGCTGCGATGGCGGCAGCCGCGAGAACTGTCTTGATCATCTGCATTCTCCCATTTTTGGGTTCCCGTCATTATTCCATTATACAGTATTACAATCCTGAATAATGGATTGACGTATGAAATGCCGACGGTCATAACTTGTCAAGGGTGGATGATGTAGCTTCCCCGTGTGCCGCGCCCGACAAAAGGAAGTGATGAGCGATGCCCCTGCCGATCGAAACGCCCGCCGTGCTGGTCGATATCGAGATCGCCAAGCGCAACATCCGCACGTTCCAGGACTACGCGGACATCAACGGCATCCGCGTTCGGCCGCATATCAAGACCCACAAGTTGCCGCAGATGGCCGAGCTGCAGCTCGACGCCGGCGCCATCGGCATCACCTGCCAGAAGGTGACCGAAGCTGAAGCGATGGTGGACGGTAGTGCGCGGATCAACGATGTCCTCATCACCTACAACATTCTCGGAACGCCCAAGCTCGACCGGCTCGAGCGCCTTAATGGACGCATCGCGCTGGCAGTCGTCGCCGACAACGAGACGGTCATCAATGGACTTTCCCGTCACTTCTCGACCAAGGGCAAGCCGCTTCGGGTGTTCGTCGAATGCAACACCGGCGCGGACCGTTGTGGCGTCGCTTCGCCCGTGGAAGCCGCCCGTCTGGCCCGCCTGATCAATGATGCCAAGGGTATCGAATTCGCCGGCCTGATGACCTATCCGCCAATCGCCGGCGAGGCAAAGGTTCAGGCCTTCATGAGCGAGGCCAAGCGCCTGATCGAGGCGGACGGCCTGACCGTGCCTGCGATCACCTCGGGCGGCACGCCGAGCATGATGCATTCGGCCGGCGCGCCGATTGCATCCGAATATCGGCCCGGCACCTATATCTACAACGACCGCTCCCTCGTTTCGCGCGGCGTCGCAACCTGGGACGACTGCGCCCTCACCGTACTGGCGACCGTCGTCTCGGTGCCTTCTGAGCACCGTGCGATCATCGATGCGGGCAGCAAGGTTCTGACCGCCGACCTCCTAGGCCTCACCGGCTATGGCCATGTGCTTGGCCGCGACGACATCCGCATAGACCAGCTCTCGGAGGAACACGGCCGACTTGTGACCGACGGACCGATCGGCCTGACGGTCGGGCAGCAGCTGCGCATCGTTCCCAATCATGCCTGCGTCGTGACCAACATGGTCGACGCCGTGCATATCGTCGAGGGCGACGAGCCGAAGGCCATCTGGCCGATCGTCGCCCGTGGCCACGTGCTCTAGCGGGTTTGTTGCTGCGGCAACCGTTCTTTGGCTGAGTTTTCCTAGGCCCCGCTTCGTCCCAGAAGGGTCGCATCCCTAGCAGTCCCGTGCCCAAACCGCGTCCATACGGCCGCCCGATCACATAGCCCATCCGGAATTTTGATGTGCGCGTCAAAGGGCTCATGCTATTCTCCGCCCGGTTCGCCACTGACAGGAGATCGGCGACCAGACGGGCGTTGGGCAAACCGTTCCTTAAAAAGGCACAACAACGATAGGACTTTTCCCGATAGCCACCTCCCGCATCATCAGTTTGCGTTGAAGCAGTCAATTAAATTGATAGTTTTATCTGGTAACCGATGGAGGTCGAGATGGGCTTTGGACGAATTACCGGAATTGTGGGACTGGCAATTGTAGTCGGAGGCCTGCAGCTTGGTGCTGCAAGTGTGGCTTTTGCCGACACGACGATCCTGAACGTGTCCTATGACCCGACACGTGAACTTTACAAGGACTTCAACGCTGCCTTCGCTGAAAAGTGGAAGGCGGACACCGGCGAAACCGTGACGATCCAGACATCGCATGGCGGCTCCGGCAAGCAGGCCCGCTCCGTGATCGACGGACTGCAGGCCGACGTCGTGACGCTGGCGCTTGAGGCGGACATCGACGCGATCGCCAAGGAAACCGGAAAGATCCCGGCAGACTGGAAGACCAAGTTCGAAAATAACAGCGCACCCTACACGTCGACGATCGTCTTCCTGGTGCGCAAGGGCAACCCGAAAGGCATCAAGGACTGGGGCGATCTCGTCAAGGACGACATCCAGGTGATCACGCCGAACCCGAAGACCTCGGGCGGCGCGCGCTGGAACTTCCTGGCAGCCTGGGCCTACGCACGTGCGGCCAATGGCGGCGACGATGCCAAGGCACAGGCATTCGTTACCGATCTGTTCAAGCATGTGCCGGTGCTCGATACCGGTGCGCGCGGCTCGACCACGACCTTCGTCCAGCGCGGCCTTGGCGACGTGCTGCTCGCCTGGGAAAACGAAGCCTATCTTTCGCTCGAGGAACTCGGCCCGGATAATTTCGACATCATCACGCCGTCGATCTCGATCAAGGCCGAGCCGCCGGTCGCGCTGGTTGACGGCAATGTCGATGCCAAGGGTACGCGCAAGGTCGCCGAGGCCTATCTCGGTTACCTCTACAGCGACGCCGGCCAGAAAATCGCTGCGAAGCATTACTATCGCCCGTTCAAGCCGGCGGCTGCCGACCCCAAGGATGTCGCTCGCTTCGGTGATCTCAAGCTGGTGACGATCGAGGACTTTGGCGGCTGGAAGGAAGCGCAACCGAAGTTCTTCGGCGACGGTGGTGTGTTCGACCAGATCTACAAGCCGGGGCAATAATCGACCCTGTTCATGACATGAGAAGATCGGCCGGACCATTCGATCCGGCCGATCCCGTGCTACAGCGCCGCGCGTCAAATATGACGCGTAAAGGGACGCTGTAGCGCTTTGAACTTGCTGCAAATTTCCTCGTAAAACCGTTTCCGATTTGAGGAGGAAATTGTGCAGTGGGCCCACATGGGGATTGCGGGCATCATTGAGGACCGCTTGGGTTTTTTGCCTTGGGCATGAGAGGTGAGTTGGATTTGAGAGAGCATGGCCACAACAGGCGCTGGCGGTTTCGTCAGCCGAGCGTGCTTCCGGGGTTCGGTCTGGCGCTCGGCGTCACGCTATTCTGGCTGGTGCTGATCATCCTCATTCCGCTGTCGGGCCTGATCTGGCGCTCGAGCGGCCTCGGCTGGTCGCAGTTCATGACGCTGGCGCTCGATACCCGCACGCTCAATGCACTCAGGATCAGTTTCGGCACGGCCTTTGTCGCCGCCATCGTCAATCTGATCTTCGGCGTCATCCTCGCCTGGGTGCTGGTGCGCTATCGCTTTCCCGGCAAGCGAGTGATCGACGCCATGGTCGACCTGCCGTTTGCGCTGCCGACGGCGGTCGCCGGCATTGCGCTGGCGACGCTCTATGCCCCGAACGGCTGGATCGGCACGCTGCTGGCCCCGCTTGGCATCAAGATCGCCTTCACCCCCATCGGCATCGTCATCGCGCTGATCTTCGTCGGCCTGCCCTTCGTCGTCAGGACCGTGCAGCCGATCATGGAGGAGATCGACAAGGAAGTGGAGGAGGCCGCCGCCACGCTCGGCGCCAGCCGCTTCCAGACGATCCGCCGGGTGCTGTTGCCGGGGCTGCTGCCAGCTGGGCTGACCGGCTTTGCGCTCGCCTTTGCCCGCGGCGTCGGCGAATACGGCTCGGTGATCTTCATCGCCGGCAACCTGCCCTACGTCTCCGAGATCGCTCCGCTCTTGATCGTCATCCGGCTGGAAGAGTTTAATTATCCCGCCGCCACCGCCATTGCCGCGGTGATGCTGGTGATCTCCTTTGCCATGCTGCTCGTCATCAACTCGATCCAGGCCTGGAGCCGGC
>NZ_JACVAN010000079.1:0-381 GCF_014851895.1 Ensifer sp. ENS11 | reverse complement strand
AGCTGATAACGCGGCCGGTGAGAATGCGGTTGTGCATGTGCAGGGCGGCGCGGTCACTTTTGCCGATGTGGATACGCTCGACACACACAACGCCAGCTTCGCGGCGCAGGGTGGCGGTTATCTCGGCACATTCTCGCTCGGCCCGGTGAATCAGGCGACCGACAAGGTTGGCTGGAGCTTCAAGGTGGCTGACGGCGTGCTCGACAGCCTGCAGGCCGGCCAGACGTTGACGCAGAAGTACGACGTGACCGTCGATGACGGCCATGGCGGCACGGCAGTGCAGACGGTGACGATCGTCATCACCGGCACCAACGACGCCCCGGTGATCACGTCCGGTTGGCAGCTTGGCGGCGTGGTGGAACGGCTTGACGGTACCGTGGG
>NZ_JACVAN010000078.1:0-393 GCF_014851895.1 Ensifer sp. ENS11 | reverse complement strand
GGACCATTGAGATGCAGGTGATGATCGAGGGACAGTCACGCTTCCGGCCTTTCGGCTTACCTTATTGGGGTTTCGAAGATCTCAACAAGGGAGTTGGAAGCATGACTGCCTCTTATGATTACCATATTGGCGTCGACTACCACAAATCCTATAGTCATCTGGTGGTGCAGGACAGCAGCGGCAAGACGCTCAGATCGGGCCGGGTGAAGAACGATCGCCAGTCGCTCGGTGGGTTTCTGGAACGCTACCGCGAGAACTCGCATGCTGTGGTCGAGGCGACGCGCAACTGGATGGTGATGTACGACTGGCTCGACGACATTTGCGATGATGTCGTTCTCGCCCATCCCTTGAAGGTCAAGGCGATTGCCGACGCCAAGATCAAGACCGACAAGA
>NZ_JACVAN010000077.1:0-403 GCF_014851895.1 Ensifer sp. ENS11 | reverse complement strand
TCACCAGGTTGAAGGAGTAGCGCAGGCACATGGCAAACGAGGCGATCATGGCGATCGGGTTGGCGATGCCCTTGCCGGCAATGTCAGGGGCCGAACCGTGCACCGGCTCGTAGAGCGCCTTGCGCTTGCCGGTGACACCATCCGGTGCACCGAGCGAGGCCGAAGGCAGCATGCCGAGCGAGCCGGTCAGCATCGCCGCCACGTCCGACAGCATGTCGCCGAACAGGTTGTCGGTGACGATGACGTCGAACTGCTTGGGCTGGCGCACCAGCTGCATGCCGCCGGCATCGGCCAGCATATGCTCGAGCTGGACATCGGAATATTTCGCCTTGTGGGTTTCGGTCACCACCTGGTTCCACAACACGCCCGACTTCATGACGTTGCGCTTTTCCATCGAGCAGAC
>NZ_JACVAN010000076.1:0-411 GCF_014851895.1 Ensifer sp. ENS11 | reverse complement strand
CGGCGCTCGAGCTTCGCTACAGCGCCGAGATCGCCGCCAGCCGCAGGCATTGAAAGGTCCGGATCGTCATGGAAGTCCGCGTTCAGAACATACGCAAGGAATTCGGCCGCTTTCCGGCGCTCGACGACGTCTCGCTCGACATCCGCTCGGGCGAGCTGATCGCGCTGCTTGGGCCCTCCGGCTCGGGCAAGACGACGCTGTTGCGGCTGGTCGCCGGTCTCGAAAGCCCGACCGACGGCACGATCTTCTTCGGCGACGAGGATGCCTCGCAAAAGACCGTGCAGGAGCGCAACATCGGCTTCGTGTTCCAGCACTATGCCCTGTTCCGTCACATGACGGTGCTCGACAATGTCGCCTTCGGGCTGAAGGTGCGTCCGGCCAACCGCCGGCCACCGGCGGCCGACATCCGCA
>NZ_JACVAN010000075.1:0-413 GCF_014851895.1 Ensifer sp. ENS11 | reverse complement strand
TCAGGCAACACCAATCAGGCACGAACACCAGAAGGGCGCTCCGAAGAACACCCAAACAATGATCATGCCCATAAGACAAGCTTCCTTCCTACCTCCAGCCCCTCTTCCATATCCGGTCGGCTAGACCTTCCATGGTTTCATAAGGACTGGGCTCGGACATCTCCAACGATCTTTCGACCATCTTCAACACCTGGAAGCTTCCAGACATATCTTCTCTTCACAATGTAATCAGAACAGGCATCAACCTCCTAAAAGCCGATGCAAACTTTTATTTCTCCAAGGATACCTTTCCGCCAGTTCAACACCAATCGAATGGTGGAGCTGAGCGGGATCGAACCGCTGACCCCCTGCTTGCAAAGCAGGTGCTCTCCCAGCTGAGCTACAGCCCCAACCGTCTCGATCACCAACGGCAA
>NZ_JACVAN010000074.1:0-427 GCF_014851895.1 Ensifer sp. ENS11 | reverse complement strand
TTCAGCCGATCATCACATTGCACGAGAAGACAGGCAAAGCATCGCCCACAGAAGGCGGCAAGCTGGGCCGAGCCAAACCAGGCGATCCGCTTGCCGCGCTTGTCACTTTCCTGGAGCGAAGTGCAATTGACTCGGTCTCGGTTGTCAGTGGCACTTTGAGACAGCAAAGCACTGCCGGTGCGAAGCAGGTCATAACCGATATCGACCTATCACTCGCAGTACCCGACATCGACGATCAACTTTCCCTTTCGGCGAGCGCCCGTATCGAGGAACGCCACTACCAGATGACGCTCGCGATCACCTCCGTGCGCCCGTTGCTTGAACGACAGCCAGCTGACCTGAGCCTTTCCTTCGAGGCGGATCCCGCCCCCGCCCCCGGGCTCTCCGCATTCGAGGCCACCGGACAAGTCGCCCTCAACACCAATGG
>NZ_JACVAN010000073.1:0-435 GCF_014851895.1 Ensifer sp. ENS11 | reverse complement strand
AGAGTTTAATTATCCCGCCGCCACCGCCATTGCCGCGGTGATGCTGGTGATCTCCTTTGCCATGCTGCTCGTCATCAACTCGATCCAGGCCTGGAGCCGGCGGAGATATGTCTATGTCGCCTGATCTGACTACAGCCGCCCATCACGTGCGCGCCGCCACCTCGGAAAGCCGCTTTGCCCGCATAAGTCTGATCGCTGCAGCGCTCGCCTTCGTCGGCCTGTTCCTGCTTCTGCCGCTGGCGGCGGTCTTTACCGAGGCGCTGCGCAAGGGACCGGCCGAATTCCTGTCGGCGCTTGGCGATGCCGAAACCTTCTCCGCCATCCGCCTGACGCTGATTGTCGCCGCCATCGCCGTGCCGCTCAACCTCGTCTTCGGCGTCGCCGCCGCCTGGGCGATCGCCAAGTTCGAGTTCATCGGCAAGGCCTTCCTGACGA
>NZ_JACVAN010000072.1:0-445 GCF_014851895.1 Ensifer sp. ENS11 | reverse complement strand
CCACCCTGCGCCGCGAAGCTGGCGTTGTGTGTGTCGAGCGTATCCACATCGGCAAAAGTGACCGCGCCGCCCTGCACATGCACAACCGCATTCTCACCGGCCGCGTTATCAGCTCGTTCCGTCACCGAACCGCTCTGCACCGCAGAGGTGATTACCGGAACGTCGTTCGTGCCGGTGATGGTGATCGTCACCGTCTGCACTGCCGTGCCACCATGGCCGTCATCGACCGTCACGTCGTACTTCTGCGTCAGCGTCTGGCCGGCCTGCAGGCTGTCGAGCACGCCGTCGGCGACCTGGAAGCTCCAGCCGACCGAGTCACCCGCCTGGTTCACCGCGCCGAGCGCGAAAGTACCGAGATAGCTGCCGCCTTGCGCTACGAAGCCGGCGCTGTGCGTGTCGAGCGTATCGACGTCGGCGAAGGTCACCGCGCCGTTCTGTGCATGCG
>NZ_JACVAN010000071.1:0-462 GCF_014851895.1 Ensifer sp. ENS11 | reverse complement strand
CGGGCAATCCGTTCCTTTGACCGGGTCTGTCACGATCGATACCCGGTTCGCGTTTCGCGGCCTCTCGGGGGATGCCCTGAGAAAAACGATCAACATGACCGGCAGCCTGGGCCTGCACAGCGCCACCTTCATCGCGCCGGGCGTCGCCGATCCCTCGTTGAGCGAAGTCAAGATTAAGAAGCTGGTGCTCAGGATCGATGACTTTGCAAAACCGGGGCGTCTGTCGGGCAGCCTGGCCTGGCGCGGCAAACCTGCCGAAGTCGATTTGCAGCTACCGTTAGGCAGTCTCTTGGCCGGGGACCTCGACACGGGCGAAATACCCCTGAAGCTTGACATGCGTATGCCGGGAGCGGCTCTTTCGCTTGATGGCAAAGCGGCCATTCCGAACGGCTATGCCGGCAAGCTGATTTTTTCGACAGCGGACGTTCGCGGGTTCCTTGGCTGGCTTGGACAGAGCGGCCC
>NZ_JACVAN010000070.1:0-476 GCF_014851895.1 Ensifer sp. ENS11 | reverse complement strand
CTATGTCACCGTGGCCGGCAACGAGGGTCTCGGCATCAGCAACTTGGGCAGCCTGACGCTGCGCAACAGCATCGTCGCCGGTAACCGGCTCAACCAGGTGCCGATGAACTGCAGCCACCAGGGGGTTGGCTACCGCGCCCTGGGACTGTTGCTCGGGTCGGACGTCACCACCTGCACCGATAACAGTGTCACGGTGGAGGACGATGTGGTGTTCACCCAGGTGCTGGCTGCGCGGCTGTCCTCGACGACGGTTGCCAACGGCAGCGGGCTCGGGACCCAGTACCACCAGCTGCGCAACGGCAGCCCGGCGGTGGATGCCGGCCTGGGCTCCTGTACCCACAACGACCAGCGCGGCGTCGCCCGGCCGCGCGATGGCGACCGTAACGGCAGCGCGATCTGCGACCTGGGTGCCTACGAGCGTTGATACATCCAGCAGCGCCGCCCACTTGACCGGCGGCGGGCTGTGCGGGCTGGCC
>NZ_JACVAN010000006.1:0-425983 GCF_014851895.1 Ensifer sp. ENS11 | reverse complement strand
CCTCACTCGGCAATCGGATATAACGTCCCGATTGCCATACATAATCCCGGTGGCGCCACCAGCCCGTCATCGTGATGAAAGCCCGGAAACTCTAATCCCCGGCGATCCAAGGTTTGGGCTCAGAGCAAAAGCCCGGAAACTCTAATCCCCGGCGATCCAAGGTTTGGGCTCAGAGCAACACCTTCCGAAACTTGGAGCACTCTTAAACCTGTCGTTCGAGAGGATTTCATGATCAGGCTTATGCGAAGGAGTGGCACCCCTTTGGAGCTAGAGGCAAGCCAGGTGCTGCGCATCCGCAAGACGGATCCGCGCCTCGATGACGGTCTCGGCAACACGCTGATCAATGCCGGCCAGACCTTTTTCGTCCAGGAGGAGGCAGCGGCCGTCGCCGCTGCCGTCAAGGCCGAGCTGCCATCCCTCTATCGTTTCACCCATCGCATCGGCGCGCCGGTCTGGGTCAATGTGCACGCGGCCAAGGGGCCAATGCCGCTTGCGCCCAACCACCGCGTGCCTGGCCTAGGGTCAGCGCTGGATATCGGCGGCAAGCGCCAATATGTCCGCGAAAGCCCGGAAGAGGTCAGAAGCGCGATCGCGGCGGCGGGCGGTGATGTGCAGCCGATCCCGGACGAAGGCCTCTGGGTTCAGGGAAGAGAGACGCTGAGGGAGATCCTGGGCAGCCTCGAGGCCTGGGACGAGGAATTGACGACGCCGGAATAGGCCCGCCACCTGTCTCGCCCCGGCGGCCCTGAGCCGTACTGCCGGCCCGCGCAACCGCGCCGCTACAGCTCGCCCGTCGTATTTATTTCATCAGGCGTACCGGAATCGCCGAATCGGACCTTCCCCAGCCCAAGGTCGGCATAGTATTTACCGTACCGCGCAGTACGTTCCTTTATGAACTGCGCTTCCCCGCACCCTGAGCCATTTTGGGTGCTTGCTTGCCCCGCCATCGCGCGGGGCTTTTTCTTACCGGGCGCAGAACCTTTCCAGGAAAAGTGCGAAGCGGTTTTCCGTTAGGAAATGCGAAAAACAAAGAGACCGAGCCCTTCCAGGAAAAATGCGAAGCGGTTTTCGTCCGTCGATGACGGAAACATTTCAATCGACCTTGAAGACGGCATCGCCGGCGAAGACGATGACATATTGCCCCTCCGTCGTCGGCTCGCTTGCCCAGTCCGAAAGCTGCCGCCAATAGGGCTCGCGTCTCCAGATATCGGGGAAGTCCGGATCGACAAGCACGGTGATCTGCGGCCCCTGCCGATAGATCATCATGTGCGAATTCGCAGGATCCCATTCGGGCCCGAGCCGCTCATCCGTCATCCATAGACAGAGAAAATCGCGGCAAAGCTGCGGCCGCCGCTGATAGATCCGGCAGCCCTTGCCCTCGACGCAATTCTCACACCATTCGTTGGCCGGCTTTGCCAGCGCATCGATATCCGGCAGCCGGCAACAGAGCGTGCAGGTGCCGCAGGCGCGATCGGCAAGGAAGGTCTGGTTCATGCGCGGGTCCGTATCATCTCGCTGACGGCGGCGACAGAAAATTCGATATGTCCGCCAGTGTCGGCGCCGCAGCCCTCGTCACCTCAAACGACAACGCTACCGGCCATGAACGCCAGCACCAGGAAGATCAGGAAGACGATCAAAGCAAGATAGAACAGGATCTTGGCGATGCCCGCCGTTGCCGACGAAACGCCGGAGAAGCCGAGAAAGCCGGCGATCAATGAAACGACGAAGAAGATCAGCGCCCACTTGAGCATCGCAAATACTCCTGTTTGGTTGTCGCTACGGAAAGTCGAATCCCGGCAAAAAGTTCCCGTCCGCGTGGCATTCCCGGTGATGCGCTTTACCTCGCAAAGCGTCGGAGATACGGCCCTTGCCCTTGCGTTACTCCGCAGGCTTAGTCAGCAAACGGGGTCGATACTCAGATAAGGCTAATGTCCCGGTTCCGCCCCGCATTGTAGGATATGCCCACGGTTGCGACCCTGGGGGCGGCAATGTTTCTGCAACGAACCGAAATCCGCGAGCACACGATAGAGGTGCGGGAGTTCGTTGGCGAAGGCAGCGTCGAAATCGACGAGCGCATCCTGTTCGATGACGAGGATTCCCACATCGTTCTGCTTCTGGAGATCCTGGCCGGCGACGTCACCTTCACGCTCAGGGGCCCGGATGTCGCAAACCTGGCCAGGGATTTCGCCGATCGCGTGCGGCTCTATATCATACCCCCCGCGCGGCGGGCCTACGATGCCTTTCTGGAGATCCGCGCCCGACCCGGCAGCCGGTTTCGCGCCATCATCGCTCGCATCGGCAGCGCCTTTGTCAGTGCCGCCAGCGAGTTGTCCTGCCGCGCCTGCAAGCAGGTCTGCAAGCTCCTGGCTTCCACCGTGCTCGCCTATGTCGGCGTCCCCAACCCGGAAGATCTGACGCGGGGTGAGGTGCTGCACATCACCGCCGAGCAGTCGTACGAACTCGACGAGGGGCTCGGTCATGCCGCCATCCACGGCCCGCTGGCGGAAGGCCCGATCGGAACGTTCCTTGCCCTATTTGCCGACAACGTCAGGAGTGTCGTCTGGTCCGCATTGCAGTCCGCGCAGCAAGTCTTCGAGCCGCCCGACAGGACCTATACATTCGCCTGCAGACGCCTCGGTTGCTGCCCATAAACCGCTGAACGCCGGCGCCGTGGGCGCAACGGCGCCTCGCGGTCCGGAAAGCCGCCGCCCGCGATCGCGGCCCGACAATGGAAAGCCGGCGTCGGCGCTCGCCATTGGTCTATCATTCCAGCGATTTTCCGATTTCATTGCTACCGCATGTTTCCTTAAACCCTATCCGGCTTAGGGACAAAAACATGCAGCATTCAAAGCTACAGCGACCTTTGCGCGTCCAACAGGATGCGCGGCGCTGTAGGGCCCAACCAGCATTGCAAGACGCTGCTCCGCCCCAGACCCGGAGCCCAGCCCCGGAGCCATGAGAACTTAACGAACAGTTCCAATGAACGCACGTGTCGTCAGTCCCTTGAGAACCCTTCGATCAAACCTGTCCTTCGTCCATGATGGCCCTTCGGCTTGCGCCTACCGGGGCCATCATGGATTATCAGACGATGCTCTTTCACGCATGCGCATGCGGATCGTGGCGATGCGCCCAAACCGCCCAGGCCGACACGGCGGCCACGAGCAGCCCGAGGACGGCGTGCGTCCACATCACGCTCATATTGACCGCATAGCCGAGCACCCAGGGCGACACGACCAGCCATGCCCCAAGCGCCAGATTGGCCCACTCCTCCCACTCTGCGAAGACCGAGAGAGTAGCGTAGGCCAGCACAGCAAGCGCAAGCCCAACAATCCAGGCATTCCAAGCCGGAACGGTTTCCATGCTATACCCGATCACCCAGGGAGAAAGGAAAAGGCACACTGCCAGCGCAAGATTGCACCAATCCTGCCCTCTTTTGCCTTCCATGAAATGGTACGCCATTTGATAACCTCCACGAATGAAGTTTCACCAAGGCGTCACTGCCAGCGCGCAGTTGCACGCCCTGGATTCGAGATGGTTGTTGCAAGGTGAAACTTCAAGTGGCTGTTCGCAAAGGACGTTCTGCCCGCTGCCGCAGGAAGGCCGCATCGGAAGGCGAACCGGCGAGAGCAATGGCGATCGCATAGGCTTTTGCCGCTTCGTCCGCTTGCCCCATCCGCGACAGGAGCTCCGCTCGCGCCGCATGATAGGGCTGGTAGTCCCGAAGCTCGGCCGAAAGCGCGTCGAGCGAGCGCATCGCCGGTTCCTGCCACCCCGCCTCGCACAGCGCCACCGCCCGGTTGAGCCGCACGACAGGCGTCGGCTCCAGCCGCAGCAGGCTGTCATAGAGCAGTACGATCTGCGCCCAGTCGGATGCCTCGCCCTGAACGTGGCAGGCGGCAATGGCGGCCTTGATCTGGTATGGCCCCGGCGCGCGCCGCCGCATGGCGGTATCGATCAACCCGAGCCCCTCGTCGATCTGCCCCCGGTTCCATTTCGTCCGGTCCTGCTCGCCGAGCGGCACGGTGACGCCATCGCCGTCGACGCGCGCCAGGCAGCGCGCATGCGTGATCAGCACAAGCGCAAGGCACCCCTCGATCTCTGGATCTTCAGGGCGAAGCCGGTTCAGCAGCCGGCACAGAAACAGGGCCTCCTCGGCGAGATCCCGGCCCTGCGCCGGAGGGCGTTACTCACCCTGATCCAGAGAACGAACCAGATTGGGATGAGCAGGAGGGCGTAGAGGGAAGTGGTCGTCAGCATCATGGGGATATCCCCGGTTTGAGTTGCGTACGACCCAAGAACGGAAGCCGCCGTCGGATTTCGACATGCGTCCGAAATATTTTTGGAGGATCGGCGAGAGAGGCTCGAGCGCGGCGGCCTGTTGGCATGCCGGCAAGGCCTGAAGGTGAGGATGCAGTGGATTGCGTCTGTCGAAACGGAAGCGCTGCCGACAAAAAAGACCCCATCAACCGAACACGGCTGATGGAGCCAGACAGATCACTTGATAGTGCACGGTCAACAATAGGGCGAGATGCACCACGCCCTTACCCCTGCCCTCGGCACATAGGCGCAGAGATTCGCGGCGGCCGGGACAGATTGCCTCTCGCTACTTGACGGTCACGCCCATTGCGGGCGAGCCCTCGTTCGACCAGCACGAACACGGCTCGCCGGCCGGACCTGCGCCATAGCCGCACTGCTGTCTCGGGGTCTTGCACTGTCTTGGGCTCTTCGCATCAGCCAGCGCCTTCGCCTCGGCCGCAGTTGCAGTCTTGGCCTTCTTGCCGCTCGCAGGCTTCGCCTTGGCCTTTTCGCTCAGATGGGCATTTTCGACGCCAGCCCGGGAATCCCCGGACGGACCAGTTTCGCTGCAGGACGAAACAAGCAAGAGGGTAGCAACAGCAAACGCAATTCCGGAGAAGATCTTCATGAGATATCCGGTAATCCGACAATTGCGATTTTTCAAGATGGGTGGCGCGCGGATTTACCTCCAGAGCGGCTGGCCTTGGCCAGCGCACGGCTCCGATCGGCGCTGCGAGACGAACCTTCGCCTGACGATCGAACGAGCGGATGGCGAACCATCCGCTCGTTCGACTGTTTTCCCCTATTTCACCAGTTCGATCTCACCAGGCCGCCAGGAATTGTTGAACCAAGGTTCCAGCGGACCGTACAGGCGAAGGATCATGAACCAGCCCTTGCCCGGGATTGTCTGCACCCAGTTGTTCTCCATTCCCGCCGGGGCTTTCGGTCCGAAATAGACATCCACCGAACCATCCGCATTGGCCTTGACGCCCTTGTTCTGGCTACTGACGCTTGGGGCTTGCTGGTCGGTCTGCACCATCGACCGGGTCTGGTTGTCGTAGACGATGACCGACCAGAAATCCTTGACCGGGACATTTGGCGGCAGGCGCAGCTTGTAGGTCTTGCCGCCATTAAAGGGATTGCCCTCCGAATCCTGAACCGACCACGGATATTGCGAGCCCTCGCCCACCATCTTCTCTTCCATCGCCGGTGTCACGCCGATGGCGAAGTAATAGTAGAAGACAGCACCATCTAGGTTGCTGACACCGGGCGCCGACTCGAACTTGTAGCCGCCAAAAAACGGCAGGCGCCACGTACTGTCAGGATAGAAATACGCATCCTTCGCGCGAACCTTGAAAGCGATCGTCCGGGCCGTCACGGCGCCGATGTTGGCGGCATCGGTGAGGATCTTCTTCATCCGCTCATCGGGATTGAAGGGCTTGCCCTTGACGATGCCGATCGAGGCGAACAGGCCCAAGGTGGTGGGATCGGAACCGTCCGCCGGCTCTTCCTGGATGACCTGGTTCAACAGGCTCCAGAACGAATAGTCGCCTGGCGAGACGAAATTCGCCGGAATTCCGGAGGCATTGACGAATTTCATCGGCGGCGGGTTGGCGGCCTCGTCCAGGCGATAGATCCGCAGGTGCTTCTTGACCGAGTCAACCCCGGGCTGGGTGGAACCGTCTACAACGAAGGCGCGAAAGACGAGGTAGCTGCCGAAAGTGCTCGGCCGCACCACGTGATACCCCGATGGTATGTCGCCCTTGAATCCAGGCGGCAACAGGAGGTACTTGCCGCCTTTGCCCTTATCGGCCCCGGTGATGCCGATGTCGGCCACCCACTTGTACCAGAAGTCGTCGACCATCCCCAGCACCTTGGGCGGTATCTCGGCCACCAACGGTCCCTTGCTCGTGTCGACCCAAACGTAGTTGTAGATCGTGTTATCGTTGGCCGTCAGCTCCACGGACTTCGGATCGACCAGATTTTCCCAGATCACGTCGGTCTGGTTATCAGGCCCGAACTTGCGTATCGAGTCGCGCATGCCGGCCTGATTTACGATCGGAATCGCCAGCAGATAAGCCTGCAGCGCGCGCGAACGGTCGAGGTTGTCGTAGATTTTGTCGACGGTATCGGCCGACGGGTAGCCGTAATTGAGATTCAGCGTCCCGATCGAGGACTCGATCTTATCCGGAACCGCGACGCCCGACGCAAAGGGCGTCGTCATCTTGTAGGTCTGCGCCGTATCGGCAGCAGAAGCAGTACTCAAGCCTATCAGGACTGCCGCGGCGGCGGCGCAAAGCAGTCTCGTCGTACGTATCATTGCTCTCATGGCCGAACCTTTAAAATTGCGTTGGATCTGTGAAATAGAATTCCCTCAGTGCACCACTTACGCTGCGTCGCTTCCGGGCTTAGAGCAACGTAAATTACTGTTACGAGCGTGTAACTAAACCTCGAACGCGATGCGCCCTTCGGGGCAACGAGGCTTCAGTGGCGGGCGTATCGGACGACGTGCTGCGGTCTGAGTGGCACTTCCGTCGCTGCGACGGCTGTGGCTGCCAGCAGGAGATTCCGTCTGGTCGTCATGGTCTGCCCCTCGCTAATGCAGTAGGACGTGTGTGTTGCACGCCGTCGCAAGACGGCTTTGCTTGCGCGACATTCATATTTCTACGGTACTGAGCAGCAAACAGAGTTCGAAACCACTCATTTTACGCCAGGGCTCTGTTATTTCTGGAGTTTTTTGCACGATGTCTACTTAAGGGAACCGGCGGAGCTGTCCTCAATGGTCAACATGAGACGCGAAACGGTCGACCAAAGCCAGCCGATCGATTCTTACAGAGCAGGACTTTTGGAAATAAATCAGCAGCTTAAGGAAGTTTTGGTGGGTGATCACGGGCTCTAACCGTGGACCCGCTGATTAAGAGTAATTGACTTTAGGCTGAAAACGCCACCGCCCAAGTAAAGCTGTTTCCAATGTGCTTAGGACAAAGCACGAGAAACGCCGGAACATATCGCGAATTGGCAACCGATTCTGATCGCTATTTAGATTATTTTCTGTAATTCCACAAACGACCGACACACATTGCCAATGCCGTTCGGCGTTTGGTGAACTAAGGAATTCGATCGGCTGCAGTGCGATGGCGCAACCGATAGAGAACATAAATCGTGGCATTCGGAAGATTTGGAGACGAAGAAGGTCCTTCAGAAATTGAACCGCACGCCAAGGACATTTGCATTGGAGCCTCCGTGCATGTCGCCGAGCGTCCCCCAGGCTCCGGACCGGTGGTGAACCCGCCAGAAGAAATCAACGTCGGGCATGGTTTCGAAGGAAAGGTTCAACTCGGGGCCGAGATAGAACAGGGTTCTGGCATTCCCGTTGCGTTCCAGCTCGTTCTGGCGCTCCCGTCCCTCCTGGGCATGCGTGACATAGCTGATGCCAAACGTAAGGGCTGGCGAGATACGGACAGCATCGCCAATCTCGAAACCGTCGTAGCGACCGACGACGCCGCCCCAGAATTCCGCATTCGGATGCCCGCCGAATCTTCCGGCGAGCCCCGCTTCCAGTCCAAACCTGAAGGAGCCCATCCTTACCGGGAAGTACTGGTAGCCGAGGCCGACGATCGGGAGGTCGGCGTATTTGACGCCGAAAGGATTGGCTGACTGGAACATGTCCGCGTCGACCATCGTGCCGCCGAAGGCGAATACCGACTGATCGACGTCGCGGTTCTGTGCCTGCGCGTCGGTTGTTCCCAAGAACGGCATCGTGGCAGCGCCGAGCAGCAGAGCAAGCGGGATGGCAGTTGAAGCCTTCATATCGGACTATTCCTGCACTTCATGTTTTCTCCGGCGCGCGCGTGCATCCACTTTGCGGAAGTCCGCCTAAGATTTCTTGAATAGGCAGGTTCAAAAGGTCGACGTCAAGTTTTGCGGTACAGACCTCCGGGAATGACGCCTGACGTTGATCGCGCTAGTGGCAGCCTTGCGTGTGAGCCGTGCGACGCTACCCTCGGCATCACAGCGCCTGGGGCCGGAGGGGAAACCCTCCGGCCAATTCTTCGATCCGTGCTCTTGTCGAGTCGACTACCCCGAAAAATCACTATCACTAGTGAGAGTAGCCAACCGCAACCGATGCGCCTTAGCCTCCGATCAAAGGAGACCATCATGGAAGCAACCCCCTTCATCACCGAGCTTGACGACGACGATTTGCGTGAGTTTTGCCTAGTGGGCATCTTCCACCTTGCTCATGCAAATTGGGTCAACGGGGTCGACGACGACGTGTCGTGCGACGTGCTCGAAGAGGCCTACCAGCGCGGTTGGACCGACATGCACATCGTGTTCGAGAAGGCATCAGTGAATTAGCTAGGCCTTGAGAACGGCAACCCGCGCCCTACCATCTTCTGCGGGAGGACACGCCATGCCGAAAATCGCCGCGCCGAAGCATCCCAAATGCCATCCAGATCGCGACCTCCATTGCCAGGAGGCGATAGAAGCCGAATTTCAGTCGATTGCCGATCGGGCCTTCCAGGCCGGACGGTCACGCGAGGAAGTGGCGACGGCGCTGATGGAACTTGCCGACAACAATTTCCTCGCGATGAATTCGAATGCCGAGATGTTCGAGATTGGCGCCGGTGTCGTGTTGCTCGCACGCAAGCGGCACTCGCCTCTCCTGCAGGAGGACACGCCACGTGGACATTAGCTGGCTGCAAGTGCTCACCCTGCTTATACCAACTTTGCACATGGCGACCATAGCTGCTGCGGTATGGTCACAGAGCGATCCGGCGCAAGACGACCCTGATGCGCGTGTGATAGAGACTATTTGTTTCTGAGACGAGGAACTTCCGATGACCGAGAAGACCTTCTTGACGATTGCGGCCGCAATATTCGGGATCGTTGCAATGGTGCACTTGGTTCGCATTCTCATAGGTTTTTCGGTTGTCATCGACGGCTGGACAGTTCCTATGTGGGTAAGTTGGGTCGGCCTCATCGTCAGCGGTGGCTTGAGCTACTACGGCGCCAAGCTCGCCAAGTTGATCTAATCTGGTGGGCTTTCCGTGGCCGTTTCGATCTCCAGCCACATGTAGTGGGCCGCCCCAGGCCCCCTCCTATAAGTCGGCCGACGGTTTCCGGACCGAATGGCAGAAGCTGATGAAGAAGCACGAGTTCACACGGTTCCGCGACGAGCGGATTGACTTTCACGGATTGCGCAAAAACGCGGTCATCAATCTGCTGGAAGTTGGGTGCACCGAGAACCAGGTCGGGGCGATCTGCAACATGTCGGCGCAGATAGTTCAGCACTACGGCCGAGAGGTCGCGCTGCGGTCATTGGCGAAGGACGCAATGAAGCTGATGGAGGCTCGTTGGAGCGAGATTGAACCGGCTGCTTTCCGGAACAAGAACGCAATGTAAATTGGAATCCGTTTCCAAATTCTTGGAAACCGGCAACTTCTTACAGAGCAGGAATTTTGGAAATAAATCAGCGGCTTAAGGAAGTTTTGGTGGGTGATCACGGGCTCGAACCGTGGACCCGCTGATTAAGAGTCAGCTGCTCTACCAACTGAGCTAATCACCCATCCGGACCGCTTCGGTGTTTGTCGCTGCGGTCTGGAGGGGCGTATAAAGGCGTTCTTTCGGCTTGTCTAGCGTCCTTTGTAAAATTCTTGGGAAAAAATTTCAGACGGGCGGAAAACAGGCTTTTTCCACAGGATCTGCCGCCCTTCTCGCCAACTGCGTTGGATGCACCCACCATAAGCCTCTGAAACAACACGCCGTCTTTTCCCCTGCCCGACCTTGAACGCCGCGTCTGTGGCGAATGCATGCCTCCCAAAGCATATCGCGGCCTCGGGACGACGACATGCATCAGGCTAAATACATCGAGGACAAGAACCCAAGCGCATGTCGCGCAAAAGCGTGCAGCCGGTTTGCGGGTAGCGACACGCCTAAAGTCCGACTGGCCAACCCCAGGGATCGCGGCACGCTACAAGCGCCCTGACATCCGCCCCTGCGCCATGCTCCCTTAAAGCAGCAGCTCGCCGGCGGCGATCTTCACTGCATGGCCGCCGATGCGCGCCGTGTTGATCTGGCCGCCCGCCACATCGAGATGCAGGTGGATGAAGGACGGCCGCCCCATCTCCACCCCTTGCTCGATCAGAAAGGGGTGGTGGCCATCGACCAGCTGGTCGAAGTGGTGGATGGCACCGGAAAGTGCTGCCGCCGCCGCACCCGTTGCCGGGTCCTCGGCAAGGCCCATCTCGGGCCTGAACATGCGGGTGTGGAACCGCGCCGTGTGGTTGATGCCGCCGCGACAATAGAGATAGGCAGACGCTAGGCGTCCTTCGGCAAGCGGCGCCAGATGCTCCCAGCGCTGCGGGTCGAATTCGACGGTAGCGGCCGCGGATACATCGTGCAGCGGCACCATGACGAAGGGAACGCCGGCGCTCCAGAAGGACGGCGCATGGTTCTCGAAGCCGATCTGCGAGGTCTTCAGGCTCAGCGCGTCGGCAAGCGCCTGCTTGTCGAAGCGGGCGTCGAGCCGGGTCGATCTGCGCGGCAGGTCGAATTCGGCAAAGCTCGCCTCGCCCGGCTTGATGCGCACGGCGCAGCGCACCGGCCCCACCTTCTCCTCCAGTACCTGCACGAGATCGGCGCTCTCCTCAGCCATGCCGTGGGCTCTTTCGGCGATCGCCACCGCAGCACCTACGGTCGGATGCCCGGCAAAGGGAAGCTCGCGCCCCGGCGTGAAGATGCGCAGCCGCGCCGTATGCGCCGCCCCGCCCGGCCGGCGGATGAACACCGTCTCCGAAAGGTTGAACTCCTGCGCGATCGTCTGCATCGCCTGATCGTCGAGTGCATCCGCCCCGAAGACGACGGCCAGCGGATTGCCCTCCAGCCGGTTCTGCGTGAAGACATCGTAGATCGCGTAGCTGAGCGGCATTTATTCCCCCTTGCGAATATAGTCCGGCCACGAACTTGCAATGTCATCGCCCGGGCGGCAAGCGCAAAAACGCCATCGTGCACCACACCCATCGTTATCCGATCCCCCTCGCCACTGGGCCGAAAACAAGGCCGCCGTTGACCGCATGGGACACCCGTCAGCGGCACGACTGCGCAAGAACGCCCCTGCCGGTGCCGGAAAAGTGATCGCCGCGGCCGCCAATGCGCGACCGTGCCGCGGATTTGGTGCTGATCTCATGCATGGCGCCCGAAAATGTCCCGCGCTTCCGCGTCACGACGTGCATAGGGCGAGAAGCCAAAGCACTTCCAGGAAAAGTGCGAAGCGGATTTCCGTCAGGAAAAGCTAAGAACAAAGAGGTAGAGCGCTTCTGCGACCCCGTCGAAACGGGCAACACTTCAAAACACAACGCAGCAAACCGATCTTGAACGACGTGATCTACAGCGCCGCGCATCTATTAGACGCGCAAAGGTCGCTGTAGCACTTTGAATGGCTGCATGTTTTTATCCTTAAATCGAATAGGATTTAAGGAGCGGGCAGTAGCGCATGCAGCAAACGATGCGACGGGCGGATGACACGACGATCTGGTGGGCCTTGGCGCTTGCGCTGGTGCTGCATGCCTTCGCCTTCGCCGCATTCTCGCGCCTGCCGCCGAAGCTGATGCCCCCGCCGGGCGCCGTAGACAGCATCGAGGTCGAAATCCTGGCCGGCGTGCCGGAAAAGCCGAAACCTGCCGTGCCCGCGTCGGAAGCGAGCCTGCCGGTGCCAGAACCGCAGCGCGAAAATCTGAAGACGCCGGCCAAGACGACCGACGAGCGCCCCCGCGGCAACCAGCCCGCGCCGCAGGCCCCAGGCATGGTGCACGCCCAAAACCTCTATTCCGCCGGCATCCTCGCCTCGCCGCGTAGCCGCCAGGCGCGTAAGGGTCTGGCGCAGCTGGCGCCCGAAGAGCGCGTGGTGCAGCTCTGCAATCTCGAAGCGATGGAACAGGTCCACCGCTGGAAGGCCGACCTCGATCCGGATTACCTCGTCGCCTATGCCCTGTCGGGCGTGAAGTTCTCCGGGGAAACGCTGAAGACCAATGGCGGAGCGTTTCGCAGCAAACGGCAATGGTGGCGCATCGCCTATTCCTGCTCGGTCACGCCGGATCGAACGACAGTGGTCGGCTTCGACTTCAAGGTCGGCGATGCCATCCCGCGCGAGCAATGGCAGGACCTTGGGCTTCCCATCGCCGACACTGCCGCCGACTGATGGTCGCGAACCATCCCCTCGCATTACCCGCCCTTCGCCATCGCTCCGGCGCCAAACCGTTATGGCGCGTTGCGCCAAAACCGGGGCCGCATGGAGATGTTGCGTTGCGTTAAATAGCGCGCGCAATTCCTTGAATAAATTCAGGCATTTGCCCATCATGATCCGGGCCCGTGAGGTACCCCGTGTCGCGTCCCATTCCGGCCTTCGTCAATGCAATGACACGAAAATCACCCTCATAGCCGCTCGGGATCGCTCCTATCGCCCAGTTACCAAAAAATCCCGCCATTGACACATACCGACCGTATGGTATGTTGGTTAAATGCCCAGACCAACAAAGCAATCACCCGAACGCGGCAACGCACGGATCCGGCTTCTCGATGCGGCGCGCGATGTCATTCGCGCAAAAGGCTTTGCGGCCACCAGCGTCGACGACCTCTGCCGTGCGGCTGACGTCACCAAGGGCGCGTTCTTCCACCATTTCGCCAGCAAGGACGCGCTCGGCGTCGCTGCGGCCGATTACTGGGCGGAAACGACGACCGACTTTTTCGCCGCCGCCCCCTATCACGGACCGCCCGATCCGCTGGCGCGCGTTCTCGCCTACGTCGCCTTCCGCAAGGCGATCATCCTCGGTGAAATCACCGAGTTCACCTGTCTGGTCGGCACGCTGGCGCAGGAGGTCTATGCCAGCGCGCCCGACATTCGCGAGGCTTGCGCCCGCAGCATCTTCGGTCATACCGCCACGCTCGAAGCCGACATCGAGGCCGCACGCAGCGACCGCGGCATTGTCGACGCCTGGACGGCCGAAAGCCTGGCCCGGCACACGCAGGCCGTCATCCAGGGCGGCTTCGTGCTCGCCAAGGCCGGCAACGACCCCGAGCTTGCGCGCGAAAGCCTCGACCATCTCGACCGGTACATCCGGCACCTGTTTCACGTCACTTGAGGAGGATGCGACATGAGCGATACCACCCATATCGGATGCGCCTGCGGACAGACACGGCTGAAAGTGCAGGGAGCGCCGATCCTTGTTTCCGAATGCCTTTGCGACAGCTGCAGGGCGGCCGCCGCCCGCCTTGGCGCCCTGCCCGGCGCCCGCAACATCCTGACTTCCTATGAGGCCACCCCCAGCGCCGAATACCGCAAGGACCGGATCACGATTGTCTCCGGCGAGGAGAACCTCAGCGAATTCCGGCTGTCAGAGGGTGCGGGCTCACGCCGCGTCGTCGCCACCTGCTGCAACACGCCGATGTTTTTGGAAATGAAGGGCGCGCACTGGCTCAGCCTCTATCTGCACCTCTGGCCGGCCGAGACGCGGCCGAAGGCCGAGCTGCGCACCATGGTCGGCGACCTGCCCGACGCTTCCTGGCTGCCCAAGGACATCCCCAACCTGAAGACCCACACCGTATCCTTCTACGCCAAGCTTCTCTGGGCCTGGATCGCCATGGGCTTCCGCAACCCGAAGATCGCAATAGCGCGCAAGATCGAGGCCTGACGCCGGCGTGCGGATGGGTCGGCACATGTCGGCCTTCCGTCTCGCGCCCCTGCCAGCGGCGCTGCACCAGCAACGCGACATCATGCCCACCAGCCCGGACCCCGCATCTGGCGAGCGCTGCTGACTGCATATCTGCGCACCCAACCACAGCAATCAACCGCGCGATGCGAGCATCGTCATGAAAATGGGCGTCCCGACCACGACGCCGGCGAAGACAAACAACGGTCCGTAAATCAGCGCGCTCAGCGGGATGATGGAGACACACGCCCGCAAACCGTCATTCAGGCAGTTGTGCGTCCCGCCCTCGAAAATGCCGTAGACGGGTAGAAACAACCCCGCGATGATCAGGCTGGAAGCAAACGCCAATGCGGCGGATAGGATGAGGCAAGCGAGTGTCTTCATGCTTTACGGCTATAGGATTTTGGTGATCCGAGCCAACGCCCGACCATTGGGCACCATCGGGGTCGGATACGCATTGAATGCGGCTACGCGGAAGAGTTGCCTTTACCTTGCCGAAACTGCTCTTGCGATAATCTCGGATGAAATCCTGTCACGACGCCCATCAACATCGACAAATGCCCAGCACAACAAAGCGGCTACTCAACAAGCTCAGGGAGATGGAGGCGCGGCGCGGCGTCGAACGCCCACCGTCTCGGGGGCTTTTGTCGCCGTTCGCCAGGGGATTGGCGGAATTCCTGCAGGACTATCGCCGCATCACCTCGTTTTATGCCGGGTCGTTTTCCATCGTCATCTATTGTGCATTCGCCAGCTACGTGGGTGCCATCGTCGCACTGCTGTTCCAGTGGCCCGCGATCTATCCGGCCGCAGCCGCCTGCCTAGCCACGATCATTCTTCGGCATTGGGTCCGAAACGCCAAAAAGAGGCACGATCGACATTATCGACCGTGACGCCGTGTCCTCCCTGACGACCGATGTGCAGGCGCCGCCGCACCGCCACAATGCGGATTGTACCGATAGCTTTGCCATGTAATGTGCCGGCCATGGATAAGACCACGACATTCCCGATCTCGCTCTCCGGTTTTGAGATCGAAGGGCTGATTGAAGCGGATGCACCGCGACTGATGCCGCTTTACCAGAACTGTCAGGACTATGTGGTTTTGGAGCGCGGCCATCCACCGGATGCAACCGTGGCGATCGAAGAATTTCAAAGCTTTCCGCCGGGCAGAACCGAGGCCGACAAGTTCGTCTTCGGATTGAAATCGGGCGCCGGGAACCTCATCGGCATGCTCGCCTGCGACCGCAATTATCCGCAGGAGAAGTCCTGGTGGATCGCCTTGCTGATGATCGATCCGGCCTTTCGCCGGCACGGCGCGGCGAAAACACTCTGCGACGACTTCTTCAGCTGGCTGAAGACACAAGGCGCGGACCGCGTGGAGCTCGCCGTCTTCGCAGAGAATGAACAGGGCCTTCGCTTCTGGGAAGGCCAGGGCTTCGAGATGGTGCGCACCGCAGGGCCGGTCCCCATCGGGACAAAGCAGCACAGAATGGAAGTCTTGGGTCGATCGCTGTGAGCGTCTCAATTCCGCACGGTTGACGGTTGCGCCGATCGTTCGCCGAAAAGCCAACGCCGACCGTTTGAATCAGCCCCTGCCATTTTCCGGCATACGCCAAGCAGCCGCGCGCCGCCCATGGATAGCGCCGCCGTTCGCCGCCTGCCGACGAACAGGGCCGCTCCGCGCACCGGTTGACCACATCTCAAAGACGACGCGCTCCGCCGCCGCACAGCGCAATGGCCATGCCCCCGAGACATCGTCACCGCTTTCCGTCAAACAGCCAGGTGAGGATCGGCAAAATGAACGGCGGATAGTTGTGCGCACCCGGATCCGGCCCCCAGATGGCGATCGCCTCGTCGATCTCCGGCTCGGGATCGCCGGCGATATGGGCGGCCACCCTTGCAACCAGCGCTTCCGCCGTTTCCGCCACCCGGTAGAGCCGGAACACCGTCACCGCCCGCCCCATGTGCAGCACGTGATAGCCGGGTTCGGCAGTCGCGGCATCGAGGTCGATGCCGGTTTCCTCCAGCGCCTCGCGGCGGATATTGCCTGGAATGTCGCAGCGGCCGTCGACCACGTCATCAGGCTCCAGCGAGCCCGAGGGGCTGTAGACCCGGGCCGGATTGGCCGTGTGCGATCCCATGCGCACCAGGATCAGGGCACCATCGGACGACACGATCACCGGCATGGCGAACAGGTGGAAGGCGGCGTCCGCGCGGGTCTTGCGCCACCACAGAAAGGTCGAATAGGGCACCACATGCCCCTCGCCGACCACGCGGCCGTCCTCGATCCGGAGCGCCCGCTGCAGCACCATCTGCCCGTCGAAGAGATGCGGGTTAGCGGCGATCTCCGCCCGCCAGTTTTCCTGCGCGGTATCCACCTGATCGAGATGGAAGGGATGCGGGCCCTCCTTCACCCGGATATCGACGCCTGAGATCGGCAGGATCTCGCCTTCTTCGGGCCAGTGGGCAAGGTTGCTTTCGAGAGTATCCATCGTCACACGTCCAGTGTCATGGCCACGGGGCAATGGTCCGATGCCTTCGGCCGGTCCCAGCCGGTGCGCGGATAGCGCTCCACCTCCTGCCCCGGCGGAAAGATCGTGCGGAAGGGCTGGCCGCCGCGGATGATTTCCGGCACTTGGGCTGCATTGCGCTGCGCGAGCGCCGGCGACAGCCAGATATAGTCGAGCTGGCAGAGGTGCCGCTCCTGCGGCCCGCGGCTGTGAAACAGCGTCCAGCGGTCGAGCACCGGCCGGCGCAGCATCGGGTTTTCGACAAAACCGTCTGCAGTCAGCACATCGAGCGCGCTTTCCTCCTCCTCGCGCGGCACGAACTCGTAGCCGTTGCGCCGGTCGCCAAGGATGTCGACCTTCTCCTGATAATCATTCATGTCGCCGCAGATCGCGAACATCTTGTCAGCCGTATGCCCGCGACCAAAGCGGCTTTCGATGATATGGCGCACGGCCTTGGCCTCGGCCACCCGCACCGGCATCGTCGCCTGGCGCCCGTCGAGCCCGTCGCGTGCCGGCCCCATGGATTTGAAATGCACGACATAAAGCGTCAGCGGCCGCCCGCCGATCCGCAGGTCCAGTTCCAGGCAATCACGCTTGAAGATCCGGTCGTTCGGCCGGCTGGAGGCAGCGAGCGCATCGTTGAAGATATCGAGATCCGCATAGGTCAGCCCCGCATGGCTCTTCACCTCGAGGCACTCGATCGGCTGGCCATCGCGCGTTTCCTCGCGCATCAGCACCGCCACGTCGATCCCGCGCGAATCATTGCCCTCGATCAGGTATTTCTGGCGATAGCCGTTGCCGACCATGCGGAAGAGATAGTTGTACTCAAACGCCTGCAGCGACGCCATGTTGTCGGCCTCCTGCAAACACAGAATATCCGCATCGCAATCGGCAATCGCCAGCGCCGACATCTGCCGCGTATCATCCGTATGCGCGATCGTCCGCGCCTCCTCCAGCCGCTGATACTCCGCCTCGCTCTTCACCTCGAAGAGTCTGAGCACCCGGTCCTGCTTGAGCTGATTGCGGAAGCCGGAAAAATCGAAGCGGCTCATGAGATTTTCAATATTGAAGGTGGCAAGTCGAAGGGACATCAAGCAATTCCATAACTGAATTGCCGCGGAGATTAGGCATTGAAGCGCAAATGTCGAGGGCGATTTCCCGGCAGGTGCGGGAGCCTCTCCTGAGTGGCCCCCAACGCTTGTTGTCCAGCGAACGGTCAGTGATGTGGAAAGCACACGCCTGCGTGTCTTCGAAACAACCGAAGACCACCGTGAAGGCGAAAACCAAGAGTTTTTTCGTGCCGACAAAGGCGACCGCATGAGAAACCGCCGGAATACAGCAAATGAAGCGGATGGATTTCTGCCCGCTGCTTGATGCAGCAGCCATGGCCCAGCGTTGTTTCCGCGCCGGTGTCGAGCTGGTCTATTCGCGGTCCCAAGCCTGACGGCGGTGGGCGCATGGCCAACGTGCCGAGCGCCGGCACGTTGGCGTTCCTAGGCACCGCGCGAATTCCTCGCTGCATGAAAGCTTTTGCCGCGTTAGCCCGATTTTCGTTCTGGCTGGATATTCTGGTTGAGCCGGAAGAGATTGCCAGGATCGTACTTGGCTTTAAGCGCCGCCAGCCGTGCATGGTTGCCACCATAGGCCTGGGCGACCCTTTCGGTTTCATCCTCCGGCATGAAGTTGACGTAGACGCCACCTGTCGCATGTGGCGCAGCCGCGGCAAAGATTGCCCGCGCCCAATCGATGGAGGGTTGTTCGTCGGCCTGGTCACGCCACCTGGTGTGAACGTTCATGACAAACTTGGCCTCGCGATGCGGATAGGCGGTCGCGTCGGGTGCCACGCGGCTGCTGGCACCACCGAGCTGCCCGATGAAGATTTCACATTCATCAGTCGGCAACGTCCCTATATGTTCGCTCAGGATCTCAAACAACCCGTCGCTCAGGGCCGTGAAATTGTGCGACTTCCAATAGTTGAATGCCCCTGGCGTGAGAAGCGGATCGAATGCCGTCTGCCATGCGGAATATGGCTGCACGCCGACGACGTCGGCGATCGGTTCGCCAAGCGAACGCAGTGGTTCAAGTGCCTCCTCGGCTCTGCTCGGCTCACCGGCATAGCAGACGGCGAAGACGAGGATTTCCTTGCCGTGCACCTCTTCGGGCAGGAACGGCAATGGCGGCGCCTTACGCAGGACCACCCAAATGGTAAGATCGTCGGACGCAGCGGCCGCCACGCGGCGATACCCCGCAAGAAGTTCACGGGCGTGGGCAAACGGATGAACGATCAGCCCGGATACCAGATCGGGACCGACCGGATGCAGCTTGAACTCGAACGACGTGACCACGCCAAAATTTCCACCGCCGCCGCGAAGAGCCCAGAATAGGTCCGGATTTTCCGTTGTGTTTGCATGGACAAGCTCGCCGTCGGCGGTCACCACATCGGCCGAAATCAGATTGTCTACCGTGAATCCGTATTTGCGACTGAGCCACCCGAAACCACCCCCAAGCGTGAGACCGGCCACCCCTGTGGTTGAGTTGATACCGAGCGGGGTGGCAAGACCGAACGCCTGCGCCTCTTTGTCGAACTCTCCGAGCGTCGCGCCAGGCTCGACCCTCGCGGTGCGTGCCTTGTCATCGACCCGGACAGAACGCATCGGCGAAAGATCGATCAAAAGTCCGCCTTCGCAGACGGCATTGCCGGATATGTTGTGACCGCCACCGCGTACAGAGAGGAGCAATCCGTTGTCGCGGGCAAACTGCACCGCCTTTACGACATCTCCTGCGCCATGGCAGCGCACCACAGCCCCAGGCCGCCGATCGATCATGGCGTTCCAGATTGTCCTGGCCTCGTCGTAACCAGCCTGGCCGGCCAAACACACGTTCCCGCGACACCGAGTTCCCAACATCTCCAAAAGGTCGGTTGAAAGGGTGACCGTTTCGCCCTGAAGCCCACTAAATTGAACATCTGTCATTTCATCCTCCCTGCCGGCACGGATGTACGAGACGCCTCTTGGGGCGCAGACGGACGAACCGGCCCTTGCTTAGTTCAGTTGCACCGACAGCTTGTCGATGGTTCCCGTGAACTGAAATGGCACCTGGTAATCCCCGTCCTCGACGCCAGTGCGGGTATCGACGCCGACATCGAAGGTCTCGTCAATCGTCATGAGGAAGGGCACGGTGTTTGCGACCTTTTGACTGGCGACTTCTTTGCCGTCGACGTTCAGGACTCCGCTGCCGCCCTTGCCGGGGCCGCCACCATCGTATTTGAAGGTAAAGACGATGGTATGCTTGCCCGGAGTGAGCGCGTCCTGGCCTTCCCAACGGAATTTTTCCAGTGCCAGAAGGTTGTAAAGGAAGACCGGCTTGCCCTTCAGCAGGTAGAGCCCGTACCCGCCGAAGCGACCGCCTTGGGTGACCAGCATGCCATCGCCGCCGCCTTGCGGCACGTCTACCTCAGCCGTGACAGTGTAGCTTTTATTGACGATGTCGGGCGCGTTTCCGGATGGAAGACCGGATATTTCGCCTGAGTACGTAAACAAGGTTTTTCCGGCCGTGGCACTCGGGCGGGGTGCGAGAACGCGCTGGAGAAAGTCGTTGTCGAGCGGAAACACACCATACTTCGCCGCCTCGACGAGGAACAGTTCCTTCAACTCCTGAAGCTTGTCAGGCATCTTGGCCGCGAGGTCGTTGTTCTGCGAATAGTCCTCGTTGAGATTGTAGAGTTCCCAGGTGTAGCCATTGACCACTTCGGGCATCTTACCCAAACCGAGCAACCACGGCGCAAGCGGCGGCGTTGTGGATGCCATCCAGCCGTCGTGGTAGATGGCGCGGTTGGCCAGCATTTCGAAATACTGCGTCGTACGCCGAGACGCAGTATTGGCGTTCTCCTTGTCCCAGCTATAGGCCATGGAAACGCCTTCAATCGGCTTCTGCGCCACGCCGTTGACCATCACGGGAGCCTGAATGCCGGTCGCCTCGAGGATCGTCGGGACGATGTCGATCAAATGGTGGAATTGTGTGCGGATTCCACCGGCATCCTTGATACGGGCCGGCCAGGCCATGGCCATGCCTTGCCGGGTGCCGCCAAAGTGCGATGCCACCTGCTTCGTCCACTTGAATGGGGTGTCGAAGGCCCAGGACCACGCCACCGACATGTGCGGCTGGGTCTTGTCCGAACCCCAGACATCGTAATATTTCAACTGTTCCTTGACCGGAACATTGATGCCTTCGATCGCGGCCAGGTCGAACGGCGTGCCAACGGTGGAACCTTCGGCACTGGTACCATTGTCGCCTTCGATGTAGATGACGAGCGTATTGTCGAGCTTGCCCAAATCGTCCACCGCCTGGATCACCCGTCCGATCTCATTGTCGGTGTAGGCCACATAGGCGGCATAGACTTCCGCCTGGCGCGCGAAGAGCTTCTTGC
Organism: Ensifer sp. ENS11; assembly: GCF_014851895.1. NCBI lineage: Bacteria > Pseudomonadati > Pseudomonadota > Alphaproteobacteria > Hyphomicrobiales > Rhizobiaceae > Ensifer > Ensifer sp. ENS11. Next base: position 405,050 of record NZ_JACVAN010000006.1, on the reverse strand, counting down.
TGTCGGCGTCGAGCGTATCCCACTTGGGCAGATCGTTGGGCCACGGCGTCAGTTGGGCGTTCGCCGGAATGACGCCCAGCTTCTTCTGATTGGCGAATATCTGGTCGCGCATGGCATTCCAGCCCATGTCGAACTTGCCCTTGAACTTATCGACCCATTCCTGGGTTGGATGATGGGGGGCGTGGGTGCCGCCCGGCACGTAATAGAGGAAGAACGGCTTATCAGGCGCAACGACGCTGAGTTGTCGCATGTAGCCGATCGCCTCATCCGCCATGTCAGTCGTGAGGTTGTAGCCGGGCTTTCCGATCCATGGAAAAATCTGTGTGTGATCGCGGAACAGGTAGGGTGTCCACTGGTCGGTCTCGCCGCCCATGAAGCCATAGAAGTATTCGAAACCCATCCCAGAGGGCCATTGGTCGTAGGGGCCCGCCAAGCTGTACTGATAGCTCGGCGTGTTGTGGTTCTTGCCGAACCAGGACGTCGCATAGCCGTTGTCTTTCAGGATTTCACCGACGCTGGCGTTATCGAGACCGAGGATGGAATCATAACCTGGATAACCGGTGGCCTGCTCGGAGATCACACCGAAACCCACGGAGTGATGATTGCGGCCGGTAATCAGAGCCGCGCGCGAGGGCGAGCAGAGCGCCGTCGAGTTGAACTGGGTGTAGCGGAGCCCCGCCTGCGCGATCCGGTCCAATGCAGGCGTGGGGACAACACCGCCGAAGGTACCAGGGACACCGTAGCCCGCGTCGTCGGTCATGATCAAAAGGATGTTCGGCGCGCCTTTTGGGGGCACGATCTGCGGCGGCCAATAGGGCTTCGAGTCTTTCGCGCTGAGCCCGATCGCACCACCGAATGTCGGCGGGGGGTTGGGGAGATATCGCCCGTCGACCGTCGTCGTGGCATCCGGGTTGCCCGGTGTGCCGGTGATCTGTTGTGCGCTCGCCGCACCAAACCCCATCAGGATTGTGATGATGGCGGTCGATGCAATCGCGGTCGATTTCATGCTACGCATGTCAACACCCTCCCCTCGTGGCAGCTCCGTCCGAGGGCGGACGCGCACTGCACCATTTCGATCTCGCTCGGCGGCCATTCCATACTGAAGAAAGGTTCGATCGGACTGTAGAGACGTAGGACTGTGCCCTTGGTCGCCTTGGGCACGGCCGGCAACATCGGCGGAGCTTTCAGAATCGGCACCTTGATTATTTCAGCGATGACGCTTCTGAGCAGGACGACGTGACGGCAGTGATTGCAGCGAATGCGAGCAACCGGACGGCGTCATTGATGCGCCGCTTGGATCAGTCTTCCGGATGTGGCGGAATACTACCACACAGATTGCGCTCTTGATACTGACTCAACCGCTCACGACCCGGCGTGGCTCGCCCCCGACCGTCGAGTAGCCGGGTGAAAGGCAGCGGCAGCTTTTGGCCGATACCGTTGAAAAACACCCCCGATGTGAAGTGGCTCAACGTCGGCGAGATATTAAGTTATCAGTTGCAAAAGCAGCGAAGGCGAACTTAGGAAGCCGCCAACAAAGAGGCCAACGAATCCAAGAGCTAGCGCTCCGACAAGTCCATGGTTCTCCCAGCCAGTCGAAGCTCCCACCGCTGTCGCTGCGACGATGATCGACACTGACCATACGATCTTGATGAGCACGACCGTGCGCCGCATGACTGTAGGTTTTTCTTGCGCCATGGCAAAACCAGTTTGTTTCGAGGCCTTTGTTGATTGAATATAATATCGAATTCTCTTTCCACGATAGCCGTGATTGATAGCCATCGTCCCATCCCGGGCCAGTAGCAGCCAAGCCAGCGCCTCTAGCTGTGAACTTTCAGGAGGTTGTCCATTTGGAGCAGATTTAGGAGACTGGAGTTACCACACCTCAGTTTTCCAGGATCGCACCGAATGAACATTCACAAGAATGCCCGACTGACGCCGTTGCATCGAGAGGAAATGGCCGTCGGACAAAACGCCCGCCCTATGAAATCCCCGTAATATCCAGCTCGTGTCCGCCCATGGCAGCCACATCGCCGACCCCCTTGCCCATGAGGATCCGGGCCACCGGGGAAACGTAGGAAATCGATCCGGCCTTCGGGTCCGCCTCGTCCTCGCCGACGATGCGATAGGTCTGCACCCGGCCGTCGTCGCGGCTGAAGGTGACGGTGCTGCCGAAGGCGACGATGTCAGTCGAGGTCGGGGCGGCGACGAGCTGGGCGGTGCGCAGCCGTTCGGCAAGATAGCGCAGGTCGCGCAAGGGGCCGGCCGCCTGCCGCCGGCGCTCGTTGACGTCTTCGATCCCGCTGGTCGCATCATAGGCCGCGCGCGCTTCGCGCTGCTGCTGCTCCAGCACCTTGAGGCCCGCTTCGGTGACAAGGTTGGGATGCGGCGAAACCGGGCGGTCGGGCAAAAGGGTTTCCGCCGCGGTTTCGGCACTTTCTTCCTTGGTGAAGGCAACGCTCACGATCGAACTCCGTTTGGACGCGGCAGGCTCTTACAATGCCTCCGCGCGAAAGCCCACTGTCGGTGAGGCACCGCGCTGGGGATGACAAGAGTAATCGCTGATATTGCCCCATCCGCGGGCGGCGGTCACCCCGCATTATCTGACGTCATCCGCTGGCATGAGGCACTTGGAAACCGGCACCAGGCAGAGGCGCGGATCGGCCATCCATGACAGTCCGAAGCCCGAATGAGTAAGGGCCATCGCCGCACCGGACGCCTCCTCTTGTCCGCAAAACCCGCGACGCGCCTCGCCACCCTTGCAATCAGCGGCTGCCCGCCTTCGCCGCCACGCACCCCATCAGGTGGCGAGCAACGGCCGCATCAATCCCTCCAGCCACTCGGCAAACACCTGGAAGCGACGGGAAAGATGCTGGCGGTGCGGGTAGAGCAGCGCCAGCGGCATCGGCTCGGCGCAATGGCCGGGCATGACCTCGACGAGGTCTCCGGCCTGCAGATGCGCCTTGACGTCATAGGCCGGGATCTGGATGAGGCCGAGATCCGCCAGGCAGCAGGCGATGCTGCCCTCGGCGCTGTTGACGGTAACGCGGCCGGCCATCGCCACGGTCCGTGTCTCGCCACCTTCGATCCACTCCCACTCCTCCACCCGGCCGGTTGAGGGCGACGCGTAGTTGACGGCGAAATGCCGGGCCAGGTCTTCCGGTTTTTCGGGCGTGCCATAGCGCGTGAGATAGCCGGGCTTGCGACATTGACGAGCTTGAGGTTACCGATCGGCCGGGCGATCAGGGCGGAATCACTGCGCGGCCCGACCCGCAGCGCGCAATCGACGCTTTCCTCGATCAGGTTCACCGCCCGGTCGGTCATGCCAAGGTCGACGTCGATACCGGGATATCGCTCGAGGAAGCTGGCGAGTTCAGGGCGACGATCAGCCGGCCGATCCGGCTCGGCAGCTCGACGCGCAGCCGGCCGGTCGGCCAGTCCTCTCCCTGGCGAAACAGGTTTTCCGTCTCGTCGACATCGGCGATCAGCCGCATGCAGCGCTCGTAGAAGGCCGCCCCATCCTGGGTCGGCGAAACCTTGCGGGTGGTGCGATGCAGGAGCCGCGTGCCCACCCGGGTTTCCAGCGCCTGCACCGCCGCCGACACCGACGAGCGCGGCATATCCAGCGTGTCGGCGGCGCGAGTGAAGCTGGCGCAGTCGACGACGCGTGTGAAAATGCGAAAAAGCTCGATCCGGTCCATGGTCAGCCGCTTATTGTTCGAGATTCCTGACAGGTTATGTCACGGACGGCGGCTTTATAACAGAGATGCCGACGATATGCTTCGGGTGGAAAGACGGCCGCAGCGGGCGGCCTTCAAGCACCGAAAAGGTTCTGGCCATGACCGATCACAGCATCAGAGGTAAATCCGTTCTCATCGCCGGCGGCGCGAAAAACCTCGGCGGTTTGTTGGCGCGCGATTTTGCCGAAAAGGGCGCCCGCGCCGTCGCCATCCATTACAACAGCGCCGCAACTAAGGCCCCCTCCGAGGAGACCGTGGCTGCGATCAAGGCGGCTGGTGCCAATGCCTTCGCCTTCCAGGCCGACCTGACCGGCGCCAGCGCGGTGGAAAAGCTGTTTGCCGATGCCAAGGCCGCGCTCGGTGGCATCGATATCGCCGTCAACACGGTCGGCAAGGTGGTGAAGAAGCCGCTCGTCGACATCACCGAGGCCGAGTATGACGAGATGACCGCGGTCAATTCCAAGTCCGCCTTCTTCTTCCTGAAGGAAGCCGGCAAAAATGTCAGCGACAACGGCAAGGTCTGCACGCTGGTCACCTCGCTGCTCGGCGCCTTCACGCCGTTTTACGCCGCCTATGCCGGCACCAAGGCGCCGGTTGAACACTTCACCCGCGCCGCCGCCAAGGAATTCGGCGATCGCGGCATCTCGGTGACGGCGATCGGCGCGGGGCCGATGGATACGCCCTTCTTCTATCCTGCCGAAGGCGCCGATGCCGTTGCCTATCACAAGACTGCTTCCGCGCTGTCGAAGTTCTCGACCACAGGCCTTACCGATATCGAGGACATCGTGCCTTTCATCCGCTTCCTCGTCTCCGACGGCTGGTGGATGACCGGCCAGACCATCCTCGTCAATGGCGGCTACACCACGAAGTGACCGGCAAAGGGCGGTGCTGGCGCCGCCCGTCGACAGGACAGAAATTTCACAATAGCCTCATAAACGAGCCGCCCTGCTCCGCCGACGGAAGATCGACCGGAGCGGGCGGCCGTTCGACCTGCTGCGGCATCCAACGCCCCGGCGCTTCACGGATGGATTTCATGGCGTCTTTCCTGCCCACGTCGCCTCGCCTGCCTGCGCTGCTCGCCCTTCTCGTCATGCTCCTTCCGCCGCTCTACGCCCGGGCGCAGACGCCGCCGGCCCCCGTGACCGTCGTTCTCACCCATGGTCAGCCAAGCGAGGAGATCGAAAGCACGCTGCGGGCAGCAGCCGCTTCCGGCCGGCCGGTCACCGTCGAATGGCGCGATGCGCCGGACACCGCACCAAAGGCACCGATCGACGCCACCACAGCCGCCGCCACAACGCCTCAGCCCCAGTCGCCCGCGGCCGACGACGCGCTCGAGGGACTATCGGCTCGCTTCGTCAATGGCCTGCAGATGGGCCTGAATGGCACCTCGGCCATCGCTGCCGTCATGGGCGATGTCGCAGCCAGCGTGCGCGCCGAGGGACGGTCTATCCTTTCGGTCACCTCGGTGGCGCTGGCGGCCATTCTTGCCGGCCTCGCCGCCGCCGGCCTGCTCGGCTTTGTCTTCCACCGCCTCATCGGCAGCCATTTCGCCATCGTCGACGTGCTGCACCGCGTGCGCGCTTCGCTGGTGCGGCTGGGTCTCGACATCATCCATCTCGTCATCTTCGCAGGCGTCGCGCATGCGATGCTAAGGTTCTTCCTCACCGCCGGCACTGCCTCGCAAGAGCTGGCCCGCGCGCTGGTAACCGTCGCCGTCACCACGGCCGCCTATGCGGTCTGCGGCCGCTTTCTCTTCGCCCCGTCGCGGCCGCAGACGCGGTTGCTGCCCATCGCCCGGCCACGCTTCCATTTCGCCATGCTGGTTGCCTATGGCGCCATCGGTGCCGTCGTCGGCGCCAGCGTGCGCTTCGCCAACGAGCGTGCCCTGGAGCCCGCCGCCATCGAGGGCTGGTTTCTGATCGGCGTCACCGCAGTGACGTTCCTGAAGCTCTACTGGTTCATCGCCGGCCGCACCGATATCCGCAATCTCTTTGCCGGCGAAGCGCCCGGCGCCGTCCGCCGCGCCATCGCATTCGTCGTTCCCGAGTTCTATGCGCTGAGTGCGCTGACGCTCTGGCTCATGGGCTGCATCGTCGCCGGCAGCCCCAACAGCGCTCAGTGGAGCTTTGCCGGCGGCACGACGCAGGTCATCCTGCTCGGCCTTCCCATCCTCGCCTTCGGCATCCATTCGCTGGCGGGTGCGGCCGCCGATCGCCGGCGCACGCCCGCCTCCTCGCCGCTGCACCTGGCCATCGCCGGCAGCGTGCAGACCGCCCTTGCCGGCGCCGTGTGGCTGATCGGGCTGCATATCATCATCGTGCTGTGGAGGCCGATCATGATCCAGGGCGATACCACCGCCGCCGTCGACTGGATCGTCATTCTAGAGCGCGTCAGCCTTGCCGTCGTCGCCAGCTGGGTGATCTGCAGCTTCCTCTGGCGCAGTTTTGAGGCCTTTGCGCCCACCGCCCGCGTCTCCATGCCCGGCGAGACCGAGGAGGAGGCGCAGATCCATCAGACAAGCCGGCTTTCGACCATCCTGCCGCTGATCCGCAATCTCGTCTTCGGCGGTATCTTCGCCGTCACCAGCCTCGTCGTGCTTTCGGCGCTCGGCATTAACATCGCGCCGCTGCTTGCCGGCTTCGGCGTGCTTGGCCTGGCGCTTTCCTTCGGCTCGCAGACGCTGGTCAAGGATGTGGTATCCGGCATCTTCTTCATCGCCGACGACGCATTTCGCGTCGGCGAATATGTCGACACCGGCAAGCTCAAGGGAACGGTCGAGCGCATTTCGCTCCGCTCGCTGCGCCTGCGCCACCAGAACGGCCAGATCCACACCATTCCCTATGGCCAGCTTCAGGCCGTCACCAACTACAGCCGCGACTGGAGCACGGTGAAGTTCGAGCTGAAATTCGAGCGCGAGGACGATCCGGAAATAATCCGCAAGACCATCAAGAAGGTTGGCCTTGCCATGCTGGAGGACGAGGAGTTCGGGCCGGAGTTCCTGGTACCCTTGAAGATGCAGGGCATCCAGGACGTCACCGAAAACTCGCTGGTCGTGCGGCTGAAATTCACCGCCCGGCCGGGCAACCCCAGCATCCTGCAGCGCGAGGCGATGAAACGGCTGCTGCCCGCGCTGCGCGAGGCCGGCCTCAGCCTCGCCTCCAATGCCGTCACCGTGCGCTCCGGCCCCGGTGGCCTGAGCGACGCCGATGTGGCTGCGGCGAATGCGAGGCTGGCGAAAAAGCCGATCGATCCCGAAGCGGCCGCCGCCGAGACATAACGCTTGTCGCGCAAACGTGCGCAGCGACATGCTGCTAATACACGAGCTTGAAGCGCACCCTGGAAATCGCGGCGCGCCGTGCCACGGCATTTCCTGGCGGAAAACCGCTTCGCACTTTTCCTGGAGATGCTCTAGCCCGAAAGCCCACCCTGCCGCCGTGCAGTCTGCGGCGCATCGCGGCGATCACCGTCAAACAGCGGCCCACCCTGGCGCTCGAGCTCGTCCTGCGCCAGAGTCACCAGCACATCTGGCTGCGCCTCGCCAGCCAACCGGAAAGCGTCGTCGAAGCGCTGCGCCAGCGCGGGGTCAAGACGCTGGAGGAGCCGCGGCAGCCATTTGCCCTTGCCCGACCAGTGGCCGCGCCCGAGCAGCGCCAGGTCGCATAGCGGCTGGTGGAGGGCCGCGGCGATCGCCCGCATTTCCGCCGTCGGCCGCCTATCCCTGAGGTCGTCAAGCAGGTCGGTGATCTGGTAGCGAAGCATGTCCCGCCGCTCCGCCTTGAGCGGACCCGGCCCGCATGAAAGCCTGGCCTTTGCCTCGTTCTGGAGGGCCAGGCCGCGATCGATGTCCCGGCCGACAACTGTTCCGCCTGCGACCATGTCGAGCAGCACGGGATAGCCGCTGGCAAGATCCTGATCGACAAACCAGTTCAGCGTCTCGAAATCGTGGACGAAAGCCTCGACCGGAAATCCGCCGGCGATGAAGCTCTCGCGCCAGGCATTGCTCAAGTGTTCGTGCAGCACCACCAGATCGATATCGGAGGATGGCGTGCCCTCGCCGCGCAGGATCGAGCCGGCAACGATGGCAAACAGCGCGCCTGGATAGCGCTCGTTCAGGATCGTTTCGGCCGTGCGAACCGCCCGCACGCGCTGGGCGGCCGTGGCGTCGTTGTCGGGCAAACCCGCCTGACCGTCTCGTTCCGCGTCCATCATGCCCCTCTCGTCCATACGAAAAATCCCCCCGGGCGGCTGTCATCGCACGGGAGGATTTTCAAAGAAAGGCAGAAGGCTTCGATGCCGCCAGGAACCTGGCAGCGCGTGAGGCCGAGCCGTTACTGCAGCGTGCGGGTCGGCGCCTGGCCGGGCTGGCCGGGCTGGCCGGCGTTCGCCGCAGCACTTGCCGGGTCTGCCGCGTTGCGCTGGCTGTCGAGGCCGGTTGCCACCACCGACACGCGGAAGGTGCCGTCGAGCGTGCGGTCGAAGATCGAGCCGACGACGATGTCGGCCTCGTCATAGACTTCCTCGCGAATGCGGGTGGCCGCTTCGTCGACTTCGAACAACGTCATGTCCATGCCGCCGGAGATCGAGATCAGCACGCCCTTGGCGCCGCGCATCGACACTTCGTCGAGCAGCGGGTTGGCGATCGCCGCTTCCGCCGCCATCAGCGCGCGGCCCTCGCCGGTCGCCTCGCCGGTACCCATCATCGCCCGGCCCATGCCCTTCATGACGGATTTCACGTCGGCGAAGTCGAGGTTGATCAGGCCTTCCTTGACGATCAGGTCGGTGATGCAGCCGACGCCGGAATAGAGCACGCGGTCGGCGATCACGAAGGCATCGGCAAAGGTGGTCTTGGCGTCGGCGATGCGGAAGAGGTTCTGGTTGGGGATGACGATAACGGTGTCGGCCGCTTCGCGCAGGCGCTCGACACCCTCTTCAGCCATCTGCATGCGGCGCTTGCCTTCGAAGCTGAACGGCTTGGTGACGACGCCGACCGTCAGGATGCCGGCCTTGCGGGCTGCCGCCGCGATCACCGGCGCAGCACCGGTGCCGGTGCCGCCGCCCATGCCGGCGGTGACGAAACACATATGCGTGCCGCCGAGGTGATCCATGATCTCGTCGATCGATTCTTCCGCCGCCGCGCGCCCGACTTCCGGCAGCGAACCTGCACCAAGGCCCTCGGTCACATGCGCACCGAGCTGGATCAACCGCGACGCCTTCGACATCGCCAGTGCCTGGGCGTCCGTATTCGCCACGATGAAATCGACCCCCTGGAGCCCTTCGGTGATCATGTTGTTGATGGCATTGCCGCCGCCGCCGCCGACACCGATGACGGTGATCTTCGGGCGCATTTCGGTGATCGTGGGCTTCTTGAAATCGTTCATGGCTTTGTCTCCTAGGGCGAACGCCGCCAAAACAACGGATCGGGGCGAATCGGGCAGCTGTTATTTTAGGAATTGAAAAAAGCCACGGAGAAGGCAAGAGAAAAGGCTGATGCCACTTTCCACACATGATTTGTCATTTGCCGTTCGAGTGGGATTTCAGTCCTTCGCCCAGTTCGTCGTGGCGACCAAATTAATTCTTTTTATCAATGACTTGCTACATTTCCACATAGGCAACCGCCATTTGCCTCGGATCGAGCCGGCGCCACCCTCTTCTTGCTTCAATGGACCGAAACGGCGCGGCGCATCTCTTCCCACTCTATGTCGACAGGGCGGATCGGCCAATACAAGTGCCAATCGGGGGCAAACGTGAACTGCAAATTGGAGTGCGCCCCTGAGGGTGGACAGATAGGCATGATGAATTGACCGGGCTGGCCGGGTTTCCGAAAGTGGAACCCATGGCAAAACATCGCATTCACAGTATGGAATTCAAACGGCAGGTCGCGCAGGAGTTTGTCGCGGGCGAGACCTTGCATGGCCTGTCAAAGCGCCACGACGTGTCGCGCAACTTGATCCGGATTTGGGTGAGCAAGTATGAGCAAGGTGCGTTCGACGACGACGCTCAGGCCGCCGACCTTATTCAGGAATACGGCCCGGATTGCAGCGCTTGAACGCCTCGTTGGCAAACAGGCGCTGGAACTGGAGTTTCTAAAGGGGGCTCTGAAAAACGCACCGCGGCCGAGAAGCGGAGCTACATCCGCCATCACCGGCCCGCTGGTATCTCCGTCGCCGAAGGATGCGAGCTGATGGGTATCGCACGCTCGACCTATTATGACCGCCCGGAAATGCCTGTCGACGATACCTCTATCGTCGAGGCGATGTTTGCCATCTGCGATGAATTTGAATTCTACGGCTACCGTCGCGTTGGTGCCGCGCTACGCCAGCAGGGTTTGGTCATCAACCACAAGAAGATCAGACGGTTAATGCGTCAACACGATCTGCATCCGAAGATTCGCCGCAGGTTCGTCGCCACCACCGACAGCAATCATGATGGCCTGATCTTCCCGAACCTGGCGAAGGACATCGTGCCGACCGGCCCCAACCAGCTCTGGGTTTCCGACATCACTTACGTCGCGCTGCCAACCCGCTTCATCTATGTCGCGGTCATCCTCGATGCCTGGTCACGGTTGATCGTCGGTTACGCCGTCAATCGGAGTATCGACGCGCGTCTGACGGTTGCAGCATTAAAGGCAGCGATAGAGCGTCGGCGGCCGCCATCGGGCTGCATACATCATTCCGACCGCGGTTCCCAATACGCAGCTCAGGTCTACAGGGATGCACTGGCTGGCGGTGGTCTCGTCGGCTCAATGGGCCGCAGGGGGAATCCCTATGACAATGCCAAAGCCGAAAGCTTCATGAAGACGCTGAAGGTCGAAGCGGTGTACCCGATGGCCTATGAAACTTTCGAAGAGGTGACCGAACACCTTCCCCACTTCATCGAGGAGGTTTACAACACACGCAGACTTCATTCAGCGCTCGGCTATCTGAGCCCGCAGCAGTTCGAGGATCAACACATCCGGCAGACTGGCAAAACAGCGGCCTGATCACTGTCCACCCTCAGGGGCGCACTCCAAATGGCGGCCAGATTTGCCCCTCACCCCAGCCCTCTCCCCGCGTGCGGGGAGAGGGAGAACCGAGCGTGCGGCCCCCTCCAATTCTCCGCACGTCCAATTCCATCCCTCTTGCGGAATGCGTCTCGGCGGGTGCCGCAAAGTCCCTTCTCCCCGCCAGCGGGGAGAAGGTCCCGGCAGGGGGATGAGGGGCGGATCACCGCGATAACCCCGTCCCTCGACGGGCGGTCTAAGCCTCAAAGCTCGGCCGCGCCCGCACCCTTTCCAGCCAGCGCTGGACATTCCTGAGATCTCCCGGCACCTCCATGCCGAAGACGTCGCCAAGCCAGGCGCAGACGCCGGCGGTGATGTCCGCGATCGAGAACTTGTCGCCGGCAAGGAACGGCCGGCCATCGGCAAGCTCCCGGTCGAGCCAACCCCATTTCCTCGGCACCGCCTGCCGCTCGGTCTCGGCGAAGGCGGGAAACTGCCTCAGGCGGTCCTTGAAGAAAGCATCGGAATGCAGCGCGACATTGCCGATGGTGCCAAAAATCACCAGCTCGGCCCGCCGGTTCCACATTTCCACTTTGGCACCGCTGACGGCGTCGCTGCCGAAAAGCTGCGGTTCGCGGTGCGTCTCCTCGAGATAGCGGCAGATGGCGACGCTCTCGGTGATGACGGTGCCGTCATCCAGTTCCAGCACCGGGATCTGGCCAAGCGAATTGAGCGCGAGGAACTCGGCCCCCCTGTGCTCCGCCTTGGCGAAATCGACGTCCACCATCGGCAATTCGATGCCCTTCTCCGCCATGAAGATACGCACCCGGTACGAATTCGGTCCCATGCCCTGATAAAGTTTCATCGCTTCCTCCCATCGGCTCGCACGGCATGATTGCCGCCCCGTCGTGATGCAGCCACTATGCCATACCAGTTGTTTTTAGCAACCAGTTTTATTTAACTATATAGTTTATTTCGAGCCGCGGTTGCGCAAGCCGACTGCGTCAAAGTCGCCAGGCGCAAAGGTAACCCGACTTGAACACCGCCGGGCTCCGTGGACTGCTGCTGCAACAGGAGCCGCGCATGCAGATCAGAGCCCTGGCCCTTTCGGCTGTCGCGCTTCTCGGCGCCGGCGCTTCCCATGCCGCCCTTGCGCCGAACTATCAGCGCGCCAACGAACTGACCGCGATCATCAGCGCCGTTGCCGCAGCAGTGCCGAAATATCCGATCGACAAGATCATCAGCCAGGGGCGCGACCGCTATACGGTGGTCGCCGGCAAATGCACCGTCATCGCCCACATCGTCGGCCTGCCGGCAGAGCCGGGGCTGGTCGGACCAAGACAGTTCAAGGTGGAGCTCGACAGACCGCGTTGCGATTGATGTTTCTGCCTGCCTGTCGACCCGGCGCAGATGCTGCCGACCGTCGGTCGCGATCGGCGCTTATCCTATGCCCTCAAAGCCGCCAGCTGCTGGCAATCGCGAAGGTCGCTTTCTGTCCAACAGGAATGGCCGTGCCGCCATAGGCCTTCAGTGCCTGCCCGTCCGGCAGCGCCAGCGTCAGCGCAAAGCGTTCGCCCTCGTAGACGCAAGCCTTGACCTCGAGCGCGATGCCGTCGGCGGTGAGCCGCACATGCTCGGGCCGCACCAGCACGTCGCGACGAAGGCCGCTGTCGGTGGAGCCGATCGCCTGGCGGAGCATCGGCCACTCCAGCGCCCTCGGCGCGCCCTCTGGTAGTGGTAGCCTGAGGATCGAGCCGCGGCCGATCAGCCCGCCGACAACACTGCCTTCCGGGCGGGTATAGATTTCCGCCGGCGGCGCCAGTTGCACCAGCCGCCCCTCCGACATCACGGCAACATCGGTCGCCAGCGCCATCGCTTCCGACTGGTCGTGCGTAACATAGACCATCGTTGCGCCGGAGCGCTCATGGAAGATGCGGAAGGTCTCCTCCATCGATTTACGCAGGTGCTGGTCGAGATTGGCGAGCGGCTCGTCGAGCAGCACCACATCGGGCGACGTCACCAGGCAGCGCGCCAGCGCCACCCGCTGCCGCTGTCCGCCGGAAAGGGCCGCAGGTCGGCGCTCGGCATAATCGGTGAGTTTTACCAGCGCCAGCGCCTCGCCGACGCGGCTGCGCCAGGTCTCGCCGGAAATGCCGCGCACCTTCAGGGGATAGCCGACATTTTCCGCCACGGTCATATGCGGCCAGAGCGCATAGGACTGGAACACCATCGCCATGTTGCGCTTTTCCGGCGGCAGCGCCCGCGAGGCATCCGATAGCCGGCGCTCGCCATAGTCGATCGAGCCGTCGGTCGGCTGCTCGAAGCCGGCGATCATGCGCAGCACCGTGGTCTTGCCGCAGCCAGATGGCCCAAGCAGCGCCAGAAACCCGCCTTCGCGCACCGTCAGCGACACGTCGGAGACGGCAGGACGACCGCCGCCGAAATCCTTGGTCAGGTGATTGAGGATCAGTTGCGCCACGGCAGCACGCCTTCCGGTAGATAGTTTGCAAGGGCCTCGAGCGCCGCCATCAGTACCATCACCATGATGACGACCAGCACCGAGAGCGCCGACGCCAGATCGGATGAGCCGCTGTCGTCGAGGTTGAAGATCGCCACCCCCAGCGTCTGCGTACCCGCCGACCACAGCAGGGCTGAAACCGTCAGCTCATTGGCGGCTATCAGAAAGACGAGGATGATCGAAGCGCCCGCCGCCGGCGCCACCAGCGGCAGGATGACGTCGCGCATGCGTCGGAAGAAACCGGCGCCCGACAGCCGCGCCGCCTCCTCCAGCGATGGGTCCATCTGCAGGAAGGCGCTCATAACCGGCTTCAGGCTGACGGCAAGGAACGAGGAGAAATACGCAATCAGGATGATCCAGATGGTGCCGTAGAGCGATACCTTGAGGATCGGCAGCGGCGCTGCAAAGGTGAGGATGAAAGCAACCGCCAAAACAATGCCGGGCAGCGCATAGGGAATCTCGATCAGGATGCCGATCGTGCTTGAAAGCGCACCCTTGCGCCGGTTCATGAGATAGGCGGCCGGCACCGCGACGACGAGCAGCCCGAGCGCCGCCGTGCTCGCCAGGAACAGCGAATTGCCAAAGGCGCTCAGCGTCATCGTCTGGCGAAAGAGAATTTCTTCATAGGCGCGCAGCGAGACGGTCTGAAGGTTGAGCGGCACGCCATAGGCCGGAACCAGCGAGCTGGCGATCAGCGCCGCCAGCGGCGCTACCAACACCAGAAACAGGATCGCCGAAAGCGCCAGTTCGACAGCCACACGAAAGCGCCCGAGCGAAAAGGCGGCGCTGGCGCCGGAAAGGCCGATGATGCGGTAGTCCCTGCCCGCCAGCGCGCGCTGTTGAAGGATCAGCCCGGCGGCCGCGATCACAGCGATCAGGCTGGAGAGCAGCGCGATCTCGCCGAAGGTGCCGGTGCCGAAGCTCGCGAGCCGCGTGTAGATCAGCGTCGGCAGCACCGAAATCCCGGCGGGAATGCCGAGGATCGCCGGAATGCCGAAATTGCCGACGCCGGAGACGAAGGCGATTGCGGCACCGGCGATCAGCCCGGGGGCGGCCAGTGGCGCAACGATATCGAGAAAGACGCGAAACGGCGACGCGCCGGAAAGTCTTGCCGCCTCCACCCCGTCGCGCGGCGACGCAGCCAGCCCCGCCTTCAGCGCCAGGAACACCAGCGGCGCGTGCTGCACCCCGAGAAGCAGAGAGATGCCAAACAGCGAATAGAGCGGCTGCGGGCTGCCGAGCGGCGGTGCGATCCCCAGCGTTTTCAGGAGCGGGCTTGCCGGCCCGGTCATCTCCACCCAGGCAAGGGCCGTCACCTGCGGCGGGATCATCATCGGCAACATGAAGGCAAAACTCAAAAACAGTTTGCCCCTGACATCGGTGAGCGCCACGGCAAAGGCAAAGAGCGCGCCGATCACAAGCGAGATCAGCATGCCGCCTGTCGCCGTCACCAGAGTGTTGCGGATGGCCGCATAGGTCGCAGGCTCGGTCAAGACAGCGATGGAATTGCCATTGATCACTCCCGCAAAGCCGGCTTTGGCGAGGCTGATGAGCGGCAGCGCGCAGAGGAAGAAAAGGCAGGCGAGCACGAAGGGCACCAGCCAGCGCGGCTCGCCGGCGGGCGAAGCACCCGGTCTCGCGCGACCCGACCCTGGCTCGCTTGACCTCACCCGCCCCGGACGCTGCAGCCCCGCAATGGGAAAGCGCAGCCAGCGGTGCCGGCTGCGCATGGTTTCACCCTGTTCGGACATTCAGGCGATCAGTTCGTACCGAAGATGCCGGAGAAGGTCTTGAGGTCGGCGTCGGAATTCTTCACGGCCGAAGCAGCATTGATCGGCAGAACCTTGATCGTCTCGCGCGCCGGATAACCTTCGGGCAGCGCCACGCCGTTGCGTGCCGGGATATAGCCCATCTTCACCGCCGTCTTCTGGCCCTCCACCGAGATCAGGAAGTCGACGAATTTTTTGGCGGCGTCAGGGTTCTTGGCGGTCTTCAGGATGCCGACCGGCTCGGTGACGGCGGAAACGCCCTCGGCCGGGAAGACGAACTCGACCGGCGCGCCCTTGGCCTTCTCGCGGATCGCCATGAAGTCGACGATCATGCCGTAGGCCTTCTCGCCGGTGGCGACCGCCTTCAGCACGCCGCCATTGCCGCCGGCAGCCGTGGCACCGTTTTCGGCCAGCGCCTTGTAATAATCCCAGCCGAGGCCGTCGATGCCGGCAAGCGTCTGGGCGTGGATGAGGGCCGCACCCGAGGTCAGCGGGCTCGGCATCGTCACCAGGCCTTTGGCGTCGGCCTTCGCCAGATCCTGCCAACCCTGAGGCTTCGTCGAGGCCGAGGTGTTGTAGATGATGCCGGTGGTGATCATCTTGGTGGAGTAATAGGCGCCGTCGGCGTCATAGAGCGCCGCGTCGTAGTTGGCCGCTTCCGGCGACTTGTAGGCGAGCAGCTGGCCGGCTTCCTTCAGGCGCTGCATCGTCACGGTGTCGGCGATCAGAAGCACGTCGGCAACCGGGTTGCCGGCCTCG
This sequence comes from Ensifer sp. ENS11, assembly GCF_014851895.1. Classification (NCBI taxonomy): domain Bacteria; kingdom Pseudomonadati; phylum Pseudomonadota; class Alphaproteobacteria; order Hyphomicrobiales; family Rhizobiaceae; genus Ensifer; species Ensifer sp. ENS11. The sequence continues at coordinate 389,288 of NZ_JACVAN010000006.1, read as the reverse complement.
ATCTCGGCCATCAGCTTGGCCATCAGCTTCGTCGTGCCTTCGCGCACCCACTCCACCTCGACACTGGGATTGGCCGCCTTGAAGGCGTCGACCGTCGCCTGCGCATCCTCGTTCGGCTGGCTGGTGTAAAGCACCAGGCTCTCGGCAAAGGCGGCGGTGGAAAGCAGCGAAGCGACAAGCGCGCCGGCAACGACGGAAACAAACGATTTCATCGGCATATCCTCGGTTCAAGATGGCGCCGAGCCTTAGAGCCGGTGTTTTACAGGGGTGTGACAGGGCCGCCGGCTGACACACCCTTGACAGCACCGGCAAGCCGCGAAATCGTGCGCCCCAAACGGATGGAGAATTGTGATGGATACTTTGCTGAAAGTGGCCGGCGCTCTGGTCATCCTGGTATCGGCTGGCGCGGCCGTTGCCGTAACCCTGCCGTCCTTCGGCGCACCGGCGGTGATGTGGGCGCTGCAATGGGCGCTTCCGGGCATCGGCATCGGCATCGCCCTTGCCGCCTTCGGCTCGATGCTCGGCCAATTGAAGCGCATTCGCCTTGCCGCCGAGCGCCAGGCCGATCTGTTCCAATCCATTCTGGAACGCCGTCAGCCCGCGAAATAACGGTACCGCTTGCGATCGGCGACGACCCTATCCCGCAGCCATCGGGTGAGACCGTGGGCTCTCGCCGCAGGTCTCTTCGACGTGCGGGAAACACGTCACGCCCATAGACAGGCAAACACGTTTCCAGCTTGGCCGCGGCGAAGATGGCGGCAAGGCTCAAGCGCAACCATCTGCTCACCACCCTTCAAAGGTGCAGCACGCACCCCGCCTGCGGGCCTGCCAGAAAAAATTCGCGAAAAAATCTGCGTCGATGTCACAGGGGCCAATCCTGGCTCGTCATGTAGTCGGAACCAACGAAAGGAAACGGAACCATGACTGCCAAGATCGACCTTTTCGCCGCCGCTCCGCAACTGATGAAGAGCTGGACCAGCGTCTCTATGTCCGTCGCCGCCAGCCTCGAGTCTGATCTCATCGAACTCGTCAAGATCCGCGCATCCCAGATCAACGGCTGCGCCAACTGCATCAACATGCACACCCAGGAAGCGCGCGCCAAGGGCGAGACCGAGCAGCGTATCTACCTGCTGTCGGCCTGGCGCGAAGCCCCCTGCTATTCCGAACGCGAGCGCGCCGCGCTAGGCTGGACCGAGGCGCTCACTCGCCTGTCGGAGGGCCATACCCACGAAAGCGCTCGTCAGGCTCTGCAGAACCATTTCACCGAGGAGGAGCAGGTGAAGCTCACGCTCATGATCAACGTCATCAACGGCTGGAACCGCCTGGCCGTCGGCTTCGGCCTCTGGATCGAGCCGGCAGCGGCAAAGGCAGTCGCCGAGGTCGCCGCCTGATGACGGGCAACGCCCAGCTCGACGCAGCGGCCGGTTTCGACCCGCTGCGTCCGAAACTCATGCGCGTTGCCTATCGCATGCTCGGCTCGGTCGCCGACGCCGAGGACATAGTGCAGGAGGCCTTCATCCGCTGGATGGGGGCCGACCGCTCCGCGGTGCGCGAGCCCGAAGCGTTCCTGCGAAGCACCGTCACCCGGCTCTGTCTCGACCAGCTGAAGTCGGCGCGGCGCCAGCGCGAGACTTATGTCGGCCCCTGGCTTCCCGACCCCGTCGTCGAGGAGGAACCGGAAGAGGACGTCACCCTGCCCCTGATGCTCGCTCTGGAGCGCCTGTCGCCGCTCGAGCGCGCCGCCTTCCTGCTGCACGACGTCTTCGGCCTCAGCTTCGAGGAAGTCGCCGCGACGATCGAGCGCGACCCGGCCGCCTGCCGCCAGCTCGCCGCCCGCGCCCGCACCCATGTCCGCGAGGCGCGGCCCCGCTTCCATGTCGAGCAGGCGCGCGGCGTCGAACTTGCCGAAGCCTTCTTCACCGCCTCGCGCAGCGGCGACCTGAAGACGCTCGGCGCCATGCTCGCCTCCGATGTCAGCATCCACGCCGACGGCGGCGGCAAGCGCCCCGCAGCGATGCGCCCCATCCTCGGCTTCGAGGCGGTTCTCGGCGTGCACGAAAAACTGGCGGTCGCCTTCCGCACGCAGATCTCGACGCTCGTGCGCTCCGGCTTCATCAACGGCCTGCCCGGCTTCGTCACTCGCGAAGCCGACGGCGAACTGCAGTCGACAGCACTAGAGATCGAGGACGGTAAGGTCGTGGCGATCTACATCGTGCGCAATCCCGACAAGCTGGGGCATCTGCACTAAGAGCATTTCCAGGAAAAGCGCGAAGCGGCTTTCCGTCAGGAAATGCTAAAAAACAGAGAGATAGAGCGTTTTCGTCTAAATCGGAAACGTTCTACAGCGCCGCGCGTCTTAGGTCGCTGTAGCACTTTGAATTGCTGCATGTTTTTGTCCTTAAATCGAATAGGATCTAAGGATAAAAACATGCAGTAGGAGTTGTGGATCGCATGCTCGGACGTGGTCACGCCGGCCGATAAATCTGCGCCACCGAGCCCCCCGGAAACGCTGTTGAGCTGATCAGCTTGAGGCGCTTTGGCGGGGCGACGTCAGAGAAGATCGGCAAACCCCTGCCGAGCACCACCGGATGCACCAGCAGGGCGTATTGATCGACCAGACCTTTCGCGATGAGACTGCGCGCGAAGGCGGCGCCGCCGTGGGCGAGGATCGGCTTGCCGTCCCGGGACTTCAACCTGGCGATCTCGTCGGCCAGATCGCCGCTCGCCACATAGGCCTCACTCCAACTGTCCGCGCCGGGCTGCAGCTTCCCCGAATGCGTGCTTCCCGCGTCGGTCCGGGCATCTTCGAGCGCCCTGGTCGCTTCAGCCGCTTTCAGGACCGCCGGCCCTTGTTTTGAGAAGACGGCCTTCGGAATCCGGTTCATCGGCGGCGCGAATACCTGTGTGGAGGTCGGCCAAAATGCCGCCATGTCCTTAAAGGTGCGGCTGCCCATGATGTGTAGGCTGGCGTTCCCCACCGTCTCCACCGACCAGGCAATGGCCTCTTGATCGCCGCTGAACACCCATTCGATTTCGCCCTCGGGCCCGCCGACAAAGCCATCGAGCGACACGGACATCTTCAGGATCAACTCTCTCATTGCTTCTTCCTCACGCTGGTCCGACCCAAGGACGGGCGAGATCAATCGGTTCCGACAATTCGCATTCGCCAAGCCGAAAAAATCTCGACCAACTCCGTGTCGCTTCTTCGGCCTGCGCAGGACGATCGGAATTACCGGTTGAGCGCAACCGGTATGGTTCCTGTTGCCGCGCCTCGGTCACCCACGCCGCCATTGTCCCGTGGCCCGTTAGCGGCTCCCAGGAAGGGCGAAACGATTTCCCGTCAGGAAATGCGTAAAAACAAGGGCTTAAAGCGCAGAAGGCGAATCTGAAAGATCGCGACGTGTATCAATGCATGTCGCGCAAAAGCGTGCAGCGGTGTTGCGGGAAACCGTGTCGTCGCGCGCTCATCGTCTCGGGCCGAGGCCATCGAGCAGGAAGTCGAGGCCTTTCCTGAAAGCACCGTCCCAGTCGTTATCCAATAGCAGACGAGAGCGTTCAATCGTCGGGTAGTGTTCGCTGAGACCTGCAAGGCGCTGCTGCCCGGCGGCCCTGTCCTCGTCCGAGAGGTCGAAGCTCGCCCGAGTGATGGTAGCGCCCATCACATAGTTCCAGAGCGACCATATCGCGACGTTCAAGTCCGCGTCCGAAACACCGGCTCCCGACAGGGTCCTGCTCAGGAGTTCCAGGCGATTGAGCATGTTCGGGCCGAGCGCCCGGCGCGGCAATAGCGATGCCGACCAGGGATGGCGCAGCATGACGGCGCGCCAGTCTTCGAGCATATGAACGACGTCCCCGCGCCAGTCTTGAGCCTCGACCCTATGCGACGGCCCGCGATATTCGAGCACCGCGTCGAGCGCCAGATCAAAGACCTCGTCCTTGTTGCCGACATGCCAATAGAGGCTCATCGCGCCGGCGCCGAGGCGATCGGCCAGCCGACGCATCTTCAATCCGTCGACCCCTTCGGCATCAAGCAGGTCTACCGCGGTCGCCACGATCCGTTCCAGGGAGAGCGGCGCTTCACTGCGTGGCTCCTGCACAGGCTGGAGTGACGCAGCCTTCCGCTGAGGCCGTTTGCTCTGAGTGCCGCTGCGTTTGGCTGCCATCGTTTTTCCTTGCTGATCAGAGCGTCGTTTTAAGCCGACAATCCGCCGAATGTCGATCCTGACCAATTGACGCGTACGTTGTACGATGCAATTTAATCGTACAACGTACGAGTCAATCGCATCGGCAATGCGTTCAAGTTCAATCCTGCAGGCCGTGAGCGTCGGTTGCTCACGGTCCTCTCGGAGCCAAGAGAAAATCATGTCACGCGACAGCAAGCATCTGCTTATCGGAGGGCTAATCATCATGAGCATGGCAGTTCCCACTGCGACGACAGCGAATGAGAATGATCTCAAGCTGACCATCGTCAATCCGCAAAACCTCTACGACCCGACGCCGAACGGCTACAGCACGGCGGTGATCGTGCCCCGTGAAGGCCGGGTTGCCTACATCTCCGGACAGGGCGGCCAGGACAGCACCGGCGCCCTGTCGCCCGACTTTGCCGTCCAGGTCAGGCAGGCCTACGCAAATCTGCGCACCGCCCTCGATGCGCTCGGCGCCAAACCGGATCAGGTCGCCAAACTCACGGTCTTCGTGGTCGATCACGACATGTCCAAGCTCGAGGTCCTGACCAAAAACGTCAAGGAAATGTTCGGCGCGTCCCTGCCGGCGCAGACGCTGATCCCCGTCCCCAAGCTTGCCATCGACCCCATGCTCTTCGAGGTCGAAGCCGTCGTCATGCTGAAATAGCGGCGGCGACGCATGAGGCGCGATTGGCAACTGTGTGAGCGGATACCAATGGGTACTTACGGGGACCGTCGTCGCGCCAACAGGCACGCAACTGCTCTAAGAGGCGCGTCTGCGGAGATTCTTCCATGCTTCAGCGCGCGCTCACGTCGTCGCGCCGTTTACGGCCCAGCAATGCCGGGACGTCAGGCTGCACGCCGGTCGCAAAGCGATCGGCGTCAAACTTGCGAGTCGATCGGCAGGAGTTTCACGAGGTCGGCGATGAGCCGCCGGCGGAATCCCGTTTCGGGCTCGTCGCCGTAGCTGACGATCTCGCCGTCCCGCACCGTCTTCCAGACGATCGCGCCATTAGGATCAAGGAAGACGTGGTAGCTGTTGGCGGGCGCGACGCCGGTCGCCATATAGGCCGTCAGCCTCGAGGCAAGCTCCGAACTCTCGATATACAGGCCGGCTTCCGTGTTGATTACCGCGGATCGCGGGTCGAGGTTGAAACTGCCGATGAACACGGCCTTGTTGTCGAAGACCATGGCCTTGGTGTGCAAGGCCGCCCGCGACCGCCCGGAATGGTGCGACCAGCCTGACCGGAATGCGTCGGTGTCCGCGCGCAGTTCGTAGAGCTCCAGGCCGTTCTCGAGAAGGCGCCTGCGGGTCTTGGCATAGACCGAATGCGCGGCGATCTGGTTGTTCGAAGCGAGCGAGTTGGTCAGCACGCGCACCCGAACATGGCGCTCGTGCAGCGCCTTGACGATCGCCTGCGCCCCGGCGGGCAAGGCGAAATAGGGCGCCTCGACGAGCAGTTCCTCCTTCAACTCGGTGACCCGCCCGCGAATGAAGGCGGTAACGTCGTCGGCCGCCTTGCCGCTGGCGATTGCTTCCGGGTCGTCGGCGATGATCCGCCCTGGCGCCCACACGAGACCGTCGCGCAGCTCGGCGCTCCGGGTCGCCAGCTCGCCGAGATCCTGGTCGATCGGATAGGGGTATTCGGCGGCGGCAATCTCCTGGCGCAAGCGGGTCAGAATGGCGTCGAGATCGGCGGCGCCATAGGTGCGCTTGACGATGGTCGCGATCGGCCTCGTCGAGGCGCTGTTCCAGTATCGGTCGAACACCCCCGACAGATCGTCCACAACGGGCCCGACCGCCAGCACATCCAGATCGCGAAAATTGGCGACGGTGTTCACGCCATAGTAGTCGTCGCCGATATTGCGGCCGCCAACGATCGCCGCCGAATTGTCGGCCACCATCAGCTTGTTGTGCATGCGGCGGTTGACCCGGCGGAAGTCGACAAGGAAGTCTAGCCTGGACCACCTCCGGTTCTTGGTCGGGTTGAACAGACGGATTTCGACGTTGGGGTGGGCGTCGAGGGCAGCTTTGACCTGATCACTGGCCTTGTAATAGGGATCGTCGACCAGGAGCCGCACCCTGACCCCGCGATCGGCCGCCCGCATCACCCGGTCGACGATGATCCGGCCGGTTGTATCGCCGTCCCACACATAATACTGCATGTCGAGATGTTTCTCGGCCAGGTCGGCCAGCGCCAGACGCGTGATGAAGGCATGTCGCGCCTCGCTCAAGAGGCTAAAGCCGGAGAGGCCAGGATGCGCGGCAGCGGCCGGGCTGAAGAACTGGCTCAACCGGGTTAACGCGGTATGCTCGAACCCCGTCATGGCCTTCATCTCTGGTTAGCGGCGGCGGCGCCTAACGCATGTCGCGCAAAAGTGCGCCGCGGTTTTGCGATAACGACATGCGTAAAAGCAAGAACTTAGAGCGCGGCAAGCGAATCCTAGAGATTGCTACGCGCTTTAGCCCTCTTCAAGAAGCTTCATGATCTCCGCCTTCATCGTCGCGTCGTCTTGGGAGGCGAGAATCGATTGATGTAGCCGGTTTTGCGCAGATCGAATTCGACCAATCCACGTCGCCAGAGTTGACCAATCTCGGTATCGACACGTCGGCAGTCGACCCAGTCATCGCTCTGGACGCACCCAATTTGGCGTCAGGGAAAATGCGCCAATGGACAGTGGGCGCGGCATGTTTTCCCCGTCTATATTGGGCTGAAACGATAACACGGTTCAGATGCAATGTCGTCACCGTTCACTGTGGGCGGTGCGAGCGAGGGTGCCGACTGGGGGATGATGGCGATTCGCGGCTGGCGATCGTCGTGCAGCGAAGGTGACGGGATCACGCGGCGAGATCAATGCGCTTGCTGAGCGAGGCCTCGGCGCTGCCCTCCCTTCCAGCCGAACTCAATGACTTTTCCGCTCGATGCAGGAAGGAGGCGAGGCTGAAATTGTCGCAAGCCACCGCTCGCTGTCCGCCCCCTTTTATCAAAATACTAACGCCCTGGTTGCTAAATGGACGAACGCGCTCGCTCTCGTTACCGGTGGGATCTTCTGCCGCAGGAGTGGCCGGTTGCCGAGGTGCCGATAGCCATGTGGCCATTCGAAGATGACGTGTATCCGGAAGGGTATTTGCTGCCTGTGGATGTGACCGGGACACCACTGCGATGGAGGGACTTCGGGCGGCGGCACGGGGTTGCCGTTCTGCATTATGGGCACTACGGGCTGTTCGCCGCCGACAATGTCCGGCTGCCGGATGGTACGCGCGGTCGGGTGCGCCTTGCGCCCCAAGGCCCTCATTGGCGGCGACCGCTCAACGATCATAATCGCGCCTGGTCCAGCGCCGCCGTGGCAATCCCGGTCCACTGGCGTTGGGGCACGCTGACGATAGGCCCCGACGATGTCGTGTTTGAGGACGATCAATCGTTGCCGGAGTACATGTTGCAAGGCCGCAACGAACGCCTCGATTACGATCTCTGCCAAAGTTCCGAGATCCGAAACCTCGCCCTGACAATGGAAGGGTGCAACGCGCTTTACGGCTTGCTCGTTGAACGACATTGGGCGCGTTCTCCCGACGATGAGAGCTGCTCATATACGCGGAAAGGCGCGGCCAGGCTGCTTGCAAAAATTCGCGGCCTCGGCGAGACATTCTATGATTTCACCAGTCCGGGCTGGCTGTGTTACCGGGGCTATGCGGCCGAGCACGAGAGGATAAGCCGTCAGCTCGAACGGCTCGGTTGGCACGATGTTACCGAGAAACCCGCCTCCCTGTCGGCAGACGGAGCTGGTGCGTCTGACGGGATGCCGGAGCTTCTGCGAACAATGGCGCTTTTCGTTGTCGGCACCATGGTCGCCTTTTTCATCCTGCTCGCCATCACAATACTCGCCCCGGTCTAGCGCGCCGCCACAATCTCTGCCTCCCTATCCAGCGGATAGATCGGCCGGCGCACGCGTTTGAATGCCCGTGCCCCGATATTGGCGGTGCTCAGACCATCGGCGTCGACCTCGATGATATCAGACGCGATCGGGCCGAAGGCGGCGCGGAAATGTTGCTGCGACTTGACGACGACGATGTCGTAGCGGGCGGGCTCGATGCCGACGGCGCGAAACAGGTTCTGGTCGAGCAGCTGCTGCCGCTCGCTCGAAATCAGGATGTCGATGCCTGAGACATGGAAGCGCACGCTTGGGCCGAGCGACGCCGGCAGGCCCTGGAACATCGGCCCTTCGAAGATGATCCGGCCATCGGAGATCGCCTGCACCGTGCCCCTCACCCGGATCGGCCCGCCGCCGACCGCAGGGTCGATCTTGCAGCCGAGCGTCACCTCCCGCTCGGCGCCGAGGCCGGCTTCGATCAGTTCGGCCACCACAGCTGGGTCGCACATCGCCCCGAAGGCTGCGTTTTCGACACCCGCCTGCAGCAGGCCTGTGAGCAGGCAGGTGGAATCGCTGTAGGCGCCGCAGCCGGGATTGTCGGAGAAATCGGCGATCACCAGCGGCCCGGGCTCGCGCTTGGCCGCGAAATGTTTCGCGATGGCGCCCGGCAGCGCGGCAAGCGGCAATTGCTGGTCCTGATGCTCGCGCCGCCGCCAGATCTCGTCGCAGAGCCGCTCGGCGTGCGCAATGGCATCGGCGTCGGCAACCCGCGCCTTGTCGTAGCAGATCACGGCAGAAGGTCCGGTGTTGTGGATGTCGGCGTCGTAGAAGCCGGCATTGATGGAGGTCGCAAGGATCCCATTCTCCTCAGCGATGGCATCGGCGATCTCCAGGAGTTCGGTCATGGCGCAGGCATGGGTCGTGCGGCCGTCGTTGCAGCCATTGATCATCGGCGGCTGGCGGATGGCGATGGCGGGCGTGATCTCCCTGCGCATCGCCGCCTCCAGCAGCGCGCCGGCCTTGTGGCCGCACTCGGCCATGTCGACATGCGGATAGGTGCGGAACGACACGGCAATGTCCAGCAGCGCGGCCATGTCAGGCGCGGAATTGGCATGAAGGTCGAAGGTGGCAGCGATGGGCAGATCGGACCCGACGATGCCTCTGACCGTCTCTAACAACTGGATCTGCGCATCGTCGGCCGTTTCGGTGCACATGGCGCCGTGAAAGACGATGAAGACGCCGTCGAGTTTTTCGCCGTTGAGCGCCGCCGTCACATCTTCGACGAAGCGCAGCCGCGTTTCCTCGTCGACCCTTCCGCCGGGCTCCGCCCGCGCCGCCACCGTATAGACCGACTCCCAGCCATAACGATCGCAACAGTCGATGAAGCCGCCGATTTCCGAATTGGTGCCGCGGCAATTGTCCTCGATCGCCGCGCCCTTGAAGTAGTGGCACATCTGAAAATCTTTAAAGCCGGTCTTCAGCTTCGAGAACGTGTTGGTTTCCTGGTTGAACTCGAGAACGGCGACCTTGAAGCTCATCGCATGCACTTTCATGTTGGGACTGGGAGAAAATCGAGGAAACGGGCGCCGGGGAAGCGCGAACACCCCGGCGCCGCGCCCACCGCTTGCCGCGCCCTGCGCTGAGCGCAACGCACAACACGCGAATTCCTTGTGAGAGGCGTGCAACACACCCTGACCCTCTCCCCGCAGGCGGGGAGAGGGAACGAGGCCGCCACGCGCGCATCACCTTGCGCACTCATTCACTGTTGCGAACGTTGCGGGCGCGGCAGCGACGCCGTCACCTTGTCGTGACAGAAGAGAAAGCTGAGAGGGCTGGCGGCTGTTGGGGTTGCGAGCGGGTGCCGCAATGTCCCTTCCTCCCGCATGCGGGGAGAAGGTGGCCGGCAGGCCGGATGAGGGGCTTCGATGAGCCAATAACGATCCTGCTCTAGCCCCTCGCCTCACCGGAAATATTCGGTCGTGCTCTTCGGCCGCGCCATGATGTCGAAGTCGAAATACTGTTTGCGGATCTTCTCGTAGGTGCCGTTCGCCATGATCGCCTCCAGCCCGGAATTGAGCTTGGAAAGCAGCGCCTCGTTGCCCTTGCGCACCGCCATGGCGTTGCCCTGGGCGGTGTCGAGAATGAAGCTGTCGCCGACGAAATCGCAGCAGCCGCTGTCGTCCTTGGCCAGCCAGTCGGTCAGCGCCATCTGCCCTTCGAGGATCAGGTCGAGGCGGCCGTTGGCCATGTCGAGAAACACTTCGCTGAGCGTTGGATAGAGTTTTATCTCGCTGTCGGGAAAGAACTCCTGCAGCGCCTCGACCGCCACCGAGCCGGACTGCGTGCCGATCACCTTGCCCTTCAGCGCCTCCGGTGAAACTTGCGCCAAGCCCAGGTCCTTGCGGGTGATGAAGCGCATGGCGTTGAAGTAGTAGGGCTTGGTGAAGTCGACTTCCTTCTTGCGGTCCTCGTTGATCGCCATCGAGGCGATCATCACGTCGAACTTCTTTGCCTGAAGGGCGGGAATGATGCCGGACCACTCGTTGGTGCTCCACACGCATTCCATCTTGATCTCGGCGCAGACCGCCTGGCCGATATCGTAGTCGAACCCTTTGATCTCGCCGCTCGCCGTCACATAGTTGAAGGGCGCATAATCGCCTTCCGTGCCGATCGCCAGCTTGTCCGCCGCAAGGCTGGTGCCAGCCATCGCACAGGCGAAGAACATCGCTGCCGCACTCATGAACTTCTTTTGCAACTCGTTCCCTTTATTGTTCTTCTCGGCGCCTCCCGGAATATCGCTCGCAAAGCCGCACACCGGGTTACACCCAATGCGGATTTCGCTTGTTATTCCGTAAACTTGCTGCCGATCGTTGTTGCATTTTCGCTTTATTATTCATCGACAATGGGGGATGCGGCAGCGCTTCGCAATGTCAAAGAAATAATCCCAGCCATCCAAAAAATTCATATATACTTGAGCGATTGAACCGCCTTCCGGAGAAACCCATGCGCGATCTGCCGAGCCTGAAATCCCTGCGCGCCTTCGAAGCGGCGGCGCGCAATGGCAGCCTCACGGCGGCGGCAAACGAGCTCTGCATCGGCCAGGGCGCCATCAGCCACCAGATCCGAATTCTCGAAGACAATCTCGGCCTCAGCGTGTTCGTCCGGAAGCAGCACGGCGTCGAACTGACGCCCGAGGGTGCCCTGCTCTTTGCCTCCTGCAACCGCGCCTTCGACGATCTCGAAGGCGTCGTCCAGCATATCCGCCCGCGCAACACCCAGAAGATCCTGCGGGTCAAGGTCGGGCCGTTCTTTTCGATGAAGCTGATTACGCCACGCATCTCTGAGTTTCTGGCCGAAAATCCCGGCCTGCAGATCCACCTCTCCCACCTCGAAACCAACACGCCCGCCTCCGGCACCGCCGACGTCATCATCGACTATTGCCTGCACCCGCCACCCGCCCGGTTTTCGCAGCGGCTCTTGCGCGAGCGCCTGGTGCCGGTCTGCGGCAAAGCCACTTGGGAGGGGCAGGCCGACAAGCACGATCTTCTCTCGGGCAACCGCCTGCACTATCGCGGCCTTCAGGAATGGCAGAGCTGGATCGCCTCCTCCGGCCTCCGGCTTTCGCCCAGCCGCCAGGACCTGATCTTCGACGACCAGCACATCATCCTCGAGGCGGTCAAGGAAGGACAGGGCGTCGCCCTCGTCGACCGCACTATGGTCGAATATGAGCTCAGAACCGGACAGATCTGCCTGGTGCACGACCACTATTACGAACCGGCAGAGACCTACCAGTTCGTCTGCCAGGAAGAGCTGTTCCGTACCAAACCGGTGACCAAGAGCTTTCTCGGCTGGCTGCTGCAGGAAATCGACGAGCGCCAACGCCGCTATGCCGAGATTGCCCCGGCCGGCTCCGCTGGCTAAGGCGCGGAGTGGCCGTGACGGGGCAACCGTACCGCTCCGCGACCACTATGCAGCCGACGCGATCTCACCCTCGGGATGACGACGTCGCTGGGCCGGCGTCAGGCAGCGAATGCCCATACCGCAGACCGAGAACCAGGGGCACGGCGATCGCATAGATGACGACGACCGTAAGCCAGATTGCACCGGGCCATTGCTCCCGGACGACGAAATAGAAGCTTGAGAACGCCAGCGGCGCCACGATCGAGGCGAGGCTGACGGCCGACGTCAGCACGCCCTGGAACTGGCCCTGCTGGTCCTCGTCGACCTGCCGGGTCGCCAGGGATTGCAGCGCCGGCGTGCCAATGCCGCCAAGCGCGAAAACCGCCATGATCGCGAAGATCATCCAACCCTCTGTCGCAAACGCCATGACAACAAGCGCAAGACAAACGCCAGCGATGCCCGTCAGGATGGTGGCGCGCTCGCCGAGCAGTTTCACGACCGGACCGGGAAGGAAGGCCTGGGCAAGGGCCTGGCAGACGCCAAAGGCGCCGAGTGAAAGGCCGATCCAGAGCCCGTTCCATTGAAAGGTGTCGCTGCCCCAGAGCGCCCAGCAGGTGCCATAAGCGTCGCCGGTGGCGCTGAAGATGAAGAAGGTGAGGAGACGGGAAAGCAGGCTCTTCACAGAAAACACCCAGCGCAGCGGCCGAAGCGGGTTCAGCGCTGCAAGATCGATCTTCTCCCGGCTCGGCGCGCGCGACTCCGGCAGGATGAAGAACGCCAGCAGCAGATTGAAGCCGTTCAGCACGGCCGCCGCGATGAATGGCAGCCGCAGCCAAGTGTCGCCCAAAACGCCGCCAAGCACTGGGCCGATGATGAAGCCGATACCGAACATGGCGTTGAACAGGCCGAAGCGCCGGGCGCGCTTATCCTCCGGCGAGATGTCGGTGATGTAGGCTGATGCCACCGACATGTTGGCGCTCGTCAGGCCGGCGATCGCGCGGCCGATGAAGAGCATCCAGAGATTGGGTGCAAAAGCCAGGAACAGGTAGTTGATGGCGGCACCGCCAAGCGAAATCAAGAGCACCGGCCGACGGCCCAGCCGATCGCTGAGCGCGCCGAGCACCGGCGCAAAGATGAACTGCATCACCGCGTAAAGTGCGGTCATGATGCCGATATAGGGGGCGACGTTGTCGGCGTGGGTCACCTCCTTGAGCAGCGAGGGCAGGATTGGAAAGATGAGGCCGATGCCGATGGCATCGAGGACAATGGCAGTAAAGATGACGATGAGGGGTCTGGTCATGACAGGTTCCGATGGACGCAAGCATGCGGACGCCGCCAGGCGCCATGAGCTCACGATAAGGCCCGACAGAGGTCAGGCGTTTGATGTTCTGGGAACCGCTGGCCGATCCATACGTCAGGCGTACGGATGGCGTGTGCTTGACCGCCTGGACGTGAATTCGTCCACCTGTTTACTCCGCCACTGAGCGGATCAAGGGAAGCAGTCGCTTTTCGCGATGGGCGATATTTACGCCAGACGATTGCGCGCGGCAAGCCCCCTGCTGCTGGCGCGTGGTGGCTGGCAGCTTCTTGCCAGGCGTCGGTTTGGACCTGGCCCTGCCAAAACGGCGGCACCAATGCGTCCGTCCTAGTCCTGCCTTCTTTTGGAAAGAACGCGCCTCCGGCCCGACAGCGGAGGACTTGCGCGCCATGGCCACGACCCGGCATCCTCGGCTGCCGTGGCTGAAAGCCAGATTGTAGGCCGTTGTGTTGAGGTAGCCGGCTGCGTCTACGCAGAGCCGCCATTTGCCGCGGCTGGTGAGGCCGCAGGCGCCTGTTGCGCTCGCGCGGTCCTCTGAAGGTGGATGGAAGGACAGAGCAACCATCTGACCAGCTCGCGCCGCCCGGCGCGCTTCACGCCAGGCGCGTCGCCCGCGAAAGGGATGGTCTCAGCCGCGGCGCGCCGCTTCGATCGCCGCCACGTCAATCTTCCTCATGGTCATCATCGCGTCGAATGCACGCTTGGCCTCAGCACCGCCTATGGCGAGCGCATCGGTCAGCACGCGCGGCGTGATCTGCCAGGACAGGCCCCATTTGTCCTTGCACCAGCCGCATTCGCTTTCCTTGCCACCGTTGCCGACGATGGCGTTCCAGTAGCGGTCGGTTTCTTCCTGACTGTCGGTTGCGATCTGAAAGGAGAAGGCTTCGCTGTGTTTGAACGTGGAGCCACCGTTCAGGCCGATACAGGCAACACCCGCAACCGTGAATTCAACGACCAGCACATCTCCCTGTTTTCCATCCGGATAATCTCCAGGCGCACGGATCACAGCGCCTACTGCGCTGTCGGGAAAGGTCGCGGCATAAAAGCGGGCCGCCTCCTCCGCGTCCTTGTCGTACCATAGGCAGATCGTATTCTTGGCCATTGTGTCGTCCTCTCACTGTTCGTTGCCCAATCCGGCCTGAACGACTTGAAGTAGGAGGAAAACCGCCTGTCTCCAGCCCGGACACCCAATTTGATGGGAAAAATGAGACAAGCCGGCCAGTTTGCCGAACCGTTTGCCTGGCGCGGCCCGGAGCCTCGCCGCATGGGCCGCCGAGGACTATGCCGGAGCGAAAGCCTGGTCCGTGCGCGACCTACCCAGCCTGCGCCGTCCCATGAGAATGGATCACCGCCTCGGCCTCCTTGCCGTAGAGCTCCTCGAAATGGTCGAAGTTCTTGGAGAAGTAGCCGATCCCTTGCGTTGCCGAACGCAACGCCCGCGCCAGCTCGTCGAGCGCCGAGCCCGGCACCAGGGCGCGAAAAACGTCCCAGCCCTTGGCCGCCTCGTCGCGGTCGAAGCCGAGCACCTGGCCCTTGAAGGTCGAGACAACCGGCACCAGGCTGCCGGAATAGATCGACGGGATGTGGATCTCGACGCGCACCACCGGCTGCATCAGCACGGCGGAGGCCTGCGACAGCGCCTGGCGCACGCCCATCTTGGCAGCAGCCCGGAAGGCGAATTCGGAGCTGTCGACCTGATGGTGCTGGCCATCCGTCAGCGTCACGCCGACATCGATCACCTGAAAGCCGAGCGGCCCCTTCTCCATCGCCTCGCGTGCGCCCGCCTCGATCGCCGGGATGAAGTTGCGTGGCACCGCGCCGCCCTTCACCGTCTCGTTGAAGCTGAAGCCGCCGCCGCGCTGGTTGGGGTGAACACTGAGCTTGACGTCGGCAAACTGCCCCGCCCCGCCCGTCTGCTTGCGGTGGCGGTAGTGCACGTCTGAGGGTTTGAGCACCGTCTCGCGATAGGTCGGGCTCGGCGGCCTATCGGTGACGCCGACATGGAAGACATCGGCCAGCGTCTTGCAGAGATCGCGCAGATGCACCGGCCCCTGCACGCAGATCAGCTGCGCGCCTGTGCCCTCCTCCTGCATCACCTTGAGGCTGCGATCGGTCTCCGCCAGCTTCGCAAGCGTACCGGAAAGCTTGGTCTCGTCGCGCTCGCTGTCGGGCACCAGGATGCGCTCCAGCATCGGCGTCGGCGGCACCGTCCAGTCAGGCGCCTCGGATGCGGCAGTGCCGGTCAGAAGCGCCGGCACCGGCAGGTGGTCGGATTTGACGGCGGCAAAGATCGTGCCAGGCTCCGGTGTCCCTGTGGCAAGCGGTTTTCCGGTCGCCGGGTCCTGCACCGAGCCGACACCGCCGCCGCCGAGTGCCGCACCCTGTTTGATGCCGTTTGAAAGCGCGCGGACAAGCACGGTCTTGCCGACATTCTGGCGGTGATAGGCATGAAAGCTGACGGCAGCGAGGTTCGCTTCGGGAACCTTGCTCGCCTCGCCGAGCCTTTTTCGCAGCGTGTCGACCGGCGGCGCCTCGTGCCTCAGCGCCTTCATCAGCCGCAGGATGCCGTTGCTGTGGCTCGCCGCGCCGACGAGAACAGGGATGATCCGGTTTTCCCTGAGCAGCCGCGAGGAGATGGCATAGATCGTGTCGCTGCCGGGCTCGCGATCCTCGATCAGCTCTTCGAGCAGCCAGTCGTCGAATTCCGAGAGATGTTCGAGCAATTCGGTGCGCGCTTCCTTCTCGCGCTCCAGCGTCGTATCCGGGATCTCGATCAGCGCCGAGGTCTGGCCCTCGCGATAGCGCCAGGCCCGCTCGGAGATCAGGTCGCAGCTGCCGACGATCCTGTCGCCTTCGCGGATCGGCACCTGCCGCAGGATCAGCATGTGGCTGGAATAGTCCTGCAGCGCGGCGATGACATCCCGCAACCGGCCGCGCGGCTCGTCCATGCGGTTGACGAAGATGATGCAGGGCGTGCCCGATGCTTCGATCACCTTGAGATAGGGCGCTGCCAGCACCGCCTCCTCCGGCGCCGGCGAGACGCAGAGCACGCAGGCGTCGCTCGCCAGAAGCGCGTGCTGCGCGTGCGCGAGCGCCTCGGTGCCGCCGGGCGCATCGAGCGCGCACCAGGCTTCCTTGCCGATCTCGAATTCGGTGATGTTCAATCCATAAGGTGACGTGGCCTTTCTGGAGCTTTCCCCCAGCGCAGCCAGTTTTTCCACCAGCGTGGATTTTCCGGTCTGCGAAGGCCCAACTACCGTGAAGCAGCGCATCGGCGATCCTCCCCTGTTGCGGAGCGCCGTGCGTTTCGACGCCCTGCCTTCTATTAAGTCTAGCGCATCTTTTGGGCTTTCAATGGCCTTGGGCAAAAACGGAACACGAACCGTGCTTCAAAGCACGCCACTTGGCGTTCGCAACACTCCAAAAACTGATTGCATAAGTGCATCAGTTTTGCCATAAGTTCCCCAGTAAAATCCGACCCATCAGCGTTGCGCCGGGTTACCGGACGCAACGCCCGCCTGAACCGTCAGCATCGGAGATTGTCCGCATGTCGCTCACGCTTTATCTGCATCCGCTCGCCTCATTCTGCCACAAGGTGCTGATCGCGCTCTATGAGAACGATACACCCTTCGAGCCGAGCCTGGTCGATCTTCTGGATCCCGTGGAGGCGGCCCGTTTCGCTGAGCTCTGGCCGGTCGGCAAGATGCCGGTGCTGCGCGACAGCGCCCGCGATGTCACCATCCCGGAGACGTCCATCATCATCGAATATGTCGATCGCCATTACCCCGGCAGCCAGCCGCTGATCCCCAGGGATAGCGACGCGGCGCTACAGGCGCGGCTCTGGGATCGCTTCTTCGATCTCTACATCCATGTGCCGATGCAGAAGATCGTCACCGACACGCTGCGCGCCCAGGGCGAGAACGACCATCGCGGTGTCGCAGATGCCCGCGCTACGCTCGGCGTCGCCTATCGCATGGCCGACCGGCATTTCGCAATCAACGCCTTTGCCGGCGGTGCCGCCTTCAGCCTTGCAGATTGCGCCGCGGCCCCCGCACTCTTTTATGCCGGAATTGTCGAGCCCTTTGCCGACGCCTATCCGCATCTCTCCGCCTATTTCGAACGGCTGCTCGAACGCCCTTCGATGACCCGCGTGCTGGCCGAGGCGCGCCCCTATTTCCACATGTTTCCCTATAAGGATCTCATGCCCGCGCGCTTTCTTGCCGGGGCCTGAAACGGCCTCGAAACCGCCGCCCGCCGTCGGACGCCGCACCCTAGAATTGTGGTTGCGGCTCGGCCTGCCCGCTGCCTTCCGGGCCGCTGTCCCTCGCCTTCGCCGGCTGCAGAACCTCGAGCGTGCGCACCAGCTCCCAGGCCGCCTGAAGTTCGGTTTCAAACAGCGCGATGCTGACATCGATCGGCTCAAGCCTCGCGCGCGAAGACGGTATTTCCCGGCGGCCGATCTCGTCCTGTACCCGGTAGAGATCGGCGCGAAGCGCATCGACATTCAGTCCGAGCGAGTGCAGCACGATGTTGATCTTGCGTTGCAGGTAGCCCCGCGAACCGGCGCTGAGCTCCGAGCGCAAACCCAGGATCGACAGAAAATTGACGAGGAAGAGATAACCGTCGGCCCCGAGATCGGCCTCAGGATAGCGCGGCAAGGCGCGCAACGTCTCGGAAAAGCGTGGCCGCGAGCACAGGAAGATATCGATCCGGAACGCCGTGTCGATCAGCTCGGTCCATTCCGCTTCATCGAGCGGGCCAAGCTCACTCAGTTCATGGTCAAGGTTGAAATAGGGCATCGAGCGCCTGGCGAGGATGAGCGCCAGCCGGACGGTAGAAGGCGACATCGGCGAGCCGCGCGCGGCTTCCGCCTCCGCCAGGCGCACGATGCCGGCGTCCGGCACGCCCCGTTCGATCTCGCCCCGGCTTGCCAGATATTCGTAGCGCAGCATCGACGTCTGGAGATAGGCGAGCCAGGCAAGCCGCACCTGTCTGGATGCGGCCCAGCGCGCCAGAAGATAGCCGCTGCCGACAACGGGCAAGTTGTAGAGGCGCAGATCGTGCCGCTCGAAGCAATTGTGCTCGAAACCGGCAAAGCTCTCCAGCGACAGTTGGGGGCTTGCCACGTCGCTCACCGCAGGCACTCCTCGATGTCGTCGAGTACCCGGCGATAGCCGGCATCGCTCTTGCAGACATCCGTGTGGTTGCGACGATCAACGGTATAGAACGGCGGATCCTGCGCAAAATCGCCGGGTTCGACGATATTTTCATACTGGCCGATCGTGATCTTGGTCGCGACCAGACATCGCAGTCGGCCCCGCGCCAGCCGCGTCAACGTCCCGGCTTCGATATCCCTTATGAAGTCCGATTTAGGCCGAAGGTCTTCCAGGATCGGTGCCTTGTAGAGCAGGCCGCATCGCAGCGCCGCCAGTATCCCGTGCCCCACCATCATCCCGCCCGCGTTGTGCAGCGCGTTCGATCCCTTGTGAGCAGGCGCAAAGAGCAGAAGCTGGATGTGATCCGCATAGGCGTCGTTGGCGCGGGCGAGATCCAGCGCCACCTGCCGCATGATCGCGCCACCCAGCGAATGCGCCACCACGACGACCCGGTCGTAGATGAAGGGCTGCCGCTGCGCTCCGTAATAGATGTAGCGATTGGAAAATTCGGCCGGCTCGGCCAGCAGCTTGCGAAACAGATCGAGCACCCAGCGACTGATCACACGCGCCCGGCTGCGCACGCTGTCATAACCGAGGAAGAGAACGTCCGCAGAGGAAAAAAGCGCATCCCGCCGGATATAGGCACTGGCATTGTGCCACGTCGCCTCCGCGGCGCCGGTAAAACCGTGCAGGAAAACGACCAGCGTTCCGGGCGTATCGAGGCACCAGAAGGCCGAACTGCCCACGCCGAAATCGATCCGGCCGAGACAATAGTGATTGCTCATTGCCCGCCCTTCCAACGCCTCTCCGCCCGCCATGATACAAGGCATTGCCCGATCAAGCGATGCATCTATTATAAGTAGCATTGCGGCGCCGCACGCGCGGACGTTCTCCCGTTCGACGCGGAGCCGACGCCTCATCCGCACCGTCACCTTGTTCCGCCTCGCTCCGCCCCTAATTTGTCACCCAACAGCAAAGGCCGACACCACAGGGAAGAGGAAAGCCAGATGGAATACCGACTGCTTGGCCGCTCCGGCCTGAAAATCTCGACGATCACCATGGGAACGATGACGATCGGTGGCGGCGGCAAGTTCGCGCAGGTCGGCAATGTCGGTCTCGACGAGGCGCGCCGCTATGTCGACATGTGCCTCGATGCCGGCGTCAACCTGATCGACACCGCCGATATCTATTCCACCGGCGGCTCGGAGGAAATTATCGGCGACATCCTCGCCGGCAAGCGCAAGAACGGCGTGCTGGTTGCCACCAAGGCGCGTTTCAACATGGGGCCGGGCCCGAACGACGGCGGCCTCTCCCGCCACCACCTGATTGCCGCCTGCGAAGCGAGCCTCAGGCGGTTGAAGACCGATGTCATCGATCTCTACCAAGTGCACGAATGGGACGGCCAGACGCCGCTCGAAGAAACGATGGAGGCGCTCGACACGCTCGTTCGCCACGGCAAGGTGCGCTACATCGGCTGCTCCAACTATTCCGGCTGGCACATCATGAAGGCGCTCGGCATCAGCGCGCTCGACCGCCGCCACCGCTTCGTCAGCCAGCAGATCCACTACACGCTCGAAGCCCGCGAGGCCGAATACGAACTGCTGCCGATCAGCATCGACCAGGGCCTCGGCGTGCTCGTCTGGAGCCCGCTTGCCGGCGGCCTGCTGTCGGGCAAGCACCGGCGCAACCAGACGCCGGAGGGTACCCGCCAGCTCGCCGGCTGGAACGAGCCGCCGATCCGCGACGAAGAACGGCTGTGGAAGATCGTCGACATGCTGGTAGCGATATCAGGCGAGCGCGGCGTCTCGCCAGCCCAGATCGCCCTTGCCTGGCTGATCGACCGCAAGGGCGTCACCTCCGTCATCATCGGCGGTCGCCGGGAGGAGCAGTTCCGCGACAACCTTGCCGCCGCAAGCCTCAAGCTTACCGATGAGGAGCGCGAACTGCTCGACGCCGTCAGTCTGCCGCCGGTCATCTATCCCTACTGGCACCAGCTGCGCAGCGCCAAGGACCGACTTGGCGAAGCCGATCTTTCGCTGCTGGGCCCGCATGTGTGAGAGCACGCTATTGCCAACGCGGCGAAGCGCGTTGCCCCTCATCCGGCCTGCCGGCCACCTTCTCCCCGCATGCGGGGAGAAGGAAACCCGCGGCGCCCTACCCATTCACATCGCGCCATACCAAAGCCTCCCGATCACCATGAGAGGGATCGCCGAGTTGCAACCCACTCTGTACCGCGTCCCCTCTCCCCGCCTGCGGGGAGAGGGTTAGGGTGAGGGGCCAATCTGCGACAGCAGTGAGTGGCAAAACTGCGAGAGCCCGGCGAGAACCCACCCGGCCACGCGTCGCTGTCGGACACCACACCTCCCCTTGACTTCCAGCTCAAAACCCCCATTTTATATCATATGATACGGCACGGGATTTCATAGGAGACGTTCATGCCCAGCGCACAGCCGGTTCTTGCCCCCGACCGCGACGCGGCAAGACATGAGGAAGCCGTCATCGTCAGGGCGGTGGTGAAGGCCTGCGACCTGTGGAAGCTGACCAACCGGGAAGCGTCGCAGCTCTTCGACGTGCCGATCGCCACCTGGAACCGGATGAAGGCCGGCGACTTCAAGGGCAAGCTCGACCAGGACAAGCGCATGCGTGCCAGCCTGATCGTCGGCATCTTCAAGGGCCTGCGGCTCTATTTCAACGGACCGCTGACCTATCAATGGCCAAAGGCGGTCAACACCGGGCCGGTCTTCGACGGCCAGTCGCCGGTCGACCTGATGATCGAGGGCGGCATACCCGCGATGATGAAGGTGCGCCGCTATCTCGATGGCCTGCGCGGCGGCCTATGATCGCCGAGATCGATTTTACCGATCCGGCCACCATCCGGCTGATCTCGACCGCCTATATCGACGAGCCGGCCGTCAAGCCGCTCTGCGACGACGAGGACGACATCGAGATCCTCAACCGGCTGGAGGCGCTGACATCCGCGCGGCTGAGCCCGCTGGCGCTACCCGCCGGTGTCAACCCGGCGGAGCTTCTGAACGAATCCTTCGGCTACGGCTGGTCGCTGATCAACGCCGCCTTCTGCCACGCCCGCCCGCCGGGCAACCGCTTCAACAACGAGGACCGCGGCGCCTGGTACTGCGCCTTCGGCGACACCGCGCTCGAAACCTGCCAGGCCGAGATCGTCTATCACCGCACCCGCGCGCTTGCCGACGCCGGTATGTTCCAAGACATCGGCGCCTACCGCGAGCTGATCGCCGGCTTCACCTGCCGTTTCCACGATGTCCGCGGCGAAACCGATGCTACCTATCTCGACTCCGACCCGACCCTTGCCTATCCGGCCGGTCAGGCACTCGCCGCCACTGTCTACGCGGAAGGCGGCAACGGCCTGATCTACCCCTCCGCCCGTCACCTCTCAGGCGAATGCATCGCCGTCTTCCGCCCCGCCGTCATCCAGAACATCCGCCAGGGCCAAACGATCACCTTCGAGTGGAAGGGTTCGCCCGAACCGACGATCCGGCGGGAAGGCTGAGGGTGCCGCAGCGGAGCTGCGGACGCAAAGTCATCTGTGATGCGGAAAGATCTAAATCCACTGACTGCCTAAAAACTCCCTCATTCCGGCCTTGTGCCGGAATCCAGCCAGCCCAAGTCCTTGGGCTGAAAGGTCTTTTGACCTGACAGCCGCCAAGTCGCTGGATGCCGGTACACGGCCGGAATGAGGGAGAGCAAGTCGCGCGCTCCGCCCTGAGCGGAACGGTTCGTCGGAACCAACCACTCAGCACCGGGGCTCGGGAATAGGTCGAAACGCCATCAGGCGGTAAGTTTGGAATGCCGGGAATGCGCTACTGCATGTTTCCTTAGATCCTATTCGATTTAAGGATAAAAACATGCAGCAATTCAAAGTGCTACAGCGACCTTTGCGCGTCTAATAAGACGCGCGGCGCTGTAGCAACGCACGCGACATCATCAATGCGCAGATGCACCACGCTCCCGCTCGCGGTCCATTCGAGCTTGTCAGGGCGTGATTACTGAGCGGCCTGGCAAGCCCTCAGGGCCTTGAAGGCTGCGTCGGTTCCGGCCAATTTTACGACAATGGGATTGCCGCCCTGGGGCGTAATCGTCACAGCCTTCTTCTTGGCCAGGTCATAGATGAAGTCAGCATTGTTGACCCATACGAACGCGCCGCGATAGCCGTCTATGGCTTGGCCCTTCGCCTCGCCGCTGAACTGCTGGCCATCGACATCGAACAGGACCGCAAGCTTTTCGTTTGCAGCAACATTAGCATCAGCTTTGGTGTAGAGCGCCATGTAGCCACGCAGCGCGGCCGTTGCATCGATGCCCATCTGAACTTGTGTACCGTCTGCGTTTGATTTTGTGATCAAGCATCCTGGCCCCATGTTGTCCTTCACGAGAATGTCCCAGCCGGCTTCTGAACCGTATTTGGTCTGGGCCATCACACCGGTTGCAAGGAGGGTCGAGAACGCCAGCGTCAGTCCAATTGCAATCTCCGTTTTCATAGCAATCTCCTTATGTTTAACAGGAATTACCAAGCCAAGCGCGGAAGGACGCCGTTTATAGCAGCGCCCAACAGGCTGCGCTGCAACGGCTTCAACACGAGTTTGCGCGCAGGAGAAAAGCGAGCAACTGCGGCTTTCTAATGGAAACGGGCGAAATACTATCGGCGCTGTCGCCTGGATTGCACCGGCAATCAAATAATTCGGTGGATTAACCCTTCATTAATCTTGGAATCGCCGAAAAATTGATAACGTGAACGTGGCTGCTTGCTTTTGGGCACCGCTGCCAATCGTAAGGCATTGAGGCAACCTTAGGGCGTCCGGCAACGGGCGCTCTTTGCGTGTAGCTCTTGAAAAGTTTCAACGATCACGCCTGCTGGAATGACTTGTGACGCGGACCCCGATACCGCAGCGCGTCGGCAATCAATGCAAATGCGGGCGACGTTTGCCGGCGGCTCGGGTAATAGAGGTGGTAGCCGGCAAAGGGCGGGCACCAATCTTCCAGAACCTGCACCAGCTGGCCCGAGGCGAGATAGGGCGCGACGGCATCTTCAGGCAGGTAGGTCAGGCCCAGCCCGCCAAGGGCCGCGTTCAGCCTGAGCGCGATGTTGTTGAAGACGAGTTGGCCCTCGACCCGCACCTTCACCTCGCGGCCTTGCCTCTCGAATTCCCAGGCATAGATGCCGCCATGGGTCGGCAGGCGCAAGTTGATGCAATTGTGCTCCGTCAGGTCCTGCGGCATTAGCGGCATTTTCCGTGTGGCGAAATAGGCGGGTGCGCCGACCACCGCCATGCGCATGTCGGGCCCGATGCGCACGGCGATCATGTCCTTGGCCACCTGCTCGCCGAGGCGCACGCCGGCGTCGTAGCGCTCCGAGACGATATCGGTCAGGCCGTAGTCGACGATCACCTCGACATGAACATCCGGATAATCAGGCAAGAGCCGCTCCAGCGCCGGCCAGAGGATGCGATCGGCCGCATGCTCGCCGGCGGTGATGCGGATCGTACCCGCCGGCTTGTCGCGAAACGCGCTGAGCGCTGCCAGTTCCTGGTCGATCTCATCCAGGCGCGGCCCAATCGACACCAGCAGCCGCTCGCCAGCTTCGGTCGGCGAGACGCTGCGGGTCGTGCGCGTCAGGAGCCTCAAGCCCAGCCGCGCCTCGAGCCCGCGGATGGTGTGGCTCAGCGCCGACTGTGAGACCCCGAGCTGCGCTGCCGCCTTCGTAAAGCTCCGTTCCCTTGCTACAGCAAGGAAGGCGATGAGGTCATTGATCGGCTGGCGCGGCATTCATGAATTCCCCTCATAAGCTCGTGCGATATTTACCATCTAATCCTGATCAATCCCACGCCCTAAATTGCTGCTGCATGTTTCCTGAGATCCTATTCAATCTAGGGATAAAAACACGCAGCAATTCAAAGTGTTACAGCGACCTTTGCGCGTCCAATAAGGCGCGCGGCGCTGTAGTGACGACAGCGACGACGTCAGGCCCGACCACGGCCGCGTCGCCATTTGCAAAGGATCGACGCCATGAACATCAAACGAAGCGGCTCGCAGCCCTCGGCCAAGGGCCCGGCGGATTATTTCACCGGCACGGTGCGCATCGATGCCCCCTTCAACGGCTCGTCCCCTGCCCGCGTCGGTGGCGCCACCGTCACGTTCGAGCCCGCCGCCCGCACCGCCTGGCACACCCATCCGCTCGGCCAGACACTGATCGTCCTATCCGGCCTTGGCCGCGTCCAGCGCGAAGGCGGTCCGGTCGAGGAAATCCGCCCCGGTGATATCGTCTGGTTCGAACCGGGCGAGAAGCATTGGCACGGCGCCTCGCCTTCCGCCGCCATGACCCATGTCGCGATCGCCGAAGCCCTCGACGGCAAGGTCGTCGACTGGATGGAGAAGGTCAGCGATGCGGACTATGGCGCCGAAATCAGGGCCGACTGATCGCCATCTCCCGGAGCGCCCTCGCCAGCCCGGCCGTGTGCGCCATTTCTAGCCCAAAGACATCATCATTCGAGACAAGGAAAAGCCCCATGGAAAAGCGCACACTCGGCAAAAGCGGCCTTGAAGTCTCCGCCCTCGGCCTCGGCTGCATGGGCCTCAGCTACGGCTATGGCCCGGCAACGGAGAAGCAAGCGGCAATCGCCCTCATCCGCACCGCGTTCGAGCGCGGCGTCACCTTCTTCGACACCGCCGAGGCCTATGGCCCCTACCAAAACGAAGAACTGCTCGGCGAGGCGCTCGCGCCGATGCGCAACAAGGTGGTGATCGCCACCAAGTTCGGTTTCGACTTTGACAACCAAGGTGGCCAGAGCGGCATGAACAGCCGGCCGGATCAGATCCGCAAGGTCGCCGATGCGGCACTGAAGCGCCTGAAGACGGACGTCATCGACCTCTTCTACCAGCATCGTGTCGATCCCAATGTGCCGATCGAGGACGTGGCCGGCACGGTGCAGCGGCTGATCAGCGAAGGCAAGGTCAGGCATTTCGGCCTTTCCGAAGCCGGCGCCGAGACCATCCGCAAGGCCCATGCGGAACAGAAGGTCGCTGCACTCCAGAGCGAGTATTCGCTGTGGTGGCGCGAACCGGAGGCCGAAATCCTGCCGCTGCTCGAAGAGCTCGGCATCGGCTTCGTACCCTTCAGCCCGCTCGGCAAGGGGTTCCTGACCGGCGCCATCAACGCCGACACCACCTTCGACGCCAAGGATTTCCGCAATGTCGTGCCGCGCTTCACGCCGGAGGCGCGCAAGGCCAATCAGGCGCTGGTCGATCTCCTGGGCCAGATCGCTGCCCGCAAGGGAAAAACGCCGGCGCAGGTAGCACTCGCCTGGCTGCTGGCGCAACAGCCTTGGATCGTGCCGATCCCCGGCACCACCAAGCTGCCCCGGCTCGAGGAAAACATCGGCGCCGCGGCCGTACGGCTGACCTCGGACGATCGCGGCGAAATCGACGATGCGCTCGCCAAGGTCACCATCGAGGGCGATCGTTATCCGGCCCACCTGCAGGCGCGCGTCGGCCGCTGAAGAAGAGGCAACAATGACAGAGAATATCAAGGACAAGGTGGTCGTCATCACCGGCGCCAGCAGCGGCCTTGGCGAAGCGACGGTGCGGCGGCTTGCCGGTGACGGCGCCAGGCTGGTGCTGGGCGCGCGCCGCATCGACCGGCTGCGGGCGCTTGCCGACGAGCTATCGCTCGGCAAGCAAGCTGCCGTTCAGACCGACGTAACGTCGTTCGAGGAGGTCAAGCGCCTGGTCGATCACGCCGTCCGGCTCCATGGCCGCATCGACGTCATGCTCAACAATGCCGGGCTGATGCCGCACTCGCCATTGGAGCGCTGCAAGGTCGAGGATTGGGACCGCACCATCGACGTCAACCTCAAGGGCGTGCTCTACGGCATCGGTGCTGCACTTCCTCACATGAAGCAGCAGAAGAGCGGCCACATCATCAACGTCTCCTCGGTCGCCGGCCACAAGGTCGGCCCCGGCGGTGCCGTCTATGCCGCCACCAAACACGCCGTACGCGTGATTTCCGAGGGGCTGCGGCAGGAGGTGAAACCCTACAATATCCGCACCACCATCATCTCGCCGGGGGCGGTCGCGACCGAACTGCCCGACAGCGTCACCGAGACTGATGTCGCCGAGAATGTCCGCGCGCTCTACGAGCGTATCGCCATCCCCGCCGACAGCTTTGCCCGCGCCGTGGTCTACGCCATGAGCCAGCCGGAGGATGTCGACATCAACGAGATCCTGTTCCGGCCGACCAGCCAGGAATATTGAAGCCGCGGGAGGGTGGCGCCTTGCCGCCCTCCTCTCGTGATCCCTTCGATCGCGCAAGCTGCTTCCTGCGCAAATACCGCTACAACGACCTCGGCAGCAAGACGCCGCGCCTCTCGACGAGACGCGGCGTTTTTCTTTTGCGGGTGGCGCAACGAGGAGAACCGGGCGAAAGCACCTGTCGAGGCAGCAGCGTCAGCCGGCTGCTACGGAGGCAATTGCCGCCGGTTTCGCTCCCTGGCCAACCTCGCCCAGCATCCAGTCGCAAAACGCCAGAACCCGCGGATCCTGGCCAGAGCTTTCGGGATAGACGAGGTGATAGGCATAGTCCTCGGCGACGCTGACGCCGATGTCGAACAGCTGCACCAGCCGTCCCTCGGCAAGTTCGTTGCGGATCATCGCGAGATCGACAAGGCCGACAGCGCCACCATCGATAACGGCCTCGACCACATGGCTGGTGTCGGTAAAGGCCACGCATCGGCTGTCGTCGAAATCATCGATGCCGGCAGCCGCCATCCACATGCGCCAGTTCGGCCACAGCATGCCTTCGGTATAGCATTCGACATGGCAAAGCGTCTGAGCGAAGAGATCGCGTGGCGTCTTCGGCCGTCCGCTGGCAGCGATCAGCTTCGGGCTGCAGACCGGGGCGATCACCGCCTCGAACAGGCGCTCAGACCGCGTCTGCGCATAACGGCCGGAGCCGAAGCGGATGGCGATATCGACATCGTCGGCGTCGAAATCCCTGACCTCGTCGCTGATGTCGAATGTCAGCTCGATCGTCGGGTTGGCGGCACGAAATTGCGACAGCCGCGGCAACAGCCAGTTGGTGGCAAAACGCGGGCTGAGCGACACGCGCAACTGCTGGGCGCCGCGCGCCATCCGGCGCGCACGGCCGACCGCCCGCTGCAGCGTCTCGAGCGCCTGGACCGCTGCCTCGAACACCACGGCGCCGGCCGGCGTCAGCTGGATGCTGCGGCTGGTGCGGGTGAACAGCACGAGGCCGAGTTGATCCTCGATTTCCTTGATCTGGTAGCTGACCGCCGCCGGCGTCAGCCCGACTTCGTCGGCCGCACGGGTGAAATTGAGATGGCGACCGGCAGCCTCGAAGGTTCTGAGCGCGCGGGTTCCTGGCAGCATTCGGCTCATGGATCTTCAAGCTCCATTTAACAATGCATCGAGAACTACTTGTTTTTCAATGAGCGATCAATCGGTGATGATCGAAAGCATTGATGATCGAAGCCATCGGGACCGCAGATTTCCGTCTCGCGGCGCCCAAATTTCCATGGAGTGAACATATGTCAGTTGGCTTGACCCCGAGCGATGGGCGGGCAGATAGCGCTGCCCTTGCGCCCGGTCAGAACGACGCGCTGCATTGGCCGGCGCGCCTTTGGGTAGCGCTCTTCATCTTCAGCGGGGTGATCCTGCTCGACGGGCTCGATATCTCGATGATTGCCGTAGCGATCCCCGAAATCCAGCATGAGTTCGGTATCAGTGCAGCCACCGCACAATGGCTGGTCAGCGCCTATATCCTCGCCTTCGGCGGCTTCCTGCTTCTGGGCGGGCGCTGTGCGGATCTGTTCGGCCGCAGGCGTGTGTTGGTCGTCGGGCTCGGTGTCTTTGCCGTGGTGTCGCTGTTCGGCATGGTCACCAACGACCCGATCCTTTTGATCGTTTCGCGCTTCATCAAGGGCATGACCGCAGGTTTCACCGGACCGGCGGCCATGTCGTTGCTGACCACGACCTTCCCGGAAGGCCCCCACCGCAACAAGGCTTTCGGCATCTTCAACCTCTTCGAGGCTTCGGGCTACTCCTCCGGCCTGCTCGTCGGCGGGCTGCTCGCCGGGCTGGACTGGCGCTACATCTTCGTGCTGCCGGCGCCGATCGCGGTGCTGTTGATGCTGGCTGCTTTGCGCTTCCTGCCGCCGGATGCGCCGCGCGCCGAGCGCCTGCGGCCGGATGTCGGCGGCGCGGTCACCCTCGTCGCCGGCATGCTGCTGCTCGTCTTCACCGTCGCCTCGACGGCCGATGCCGGCTGGACCTCGCTGCGCACGACCGGTGGCCTTGCGCTCTCCGCCCTGCTGCTCATCACTTTCCTGCTGATCGAGCACCATGTCGAGCAGCCGCTGATCCGGCTCGGCATCTTTCGCAACCGCGGCCTAGTAGCCGCCAATGTCAGCGCCGCCCTGCTCTATGGCGGCGCGATGGGCTTTCAATTCCTGATCGCTCTCTATCTGCAGAACCTCCAGGGTTGGAAACCGATACATATGGCTTTGATGCTCCTGCCGGCCGGTCTCATGGTGGTCATCCTCGGGCCGAAACTGGGGGCATTGATGAACCGTTTCGGCGTCCGTCGCGTGTTGATGGTTGGACTTGTGGCCTTCGTGCCCTGCTATCTCCTGATGCTGCGGATCGGCCCGACGCCTGACCTGTGGACCGTATTGCTGCCGGCATCGCTGCTCTGGGGCATTGGCTTTGCGCTCAGCATCTCGGCGCTGATGGTCGTCGGGACCAGTGGTGTCGCAGACGAGGAACAGGGGCTGGCCGCCGGACTGCTCAACAGCTCGCTGCAGGTCGGCGGCGCCTGCGGACTTGCCGTCGTCACCGCCGCGATCATGCCCGGCACGCAACTCGCCATGCTCTATCCCGGCGTCATCGTCATCCTGGCCTTTGCTATCCTGACGCTGCTGGCGCAATTGATCCATCGCCGCCGCTGAGGAGGCCGGCGCCGGCGCCGACCCGATCAACGGTCGGTCGCCGGCGACTACGTGTAAGGCATAATCTTGCAACCTCCGTCTTTCCTCGCTATGCCCTTCGCCATGGAACAGCTCGTCGAAATCGGAAATACGCGTGTTCTCAGATGCGCAGACGAAGGCGGCCTGCTGCGGGTCGCAGGCGACGCCAATGATTTTCTTGGCGATGCCTGGGCCCATAGTGCCGATATGCTCGCGATCCCGGTCACGCGCCTCGGCCCGGATTTCCTCAACCTCAGCACGCGCGTCGCCGGCGAGGTCTTCCAGAAGTTCGTGAACTACCGCATGAAATGCGCCATCGTCGGCGATATCTCTGGGGCGCTTGAAAGCAGCAAGGCGCTTGGCGACTTCGTTCGCGAAACCAACAAGGGCAATGCGCTCTGGTTTGTGCACGATTTCGATGCGCTTCGCCTCAAGCTCGCCAGCGCCGCCTGACCCAGCTTTCCCGAATGCATGTCGCGCAAAAATGCGCTGCGGTTTTGCAATGACGACATGTGAAAAACCCGGAACTTAAAGCGCGGCAAGCACACCCCGGAGCTCGCGGCGCGCTTCAAGCGAACGGCCCGCCCCGTGGCGGTTACTCAAACTTCTCCGTGCTATCCGCCTTGCCCTTGACCCAATATCCCGATGCCTTGATCCAGGAGAGCGGATAGCCACGTTCCTCGGTGAGATGCGCGCGGATCGCCCGCGTCACCGAGGCTTCGGCCGCGACCCAGACGAAAGTGTTGGGCTCGATGACGACAGAGCTAAGGATGGCGAGAAGCGCCGAGGCGTCGGTCGCCTGATGCAAGGGGCGATAGACCCAGTGGCACGTCAGGTCGGCCTTCGTCTCGAACGCCTGTTGCTCGGCAGCGTCAGCGACGGCGGCAATGCTGGTGATACGGGCGCCGGCAGTGGCCTCCTCGATCCGCCGACCGATCGCCGGCAGCGCTGTCTCGTCGCCGATCAGCAGCCAGCGCTCGACGTTGGAAATAACCGCCGAGCCGCGTGGGCCGCCGACGCTCAAGCCATCGCCCGGGCGCGCGTTCATTGCCCACTCCGTGATCGGCCCGGCCTCGTGCAGCGCGAAATCAAGCACCAGCGTGCGGGCGGCGGCATCGTAGCGGCGCGGCGTATAGTCCCGCCGCTCCTCCGTGCCCTCGGCTGAAGGCACCAGGATCTTGACGTGATCATCGGCGCCAAGGCTGACGAAATCGGCAAGGTCATCGCCAGAGAGCGTGATGCGCAGCATGCCGGGCGTGATCCGCTCGACATCGGTAACAGTGAGCGTGCGTCGCTTGAGATCGTGACGCACACGCTCGATCCTTGGGGTGGAAGCACTGTGGAAAGAGGGTTGGCTGTTGTCCATCTGTATCCTCTGGGGGCTCGCAAATCTCGATCCGCAGGACACAGTCGCGCAGATCGAAACATGAGAGCCGTTCGATCATACGCGTTGAGTGACGTTAACGCTTACGTGGCCGGACAGCGCCCGACCATTTCGCCCGTTGTAGCCGACATGCCGCCCTTCTGCAACGCGTTCTGAACGCGCTACCAAGAGCGACAGCGCCTCTAGAGCGTTCGGACCAAACGGCGTCGCCGAAACGCTCTATCTGTTTGTTTTTGCGCATTTCCCGACGGAAAACCGCTTCGCACTTTTCCTGGAAAGGCTCTATCCCGCCTTGTCGACCGCCGGCGGCGTCCATGTGCCGTCGACAACCGTCGGCTTTGGCCAGTAGGCGCGGATGTAGAGCGAGAAATCCCCGTCCTCCGGCGCCGGCAGCCAGTTGTCGCGAAGGTCCTCCTTCGGCGGCTCGGACTGGACGTAGATCGTCAATGATCCATCGGCATTGTATTTCAGTGACTTGTTCTTGGTGCCGAGAGAATAGCGCTTGATATCGTTCGGCTCGAAGAAGTGGTGCTCGTTGTAGAGCGTCAACGACCAGAATCCATTGACCGCAGGTGCTTCGCCCTTGGCAAAGGTCACGGTGTAGCTGTTCTTGCCGTTCAGGCGTGCGCTCGCCTGATCGAGATCCTGGTAGAAATACTTGGTCTCGGATGGCGCGTTGACGAAGATGTTCGACTTGGCGACGGCCGTACGGGTGTAATAGTCCGTGCCGAACGCCGCGTTGTTCGACGTCGTCGTCCAATTGTGCGTCAAGGGCAGGCCGTAGTTGCGGAACTGGAACAGCGGCTTGACCAGCCGCTCCTCTGCCTCCACAGCCGCCTCGTCCACCGCTTTGCGAATAGCCGGGTCGGCCTTGGCCGCTTCAGCGACCGCAAGCACCTGGGCGTAGCGCGCCTCTTCGCCCGGCAAGGGCGGCGCATCGGCGAGAACCAGCGGCAACTCGTCGATGAATTTCTCCGGCACCACCCATTGCGTTTCCGCCGATCCGTCACCGGAGGCCGGCACCTTCTTGACCGTGCTCCAGTCGACCGACTTCATCGTGCCGTCGAATTCCGACAACGGATAGAGCGTGATGCCCTTCAGCACCTCCTGGATGGCTGCCTTGTCCTCAGGCGTATCGTCCTGGAAGACGCGCGGAATGACGTTGGCGGTGTTGGTCGAGGCGCGGAAAACCTTGGTGATGCCCTTGGGAACCTCCCCCTGCCAGTTCGGCCCGACGAGCAGGTAGAATCCCGGCTGCGTGCCATACATCTTGCCGAGCTGGGCAAAGCTGTCGGTCCTGAGGTCGACGACCTGATAGACCCAGAAGCGATCCTTGAAGTCTGGGACCTGAATGACAACCGGCGATTGGTCGAGCCCCAGCAGCCCTGCGCCATAGACCACGTCCTGGTTCGGGCAGGCCACCAGCCGCTCATCCGGCTCGATATAGTCCGTCAGCATCGTCAGGCTGTTGATCGGCGCCATCGGGGCGGCACCGGAATAGATCCGCTGCGGAATCTTGGAAAAGGCCAGCCGCCGATTGAACATGTTGACCATCGGCCATGCCCAGAAATAGGCATCGCTGACGACGAGCTTTGCATAGTCGGCGGTGATCCGCGTGCCTGAAACCGGGCCGGCGGGCATGGAGGTGGCCCAGGCGGGCGAGATCCGTACCGGTTCTGCCGCTGCTTGGCGAACAGCAAGGATCGCGGCAATCGCGGTCACGGCCAGGATCGGGCGATGGGTTGTGGTGGTGACCATAAGAAATTCCCAGGGAAATGAAGCGACGGGCGCCGATTGGCAGACCGTGGATTACTTGACCTTCTCCAGATCGCCGGGCTTCCAGCTCTTGTCGAAGAAGGCCTTGGTCGGGCCGTAGAGGCGCAGGATCGTGAAGAAGCCCTGGTCGGGAATCGTGGCGATCCAGTTCTTCCCCTCACCCGGCGACTTCGGCCCGAAATAGATATCGGTCGAGCCGTCGGCATTCTGGACCGGCTTGTCCATGGTGTTGAGCGAGGGGAACGGCTGGCCGTTGTCAAGGCCCGATCCGGTGACCGGATCGTAGACCGTCACCGACCAGAAGATCTTGGCCGGGATATCCTTGGGCAGGGTCAGCTTGTAGTTCACGTCGCCCGAGAGATAGTCGCCGTCGGCGTCCCTGAAGGCATTGGGATATTTGGCGCCGACATTCTCCATGTTGATCGCCATGCCCGGGCTGGTCGAATAGGCATAGGTGAAGAAGCTGGAGCGGGCATCAAGCTGGTTGTAGCTGTCGGCGGTGAAATCGGCATTGGTCGAAAACGGGTTCAGCCACTGTCGGTCCTCGTAATATCTCAACGAGGTCGGCCCATAGCCTAGGCCATGCGCCATGCGCGAGGCGGTCTTGGCCGCATCGTCGAGCAGCTTGCGCATCTCTTCGTCGGGCGCAAACGCCTGCCCCTTGATGATGCCGAGATCGGCGGCCATGCCGCGCATCTCGAAATCCTTGGGGTCGACATATTCGTGCTCGACGAAGCGCGCCAGCATGTCGAAGGCCGCGCCATCCTGCGGATAGAGCATGTTGACCGCCACGCCTGAGGCATCGGGGAACTCCATCTTCTTCGCCGTCGCCTCCTTGCCGAGCGGATAGATGCGGGTCTGTTCCATCACCTTCACCGGCTCTTCCAGTTGCTTCGGGTCCTTGAAGAAGCCGCGCCAGAAGACGAAGACGCCATAGGTTCCGGAGCGATAGGTGAAGTAGCCGTCGGGAATTCCGCCCTCATAGTCCGGCGGCAGGATCAGATACTTTCCGCCCTTGCCCTGGTCCGGTCCGGGCAGCCCGACATCACCCGCCCATTTGCGTCCGCCGATCTCGCCTTCAGACGGGATCGGCCGCTGGAAGAAATCGTCGAGGATCCCCTGAAGTCCGGGCGGAACCTCGATCACCATCGGCCCGTCTTGCTTGAGGTCGAGATAGCCGAGCCCATAGATCACATCGGAATTGGGCGTGGTGATCAGCGTCTTGGCATCAAGCCGCTTCTTGAAGATCGGCAGGACATTGTAGCCTTTGCCGAATTTGGCCTCCGAGCCTTCCTTCATGCCGTACATGTTGAGCGCCGGCAGCGCCCAGAGATAGGTCTGCACCGCCCGCTGGAAGATCAACTCTTTCTGCAGCGCGGTGACGCTGTCCGGCGACAGATATCCCTTGGTGTAGGGCGCGCGCGCCAGATCGCGCGCGTCGGCAGCGACAGTGGTTGAGGTCATCGTCGAAAGGGCGAGAAGGCCCGCAGTCAGGCCAGTAGCTAGAATAGTGTATCGTGGCATCGTCCGCTCCTGGAATGCTCGATCACAAGATCACATCGATGGAGATGACAGAAGAACGTAACAGTTACGATGGCGGCGTAACGACAGATTCAGGGCGGGCGGGGCCAATCGCGGCCAGCCAAAGCGTGTCCCGCTAAACAGCATTCCTGTGCCGTCACCAGCCCGGCCGTTTCCGCTCCGCTCAAAGCGGAAGAGACACCACAAAGCTCAGCAAATTCAGGCGGGATTGCTGACAAGCCATGCATTGTCCTCGACAGATCGCTGGGACGGCCTAGCGAGGAACCCTCACTCCTGTGCTTGTCACAGGAGTCCAGTCAGTCCAAGTCCTTGGACGGAAAGGTCTTTCGATCCGACAGACGTCGGATCGCTGGATCCCCGTCACAAGGGCGAGGATGAGGAAGAGTGAGGGGCTCTTCCCATCAAATCAAAAAAGGCGCGCCCGTTTCCGCGGACGCGCCTCTCTAGGAGAAACCGGGTGGCTACCGTCAGGCCGCCAGTGCCGCGGCTTCGCCGCGCACGAGATCGCTGAGACGGCGGATGCCCTCTTCGATCATCTTGTCGTTGGCGCAGGAGAAGGAAACGCGCAGCGTGTTCTCGCCCGAACCGTCGGCAAAGAAGGCGCGGCCGGGCACGAAGGCGACCTTGGCCGTCTCCAGCGATTTCGCCAGAAGCGCCGTTCCGTCCATGCCCTTGGGCAGCGTCACCCAGACGAACATGCCGCCTTCCGGCTTGGTCCAGGTCACGCCATCGGGCATGTACTTTTCAAGGGCTGCCAGCATGGCGCTGCGGCGGTGCTTGTAGACCCTGTGGATCTTGGCGACCTGCGCGTCGAAACCACGCTCGGCAACCGTGCAGATCGCCATCTGGTTGATGGTCGAGGAATGCAGGTCGGCCGCCTGCTTCAAGAGAACGAGCTTGCGGATCACCGTTTCCGAGGCGCAGACCCAGCCGACGCGCAGACCCGGCGCCAGCGTCTTGGAGAACGAACCGCAATAGACGGTGCGGGTGTGGTTGATGTCGCCCTTGCGGGCGATTTCCAACGCCAGGATCGGCGGGATCGCCTCGCCGTCGTAGCGCAGCGACTGGTAGGCGGCGTCTTCGATAACGGCAATGTCGAGCTCTTCGGCAAGGTCGAGCACCCGTTCGCGCCCTGCCCGGTCCACCGTCTCGCCCGTCGGGTTGGAGAAGTCGGCCGAGAGATAGGCGAACTTGACGCGGCCGCCGGCGGCTTTCGCGGCCTCGGCATAGGCCGCAGGCGTGCGGTTGCCGCCCGGGTTCAGCTGGTCATAATGCGGCTCATAGGCGTTGAACGCCTGCAGCGCGCCGAGATACGTCGGCCAGGTCACGAGCGCCGTGTCGTTGGGCGACAGGAACAGCTTGCCGATATAGTCGAGGCCCTGCTGCGAACCCGAGGTGATGAAAATGTTGTCGGCACCGGCTGGAATGCCGATCTTTTCCATCTGCTTGGCGAGCCATTCACGCAGCGGCTTGTAGCCTTCGCTGACGGAATACTGCAGCGCAGCGCTGACGGCGGGGCCGGAGAAGATCTCCGCATATGCGTCCTTAAACTCCACATCCGGAAACAGCTCGGGATCGGGAATGCCACCGGCAAACGAGATGATGTCGGGGCGGTCGAGCAGTTTCAACAGTTCGCGGATTTCCGAGGCGCGCATCCTGCTGGCGCGCGTCGCGAATATATGGTCCCAGTCGAGCATTGGGTCGTTTCCTCAAGGATTATTGGAGCGGGGCAGCGCCTCCAGGCTTCGTCCCGCAATCATTCTCATTGTGCTTCGACAGGATCACGGCGGCTAATTTATGTCAATGTTATTGACCTAAATCGGCTTCAATTTCTGCCTCACGCCATCTCACTTGACGTCAATTGAGTGACGGAGCGTAACCCACCGTTCCACCGAACGAGACTGGCCTTCGTAGCCCTGATGTTACTGTTACATCCTTGTCCGCCTCACGCACGGGGCGCAGACTTCCGTTCGTCCACCGATTGCAGACCCAGGCAGCATTTCCGACCCTTCAACGACGTGGAGTAAAGACGCCATGAGCACGCATCCCGACGACGATCAGCAGCAGAACGGACATCCCCTTGGCGTCAGCCGGCGCAATCTTCTGCTTGCCGGCAGTGCGCTTGCGGCAGCGGCGCTGACCACGTCAGGTGGGGCGACGCCGGCCGTCGCGCAGCAATCCGCCCAACCCGCCGCCGCAGGCGCCAAACCGAACATCCTCATGATCATGGGCGACGATATCGGCTGGTTCAACCCGAGCATCTACAACCGCGGCATGATGGGTTACCGCACGCCCAATATCGACCGCATCGGCAATGAAGGCGCTGTCTTCACCGACTGGTATGGCGAGCAGAGCTGCACCGCCGGCCGCGCCGCCTTCATCACCGGCCAGTCGCCGATCCGCACCGGCCTCACCAAGGTCGGCCTGCCCGGCGCCGATGTCGGCCTGCAGCCGGAGGACCCGACGGTCGCCGAATTCCTTAAGGCGCAAGGATATTCGACCGGCCAGTTCGGCAAGAACCACCTGGGCGACAAGGACGAATTCCTGCCGACCAATCATGGCTTTGACGAATTCTTCGGCAACCTCTACCATCTCAACGCCGAGGAAGAGCCTGAGAACCCCGACTATCCGAAGAGCCCCGAGTTCCGCAAACGCTTCGGCCCGCGCGGCGTCATCCACTCCTATGCCGATGGCCGGATCGAAGACACCGGTCCCCTGACGAAGAAACGCATGGAAACGGTCGACGGCGAGTTTCTGGTCGCAGCGCTCGATTTCATCGATCGGCAGAACAATGCCCAGAAACCGTGGTTCTGCTACTTCAACTCCACGCGCATGCACGTTAACACCCACCTGAAGCCCGAGTCCGCAGGCAAGACCGGCAAGGGCGTCTATGCCGATGGCATGGTCGAACATGATGGCATGGTCGGCGAACTCCTGAAGAAGCTCGACGATCTCGGCCTCGTCGAAAACACCATCGTCATCTACACCACCGACAACGGCGCCGAAGTGATGACCTGGCCGGATGGCGGCAACACCCCGTTCCGCGGCGAAAAGGCGACCAATTGGGAAGGCGGCTACCGCGTGCCGACCTGCATCCGCTGGCCTGGTGTGATCAAGCCGAACACCGTCTACAACGACATGTTCTCGCACTACGATTTCATCCCGACCTTCTGCGCGGCCGCGGGAGAGCCGGATATCGTCGCCAAATGCAAGGCCGGCTACGAGGCGGGTACCAAGACCTTCAAGGTGCATCTCGACGGCAACAACCTCATGCCCTTCTTCCGCGGCGAGGTGAAGGACGGGCCGCGGCGCGAATTCCTCTATTGGAACGACGACGGCGAACTGGTCGCCGTGCGCTTCCAGGACTGGAAGGTCGTGTTCAAGGCACAGGAAAGCACCGGCATCGGCGTCTGGCGCGACGAGTTCACCACGCTCCGCGTGCCCAAGCTGTTCAACCTGAGGGCCGATCCATTCGAGCGCGGCGACGAGTCGATCGAATACGAATCCTGGTACTTCGCCCGAGCCTTCGTGGTGGTGCCGTCGCAGGCGATCGTGGCGAATTGGCTGTCGAGCTTCCAGGAGTTCCCGATCCGCCAGAAGCCGGCAAGCTTCAACCTCGACGACGTGATGAACAAGCTGTCCGCTTCCGGCAGCAAATAGCGCCGGGTCATGAGGTCCGGGCCTTCGGGTCCGGGCCTCCTGCCCTGCGAACACCGCTACAGCGCCGCCCGTCAAATATGACGCGCAAAGAACGCTGTAACGCTTTAAACTTGCTGCATAATTTCATCCTTAAATCGAATCCGATTTAAGGGATTATGCAGCAATCAGCCCGCAGCCTCGAGGCTTGCAAGAGCGTCGGCGATCCGCGGCGGCGCCTTGGCGCGCGCATACATTCGCTCGAGATAGGCCTTGAGATTGGGGAACCCGTCGATCAGCCCGACCTCATTGCCCCAGTCGATGACATAGACGGTGACGCAATCGGCGATGCTGATGCGGTCGCCGATGACGAACGTACGCCCGTCCATGTGACGCTCGAGCACCTCAGCCATCGCCACAAACTCCTCCTTGGCAAGCGCAATGTCCTCGGGCAGACGCTTGTCTTCGGGGTATAGGAATGTGTGCTTGGCGATCCGCCATAGCGGCTGCTCCAGCTCGGTGACGGCAAACAGCGTCCAGCGATAGGCCTGCGCCCGCTCGTTCAAGTCGGTGGGCATCAGCCCCTTGTCGGCGTATTTCTCGGCCAGATAGAACACGATCGCGGCGGATTCCGTCAGCACCAGGTCTCCGTCGACCAGTACCGGAACCTTTCCGGCGGGGTTGAGGCGCAGAAAATCGGGGTGACGGTTTTCGCCGCCCAGCAGGTTGACCGGCACGAACTCGAAGTCCGCATCAAGCTCCTGAAGCGCCCAAAGGGCACGAAGCGAACGTGTCGGACCCAATCCATAGAGTTTCATCATCTTGGCTTTCCTCGATTTCAATCAGCCTGCAGCGTCGCTGCACTGTCAAAACGGCGGCCCCGAATGGCTGATCTCATGTTTGCGCACATTCCCTGCATCGAATTTCACATCGGTTTTGGGCGGCTTCGCTATTTTTCTCCAAGCCCTGAGGGCGGCTTCGGATTCCCACAGTTCCATCATGTTAACACGGGAAGGATCGACGGAGTCTTCGCTGATCGACAGGTCGAGGCAGCCTACAGCGCCGCGCGTCTTATTAGATGCGCAAAGGTCGCTGTAGCACTTTGAATTGCCACATGTTTTTATCCTTAAATCGAATAGGTTTTAAGGAAACATGCAGTAAGAGGAATACCAAGTGACGAGCACACGCGACGATACCATGGCCTTCTACCGCGACAACGCCGAGACTTATGCGGCACGCGACCGTCAACCGCCGACGGATCGTCTCGCCGCCTTCATCGCCCGGCTTTCGCCCGGTGCCGCTGTGCTCGATCTCGGCTGCGGTGGCGGCCACGACAGCCTGCATCTGATCGAGGCAGGGCTCGAAGTCACGCCCTGCGACGGATCTGCGGAACTGGCGCGCGCGGCAGAGCGGCGGATCGGCCGCAAGGTCGAGATCGTCACCTTTCAGGACATCGAGTGGAGCCAGAGGTTCGACGCCATCTGGGCGGAAGCCTCGCTGTTGCACGTGCCGCGCACCGAATTGCCTGACGTGCTGGTGCGGGTGCACAGGGCCTTGCGGCCGGGCGGCCTGCTGCAGGCGAGTTTCAAGGCGGGCGAACGGGAAGGCCACGACCGCTTCGGCCGTTACTTCAACTATCCCTCGGCAGCCTGGCTCCGGACCTGTTTCGAATGGGCCGGATGGTCGAACATCCACATCGAAGAAGCGGACGGCGGCGGCTACGACAACCAGCCGACCCGCTGGCTGCATGTGACGGCCACGGCTGACCACGCAACGCCTCGAAGCGGGCTGCTTCCCTCCTGCGCACGCAGACGGACACTCCGCGCGTCGGTCAGCACCATCGATCGAAAAATGAAAGGACCACGCGTTCAGGAGGACTGTACCGCCCGCAGCAACTGCCGCTTTGCGCGGCTACTGCCTGTTTCCTTAAATCCTATTCGATTTAAGGATAAAAACTTGCGGCCATTCAAAGTGCGACAGCGACGTTTGCGCGTCTAAATAAAACGCGCGGCGCTGTAGGGGCACGGGCGGATCAGCACCAGAAAGCAAAGGCCGGCGACCCGCTCTAACGACGCGAACAGTTCAAGCCAAAACCTTATCTCAGGCTTCGCGACTAAAGTAACTCAGGATCAGAAGCGTGCAGATCGCGCCGATGATCAGCGCATCGAAAAGTGCAAAGTGCTCCAGAATGTTTGGCATGGTACATCCTCCTTCCCACTAAACCTATGAGAGCATAATTTTGTTCCAATGGAAAGCTTTTCAGGAAAATATACTTTATTGATCAACGTCAATTCAGAAACACAATCTTGCAACGCAACAGAAAAATACTGCAACGCACAAACGGATTACCAGTCAAATTCCACGGAAACCTCAACCAGAAAGAGTATCGCGGAGGTAACAGTCATGGCTCGCAACCGTCCCCAGGCTGGCTGGTTGCGTTACATGGCCGCGCCGACCAGTCCGGCCACGAACGTCTCCCGATAGGCTAAAGCTCAGGTGGGCCCGATGGCCGCCGCACCGTACAGGCAATGATCGCCGCAGGCCGACCCTCAGTCTTGCTGAAAGCTCACCGGGTTAGCGTCCGCGCTCGAATTTCGGTTTTGCCTGACGTGCCGTCCGCCGTGGCTTGAAAAGCATATCCTTGGCGGCAAGCATCGCCCCGACCGTGATCATGACGCAGGCGACCGCGATCGACCAATGGAACATGCCAAACCCTGCCAGCAGCAGGACGATGACCGAGAGCAGCGGCGCGGCATAAGAAAGAGCGCCGAGGATCATGATGTCGCCGTGCTTGCAGCCATAGTCCCAGGCGTAGAAACCCGCTCCGAGCGGTATAGCGCCCAGAATGGCGATCGCGGCCCATTGCACCGACGTTTCCGGCCAGACGGTGGTTTCCAGTGTCAGATGCAGCGCAAGCGCAACGACTGCGGTGATCAGGCAATAACCCGCCACCACATCGGTTGGCACCTGGCCGAACCGGCGCGACAGTACGGAATAGCCGGACCAGACGAAGGCGCAGAACAGGGCGATCAGATGGCCAGGCTTCACGCCCTCGGCCAGCCCGACGCTGCCGCCCTTGGTAATCACCAGAATGGCGCCGGCGAGACCGAGGATCACGCCGAGAATGTGGTGCAACTGCAGCCTCTCGCCCGGCAGGAATGCCGCAAACACCACGATCAGCAACGGCCACAGATAGGCGATCAGGCTCACCTCGACCGGCGGCGCCGACTGGATCGCGAAGAAATAGGCGCAGTGGTAGATGCAGAGCCCGGCAGTGCCGAGCGCCCAGACCTGCCATGGCTGGCGCAGCGACTTGATTGCGGCCGGACGAAAGACCCAGCTCGAGGCTCCGACAAGCCCGCCAAGCCCGCCAAGCAGAAACGTCATCGCGGCCAGCTGAAACGGCGGGATCGGCCCGGCAGCGGTGGAAAGAAGCGCAAGGAACGACCAGGTCACGATCGCCAGAAAGCCGATCAGCGTCGGTATCGTCGTCATGTCGCATGGCCTCCATCCGCAAGCGCATGTTTTCGCATGGAAAGGGCGTTCTCCACTGCCGCATACGGTCAATCGCTAACGGAAATGCGACGTGGCGGCGCGTTGGGGCATCGCCCCCTTTGTCACATCAAGCGGATTGATGGTTGCGCGCGCTGCACCGCCTTGAGCTGGCGCCACCTCCAGGAGAAGTCATGCGGAAATTCGAGGCGCGACCAAGAACCATTGCGCCCTATATTGCGGGCCGCCGGCGCGTTGCGCCGAACGATCGCGACCCGAAACCGCGCGGGCGGTTTCGGGTCGTCGATAGGAGGCAACATAAGGCCGGAAGCATTGATCCGTCCTCACGCGCCGTGCGTCAGGCGGCCGGCTGGACCGACTTCACGCTGCCGCTGGTGTCGACGATGCAGTTGAACTTTCGTCCGCCGGCGTCGAGATCGACGCTGTAGGATGTCGCGTCCAGCTGGCGCGAGCTTGTGGGCAGAACCTTGCTGCTATCGACCTTGGCGGTGCCGGCCGCCGCATTGGCGCAGATCAGCTGCAGATCGGCCGGCGCCGTCTGCAAGCTCGTGCGCGCCATTTCCTCCGGCTTCGGGGGCGCCGACTGGCAGCCGCCGAGAATGGCAAGGCCAACGCCTGCCGCGACAAACAAGTTCCTTGAACGCATCGTCCCCTCGATCACAAAAAGTCCTCCCCTTCCAGATCCTGTGGCTTGCTGCCCGGCCTACCCTTGTCTCAAAGGCAGGCTGAGATCAGCCACCTGTCGCAACGCAATTTCCTAAACAGTCCGGTTTCATCACGCCTGCGAGACGCACCTGCCCGACACGCCGTCAGGTTCGCTGCCGCCGGTTTGTCTCGTCAAACACCCTTGTAGAGTGCCGCGCCCTGCATCAGCACGATCACCTTCGCCCCGACCTCCACGCGTG
Organism: Ensifer sp. ENS11; assembly: GCF_014851895.1. Lineage (NCBI taxonomy): Bacteria > Pseudomonadati > Pseudomonadota > Alphaproteobacteria > Hyphomicrobiales > Rhizobiaceae > Ensifer > Ensifer sp. ENS11. The sequence goes on along the minus strand of NZ_JACVAN010000006.1, from coordinate 347,095 downwards.
AGTGCAGGTCGGTGACGTCATCATTGTTCATGCGGATGCAGCCGGACGACACGTCGAGCCCGATGGTCCAGGGCTCCACCGTCCCGTGGATGCGGTAGATCGTGTCCTGGTCGCCCTCATAGAGATAGAGCGCGCGGGCGCCGAGCGGGTTGTCCGGGCCGCCGGGCATGCCTGCCGCCCATTTCGCAGCGTTCGGATCGCGCGCCACCATTTCGGCCGGCGGCGTCCAGGTCGGCCACTCCGCCGTGCGCCCGACGCGCACGATGCCGGCCCAGCCGAAGCCCTCGCGGCCGACACCGATGCCGTAGCGGATCGCCTGCCCGCCGGGCTGGACCAGATAGAGAAAATGCTGGTTGCCGTCGATGATGATCGTGCCCGGCTTTTCCGCCGTGCGGAACGGCACCACCTGCCGGCGAAAGGCCTCGGGCAGCTGATTGTTGCGGGCAAAATATTGCCGCGCTTTCTTCTTGTCGTAGTTGACCCATTTCTTGGTCCTGGCGTCATAGATCTGGGTCTGCGCCAGCGCCACCAGGGGGCCGAGACAAACGCCTGCGGCCAGCATCACCAGCCCGAGCTTGCGCGCCCGGGTCATGAACCTGGCGCGTCCTGCATCGGCTGCGTTTCGATCCGGTGTTGTCGTCATGGTTTCGCCCACCCGTCGATGCGTGCCGTGTTGTCGTCCACCCATTTCTTCGCGTAGTCGGCCGGCGCCTGCCGCTCGACCTCCAGCGCGTAGCTCATCTTCGTCACTTCTTCCGGCGAGAAATCGACCTGATCCAGGAACTTGGCGATGTCAGGATGTTTCTTGCCGAAGCCGGTGGCGTAGGCGATCTGGAAATGCGCCGCGTCCCAGGAGGTCGCAGCCGTCGACTTGCTGATCCACAAGGGGTCATCCGCACCGACGATCTTCCACTTGGCCGGATCGTGCGGCGGCTCCTCGATGCGCGCAATCTTGTGCAGCTCGAAGACGTGGTGCGGAGCATAGCAGTAAAACACCATCGGCCGCGCCGTCGCGATCGCCGCGTCAACCCCTGCCATTGCCACCTCTTCTTCCGCCTCGAACAGCGTCAGGTTGGCGCCATAGCCATAGCTGTTGGCCCGGGTGCGCTCGATACCGGTCGAAAGCCAGGTCGGCGCGCCGATCCAGAGCTCGCCCTTGCCGTCGCCGTCGGTGTCGAGGATCTTGGTCTTCTCGGGGTCGCTAAGGTCGGCGATCGTCTTGATCGTCGCTGCCGCCTCCGGCGTGGCACAGAGCCCCTGCCAGGCGGGCACGCTGCGTGCGCTGAGCGTTGCCACACCCTTGTCTGTCACATATTTCTTGACGATGTCCCCGAAATTGGGCTGCCAGACTTCCGGCTGGATATCGACATCGCCGGTCTCGAAGCCGACGAAGGCGTTGAGCGTGCCGAGCTCCTTGACCTCGGCATCAAGGCCGAATTTCTTGGCAATGCTGACCTTGAGGATATTGGCCGTCGCCTGGCCGGACGGCCAGTTGGGCATGGCGATCACCAGATCCGCCGCCATCACGGGGGCAGCGGAGCCGAGCAGAAGCACCAGGCAAGCAGACATGCAGAACTCTAGACGTCTCTTCACAGTCCCCTCCGAACAGCATTGACCGATCGACTTGAATGACTTGCGAATGCGTATTGAAAGCGGCACAGGCAGCGGGCGTACCCGCACCCCATCGAATGCAACTGTTCCTGTATCCGGGCCGCTTACCGGCCCCGGCGCCGTTTTCCGCCGCCCTGTCTTCTTTGGCCGGCAGGATGCCTACAGGATCGACATCCGTCAACGCCCGGTTACACCGGACGTTGAAATGGCTGTGATTTTCTCTATCAGCCGGCAGTTGTCCCCAGAGCTGGCGAGCTATGGTCCAACCGTTATTTGACCGCAGGCAGTGCAGCCACCCGGCCGCGCCATCGCCGCCAGTCGAGCGTGGCGGCGACGGCGGCCGAAACCACGATCAGCAGCTCGGCCATGAAGGTCCAGTGGAAGAGGAAGTTGAGATACCAGGGTTTGTAGAGCGCCTGGACGTGCACGAGGTTCACGCGAAGATCCGATAACGGATGGAACCAGCGAATATCGGCGGCGACCGAGTCCAGGAGCAGATGCAACAGCACGTTCGCGAGCCCGACGCTGACGAGAATGAGCTGATTGCGCCTGCCACTCAGCGTCAACGCCAGCGCCAGAGCTGCTGCGGCAGCCAGCCAGAACAGCGGCGTGTGCGTCCAATAGTCATGGTGCGCCGTTCGCCGGCCGTCGACCAGATAGAAATAGGCGAGATCAAAATCCGGCAGCACCGAACAGACAATCCCTGTGGCAATGATCGCGCCGGATTGAGTCGGTCTACCACGCGCGATGAAACGGCTGAGCAGGTAGCCCGCCGGCAAATGAGCAACGAACAAGAACGATCCCCCGGACAATTGACGCATGACGCGAACAGGAACGCGATTGCAACTCATCTGGTCGAATTCGTGGCGACCTTGCGTTAGACGCAATTAAAGCTCACAGTATCTTATCGACATTGGCCATTATGGCTTTTCGCGGCGTCAGAGGCTCTCGACCCGCCATCTTTCCCCATATCGAGCGTTGAAGTGTGCGCGCCAAGCACGCTCGACATCCCTCGAACGCCCATGTGCTGACATGATCACAGGAACGATCATGCGTTTCGACTTCAATCGCGGCTACGGCTTCGTTCAGCCGGAAGACGGTGGTCGCGCAGTCTACGTCGATGCGCGGGCGCTCTATAGGTCAGGCATCAAATCGATCTTTCCCGGGCAGACTTTCCGCTTCGAGATCTGGAAAGACGAAAAGGGGCGCATCGCCGCCCGCAACCTGCGGCTCTGACGCAGTCGAAACAGATCGTCCTACTGCCTGTTTCCTTAAATCCTATTCGATTTAAGGATGAAAACATGCAGCCACTCAAAGGGCTACAGCGACCTTTGCACGTCTAATAAGACGCGCGGCGCTGTAGTCGCAACGCCGCGCAAATGCCGGCGATAGAGCACATTGCGCAAAAGTGCGTAGCGGTTTTGCGATCACGGCATGCGCAAAAACAAGAGCTTGAAACGCAATAAGCGCCCCTCGGAGATCGCGGCCCGCTTTAGAAGGAGACGTCATGTTCAGCCGAACCAAGCACCGCACCGTCCACTTCAGTGAACCCTTCCAATTGCCGGATGTCGAAGGAGTGCTCGCGGCTGGAGACTATGAGGTGGATGATGACGAGGAACTGATCGAAGGCATTTCGTGGCTCGCCTATCATCGCGTCGCCACCTTCATCAAGGTGCCGGCAACCGCGGACAATGACCATCGCATGCGCATGGTCGCAATCGCGCCGGATGAGCTCGATCGCATCATCGCTATCGACCGCGCCAAGCATGCCTTCGTCCCGGCACCCCAACCCTGAAGAGGTCAAGAACCAATGCCCGCACATCGCTTCGCCGTTGGATTATCGGTCCGTCTCAGGGATCGCAGCCATATCTCGCCGATTGCCGCGGAAACCTACCGCATCACCGCCATCATGCCCGTTCGCGACAGCCAGCCCCAGTACAGAATTCGCAACGACGAACTTGGCCAGGACCGCGTCAGCAAAGAGGAAAACCTGGAGCCGATCGAGTGGGGCATGCCCCGCCACTAGATCGCTTCGGAAACGCTCTATCTGTTTGTTTTTACGCATTTCCGGACGGAAAACCGCTTCGCACTTTTCCTGGAAATGCTCCAACCGAGGAACCGCCATGACCTATTACGGAAAACTGAGACAGCTGCTCCAGTGGAAAGGCGCGCCGGCCATGGTGCCCATCACCAAGCCGCCGACGCGAAAACCGTCTCTCCGCAAGCCAAAAACCCTGTCGGACGACGAGCAGAAGGGTGCGAACGAGAGCGCCGTCAAATCGCGGCGCGGCCGCGAAACGCTGGAGCGGCATCGCCTCTTGTGAACGGTGGCAACGGGATTTGTTTGAACACGCGCCACGACGGCAAGGGCGCAGGCAGACGGGCGAGCCCGAGGGCGCGGTCGTCTGTGACGACGGCAATCGCCACGCGTCGCAGTCTTGCGGGCTGAAAAGCGCCCAAAGAAAAAGGCCGGGAAATCCCGACCTTCTCAATATCGTCTCAATGGCCAGTGCCAGTACATCCGTGGTCAAGGACCAGAGACGAAATATCGGTGATTACGCAGCCGACAGGTTGTCGGCAGCGCTCTTGCCCGAACGTGCATCGCGAACGATGTCGAAACGGACCTTCTGGCCTTCAACGAGCGAGCTCATGCCAGCGCGTTCAACAGCAGAAGCGTGCACGAAAACGTCGGTTGCGCCGTCGTCCGGAGCGATGAAGCCAAAACCCTTGGTGGTGTTGAAGAACTTTACGGTTCCAGTATTCATAAGAAATTCCTTTCAATCAAAAATTCGCCTCCCGACTTTGGGCCGGACAAGGCAGTAAGATCGATTTTGATAGGAAAGGTCAGCTTGAACGCCGGTCGGCGAGAAAACAAAGCTCAGCAAGCAAGATCGATGGCAGACCCTTTACAGGCACATTGTGTTCTTAGCAAGGAGCAAGATCGACTACGGAAATACGTAAGGGCTCCGTACACCATTTTCGATGGCCTAACTTGCGCGCATCCCGCCCGGCCGATGGCAGCCTTGACCGGGCACGCGGCTGGGTTGGTTTGTCGGCCGGGCGTGGCGTCCGCGCCCGCGATGCATTCCTCGGCGAGCGGCGCTGCCTGCCGGCAGATGCGCCTACTTGATCGTGCAGATGCCGTTGGCTCCGCCCTTACCAGTATAGGAGACGGCGGGCGAACCGTCCGGGTTGACGCTGAGCGAAATCGTCACCCCGCCGCCCTTGGCTTCGAAGTAGTTGTCGTTGAATTTCTTCAGCTTGCCTTCCTTGCCGTTGATATAGATCGGCCCGCCCTCATCGGCGTGCACCTCGATATTGCCAGGGCAGGAAGCATTGACCAGCGGAATGCCGGCAACGGCCTCGCCGGCCAGAGCAAATGCAGCGATTGCGGCAGCAGCACGCAGGCACGTCTTCATGACACTCTCCTTGGGAACCGTGGTCGACAGCACCGGGGGCAGAAACCGGCGGCCGGATCGTGGCAGCATGAGAATGGGTGTCAAGCAAGAGTGCAACCGCAGCAAGGCGTTGGCATGCGGCCCATTGCCGCCACCGCGACATCATCGACGGCATGCTCCTTCGTTTGGCATCTGGCTCAGGGAGCAATCCACGGCAGCTTTCAAGCGTCGCAGCGCCGTTCAGGCGTGATCTGTCGCGACGCCACGGCCAAACGAGAAAAGACCCGCCGCGGTCAGCACGCGACGGGTCTTTGGCAGATGCGGATCACCAACGGGGAGGCTCGTTGGGATCACGTGAACCAGCTGACTGGGAGGCGATCAGTTGGTTCGCATTGCTCTTGGCAAAGGTCTTTGCCTTGCATGTGTTGGATATTAGCCGAGCGATCTGCCAGGAGGTGTTCCCAGGGTAACAGGCACGAAAAAATCATCGGAAGCGGCGGGGCATGCTCAGCTTGTCCCTGCCCAATGTTCGCACCGGTCACCCCAACCGCCTCAGGCAACCACAGCATCGTCGACGACGGCCACTGAACCCTTGCCATGCCGACCGCCCTCTTCCCCCCAACGACACAAGGCGGCGGCCGCAACGTTGAGCGCCGCGCCGCGCTCCGTCAGGGAGTAGACAACCTTTGCCGGCAGCGACGAATAAACCGTACGATCGACCAGTCCATCCGCCTCCAGCTCGCGCAGCTGCTGGGCCAGCATCTTTTCGCTGATCGCCGGGATGGACTGGCGTAGGCGGCCAAACCGGCGCGCCGCCTTTCCAAGCTCGCAGAGGATATCGACCTTCCACTTGCCCTCGATCGCCTTGAGTGCGGTGGCAAAGCCGCAATTTTCCATGGTCGGGTTCACGATATCCTCCTTACTATCCGGGGAGTAAGCACTTACCCCACGGTAAGCGCTTACCGGCCGGTGCGTATTGCGCACGTCCGGCGCCACCATACCTCTGGCCAGCGACGGCAAAAAAAGCGTCGCGCCAACGGATATGGAGTTTTGCAATGAAGCCATCAATGAGTGTTTTGGGAACGGGACGCATGGGATCGGCGCTGGCGCGCGCCCTGCTCCAGGCCGGGTATCGCACCACGGTCTGGAACAGGACAAGGGAGAAAGCCGAGCCGCTCACGGCACTCGGCGCCACCTTAGCGCCGACCGTCCGCCAGGCGATTGACGCGTCCGAGATCGTCATCGTCAATGTCAGCGACTATGCCGCCACCGCAGCGTTGCTGCGCGCAAACGACGTTGCGCCCGGCCTGGCAGGCAAGCTGATCGTTGAGTTGACCTCGGGGACGCCTGAGGGCGCGCGCGAAACCAGCGGGTGGGCCGCGACCCATGGCGCCCAATACATCGATGGCGCCATCCTGGCGACGCCCGACTTCATCGGCACCGATGCGGGCACGATCCTGCTATCGGGCGCGCTTGAACCCTTCACCGCCAACGAGACTGTGTTTCGCGCGCTCGGCGGCAATGTCCAGCACATCGGCACCGAACCGGGGCGCGCCAACGCGCTCGATAGCGCCCTCCTCGCGCTGATGTGGGGGGCGCTCTTCGGCGGGCTGCACGCGATCGCCGTCTGCCGAGCCGAAGACATCGACGTTGGCGAACTGGGACGCCAATGGAAGGCGACCGCGCCCGTCGTCGAAGGGCTGGTCGCCGACCTGATCAAGCGGACCGGTGCCGGACGGTTTGCCAGCGACGCGGAAACGCTGTCGTCGATCTCGCCGCATTACGGCGCGTTCCAGCATCTCAAGGACCTGATGGAAGCGGGCAGCATCGATCGGACCGTAGTCGACGGTTATGACGCGATCTTCAGCCGGGCGATTGCATCGGGCCATCTGCATGACGACTTCGCCGCCCTCTCCCAGTTCATGGGCAAGGCGTAGCGCCCTCAAGCAAACAGGGAACATCTCACCTATTCCCGGACCGGCCGCCATTCCGAGCTGGCTAGGGATCAGCCCTTGGATCGGATCCGATCCAAGGAGAAATCATGCAGTAACTTTAAAGCGTTACAGCGTCGTTCGCGCGTCATGTTCGACGCGCGGCGCCTTAGCGCACCAGCGGCCCGTTTGCCTTTTTCCAGGCATCGATGCCGCCCTCGATATGGCAGGCGCTGATCAGTCCGGCGGCTTGCGCCGCCTGGACCGCCATCGCCGAGCGTTCGCCGAAGGCGCAATAAAAAACGATGCGCTTGCCCGTCGCAAGCGCCAGTTCATGCAGCATGCCGCCAGCGCCGATGTTTTCCCGCAGTTCCGGATAGGGTGCGTGCAGCGCACCGGGAATGGCGCCGTGCTTTTCCCGCTCCGCCTTCTCGCGCAGATCGACGATTGCGACATCCGAACGGCCCCTGAGCGCCAGGGCTTCCACCGCCGAAACCGCCCAGCCCTTGGCGGCGATCTCGTCCTGATGCAGGCCGACATGGATATTGGCCGGCACTGCCACATCCATCATCTTCGGGTTCGGCAGGTTGAGATTGTTCATCAGGTCGACATATTCGTCGACCGATTGCACCTTGAGGCGCGGATTGAAGCGCTTTTCCTCGCCGATGGTCGAGACCGTGTCGCCCTTATAGTCGTGGGCCGGATAGACCAGCGTGTCGTCGGGCAGCTTCAAGAGCTTGTTGAAGATCGAATCATATTGCTGGCGCGGGTCGCCGTTCTGGAAATCCGTGCGCCCCGTGCCGCGGATGAGCAGCGTGTCGCCGGTAAACACCCGCCCACCCGTCAGGAACGAATAGCTGTCGTCCGTATGGCCAGGCGTGTAGAGCACGTCGAGGCTGAGGCCCTCGATCGAAACACGGTCGCCCTCGGCCACCCGCATCGAAACCACATCGGCCGCCGTTTGCTCGCCCATGACGGTGATGCAATGGGTGCGATCGCGCAGCGCCCCGAGCCCGGTGATGTGGTCGGCATGCAGATGCGTGTCGACCGCCTTGACCAGTTTCAGGTCAAGCTCGCGCACCAGCTGCAGATAGCGGTCGACCTTTTCCAGAACCGGGTCGATGATCAGCGCCTCTCCCCCCTGCCTGGAGGCAATGAGGTAGGTATAGGTGCCGGACGTACTGTCGAAGAGTTGGCGGAAGATCATCGGTTTCTCCCTAGAGCATGTCGCGCAAAAGTGCTCAGCGGTTTTGCGATGACGACATGCGCAAAAACAAGAGCGTAAAGCGCAGCAAGCGAATCCTAGAGATCGCGACGCGCTTTAGTGCAAGCCCGCTGCATCCCGCGGGACAAATCTCATCCGCGGGATGTCTCGTACTTCAAGAAGCGGCTGCATGATCCTTGCCGAGACCGGCTCCGGCCCAGGGCGTCATGCAGTGGCGCGGGCGCGGCAGGCCGCCTCCCGCGATTACTTCGGCTGCGGCACGATCCGGATATAGGGTTTTGGTGCGCGCCAGCCTTCCGGATACTTCTGCTTGGCTTCCTCGTCGCTGACCGAGCCGGCGATGATCACGTCTTCGCCGTTCTTCCAGTTCACCGGCGTTGCCACCTTGTGCTTGGCCGTCAGCTGCAGCGAATCGATCACCCGCAGCACCTCGTCGAAGTTGCGACCGGTGGTCATCGGATAGATCAGGATCAGCTTGACCTTCTTGTCCGGCCCGACGACGAAGACGTTGCGCACAGTCTGGTTATCGGCGGCGGTGCGCTGCGTCGGGTCGCCCGATACCGGCGCCGGCAGCATGCCGTAGAGCTTCGACACGTTGTAGTCGACGTCGGCGATCATCGGAAAGTTCGGCGTGGCTCCCTGCGTTTCCGCGATGTCGCTGACCCAGCCGGCGTGGCGGTCGAGCGGATCGACGGAGAGCCCGATGATCTTTACCCCGCGCCGGTCGAATTCCGGCTTGATCTTGGCCATGTAGCCAAGCTCGGTGGTGCAGACTGGCGTGAAATCCTTCGGATGCGAGAACAGCACGGCCCAGGAATCGCCGATCCAGTCGTGAAACTGGATCTTGCCTTCCGTGGTTTCCGCCTGGAAATCCGGTGCGATGTCGTTGATTGCAAGTGTCACGATAGACCCCATCATTTGAATATGCTGGCTTCAGCCATACAAGGCGGGAAGTGTGCCACTTTTGGTGCGATAGGCAACTTCTAAAGATGAGGTAGAGAGACGAGAGGCGGCCGCCTTGCCGCTGTGGTAATCTGCGTCATATCAGTCTGTGCTGATATGACCGATTGCGTGGGACCGTGTGCGGTCATCCGGCGAGGAGCAGACCTCGGAGCGATGCCTTGGCATCGGTTAAGGATTGCGACGCGGCCGGTGGTCGACAGGCGGCCCACCCGAAGGGCCGGACACTTTTGGCCCGCTGATGGCGTCGACAATCCTTACCGGACCGCTTGGGTCCGGCTCCGGTTGTCTTCTTGCCGGAGAACAAAATCGCTCCGGCGCAGGAGGTCAATATCGGTGCAGGTTGGTATCAGGTCGGAGCTGCCATGAGCGATACGCGAAAAATTGCGGCCATCCTTGTCGCCGACGTGGTCGGGTACAGCCGGCTCGCCGGCGCCGACGAGGAGCGTATCCTGGCGCGGCTGCGCACGCTGCGCAGCGACCTGATCGACCCCACCATCGCCGTCTACAACGGCCGCATCGTCAAGCGCACCGGCGATGGCAGCCTCATCGAGTTCCGCAGCGTCGTCGATGCCGTGCGCTGCGCCATCGAGGTGCAGAGCGCCATGCTGGAGCGCAACGCCGGCGTGCCCGAGGACCGGCGCATCGAGTTCCGCATTGGCATCCACCTCGGCGATGTCGTCGAGGAAAGCGACGGCGACCTGATGGGCGACGGCGTCAACATCGCCTCGCGGCTGGAAGGCATCGCCCGCCCCGGCGCGATCTGCCTTTCCGAGGATGCCTACCGTCAGGTCAAGGCGCGGCTGGACCTTACGGCAACCGACCTTGGTGCCACGCAGCTGAAGAACATCGTCGAGCCGATCCGGATCTACGCGCTGGAGATCGGCGTTGCCCGCGCGGCCAATGGCCCCGCCCCTGCCCCGACGCCGGCAAAGGCGCAGCCGCCGAGCCCGTACCGCCTGCCGGAAAAGCCTTCGATCGCCGTGCTCGCCTTCGACAACATGAGCGGCGATGCCGAGCAGGAATATTTCTCCGACGGTATCAGCGAGGACATCATCACCGACCTTTCCCGGCTGTCGGAGCTGCATGTCATCGCCCGCAACTCGTCCTTCGTCTACAAGAACGCGGCGGTGTCCGTGCCTGAGGTCGCCAAGGCGCTCGGCGTGCGCTACGTGCTCGAAGGCAGCGTGCGCAAGGCCGGCAACCGCGTGCGCGTCACCGCGCAATTGATCGACGCCAACGATGGCGGCCACGTCTGGGCCAATCGCTTCGACCGCGATCTCACCGATATCTTCGCGGTGCAGGACGAACTGACGCGGGAGATCGTCACTGCGCTGAAAGTCCAGTTGACCGGCGGCGACAAAAGCTCACTTGCCGGCGGCCGCCCGGTCGACGTCAAGGCCTACGAGCTGCTCTTGCGCGGCCGCGAGCAGGCGTCTGCGCACACGCTGCTCGCCAATGCTGCCGCACGCAGCCTCGCCGAAGCCGCTGTTGCCATCGACCCCGACTATGCCGCCGCCCATGCGCTCATCGCCTTCACCCATGTGCTCGACTATATCAACGACTGGAGCGCCGATCCCGAGCAGTCGCTGAGCACCGGCCGTGCGCTTGCCGAACGGGCAGTCGCGATGGCGGACGACCAGCCCGACTGCCACTGCGCGCTCAGCGTCGCCTGCATGTGGATGAGAGAGCTGGACCGGGCGCGGGACGAGGCGCATCTGGGGCTGGCGCTGGCGCCCAACTCGGTGCAGCTCCACATGGCGCTCGCCCATGCGCTGATCTTCTCCGGCGAACCGAAGGCAGCGCTCGACGAACTCGACATCTCCATGCGGCTCGACCCGCTCTATCCCGAAGTGCTTTTACAGTTCCTCGCCGACGCCCACTTTTCGCTCGGCGCTTACGAAACGGCGATCCTGGCGATCGAGGCCCGACTGATGCGAAACCCGCATTCGGAAACCGCCTTTGCCCTGCTCGCCTCCTGCCACGGCCATCTCGGCCATCTGGACCAAAGCCGCCAGGCCTGGAACCGCGCGCTGGAACTCAACCCCAATTTCTCCATCCCCCGCCGCCGCCGCGTCCTGCCCTTCCGCAACCCGGATGATTTTGAGCGTCGAGTGGAAGGGTTGCGCAAGGCGGGGCTGGTGGAGTGAGAGGCCGGGAAGCACTTTGCGTGCCTGGCTCGGCACATTCAAGACATACAGACTGTTTGCGAAAGTAGCGCAGCTAACCGTTCGGGTCACAACACGTGTGAAGGTCATCTCTGCAAGACATTGAACGACTGGATTGCGCCAAAGGTGGTCACAATGATCCGGATTGCGTTTGGTGGCCACATGGTTTCATGTGGCTCTTGCTCAATCTATCTCTTGACCTCGATTACAAGTGGATAGCCCTCGTCGTCCCACTCCAAAAAACCGCCGGCAAAATAGTAGATGTGCGTGTAACCCCAGGCGATCGCCTTGGCCGAAGCATAAGCGGCATAGGTGCAACTCTTGCCCTGACAATAGAAGGCGACCTCACCTTCCTTTCCCCCCACCATGGCAAGGCTTTCCTTTGATAGGCCGGTGACGAGGGATAGGTTGATGGCCTTGGGGATATGGCCATTGTCATAGTTAAGCGAAGCACGCACATCGATGAAGGGCACGCCGCGTGCGAGCAGCGCCTTTGCTTCCGTGACATCGATTTTTATGGTTCTGTCGACACTGAGTTCGCCCTTGGTCAGCGCCATAAACTTCACGTAGTCGTCAAGGGCGAGGTCTGTGCCAGCCCCCTCGGGCAATCCGGCCTTGCGGAGTCCCTCCTGCAGGCGCGTGATGTAAGGCCTATGGTAGCTGAATGCGCTACCATACCAATCATAAGCACTTTCCTGGACGGTGAGCGGATCGCCCAAGAAGGACATGGCCAGCGTGTTATACTGGTCGATCAGCGTCTGAATGCCGTCAGTGCGCCCGAGATGTCCGTAGCTTGCTATCAGGGTGGCGTAATCTGCCCGGAGATCGGACTTTTTGCCGATCACGCGTTCAAAGGTGTCGACGGCTTCGACATATTTTCCCTGGGAAAAGAACGAGACTGCGAGCATGCGCAGCGTTGCACGCGAGGGATGGGGATCGAACCTCATCGCCAGGCGGGCCTGCTGTTCCGCCTCAGTTGCGCGTCCCTTCGCGTTGAGAATCCGCGCCAGGCCGACATGGTTGTCAGGATCATTCGGCGCAAGCTTCATCGCCCGGTCGATGGCAGTGAATGCTTCGTCATAGCGACCCTGCTGCGCAAGCACCTGCGCCGATATCGCATAGGCAAGCGGCGTCGGCTTCTCCATAGCCTTTGCTAGATTTCTGATGAGGTTCTTTGAAGCGGTCTCCCGACGGTAAAAATCCCAGGACAAGATGCTCGTCCGCCAGTTTGCTGCTGCCAGTGACGCATAGGCGCGGCTATAGTTTGGATCGAGTACGATCGCCTTCTGGAAGAAGTCGGAGGCCGTGGCCGTTTCGGCCTCGCTGTCCCGGCGAAGATGATCCCAACCCCGCAACAGCGAATCGTAGGCTTGCGGATTCGTCGTTTCCGGCACCGCTGCCACGCTTCGCTCGGCACTCGTCAGCTTCACTGAAAGAGTTGAAACGATCTGTCCGATCACCCTGTCCTGCAGCCCGAACACGCCGCTCATTTCCCCATCATAGCGCTCGGCCCAGAGGTGATGTCCGTCGATCGCGTCAATCAACTGGGCATTGACACGAACATGGTTTCCCTCTCGACGTACGCTGCCCTCCAGGATGTAATGGACGCCCAGTTCCTCGGCCACCTGCTGAACTTTGGTGGGCTTGCCCTTGTAGGTGAAGGTCGAGTTGCGCGCGATCACGAAGATGCCAGACAGTTTTGAGAGTTCGGTGATCAAGTCGTCGGTCATCCCGTCGGCAAAATAGCTCTGCCCCGCATCAGAGCTGAGATTGTCGAATGGCAGGACGGCGATGGAGGGCGTTTGGGGTAGCGGAAAAGCCATCCGCGCAACGGACGCCGCGTCAGCACTTTCGCGCGTTTGGGCCAGCCAAACTGCTGGAACGCTTATCAGGAGCAGGAAGGCCAAAGCAGCCGGGATTCTCCAACGGCGAAAGCTTTTGAGGTTGAAGCGTCGCAGCCGAGTATTTCCCTCGAACCTCACCCGGTAGACACGGACGGGCCGCTGGATATTCTTCACATGCTGCTCGCCGATAAATTCCAGCGGCAATTCGAACTTGCCCTGCAAGTGATCGAAAGCAGTGCCAGATACGAAAAGTCCCCCTGGCTCACACATCTGCTCAAGGCGAGCCGCGACGTTGACGCCATCGCCCAGCAAATCATCCTCGTCGACAACCACATCTCCGAGATTGATGCCCATGCGGAGGAGAAGTCGACGCTGGACTGGGACATCCACTTGGCACGCAGCGACCTTACTTTGTGACGCGACTGCGCAAGCCACGGCGTCGACGACGGAGCCAAATTCCACGATCGCACCATCGCCCATGAGTTTCACGATGCGTCCGTGATAATCTTCCATAAAGGGATCGAAGATTTCGGAACGCCATGCCTTGATTGCAGCCAGGGTCCGGGCCTCGTCGGCTTCGATGAGTCGCGAATAACCGACAATGTCGACGGCAAGAATTGCCACCAGCCGCCGTTCTGCGCGAACTGCTTCCATAGCCACCTCTCCCAAAGGTGTAGAGAAGGCCTCGCTCTTGCGTTGGTCAGGGGCGGGAACTCTAGCTTCCGAAGCTACGCTTGTTTCCTCGCTCGTGCCAGATTTATTGCCTGACTCGGGACCTTGCCGGAATGGCCGCTTCGGGCCGATACTGTTGAAAAACTCGGTATTGCCGGTACTTGGGACGCGTGATTCAATCCTCTGAGTGATTTGCAGGGGATCAGGTGAATGATGGGATGTCAGGCGGCTCCGGCGCAGCTCTTCTACGACTTCTGCCTCAAAGATCACGTCCCTGCTGACCATCTGCTGCGCGGGATAGACCGCCATCTCGACCTCGACAGCGTGCGAGCACCGTTGAAGCCGTTCTACAGCAACACAGGTCGTCCTTCGGTTGCCCCTGAGCTGATGATGCGGATGCTGATCATCGGCTATTCGATGGGTATCCGCTCGGAACGGCGACTTTGCGAGGAAGTCCACCTCAACCTTGCCTATCGTTGGTTCTGCCGCCTCGGACTGGACGGCAAGGTACCGGATCACTCCAGCTTCTCGAAGAACCGTCATGGCCGGTTCCGGCAAAGCGACATCCTGCGGCACCTATTCGAGACGGTGGTGGAACGCTGTCTTGCCCAGGGACTGGTGGGCGCGGAAGGGTTTGCCGTCGATGCCTGATCGCCGCAGACGCCAACAAGCAGCGTTCTGTGCCTGGTGCGGAGTGGGAAGTCAAAGACGATGCCAGCCGCTCGGTCCAGGAATACCTTGCAGTTCTTGATGATGCCGCTTTCGGTGCGGCATCGCCGGTGACGCCGAAGTTCATCTCGCCTTCCGATCCAGCAGCGCAGTGGACGGGTGCCCACAAAGGCCATGCCTTCTTCGCCTACGCCACCAACTATCTGATCGATACCGATCATGGCGTCATTCTGGACGTGGAGGCGACACGTGCGATCCGCCAGGCAGAGGTCGGAGCATCCCGCACAATGCTCGACAGGACCGAGAACCGCTTCGGCTTGAAGCCAGACTATCTGGCAGCCGATAGCGCTTATGGTTCTGCCGACAATCTGGCCTGGCTGGTCAAGGAGAAGAAGATCGCGCCGCACATTCCTGTCTTCGACAAATCGAACCGGACGGACGGGACCTTCTCGCGTTCGGACTTCACCTGGGAGGCCGAGAATGATCGCTACGTCTGCCCTGCGGGAAAGGAATTGAAGCAGTTCCATCGAACCTATGCAACGCCCAGATCAGGGATCACGAGCGAAGGAACACGACTCTATCGCGCCAGCAAAAAGAACTGCGACCCGTGCGAATTAAAGCTTCGCTGCTGCCCGAACATGCCTATGCGCAAGGTGCCGCGTGATCTCAACGAGGATGCCCGCGATGTTGCCCGAGCTATTGCCACCACACCTGAATACGTGCAGTCCGACATCGTCGCAAGAAGGTAGAAATGCTCTTTGCCCACCTCAAGCGCATTCTGCGGATGGCGCGTTTGAGGCTAAGAGGACCGTGCGGTGCGCGAGACGAATTCTTGCTGGCAGCAACCGCCCAAAACCTCAGGAGGCTCGCGAAACTCAGGCCGCAAAGGTCGCTATACCGCGCCATCGCCGCATGAGCGCGGCATACATCGATACCTTGCGCTAAGGCGCAGGGCAGATAACCGATGACCCCGCGCCCAAAAGACCAAATCGGGCGGATGGGCGGAAATCCATCGAGTTTTTCAACGAAATCGGCCGACTGCGGACGTAATGATTGCAAAGCGCCAGAAAGAAAGCCAGTCCGGCAAAGACGACGACAGGCAGATACTGCGGCCGCTTCGCGAATAGGTTGGTGCCATCAGCCGGCTGCGGGCGGGAACTCTCTCCCCACATAAGCCGTATCCCGCATGCCGGACACAGAGAGTGCTTGGCCGTTTCTGGTCACTTCGGCCAAGTCCGACGAGTGGTGCAGCGCTTCCTCAACAAGCCCATGGCAGCAAGTGGTCGGACTGCACCACAATCGTCACTCGATGGCTCACGCCACCTGAGCAGCCGTCGCTTGCCCTTGCGCGACAGAGACAGCCTCCGTTACCGCCAGTTCCGCCATCGCCAGCGCTGCCTCGCGGGTTTTGGCGGCGGCGATGAAGCGGCCGTTGTGGCAGAAGGTGGCGCCCGCAACGCCGCAGGCGGCCTCGAGGTCGGCGTTGGTGAGGCCGGCCCAGGCGGCCGGCAGGTCGGCGCGCAGCTCGAAGCCCTCGTCGGCGCGGCGGATGCCGGTCAGGCACCAGTCCTTGTCGCGCGGGTGGACGACAAACAGCAGGTGATCGGCGCCTGCCTTGACGATGGCGGGACGGAACGGCATGCCCATCGGCAGCTCCAGCACACGGGCCTCGCCGGTATCGACGATCGCCTGGTGCACGACGGCTTCCGCACGCAGTTTTGCGGCGCTACGGCCGATGCTGGCCTCGACGAAACTGCGGGCGATGGCGAGGGCTGAATGGAAGGCGCGATCATCGGCGCCGGGATCGGTCTCGTCGAAAACCGGTTTCAGGGTTTCGAGCAGCGCCGGCAGCGTCAGTCCGGCGAGCGGCCCGGCAACGGAGGGGCTGAGCGCGCCATTGTCCACCAGATCGATTGGCAGCACGAAGCTCTTGTCGAAGGAGGCGTGCACCGCCTCGACATGCGCTTCCGGGACACCGGAGGCGGCGAGATAATCGCGGCCATAATGCTTCCAGATCAGGCCGAACGAGCTGTAGGGCTGGCCATCATCGCGCAGCGGTGCGCCGCGCTGGTGATGGTCGAAGATCCTGGTTTCAGCGTCATAGGCGCCGCCGACGTCGTAGATGATGCGGTCGGTGCCGGGTGTGATCCACTCCGGCGCCCGGCTGCGCACGATCTTCGCCTCAGGGAACAGCCGGGTCAGGATGACGCTCGACATGAGCTCATCGGCATGGAAGCCACCGGAATGGGTGACGAGGAATTCTGGGCTCATGCCGGGATACGCCTTGTGGTTTTCTGAAGAAAGTTCGCCCGAGGGGCGTTTGCGATGGCACCAGATAGCCTTTGCCAGACGCCATCTCAACCCTCTGATCGCTTATTCCGGGGTTCGCGCCCTCATCCGGCACGGCCTTGCGTTTCAGACGGAGGTGCTTTCGGTTCCGGCCCGGAACACCAAGCGGCGGCCCGATCCGGAGGATTTCGCCGCACGCGGATAGGCCGCCGTCAACCCACAACGGATCTGCCGCCGGGGCGCAGCCCCGCGCCGTTGCCCCGCTATGCGGGACGATGGATGGGAACCACGCGGCGCGGACAGAAGACCTGTGCCTCTTATCGCTCGCCGGCCACTTTCCGTTTCACCCCCTGCCCGAGATCGAGCGACCAGGTCTGGCCCACCAGGTCCTTGCCGAAGGAATGGTGCGGCGCCTCCTCGGTGAGCGTGAAGCCGGCGCGCTCGTAGATGCGCCGGGCCGAGGTCAGCACGCTGTTGGTCCACAGCACCAGCGTGTGATAGCCGACAGTGCGGGCGCGCTCGATGCAGGCGGCAACCAGCGCCGCCCCGACGCCGCGTCCGCGCGCATCCGGCTCGACATAGAGCAGCCGCAGCTTGGCCACATCAGGCTTGTCGCCGGCCACGAGGAAGATCGAGCCGACGACGCGGCCGTCGATTTCGGCGATCCAGGCGGCCTCGCGGGCCGGGTCGAAGGATTTTACGAAATCCGCGAGGATGCCCGCAGCCAGCGCCTCATACTCCTGGTTCCAGCCATATTCCTGAACATACAGCACGGTCTGGCGATGGATGATCCAGCCGAGATCGCCCGGCTTCAGATCGCGCAGCATTAAGTCCCCGCCTGCCTTGTCCTCAAGGATCTCGCTGATGGTGCTGGTGGCCGCGATCAACCGCTTGCGCTCGGTCGATGGCAATGTATCCAGCAGCTTGCCGATCGCCTCGCGGGTGTTCTGCTCCAGGGCGGTGAACGCCTTGCGCCCGGCAGGGGTGAGCGAAATCGGCTGGCGGCGGCCACCCTCCGGATGGTCCGACTTCTCGACCAGCCCGCGATCGGAGAACCGCTTTAGCGTGCGGCTGAGCTGGGCACGGTCGACTTGAAGCGTCCGCATCAGCTCGGCCGCCGTCGTCTCTTGCCGATGGGCAAGCTCGTAGAGGATACGCGCTTCGGTGAGCGTGAACGGGCTCTGGTCGAGATGGGCGTTCAACAGGCCCAGACGGTTGGTGTAGAGACGGTTGAAGGCGCGCAGCGCCGCCACATCAGGGTGATCGTTGGTGAGTGCCATGGGAAATGATCCAGCATGAGTTGACTCAATCAACAACGGTTTGTTGATTGAGTCAACATAAAATGGCAATCGGTCGAGGCGTATTAGTTCCTGGCCCCGAGCGCCAGCCGGCAGGCAAGGCCAGCAAAGACGGTGGCGAGCAGATATTGCGGCAGCTTCTTGAAGCGGGTGGGCGACGTGAACCGGCTGCGGATCCGGCCGCCAAGCAGGATCACCGCGCCATTGACGAGAAAGCCGATGCCGTTCAGCACCGTCGCCAGCACCAGCGTCTGCACGATCATCGCGCCGTTTTCGGGCCGAATGAACTGCGGAAACAGCGCCAGCACGAACAGCGCCATCTTCGGGTTGAGCAGGTTGGTGAGCAACCCCTCGCCAAAAATCCGCCGGAGTGACAGCCGCTTCAGCGACGCGGACGGCGAAAAGTCGATCGCCTGCGAGCGCAGGGTCTTGAAGGCGAGATAGAGCAGATAGGCGCAGCCGACCCAGCGCACGATCTCATAGGCGATCGGCACGGTGGCGATCAGCTGCGACAGTCCGAGGGCGGCGGCAAGCGCATGGCAATAGGTGCCGAGCGCGATTCCGGCATAGGTGAGGAACCCCGCCCCCTGCCCCTGGCTGACGCTGCGTGAAGCGATCAGCAGCATATCGGGACCGGGCGTGGCGGTTAGCACCAGCGACGCGGCGGCAAAAAGTGCAAGTGTGGAAAAATCCGGCATGACATCTTCCTTTGAGGTGGCCGGAATTTCGGTTTAGCCGGATTCGTGGGAATGGCAAGGCCGGCGTGAAAGCCGCCTTACGGCCTGTGGGGATGCGGGGTCGGCAAAAGCGGGTGCATCATGCGGTTGCGAGCTCAAGTGCCAGCATTGTGGAATATCGGGCGCAAGGCTGATGATCGCCGTTCGCCCATCACTTGGACGCTTGCTTGCCGCGCGAAGAACCAATGCGGATTTCGGCATTCGACAACAAGACAGATCCAAGTTGTATTCGACATGATTTGACCGTAGGAGACGTTGTCATATTGTAATCAGGGGTTGAAACTTAATGACCATTTCATTCAAGCGATTGCTCGCAGCCACGCTGATCGGCTTTACCCTCATGCCGGGTCTGGCCCACGCGGAATCCTTGGCCCAGCTCGAAAAGCAGGGCTATAAGGTCAGCAAACTCACCAAGAACAAGGCCGGCCTGCATGGCTGGGTCGCATCGAACGGCGACAAGCGCTTCTTCTGCCGCATGAATGTCAGCATAGCCGTTGTCAGCAAGAAAGAGCTGGTCAGCATCACCTCGGCCGGTAACCTGGTCAAGCTGAACCGCGCCACCTTCGAAGCGACATTGGGTGGGCCTGATCCGTCCCTGCCCCTCTGGAGCGACCTTCAGGCCGGCCGCGTCAAGGCGCCTCACGTCAAGGGCTGCACGCCCCTTCGCTGACCGACACGGGGCAGGCCTGCTCCCTGCTCTGGGCGCGGGTCTGCTGCAGGATTGCCCGGCAGTACCCTCCGCAGACAGTGACGACGCAAAGCCAGCCACCGGCGATGTTCCTTTCACCGCAAAAGTCATGCCCGCACCAGTTTTTTTGAGCGGGCACACCCGTCGCCTCAGGCACTATATCATAAGGTTTCCAAACGATTTTTCATTGCGGCAGACGCTTGCCTGCCAAAGGGCCCAGCGGCTCTGTCCACTCAAAAATGCCGGGACCAGCTTGCCTTGGCGATCGCCCTGACTATATTAGCGAGGCCTGAACGCCTCTCATTATTCGAGTCGCACGATATTTTCGGGCCCCCTTCACCCGACGAAACTCCTTGTCGGTGGACGAACGAAGGAGACACTTCATGTCCTTTAAGAAAAATCTGAATAAGGCTTCCGACGCCACTGTTTCGCGTGTCAGCATCGGAGCCGCTGTAAAGCGTTCGCGTGAATCCCACGGCTACACCGTCGATGATATGTCGGTAACCACAGGCCTGACGGAAACGGAAATCTCCAAGGTCGAACTTGGTGCCGATACCGATCCCGTCAAGCTGCAGCGCATCGCTGCCGCCCTGCAAGTCTCGCCTACCACCTTCACCGCCACACACTAACGGCGGTGCCGGGCACATAGTGTCCGGGCCGGGCACATGCCCACCCCGAAATGCGACCTACGATAGACCATTCTCTTGCAGCAAGGCTCAACCGCCGCTGCTTCAAGCCGAGAGTCTGGACTGAAATCTGGCCCAGCGGCCATTGGCTCAAAAAGGGAAAGCCGGGGTTTTCGCCCCGGCTTCCTTCGTTTTTGGAAAGCTCTTCCGCAAAGACGTTCATTGCCGCAACGGACCCACCGTCATGCTCACCGCAATGTTTTGCCTCCCGTGACGTCGATCAGTGCTCTCCTCACCGTCCCGGTGAACGGACAAGGCGATTGGATCCCTGGGAGAAAAACGTGGAAACCGGATAAGGCAATGCGAGTGGCGGCATCTCGTCCGGCCCGAAATATCGAAGCGATCTTGTCTCGCTGTCTGTCCACTCCCCGCAGTCGTCAACGATCCGGCACCCGAACAGTGTGACGATGTATTCGACGTGATCGCCATTCGGATAGGTGTAGCGAAATTCCCGCCCACCGAAGACGCCGAGAATGGTTGCAGGCACAACCGTAAGGCCGGTCTCCTCCACCACCTCGCGAATGACGGCCTCCTGCGGCGTTTCGCCGGGCTCGATAGCGCCGGCAGGCAGGCTCCACCCCTCGCCCGAAGATTTCTCCTGCAGCAGCAGATTGCCCGCGTGGTCATGGATGACGGCGGCGACGGAGGGAAGCAGGAGCAAGCGGTTTCCGATCAAACCGCGCAGTTCCGCCAGATACGATCTCATCGGGCTCATCGGGGCGCTTTCCATGAGGTAGCGGGCCAATGTCGAACACCGGGACGAATTAGGCAAGTGCCTCCATGAGGCGTGGTCGCGCCCGACGTCGATCCTGGCATCCGTTTCCTCGACAGCACGCCGCGCAATGGTCGAGCCCGCCTGCGGCGGCGCGGCGACGATCGCTTGCTGCAGCAACGAAAAAAGCCGGAGCATGCGCCCCGGCCTTTCCTATGCATTTGATCGCTAAAACTTAGTTCTTCGCCTTGTCGACCAGCTTGTTCTTGCCGATCCACGGCATCATGCCGCGCAGCTTGGCGCCGACTTCTTCGATCTGGTGGTTGTCGTTGACCCGGCGGATGCCCTTGAAGCGGGCCGCACCCGACTTGTATTCCTGCATCCATTCCGAGGTGAACTTGCCGGTCTGGATGTCGGTGAGAACGCGCTTCATCTCGGCCTTGGTTTCTGCCGTGATGATCCGCGGGCCGGTGACGTATTCGCCCCACTCTGCCGTGTTCGAGATCGAGTAGTTCATGTTGGCGATGCCGCCTTCATAGATCAGGTCGACGATCAGCTTGACTTCGTGCAGGCACTCGAAATAGGCCATTTCCGGCGCGTAGCCGCCTTCGACCAGCGTTTCGAAGCCGGCGCGGATGAGCTCGACGAGACCGCCGCACAGAACTGCCTGTTCGCCGAAGAGGTCGGTTTCGCACTCTTCCTTGAAGTTGGTTTCGATGATGCCCGAACGGCCGCCGCCGACGCCGCAGGCGTAGGAGAGCGCGAGGTCAAGGGCGTTGCCCGAAGCGTCCTGGTGAACGGCAACGAGGCAGGGAACGCCGCCGCCCTTCTGGTATTCGCCGCGAACCGTGTGGCCCGGGCCCTTCGGTGCGATCATGACGACGTCGAGCGTCGCCTTCGGCTCGATCAGGCCGAAGTGAACGTTGAGGCCGTGTGCGAATGCGATGGCAGCACCGTCACGGATGTTGCCGGCGATGTCAGCCGTGTAGATTTCGGCCTGCAGTTCGTCCGGCGTTGCCATCATGATCAGGTCGGCCCACTTGGCAGCTTCGGCGACCGAAAGAACCTGGAGGCCATCGGCCTCGACCTTGGCAGCCGTTGGCGAACCCGGCTTCAGCGCGACGCGGATTTCCTTGGCGCCGGAATCCTTCAGGTTCAGCGCGTGGGCGCGGCCCTGGCTGCCGTAGCCGACGATGGCGACCTTCTTGGACTTGATGAGGTTGATGTCGGCATCACGATCGTAATAGACGCGCATTTGAATGGTCCTTCCCGTTGCTATCAGTTGTATTTCCGCTGCACGATGCCTGAACCGGGATCGATCCAGGCGCCATGCAGCAATTCCGTTTCTGCAGCGGCCTTTGCGCGTCTTCAACACGCGGCGCTGCAATTCAGTTCTGCAGCGGCCTTTGCGTGTCTTCGACACGCGCCGCTGCAATTTCAGTTCCGCAGCGACCTTTGCGTGTCTTCGACACGCGGCGCTGCAGGCGGAGATCTCCCCCGCCGTTAAACCTTCCGGCCGTAGAGCGTGAGAAAGGCGCTGACCGCCTGCTCCGCCTTGCGGCCGAAACTCTTTTTCATCTCGCCGGCCTCTTCGCCGAGCAGCATCTTCAGGTGCCAGTCGGAAACGACCAGCCCGTAAAGCGCGCCATAGGCTTCGTCGGCATCGTCAAACGCGAGCAGCCCCGCCTTGCGGCCGGCCTCCAGCAGAGCGGCAGCACGCCGCCCGATCTGCCGGCGTCCGCGCTCCTGCAGCATGTGGCCGAGCTTGGAGCCTTCGCGGCTCGCCTGGCCGATCGCCAGCCGGTTCAGCGCCAGCGACACGTCGCCGGCAAGAACCTCGAGCAGATCCTTGGCGAAGACAACCAGATGCCGGCTCAGGCTTTCGGCGTCGAGCGCGCTCGCGGCGACATCCAGCGTGCGCACCTTGCTCGCCTGGAAACCGATCATCGCCGATAACAGCCCGTCGCGATCGCCGAACCACTTGTAGAGGCTTTCCTTCGAACAGTTGGCAGCCCGCGCGACACCGGCGGTCGTCAGCGCCTTCTCGCCGCCGTCAACAAGCAGACGCAACGCCTCTTCGAGGACGACACCCTGACGCTCGGTCAGGCCGCTCCCGGCATTCGCCTCTTTTGTCGCAGCAACGCTTTGCACCTGGCTCCACCCATTTGAGTACCGTACGGTACGGTTCGCAGTGTTCTAATCAAGCGCGACGGAAGCGTCAAGGCGATTTTGTCGAGTGGGCGAAATTTCGACAGCGGCAGCGGATGTGGATCCTCATGGGCTGAGGATGCAAAACTGGAAGAGCTCGACGCCCCGCGGGATAGAAGGATGTCGTCGTGATCTTGTGCTTAACCAACGCTCCGAGTTTCAGGGACACCCGCTATTTCCGGCACGACAGCGACGCAATCTCTGCATGCCGCTGCGCGCTTGCCGGCGTTGGTGCGATGGCAACCATGCGCCACCAGCAGACATTCAGGTCCTCGCTTATCTTCGACTGGCTCGGGCCGTTGAACGAACCCGCTGCGCGGGAGGGCGTCTGCGGTTGAGGTAGAGGGCACAGGCTGAAGGTTGCGCCTGGATTGAACGTCGTCCGGCAAGGGCGGAGCATGACGAGCTTCTTCAACAAGGGAGCCTGACCATGCAGTACCCCCATCTCGACACGCCCGTCAGCCCGCTGCGCCAGCGGTTGATCGACGACATGAACATGCGACGTTTCTCACGCGAAACGCAGCGCAACTATCTCCGCGACATCGGTCGCCTGGCAACCTTCCTCGGGCGTTCACCAGACACGGCGACCGCCGACGACCTGCGCCGGTTCCAAATCGAGCAGCAGGAGGATGGCGTTCCCGTTCCGACGATGAACAGCATCGTGTCGGCGCTACGGTTCTTCTTCACCCAGACCCTCGACCGCCCGGACCTGGCGCGCAGGCTCGTCCGGCTGGCGCATCCTCGGAACCTGCCTGTGGTGCTGAGCCGCGACGAGGTTGCCCGGTTACTCAATGCCACCACCTGCCTCAAGCACCAGGCAGCATTGTCGGTCGCCTATGGCGCCGGCCTACGTGTTGCGGAGGTCTCCATGCTGAAGGTCGCCGACGTCGACAGCGAGCGGATGCTGCTGCGCGTCGAACGTGGCAAAGGCGGGCGCTATCGCAATGCCATGCTTTCGGAGGGCCTGCTCACCCTGCTGCGCCAGTGGTGGAAGGTGGGGCGGCAGCAGGGTGTGATGCATCGCGACGGCTGGTTATTCCCTGGCCAACACGCAATGAAGCCGATCAGCACGCGGCAGCTCTATCGCATCGTCGTTGAGGCGGCCCAGGCCGCCGACATCGCCAAGCGGGTCGGGCCGCATACGCTGCGCCACAGCTTCGCCACCCACCTGCTGGAGGACGGCACGGACATTCGGATCATCCAGGTCCTGCTCGGGCACGCAAAACTCAACAACACCGCCCTCTACGCCAAGGTGGCGACCAGGACGGTCCGCACAGTTACGAGTCCGCTCGACAAACTCGGCCTGTTCAAGCCGGAAGAAGCCTTCCCCGACGGTTGAGCCTTGCGTGCCTCGATCGAGGTCGCCGACATCTTCCGTGTTGCCGGGGCAGCGTACCGGCGCGCGCATGCAGGACATCTGAGCCTGCCGCAACTGAAGGTGATGTCGGCGATCGAGAACTGCCGCACTGCGGCCCTCGGCGGTCACGTCGAGGCCTGCGAGGACTGCGGCCAGTGGCGGATCGCCTACAACTCCTGCCGCAATCGGCATTGCCCAAAGTGCCAGGGCGCAGCGGCACGGACATGGCTTGCCGAACGCGAGGCTGATCTGCTTCCAGTCGGCTACTTCCACGTCGTGTTCACCCTGCCGGCCGAGGTCGCCGACATAGCGTTCCAGAACAAGGCGCTTGTCTATGACCTGCTGTTCAAGGCGGCGTCGGAGGCGATGCTGACCATCGCGGCCGATCGCAAGCACCTCGGCGCGCGCATCGGCATCACCGCCGTGCTCCACACCTGGGGATCGGCGATGACGCACCATCCGCATGTGCACATGATCGTTCCGGGCGGCGGCATCACGCCAGACGGAAGCCGATGGATATTATCGCGCCCGGCCTTCCTGCTTCCGGTACGCGTACTCAGCAAACTGTTTCGACGACTGTTCCTCACCCGGCTGGTCGCTCTGCACGACGCCGGGCGGCTCAGATTTTTTGGCGCACTTGCTCATCTCGCCGAGCGGCAGGCATTCTTGCGGCATCTATCTCCGGTCCGAAAGAAACGCTGGGTGGTCTATGCGAAGGCGCCGTTCGCGGGTCCTGAGGCCGTCCTTGCCTATCTGTCGCGCTATACCCACCGGGTGGCAATCTCGAACCGCCGCCTGATCACCTTCGACGAAACTGGCGTCACCTTCCGCTACAAGGACTACCGCCGCGGCTGCGCGGACCGGCAGCAGATCATGACGCTCGCGGTCGATGAGTTCATCCGCCGCTTCCTGCTCCATGTCTTGCCGCGTGGCTTCCATCGTATCCGGCACTACGGCCTGCTCGCCGGCTCAGCCCGCAAGACCAGCCTCGCGCTCGCACGCGAACTCCTGCACGTCGCCGCACCAGCCGACAACGGCACACCAGGCGAACCGGATGACTTCCGCCCGCCATGCCCCTGCTGCGGCGGACGAATGATCGTCATCGAGGTGTTTGAACGCTGGAGGCAGCCGCGCGGGCCGCCGGATGCGCCGGCGACGAACCGGGAGACAGCTTCATGACCCGGCATGGCATGGTCAAGACTTCAGTCGCAGGCGCCCCGCCTCCGGCAACCGACCCGCACGCGTCCTTGGTGATCATCGCCGCCGACAGGGTCGCGGCGAGCCTCGGCCAGGCCCGGAAAGCAACGCGGGCGCGCAAAGAAGCGACCTGCCCGCCATCTATCATCCCACTCCCTGACTGCGATCCTGGTACCGCGCACATGAGCCGCAGACTGAAATCTCCATAGCCTTCGACTGGGGTCCGCGGGTTCCTTCCTCGGGGACTTTCGTACGCCTCGCGGCGCCCGAAACTCTTCACGGAAGTGGACGCACTGCTTCCAGCGGTAATCGATGGCAGATATTCCCGCGCAGAAGCGAAGTCCTTGGCTGATCCCTGGAGACCATTGCCTTCGCCCAGTCGGAACGTCGCCAAGGGGCGAGACGTGACACTGGTGGTGGCGGCGCAAAACAGCGGCTGACAATCTGTCGGCCTCTGATCCCGGCCCTGACCGTCAGGAACTTCTTGACCATGCCGAAGGCGGTCACGAATGCCCCGCGATATGGTCGACAAGGCGAGGCGCTTCCTCGGCGATCGCCAGGATGATGCCTGACTTGCGTGTGGAGGCGAAGTCCAGCCCTGCGAAATAGAGGCCCGGCAGGGCGGCCACGCCATCCTCATGAACAGGCTGTCCCGCGCTGTCGAGCACACCGGGAAGCCTCATCCAGCTGAAATCGCCCTTGAACCCGGTGCACCACACCACGCTCGCTATGCCGGAGCGGGAGAGATCGAGCGAACCGATCGGCGGGTTCTGTCGACGCAGCGCGACCGTCTCCGCCGGGTCGGGCTCGGCAGGGGGCGCATCGATCCCGGCGCGGCTGATATAGTCGTCGACATGGCGTTTGACAGTGTCGGAGGCTTCATCCGCAAAGCGGACATTCGCTTCGAGATCGTCGGCAAACGAGAGGTTGCCGCCATCCTCGATGCCGGTGAGACGCCCAAGAAGCGCGACACCTTGGGCGCTCAGCGCCTGAAGGCTTATCGTATGCACCGAGCCGAGCACACCGCGCGGCGGGATGCGTCCCGCAAGTCGAATGACCTCCTCTCGCCGCACGTCGAGAAACCCGCTTTCGAGCAGCCAGACCATGATGTCGCGACCCCGGTAGCGCCGCGGGAGCCGCCCGACACGACTGGTCGCAAGGAAGACCTTTCGGCCCGCTTCCGCCAATTCCTCGGCGATCTGAGCACCCGATTGGCCGCTTCCGACCACCAGTACCGATCCATCTGGCAAATCAGCAGTGCTGCGGTAGCCGGAAGCGTCGATCTGATGGAGAGCCGGCGACAACGCGGGCGCCCAGACCGGGCGCACCGGGCAATTCAAGCAGCCGCTTGCGACGATAACGTTGTGCGCCCAAAGCGTGCCGTGTGAAGTGGTGAGCCGATAGGCGCCATTCTCGTGCGCGAGTTCGCTTACCGCGGTATCCGGTTCGATCGGCAGCGTGTTGCGCCGGGCGAAATCCTCAAGCAGAGCGACGAACTGCTCGCCCGTCATGGCACCATCCGGATCCGGACCGTCATAGCAGTCGCCCGGCATGACGGTCTGCACATTGGGAGTATTCATCCGAAAGCAGTCCCATCGCTGTGTGCGCCAGGTCTCTCCGATGCGGCCCCGCTCCAAGACACTGTGGCGCAGGCCCCGTCGTGCCAGCCAATAGCTGACACCCAGGCCGGCCCAGCCGGCCCCGATGACGACAGCATCGAGAACATCGCCGTCATCAGTCATCTGCTGCGGTGATCCCATAATCGCCCCCGGCAATCCCGCCATCCCCGCGCAGCATTAAGCCCTGTCGACGGCAACGAGTCCAGCACCGCCGATTTCCGCGCGGCTGGCCGTTCGCATTCCGGTTCGCGGCCCTCTCGCCAGACCGCAAGGCGATCCCGCCTGATGCGAAGCAGATCGCTTCGTCGCTGGTGCGGTGACTGTGAAAGAGCTCCCGTCGATCTCCGGTGCGTGACAGGACTCCCCTTACGCGAACCGGGCCGCTGTTCTCGCGCGCGCCCTTGCCGCGACTTCCTCGCGATCGCGAGGGGGTTGAGAAGTCTCCAGCGAATCCAGCAGCTCGCGGGCGCATGCCGCGACTGAATTGACCGCGCGCTCGAACGCAGCCTCATTGCGTTTCGATGGTTTGTTCGTGCCGCTCACCTTGCGCACGAACTGTAGCGCGGCGTCACGAATCTCCTCGTTCGTCGCAGGCGGATCAAAATTGAACAAGGGTTTGATATTCCGGCACATGACTTGCTCCCGGGCGTGTCACTGACAGGAGGGTGGCGAAGCATACGAAAATAGTCGCGTGAGCGCCAATTGCAACGGACGGGCCAAGCCGGGCCGCGTGGGAACGCTGCGCACTGCATGCCCGGAAAACGAGCGTGATCTTGGCTGACGGTTGCAATCGCGCCATGAGCCGGATCAGTTGAAAAGGGTTGAAACGCTTTGCTCCCTGGCGGTGCGAGCGAGGGCTTCGCCGATCAGCGGCGCAATTGTGACGCGTCGGATATTGGCGGTCTGGCGGTGAGCTTCGGTTTCCTGAATGGAATCGGTCACGACCAATTCCTTGAGGTTGCTGGCGCCAATGCGTTCACAGGCGCCTTCGGAAAGCACACCATGGGTGATGTAGGCAGAAACCTCCTTGGCACCAGCCTCCAGCAGGGCTTCCGCCGCATTGATCAGCGTGCCGCCGCTATCTGCGATGTCGTCGATCAGAAGACAACTTTGCCCGGACACATCGCCAATGATGCCCATCACTTCCGAGACACCGGCGCGGGGTCGCCGTTTATCGACAATGGCAAGATCGGCACCAATGCGCTTGGCGATGGCGCGAGCCCGCGCCACGCCGCCCACGTCGGGCGAAACGATCGTCAAGTTCTTGGTGTCGTAGTGCTTTTCAATATCGCGGGTCATCACCGGCGCTGAATAAAGATTATCGGTCGGTATATCGAAAAAGCCCTGAATCTGGTCGGTATGGAGATCGACGGTGATGACGCGGTTAACACCTGCACCGGCAATCATATTGGCGACCAGCTTGGCCGAGATCGGAGTGCGGCCGGTGGCGCGGCGATCCTGGCGAGCATAGCCGAAATACGGGATCACGGCCGTGATCCGGCGGGCAGACGAGCGGCGCAGTGCATCGGTCAGGATCAGCAACTCCATCAGATTGCCGTCGGCGGGGGCGCTCGTTGACTGGAGAATGTACACGTCCTCGCCGCGCACATTCTCATGGATTTGAACGTAGATTTCCTGGTCGGCGAAACGCTTGACCGTACAGTCTATGAGGGGAAGTTCCAGGTGGCTGGCAATAGCCTGGGCCAGGGCGCGGTTCGAGTTACCGGTCACCAGCTTCATCAGCGCGATCCTGTTTCAAGGGGCCTTCGAGAGGAAAAGACCTTCCAGTTTCGCGGGGCACCTTCAGAGCCTTCCCCCAGACTCGCAACACGGCACCTCGCATTGCTTGCGCAATAGGGCGAAAACGTCGGGAGAAATCAAGATTTATCTGCCGCAGAGGCCTGTGCTTCGAGACTGATTTTTGCGGCAGCCCAATGACCGGTTTGGGCTCCACAAGCGGTCGTCAGCATCTCGGTCGATTACCTATCTGCTCAAGCTCAAGGACGTTTCCCTCCGGATCGCGCGCATAAGCAATAAGAAATGGCTTATCCGGCGTCCCAAAGTCCGTGATTTCGCCGATCTGCGCCCCGCCGGCTTGGATGATTTCCGCGAGCACCACGCTGATATCTTCCATCTGGAATGACAGGTGCCCGAAACCGGGCTCATTCACCCTTGGCTGGTCTCGATCATGAGTGACCTTGTGCTCATGTATCTCCAAGAATGGGCGTTCGAGTTCGGGGAATGTCAGCCAGATCGTATATATCTCAGAGTTCGAAATACCATTGCCGCGCGACACTTTTTCCCCGGACACCATCTTGGGTTCACGAAGGGATTCGCATTTCATGACATTCATGTAGAACGCTGCGAGCGCTTCCGCATTTCGGGCTACCAAGTTGATGTGGGCAAGTTTCATGACGGTCGATATCCTCGGCTATGAGGCAACCATATTCATTGGTCGGGAACAACGAAAGAAGTCTCCTTCAGGCCGTCAACGGTCATTGGAGGCATTTGCCAGGCAGGACCGCATTCATGCGCCTGGGGCTCGGCGTTTGTACCCCTGATCCGCCTGCCGGCATCTTCTACAACGAGTGTGGCGAGCTTGTCGCCAGATCCTCGCAACCTGAGCGCAGAGGACAGCCGCGTCCCCTCTTCCCGCCTGAGGCCAGCGCAAATCTCGCAAGGCTTTTGAAGCGCGCCCGCGCCTCAGGCGCCGGTGCGCCGGTGGGCTGGAATGACGCCGCCAAGGATGCCGCGCACCAGAATGCGTACCGCCTGCGCCCGGCCAGCATCATCCGCTGAACGCTCCAGAAGCTGAACCAGCGATAGCCCCTCCAAACCGGCGAGCAAGGCTTGCGCGTGGACGCGCGCCCCGCCCTCGCTCACGCCATCGCCACCCAACCGCTGCAAAACTGCCGCGAGCGCCTCGGTCCCCCGCGCCAGCCGGGCGGAGAAGATCGCTGCAATCCGCTCGCTGCGGTGGCTGGCGCCGACGATCTCGAGCCAGGCCGCCGCCTCGCCGGCGTTCCAATCCCGCATCTGACGGTCTCGGGGCTGAAGGGGTAACACCAGGGGCATCCTGGTTGCGGGGAGCACTCCGCCTCCCCGCAGCCAAAACATTACAATAATATAATGATCTCAATGCTTCCCGCTCCGGCCGTTTGTGCCTATTTGCTGCTAGGATGAATCGCGCCTGGAACGATGGCGCTGGCAAGGCCAGGTATGGGGCCGGGTATGGGCATGAACAAGACAGGCAAGACGGCACGCACCGAGACCACCGCACGCGAGGAAGCGACGCCCAACGTCACCTTCATTCCCGGTGCCACCCCCATCCGGCGCAAGCGACGCACGCGCACCTGGCTGTGGATCCCCGTCGTCCTCGCCGTCCTCGGCGCCGGCTATTATGGCTGGACGCGCTATGCGACCAATCCGACCGGGGCTGCCATGGTCACCCAGGCCGTTATGCGCGGCGACATCGAAAACAGCGTCACCGCCGTCGGCACACTTGATGCGGTCAAATCGGTCGATGCCGGCGCCCAGGTCTCCGGCCAGTTGAAGGCCCTGCATTTCGATATCGGCGACAAGGTCGAGCAGAACCAGCTCGTTGCCGAAATCGACCCCGCCACCATCGAAAACCGGATCGAGATCGACCAGGCCGAGCTTGCCAATCTCCAGGCGCAGCTCGTGTCGAAGAAGGCCCAGCTCGTGTTGAAACAGGCCAATATCGATCGCCAGCGCAATCTGGTCGCCGCCAACAGCATCGCCCAGTCGACGCTCGACCAGGCAATCGCCGATCTTGCCGCCGCCGAGGCCGACGTCAACGCCATCGAAGCGCAGATCCGCAAGCAGCAGGCGACCCTTGCCGGCGACAAGGTCGATCTCGGCTACACCAAGATCTTCGCGCCGATGGGCGGCACCATCGTCGCCAACCCGGCCAAGGAAGGCCAGACGCTGAACGCCAACCAGACGACGCCGACCATCGTCACCATTGCCGATCTCTCGACCATGACCGTCAAGGCGCAGGTGTCTGAGGCCGATGTCGGCAAGCTCAAGGTCGGCATGGACGCCTATTTCACCCTGCTCGGCCAGCCGGGAAAACGCTTCGAAGGCAAGCTGCGCCAGATCCAGCCGATGCCGGACACGGCAAACAACGTCGTGCTTTATTACGCCCTGTTCGACGTTCCCAATCCTGATGGCGAGTTGATGATGTCGATGAGCGCCCAGGTGTTCTTCGTTCAGTCATCAGCCAAGGACGTGCTGATCGTGCCGAGTGCTGCGCTGCGCATGACCGGCGAGAAGGATGGCGGCCAAGCGGCCGGCAAGCGTGGCGGCAATGCGAACGCCGCCGGTGGCAAGGCAGGCGCTGCCGGCGGCAGCGCCGAGCTCACCGTGGTCACACCCTCGGGCGCGCCCGAAACCCGCGCCGTCGACGTCGGCATCCGCAACCGCGTCAACGCCGAGATCACGAGCGGCCTCAATGAAGGCGACACCGTCGTCGTCGCCACCGGCACCGATACCCCGGCGGCGAGCACCCGTGGCAGCCAGCGCGGCATGCGCATGCCGCCGATGTTCTGAGACCGGCCATGACCCCGCTCCTCTCGCTCCGGCACGTCAGCAAGACCTATTTCAACGGCGATCTCGCCGTCGAGGTGCTGCATGGCGTCTCGCTCGACATCGAGGCCGGCGAGTTCGTCGCGATCATCGGCCAGTCCGGCTCGGGCAAGTCGACGCTGATGAACATTCTCGGCTGCCTCGACCAGCCGACCGAGGGCGACTATCTCATCGACGGCGAGCGGGTGTCGGGCTTCGACACCGACGAACTGGCGGCGCTCAGGCGGCGCA
The DNA here is from genome assembly GCF_014851895.1 of Ensifer sp. ENS11. Taxonomy (NCBI): domain Bacteria; kingdom Pseudomonadati; phylum Pseudomonadota; class Alphaproteobacteria; order Hyphomicrobiales; family Rhizobiaceae; genus Ensifer; species Ensifer sp. ENS11. The sequence goes on along the minus strand of NZ_JACVAN010000006.1, from coordinate 314,987 downwards.
CCTTCGGCTTCGTCTTCCAGAGCTACAATCTCATCCCCACCGCAAGCGCACAGGAAAACGTCGAGGTGCCGGCCGTCTATGCCGGCATGTCGGCACGAGACCGTCACGATCGCGCAGGCGCCCTGCTGCATCAGCTGAAGCTCGGCGAGCGGCTCGACCACCGCCCAAACCAGCTTTCCGGCGGCCAGCAGCAGCGGGTATCGATCGCCCGCGCGCTGATGAACGGCGGCCGCGTGGTGCTGGCGGACGAACCGACCGGCGCGCTCGACAGCCAGAGCGGCTCCGACGTCATGGCGCTCTTGCGCGACATGAACGACAATGGCCATACGGTCATCGTCATCACCCACTCACGCGAGGTCGCCGAACAGGCCGACCGGCTGATCGAGATCCATGACGGCCGCATCGTCGCCGACCGCACCAAGAAGAGCCGCAGCAATCCGGACGCAGCCCATGCGCTCAGCCGGACGGTGAGCGAGGGCTCGGCTGCGATCGCCGACGTCACCGAAGCGGTGAAGATGGCGTTCCGGGCGTTGCGCGCCAATCTCTTCCGCACCATCCTCACTTTGCTCGGCATCGTCATCGGCGTCGGCTCGGTCGTCGCCATGCTGGCGATCGGCACCGGCGCGCAGGATTCCGTGCTCAGCCGCATTTCCTCCATGGGCTCCGACCTCCTGGTGGTCAGGCCGAGCATGGCCAATTTCCGCGGCAGCGCCGGCGGCAGCAATGTCACCCTTGTTCCTGCCGATGCCGACGCCATCCTCGAGGTACCGAATGTCGCCTTCGCCGTGCCCGAGTTGACCAGCACCGTCACGGTCCGGCGCGGCAATGTCGACTACCAGACCAGTGCCAACGGCACGGTGCCGCAGTTCACCACCGCCAAATCCTGGAAGATACAGCAGGGCGAATTCCTCACCCAGGACGACATGGACACCTATGCGCCGGTGGCGGTCCTCGGTCAGACCGTGGTCAAGACGCTGTTTCCTGAAGGAGACAATCCGCTCGGGCAGTATGTGCTCGTCAACAAGATCCCCTTCCAGGTCATCGGCGTGATGGCGGAAATGGGCGCCACCTCCTTCGGCAACGACCAGGACGACGTCGTGCTCGTGCCGCTGACGACGGGCAGCATGCGCCTCTTCGGCCAGCGCAACGTGCGCACCATCACCGTGCAGGTGAAGGACGCGGCCGCCATCGACATCACGCAGCAGACCATCCAGGCGCTTCTCAACCAGCGGCACAAGCGCGAGGACACCCAGATCACCAACATGTCGTCGGTGCGCGAAGCCTTCACCGAAACCTCCAATACGATGAAGCTGTTTCTCGGCTCGGTCGCCGCCATCTCGCTGCTCGTCGGCGGCATCGGCGTGATGAATATCATGCTGGTCTCGGTCAGCGAGCGCACCCGCGAAATCGGCGTGCGCATGGCAACCGGCGCGCGCCAGCGTGACATCCTCCTGCAGTTCATCATCGAGGCGCTGGTCGTCTCGGCGATCGGCGGCACGCTCGGCGTCGTCCTCGGTCTCGGCACCGGAGCGCTCGCCGGCCAGTTCGGCATGCCCGTTTCGTTCACGCTCGGCCCCGTCGCACTCGCCTTCGCCTGCGCCTTTTTGACTGGCCTCGTCTTCGGCTTCCTCCCCGCCCGCAATGCTTCCCGCCTGCAGCCGGCGGTGGCACTCAGTGCCGATTGAGGCAAGCGGAGATTTTTCAACGAAATCCGCCCATTGCCGACACTCTTGTGTCATGCAACAACAACGCGAAATCCCTTATCAGGCGCATTTAGCACTCGGCATGCAACGCAAGAAACCGCTTTATCGCAAGGTGAACACCCGAACGCACGGTGTGCGGCACGGTGACGGCGGCGAGTGGCGAGAGTCACGAGGCACAAAGGCCGTCAAACTGGATCTGTCTCATAACGGCTCGATGCACTCTCACCACCGGCATGGATTGGACTACACACCGCTGTTCCGGTTTCTCCTTTCACGCGTTGGCAACGATTGGAACGAAACCTACAGCGAAGCCGTCGCTCGGATTGATCGCTCTGATCCCATCTTTTGGCTGGTCGCCCGAAGCGAAGATGAACGACAGCCGTATGTGCGCCTCGGCGAGAGCTCATACTACAGCGGCCTATATGTTGATGAGAACAAGCACCTGGCATTGGTGGACCCGACGCTCACCGTCGACAATATGAAGCCCACTTGCAGATGCTGTACACACACTTTCAACGGGGAACGCTTCACACAGCCGTATGACGAGAGTTGAAGCGGCATCATGTAGCCACCGAGACTTTGCCAATCTTTGCATTCTGACCGGATCGCTTGACAAACCAAGAGGATTACTTGCTCAACCTCATATTCTACAGCAACCAGCTTTTCCCCGAATGTTCGGCAATCGACCTCCGGCTCGTGGACTTGCTGAAGGCCCGCGGCGGCGGAAACCGCATCGCCTATGTCGCCTCCGGCCCGGAACCGGACCGCAGCTTCTTTCTGGCCGGCCAATCCTATTATGGCAGACACGATCTCGATCTCGCGCTGTTCTACGATCTCGACGAGCCGCATCCCGCCGAAGATATCGCCGGGCTCTTCGCCTCAGACGCCATTCACCTCGCGGGCGGCCACACCGGTGAATTTCTGCAACGGCTGAAACGAAGCGGGATGCTCGGGCCGCTCCGCAATTGGGCGCCCTCCGGCGGCATCCTCATCGGCGTCAGCGCCGGCGCCATTCTCATGGGCCCGACGATCGCCACCGACGCGCTCTTCATCGGCCGCAGACCGGAGGAGATAACGGACGGCAATGCCCTCGACCTCATGCCATTCGAGTTCTTCCCGCATCTTAGTGACGAGGACACCTACCTGCCCGACCTGCTGCGTTACAGCACCGGCACGGCGAGGCCGATCGTAGCATGCAACGATGGCGACGGTGTCGTTGTTGCGGGTGGAAAGATTGAGTGCGTGGGAAATCCGCTGTGGATCTCCGGTGGCGCCGTACGCGCGCCAGGCGAAATCGAGCTTGGCGGCTTTTCGATAGCGTAGCCCTCAGTTCGCGGCACTCGCGCTGGCGCTACGGCATGCCGCGCAAAACTGAACAGCGAAAAAACAAGAGCCGCGAGCGCGGCAAGAAGATCCTGAGATCGCGGCGCGTTTTCGCGCCGACGAGGCCGTCGCAGATGCCTTTCGTCGTCTACATCGCCCCCGCACGCGCGGCTTCGGAATATCGCGCAGTCGCTGCGGTTCCTCGCGACGACGCCGGCGCGCTTTCGGTGCGCCTTCCCTGCCACGCTTCGGCAGGTGTGACGCCGATGTCGTCCAGACGCTCCGCGTCCAGTTCGCGCAGATTTTGCAACTGCCAGAGCCGCGAGCGCGGCGAAGCGGCGAGAAAGAGGCCAAGTTCCCTGAGCATGTCGAACACCCATGTTTTGCTGCTGATCATGCTCGCATTGTGCAAGGCATCGATCTATAAATGAAGCTTGGATGTTCTATGCAATGCATAAGGATTTCTTTGGTATGGCAACCCTCAACCTGGACTACCTCAAAACCTTCGCGCTGGTCGCCGAACTCGGCAGCTTCTCCGCCGCCGCGGAGCGCCTGGGGCTGACGCAGCCGGCCATCAGCCTGCAGGTGCGCGCGCTGGAAAAGCAGCTCGGCGTGCGCCTCGTCGAGCGCGTCGGCCGCACTGCAAGGCCAAGTGCCGCCGGCGCCGAACTGCTTGCGCATGTTGGCCGCATCGAGGCCGCGACAAACGAGGCTGTCGACGCGGTGGCACGCCACTCCAAGGGCGTTCTCGGCCGCGTGCGGCTCGGCACCGGCGCCACCCCTTGCGCCTTCATGCTGCCGCCGCTTCTCGCCGATCTCAATTGCCGCTTTCCCGATCTCGACATCACCGTGGCGACGGGCAACAGCGCCGACATTGTCAGGGCTGTCGACGACAATCTGCTCGACATCGGGCTGGTCAGCCTCCCCGTCTCCGGCCGCATGTTCGAAGTCACCCCGCTTTTCGACGAGCGCTTCGTCGCCATCGCTCCGGCGGAGACCTCGCTCCCCGACACCGTGACGGCGGAGACATTGGCGCAACGACCGTTGATCCTTTACGAGCCGGGCGCCAACACCCGCCGGCTCACCGATGAATGGCTGGCGGCAGACGGCGGCACCGCCGTCAAACCGGTGATGGCGCTTGGCAGCGTCGCCGCGATCAAGGAGATGGTCGCCGTCGGCCTCGGCGCGGCGCTCGTTCCGGAGATCGCCTTGCGCGCGCATGATCGCGAACGGCTGGTCGTGCGACCGCTGTCGCCGCCACTCTCGCGCCGCTTCGCCCTCGTGCTGCGCCGCGACAAACGGCTTGATCGAGCCCTGCGCGAAACGCTGGCTGCCTTGAAGACGCTGGCGGCGCTGGAGCCGGAGCCCCTGATATAGGCTGCAAGGTTGCGGCCACGAGACCGGCGCATTGTTCCAGCCTTTCAAATCATGCAAGCGCGTCCAGTTGCCGCAAGAGCTTGAAGCCTACGTAGTCGCTGCACCGGAACTGCCGACGGTAGTAGCAGTCCCAATAGCTCATCACCCGGTCACAGGTGAGCTTATAAAACGCCGGATTTGCCTTGATAAATGTTGAGACAACGTCCCGCTCCAAGTCGGGCAGAGCCGCGTAGATGTCATGGATGATCTCGACGACGTATTCGCCGATCAACGCGATGACGAAAGGAATGGACCAGGGCTTATTGATGTGAAGGATTTCTTGCAGAGCGGCCTGACGTCCGAAGCCATCGGAACTGCGCGTCAGCATGCACAGTGCAATTTGGCGCCGTTGCAGGTTCAGCCCTACAAACTCCGGCTTTGTCGAGGGAAGAACCCGACCAGGTATGTGCAGGATCTCGCCGAGAACGTTGACCGAAAACGGTTCGGAAACGTAGTCGGAATTCAGTTTGAGTGCTGAAACAGCAATCGCGGACTGGGAGCGGAGTGCACTCGGGAAGGCTTCTGGAAACGTCTTTTCCACCATCAATCAACTCCAGAAATGCAGCCCCACCAGGGACATGTGGCCGCAACATTATCCGCGAGGCAATATCCCCGCAAAAGCTGACGGCTGCATCAAGAACTGCGTAACACAAGGGGTCAGGATTTTCAGAAACGAGCCCTACAGATGCCGCACCTCTGATGGTGTCGAGCCCCAGTCATCGTGCAGTCCGTCGAAGTAGGTGACGGGTGCGGCCATCAGTTCGTCGATATCGACGCCGTCGAGGCAGGCGACGTTGATGTTGTAATAGGTGTGTCCCGTCATGTTCGGTGCGTCGATCCGCTCGAACGGGCGCACGCCGCAATGGCTGCAGAAGAAATGATGGGCGACCGGGTTGCGACCGCGATAATCCGCTAGCGCCTCTTCGCCGGCGATCAGACGGAAAGCCGACGGCGCCACCTCCACCGACCACAGCCGCATCTTGGTACAGAGCGTGCAGTTGCACTTGCCGGTCCCGGCGCTGAGATCGACATCTGCCTCGATGTAAACTGCGCCGCAATGGCAGCTGCCAGTGTAGGTCTTCAGCATTCCGCCCCTCCCGCCTTGCCTGAAAATCCCAAATCCAAGGTCCTGCGGCGTGTGTGCGTCCCATCTGACGCGACGCTGCCAAGCCGCGCAAACTATGCCACCGGCCGCCGTTGTTGAAAATCGCGGAACTGTGCAGCAGATGCCTTAAAGCCGGTACAATGCGGCCTGGCCCGTGTCAGCGGTGTCATAAGGCAGATGGCGCCAATGGTTCTTCAACCTGGCTCGTGCAAACGCCGGCGCGATGCTACATTGCCGTGCCTTGGAAAATTCCCTCTCGGCCCAGGGCCACCGCGTGCGCAATGGAGGTTTCTCGTGGTCAATCCTGCACCGGCACCCGCTTCGCTGCGCATCCCGACCTTCGACGATGTCCAGACCGCCCGAGCACGCATCGCCGGCGCGGCGCACCGCACGCCTGTGTTGACATCGCGAACTGCCGACGCCCAAGCCGGAGCGACCGTATTTTTCAAGGCGGAGAACCTGCAGCGTGCGGGCGCTTTCAAATTCCGTGGCGCGTACAACGCCATCGCTGCGCTGGACGCACGCTCCCGGCAGAATGGTGTCGTCGCCTTTTCCTCAGGCAATCACGCCCAGGCACTCGCCTATGCCGCGAGACTCCAGGGTGTTTCGGCGACAGTGGTCATGCCGCGCGACGCTCCGGAGATAAAGGTGGCGGCGACCAGGGGCTATGGAGCCGAGATCGTCTTTTACGATCGATATACGGAAGATCGTGCGGAGATAAGCCTGCGCCTTGCCGCCGACCGGGGCGCAGCGCTGATCCCTCCCTATGACCACCCGGATGTCATCGCCGGACAGGGTACCGCAGCACTGGAACTGATCGAGGATGTCGGGGAGATCGATTTGCTCGTCGTTCCGCTGGGCGGCGGCGGTTTGCTTGCCGGCAGCGCGCTCAGCGCCAGGGCGCTTTTGCCCGCCTGCTCCATTGTTGGCGTCGAGCCCGAGGCGGGAAACGACGGCCAGCAATCATTGCGCAAGGGCGAAGTGGTTCAGATCCCGGTGCCGAAGTCGATCGCTGATGGCGCGCTTGTCACCCATGTCGGCAACCACAACTTCGCCATCCTGAAAGACACGGTCGATGACATCGTCACGGTTACTGATGGGCAACTGGTCGAGACGATGCGGTTCTTTGCCGAGCGCATGAAGATCGTCGTGGAACCGACCGGCTGCCTGGCCGCGGCGGGCGTTTTGCAGGGGGCAATCGCCTGTGGCGGAAAGCGGGTGGGTATTCTGTTGAGCGGCGGCAACATCGATCTGAAAACCTTCAGCGCACTTCTAGAGCGCCGTGCGTTCAGATGAACGCACAAAGGACGCTCTAGCACTTTGATCCTAGAGCATCTTATCCGATTTCAGCGATTCCACTTGAAAGCAGGATGCTCTAGGCGGGCACTGAAGCGCGCACCCGCTTACCCTTCGGTTGCATCAATGCTAATATGCCCTCGATCGGTGAATGGGGATCGCCGCCATGATCGAGGGTCAAGCTTTCTACTATGTCCTGGTTTGGATGCTGGCTTTTGCCGTCTGGTTTTTCTTCTTCCGATGAATGTGAAGGATAGTCGGCCCTACAGCGCCGCGCGTCTTTTAGGATGCGCCAAGGTCGCTGTAGCACTTTGATTGACTGCATGTTTTTGCCCTTTGATCGGATAGGAGTAAAGGAAACATGCAGGTGCTTGAGCAGTCATCTTTGCCGCGGCGAACTTTCCAGGGTGCAGGGCAAACACGAGATCGTGGCAGATGCTACGCTTCGATCCGCTCAACCCTGACATCCGGACCGACCCTTCAAATTTTCGATGACCACCATCATTCAGTTGTCCCCATCGCAAATCGGGTGGGCGCTGCTTCTTGTCGGCGATACTCAGTGCGCCTCAACCAAGAGGAGCAAGTCCATGTCCATGCTGCAAGATAAGATCGCAATCGTCACCGGCGCGTCGTCGGGTATCGGCCGCGCGGTCGCAGAACTCTTCGCCACCGAAGGCGCGAAGGTGGTTTTGAACGCCCGCACCCAAGCACCACTCAATGCCGTGGTGGAGGCTATCCGTGCCGAGGGCGGCGAAGCGATCGCCGTCAGCGGCGATGTCGCTGACGAAGATACCCATGCCCGGCTGATTGAGGCCGCCATCAGCCGGTTCGGCGGCCTCGACATTGCCGTCAACAATGCCGGCGCCGTCGGCGCGGTCAGGCCGCTTGCCGAGATCACGGCCGCAGAATGGCAGGAGGTGCTGGCCGCCAACTTCACCTCCGCCTTCCTCGGCGCCCGCCACCAGATCCCGGCAATGCTCAAGCGCGGCGGCGGATCGCTGGTCTTCACCTCGACCTTCGTCGGCACCAGCGTCGGCATCCCCGGCATGGGCGCCTATGGCGCCTCCAAGGCGGGGTTGATGGGGCTGGTCAAGGGCATCACCGCCGACTATGGCGCGAGCGGCATCCGCGCCAATGCCCTGCTCCCGGGCGGCGTCGACACGCCGGCTGCCGGCAGCCAGGAGCAGAAGGAATGGGCCGCAGGCCTGCATGCGATGAAGCGGATCGCCCAACCGGAGGAAATCGCCCGGGCGGCGCTATTCCTGGCAAGCCCGATGGCAAGCTTCGTTGCCGGCACCGCGCTCTACGCCGATGGCGGCAACGCCGCGGTCAAATGACCATAGCGGCAACGCCGTTGTTGCGCGCCGGAGTAGATCGCCCCGGCGCCTTCGTTTGATGCCGCAGATCGGGGTGCAGTGCCTGCGAAGCTCGTCCAGTTACATCGAAGCTTCAAAGCGGGATTGCCGTCGTCTCCTTGCCGGTGCGGATCACGAAGCTGGTGTAGTATCGCGCGACATTGCTCCCTTCCCCGAACAGTCGCTCGGTGAGCGCGTCGAGTTCGTCCATGTCCTTCAGGCGCAGCATCAGAAGCGCATCGGTCGCGCCGCTGACGCTATAGGCCTGGGTCACCGCCGCCTCGGCGGCGACCATATCGAGAAAACGGCGCACATATTGTTCGCCGTGGCGCTCCAGCTCGACGGTGATGATCGCCTTCACCCCTCGGCCCGCTTTTGCGGGATTGAGAACGGCAACGACGCGGTCGATGATACCAGCGGATCTTAAGCGCCTGATGCGCCGCAGGCAGCTCGACGGCGACAGCCCGACCTCGGTGGCAAGATCAGCGTTGGTTCGCGACGCATCCTCCTGCATCAGCTTGAGCAGCTTTCTGTCGATCCGATCCATTCCATCCCCCAATTTATGCGCGTGCAATTTTATTGCACATATTCGCATATTTTGACCACAACTGCGAATGGCCCCGCGCTAGTCCTTGGACAACCCATTCAAGGAGGCATCGCCATGACCGTTCACATCATCCTCTACCGCAAGACGCTCGCCACTCTCGAAATCTACTGGGACCTGGTGCGCATCATCGTTCCCGTCACGATCGTCACCCATGTCCTGCAGGAACTCGGCGTGATCCGGGCGGTCGCACCGGCCTTCGAACCGCTGATGACGCTCGTCGGGCTGCCGCCCGAGCTCGCCTTCGCCTGGCTCACCGGCCTCTTGGTCGGCATCTGGGGCGCGGTCGTGGTCGTCTTTGCGCTGGTGCCGGTTTCGGAACTGACGACCGCCGACATGACCATCTTTTCGGCGCTGATGCTGGTGGCCCACGCCATCCCGATCGAACAGCGCATCATCCAAAAAGCAGGCCCTGGCTTCCTGGTCACAGGGGCGCTCAGGATCGGCGGCGGCCTCATCTTCGCGGCACTGCTACACCAGGTCTTCGCGGCAACCGGCTGGCTCGCCACGCCGCTCAACCCCACATGGATACCGGTCAACGAAGGCTCCGGCTGGATCGCTTTCGCGCTCAGCACGCTGAAGACGCTCGCCACCATGCTCGTCGTGCTCTTGGCCTTGAGCTGGACGATCGAGATCCTCAAGCTGGTGGGCCTCCTCGGCTGGCTGAACCGGGGCATGGCGCCGCTCTTCCGCCTTGCGGGCATAAAGCCGCAGACGGTGCCGTTTGCCGCCGTCGGCGTACTCTTGGGGATCTCATATGGCGGCGCGCTGCTGATCCGTGAGGCACGCGAGGCGAATGTCGAGCCGCGCCAGGTCTTCCTCGCGTGCGTCTTCATGGGCTTTGGCCACAGCCTGGTGGAGGATACGCTGGTCGTGGTTGCCCTCGGCGCCGATTTCACCAGCGTGTTCTTCGGTCGCCTAGTCTTTGCCATAGCGGCAACGGCGATCGTCGCCCGGGTCATCGTCTCGGCGCCGGACGCCGTGTTCTTCAAGTCGTACTTCCGCAGGAACGGCAGCGAACTTGCCCCGTCGGAGGCGTAGTGGCAGCAGGGCGCGGTCCGGCTACTCGGCCGCGACCTCGGCCGGCGCACCCGCTTGCGCTGCCACCCGCCCGAACATGGCGCGATAGGCGGCGGGCGTCGTCGAAAGCTGCTGGCGAAAGTGATGCCGCAGCGTCTGGGTCGAGCCGAAGCCCGAGCCTTCGGCCACCTGTTCCATGCCAACAGTGCTTTCCTCCAGCAACTGCCGGGCCCGCGCCAGCCGCTCGCCAAGCAGCCAGCGCGCCGGCGTTGTGCCGGTGGCCGCCTCGAAGCGGCGCAGGAAGGTGCGTTCGCTCATGCCCGCTGCTTTCGCCAGCGCCGCGATCGAGAAATCCTCACCGAGCCGCGCGCGCATCCGGTCGATCAAGGGCCCGAGGCGCGCGCTCTCGTGCACTTCCGGCACCGCCCTTTCGATAAATTGCGCCTGCCCGCCATCGCGGTGTGGCGGCACGACGAGGCGCCGCGCCACCCTGTTTGCCGCCTCGCTGCCGAAATCGCGGCGAATGAGATGCAGGCAGAGATCGATGCCGGCGGCACTGCCGGCAGACGTCAGCACCGCGCCGCTATCGACATAGAGCACGTCGGGCACCACCTCGACATCAGGGTAGAGCGCCCTGAGCTTGTCGGTGTAGCGCCAATGGGTCGTTGCCCTGAGGCCAGAGAGCAGACCGGCCGCCGCCAGCACGAAGACGCCGGAGCAGATGGAGAGAACCCGCGCGCCGCGCGCATGTGCCGCCCGCAGGGCCTGGCACAGGGCTTCAGGCACCGGGGTATCGGCACCGCGCCAGCCGGGCACGATGATGGTTCCGGCCTCAGCCAGGAGATCGAGCCCGCCATCGGCCGTCAGCCTGATGCCGCCGGTGGCCCTCAGTTCCCCCGGTTCGATCGCCGCAACGGCGAAGCAATACCACCCCTCGCCCATCTCAGGCCTGGGCAGGCCGAACATCTCCACCGCCACGCCGAACTCGAAGGTGCAGAGACCATCATAGGCGAGAGCGACGACGAGTGGATTGGCTGGTGATGGCGATGTGACAGACGGTTTTGGCATGATCTTGAGCATATATGGCAAACCTGCCATCTGCCAGCCCCTTTCCGACATTGCTACAACCCTCCTCGTCAACCGCCCAAGGCCAGAGCCACAGGAGAGAAAGATGAGCTACGTCACCGAAACCCAGGCCGCAGCACCCGAGATCGCCATTGCCCATTTCGCCCGCCGCCTGAGCGTCGAGACCGATTGCTCCGACGTTGCCGCCGCGCTGAAGAAGGGCGAACAGGATTTCGTGCTGCTGCACGTGGTCGGAACCGAGGCCGCCTATGCCCGCCGCCATGTGCCGGGCGCGATCCACCTGCCCCACCGCGAGATCAGCGCAGAGCGTTTGGCCGAATGGCCGGCCGACACCCTGTTCGTCCCCTATTGCGCTGGGCCGCATTGCAACGGCGCCGACCAGGCGGCGCTGAAGATCGCCCGGCTCGGACGACCGGTGAAGATCATGATCGGCGGCATTACCGGCTGGGAAGACGAAGGCCTGGCCTTCGCTTCAGGCGCCGCCCCCGGCGAACCCCGGCTGCTGCTTGCCGCCTGAGCGCTACTCCTGCGATGCAGATGGCCCGCGGATCAGGCGGGCCATCGCTGGCTCCCCGGGCCGGATTCGATTGTGCGCGTATCCATGCACTCCACCAAACGGCCACCTTGGCGGATCGGCGCAAACACGCCAAGGTAGCCGGCAGGATCACCCCTGCCAGCCCCCTTGAGGAGCCCTATGACGATTGCCATTTCCACGCGCCCATTCGAGCATCGCGATGTCGCCACGGTGCTGGCGCTGATGCGCGGTCTTGCCGTCTTCGAAGGCTATATCGACAAGTTTGCCGTCACTGAGCGGGACCTGATCGACCACGGCCTTTGCGACAGCCCGCGCTTCGGGGTCTTCGTGGCGGAGCTCGACGGTCGCGTCGTCGGCATCGCCGTCCAGTATGTCATTCCCTGGACCTATGACCTGAAGCCAACGGTGGTTTTGAAGGAACTGTTCGTCGAGGAAACCGCGCGCTCTTCAGGCGCGGGCGCTGCCCTCATCGAAGCGCTGAAGCGCTACGCCGCCGAAATCGGCGCGCCGCGCATCAACTGGACCGTGCTTGCCGGCAACGCCCCGGCCAAACGCTTCTACCGGCGTCACGGCGGCGGGCCCGACGAAGTCTGGGAACCGTGGACGATGCCGGTGCCGTCAGGCAACTAACCGACATCGCGGCAGTGAGCGCGTTCGCAAGCGCACGCAGACGCGGGTGACAGCACCTGTGCGGCGCAACGGCCGCTCGTTGTATGGGATGGTCTATCGTTGCAATTCATGCTGCCCCCTCGACCTAGCGCCCGCCCGCACCATATTGCCGCGCAAGCCGGAAAATGGCGTCACGCGGTGTCCTCCCGTTGCGGAAACGACGGCGCTGCGCTTCACGCCGCAACACATTAATCCCGCTGCATAATACCTTGAATCGATTCCGATTTGAGGCATTGTGCGGTGGCAATTGCGCCGCCCAAGCAGTCGAGGAGCCAGGACGGCGTTTCTGGCACGAGCAAAGTAAGCGCAGTTTTTGCCGGCGGAAGAAACGGAGCCGGAAGTCGGAGGATAGAGGCCCAATGAATGCATCGGAACACATCGACCAGTTGATTGCCGGGATTAGCGACTGGCGCGGCAAGACACTCGCCAGCCTGCGCAAAAGCATCCTTGGAGCAGACAAGGAGATAGCAGAGGAATGGAAGTGGATGGGAAGCCCGGTGTGGTCTCGCGATGGCATCATCGCGGTCGGCAACGCCCACAAGGATAAGGTGAAGCTTACCTTCTCTCACGGCGCGAGCCTGCCGGACCCTGAAAATCTGTTCAACAACGGCTTTGGCGGCAAGGTCTGGCGCGCGATCGACGTCTTTGAAGGTGACGAGATCGACGAGCGCGCGCTGCAGAACCTCGTCCGCGCCGCCATCGACTACAACCAGGCCAAGGCGAAGAAGAAGGCGTCTTCGGGCAGCCGGGCAAAGGCGGCCAAAAACACGGACGCATGATGCGGCCGCTTGTCCCTGCCGGCGCCGACACAGGACTGGCGACAAACCGACTGTTCGCTATTTTGCAAGAATGGAAATGGCGTTGCGAAGCGGCACAAGAATTGCGCTCCGGTGCGTTTGGTCATGCCCGCCGGATCGTTGCCAGGGCGCGCCGCATATCCACCTAGAGCATTTCCAGGAAAAGTGCGAAGCGGTTTTCCGTCAGGGAATGCGCAAAAACAAAGAGATAGAGCGTGTCCGTGACTCCGTTTAAACCGGAAACGCTCTAGCCCCTCCCGCGTGCCGACCGACGGAAAAGGTGGCGCGAACACGCGCCGCGCCGTTTTGCCGTCAACAGATGCGGCGGACCGTCAGTGCCCGCCGAGCACCAGTGTCTGCACCGGCAGCATCAGCGCCTGCATACGCAGGATCATCGCATGCACCAGGCCGACCGTGTCGACAACGTGCAGATAGATCCCGCGCAGCGTGCTGGTGCCGGGTGCTTCCAACTCGTCATGGCTGTTGGTGTAAGCGTTGGCGATGCAACTGCTGCCCGGTGGAAGCCCTTCGAGGCCGCCGGGATAGAGCGGCTCAAGGTAAACGGTGATCGTGCCGGGCGCCGCCAGTTGCGAGAGGTCGATCAGTTGATCGCTCGCCCTCAGCTGTCCGCCGGCGATCACGGCCTGCACCTCCGTCACCACCATCGGGATGATGGTGAAGGGTTTGCCGACGCAGGTGGCCTCGGCAATCATGCCGACTTTCAACACCTGCGCCTCGATCTGGCCGAACCCGGCGATCAGCGCCACGCGACCGGCCTCAGACGGTACCATAATGCCCGCCGGGCGCAGCATCGGGTTGACGACTTCGCCGACCCTGAGCGTGAATTGCTGCAGCGTGCCGGAAAAGCCGGCGCGCACGGTGGTCTTGTCGAGCTCCACCTGAGCCTGTTTGAGGGCTGCCTCGGCGCTTGCCTTCTGCGATGGCAGCAGCGACGCGATCTTCGTTTCCAGCGTGCGCTTGTTGGCAGTGGCCGCGTCGACCGCTCCCCTGCGGCCGTCAGCCGCCACCTGCAGCCGCTCGATCTCACGCGGAGCCACGACATTGGGGTTGCGGCGCATCAGCTCCGTCTGGGTCTCGAGCTGGTCCTGTGCCTGAAGAAAGGCGCCTTGCGCCTGCTGGATCAGCCCGTCGGCGGCGGCAAGCTCAGTCTGCGCCACCGTGGTTTCGGCCTCGACCTCGGCAATCTGCCGACGTGCAAGCTCGATCGCCGCTTCCTGTTCGGTACTGTCGAGCTTGAACAGCGGCGCACCAGCCTCCACCATTTGATGGCGCTGGACATAGACCTCGGCCACACGCCCGCCCGTCTCCGGCAGAATGGTAACGGTGCGGAACACCGAGGTGACGTTCTTGGTCGACGGATGGAAATAGAACACCAGGGTGATCAATGTCAGCGTCAGCATCAGACAGGCGGTGATGCCGTACCGAAGTTCGAACCAGACGGAATAGAGCGTGATTTCGTGGCCGAACCTCTTGCCCTGGACATACCGGCGAAAGAGATAGTCGGGAAGGATGGTCAGCATCGAGCAAAGCAGGAACTCGAACATGGCTCATGCCCTCCCATCATTCGAGGTCGGCTCGACCCTGGTTTCGACAGCCGACGCCGCCGGCTCGGGAACAACAGGGTGATCGACACGGACGTGCCCATGGGCGTCCAGCTCCGGCTCCGGTTCGCGGCCCGACATTTTCTCCAGCGAACGCGCGATCGATCTGAGCGGCGACCAGATGTCGGGCAGATCCACCAGAGCCAAGATCAACCCCGCGATCCAGAAGAGATGATTGTGCGTAAACAGCGCGATCAGCGCCAGCACTGCCACGACCTCGAACTTCGCCTTGCTCCCCCCGTGGGCCATCTGCTCGGGCAGGGCATGCAGGCGCAGGTAGAGCGTGCCGATCCCGAAGATTGCGAGCAGCAGGAACACCACGACGAAATTGAACAGAAGGTCAGACTGCCCGGGCGGCGTGACGAACATCGGCAGATGTTCGATCGCTTTTGGATGTATCAAGTCTGCCATCTCCGTCTCCCCCAACGCATGTCAGGTTATAGTCTCGATTTCAGAGAGTTAGCACACAATTTGCGCTTGTAAGCAAAGTCTTTTTTACCGTATCCCCGATCACGGTTGATATCAGCCGGTCGCGTCCGGCGGGCCTTGCCGGCCACCGCCCCTCCATCATTGCGTCAGGAGCCAGCGAGCCCTTGTAGAGGCACACTCACCTGTAGAGGCACACTCACCACCCGCGATGCTCAGGCCCGCCGGCTGTCATGCCGCACCGCTATTGCCCGTCGCGCAAAGTCTCTTTCTGGGTAATCAACCGGGCGCTGTGCTGGCCACTCAAATAGGTCCAGAACCAGCTCCAGGCGACGGCGAAGCGGCTGCGCGTGCCGATCAGGAAATAGATATGGGCGATGCCCCAGATCCACCAGGCAAGCGCACCCTTGAGCTTGAAGCGGCCGAAATCGATGATCGCCGCCCGCCGACCGATCGTCGCCAGGCTGCCCTGATGGCGGTAGCGAAAATCGCCGGGCGGCTTGCCGCCACCAAGGCGTGCGCGGATGACCTTCGCGACATAGGCACCCTGCTGCTTTGCGGCCGGCGCGATCCCCGGCACCGGCTTGCCTCCGTCATAGGTGACGGAGGCCGTATCGCCGATGACGAAGATATCGTCATGACCTGGCGCCTCAAGATCGGCGCCGACGATCGCGCGGCCGGCCCGATCCTCGGCAATGCCGAGCCAACGGGCGGCGGGCGACGCCTGGACGCCGGCGGCCCAGACGAGCGTCCGGCTGGCAACGAAAGTCTCGCCGATCGTCACCCCTTCGGCGGTGCAGTCCGTCACCGGCGTTCCGGTCCGGACCTCCACGCCCAACCTTTCCAGTTCACGCCGGGCATAATCGGACAGGTCCTCGCTGAAGGCAGCCAGAATGCGCGGCCCCGCCTCCACCAGGATCACCCGGGCCTTTCGGGTATCGATGCGGCGAAACTCGCTCGGCAGCGTGCGGTGGGCCATTTCGGCGATGATGCCGGCAAGCTCGACGCCCGTCGGCCCGGCGCCGATCACGGTGAAGGTCAACAGCGCCTCGCGCACGGCCGGGTCTTCCTCGAGTTCCGCCTTTTCGAAAGCGATGAGCACGCGGCGACGGATGGTGGTCGCGTCCTCCAGCGTCTTCAGACCCGGCGCCACCGGCTCCCATTCGTCATGGCCGAAATAGGCATGCGTCGCGCCGGTGGCGATCGCCAGCGTGTCGTAGCCGATCGCCTGCCCGCCCTTGAGCGTCACCGTCTTGGCGGCAGCATCGACGCCGGTAACCTCGCCCAGAAGCGTCGTTACCTCCGGCCGGTCGCGATAGAGATTGCGGATCGGCCAGGCGATCTCCGACGTAGCGATCAGCGTGGTCGCGACCTGGTAGAGCAGCGGCTGGAATAGATGGTGGTTTCGCCGGTCGATCAGCGTGATACGCACCGGCGCGCCGGCAAGCCCGTTGACGAGCTGCAGCCCGCCAAACCCTCCACCGACGACGACGACATGATGCCTGTCCTGCATGGCCATGATCCCGATTTGACTTTTCTCAAATGTGGAGCGGCGCCGCGCCAACACAACCGCCGGCTTCGTATGCCACCCTTGCAAAATCGGTCATGGCGCTGGCACCGGCGTTGCAATAATGTGTTGGGCTACCGTAGACGGGTGCCGGAAGTCGGTGCTGGCAGGATCGTTTCCCCCTCTCCCTGCGAGGCGGCCTTCGGCGCCGTGTGGCTGGCGCAATGCCGCCCTTCAGCTGCTGCTGGTCATTTGCAGAACGCATTCGAGAGCAGTGGCAGCCTCACCTATTGGGCAACGTCGGCCAAGCATGGGTTCAGCACGCGATTTCCGAAAATGGACTCCGGGCATGGGACATGATTGCTTGCAGCTGGCCGCCCTACGCCCGCAGCCGTTTACACAAGCACTGATCGTTTCGCCCCGATCTAGCCCTCAGTCAGAAGGGGTTGATGTAGTTCGTGATCGCGATCTGCCGAAGCAGGACTTTCCGGATCACATGGGCCGCGCTGACATGTTCGGTAAAGATCGCCGCATCCCCCGTGCTTCCTGCGGGCAGACGATTGGCAAACTCGGCGTCATCAAGTTTTACCCTGACAACGAACGGCAGCGTCTCGATGGTCTTCGATGAAACGGCAGTGCCCGACGTCTGCGTCTGTCCGGTCGCCACCGCCTGGAGAATGCTCTCAACCTTGCCGCCGTAGACTTTTCCGGGCTCGTACTTGAACGTCACCTCAACAGGCTGACCGGGCTCGACATAGCGCGCATCGATCTGCGGCACCTCGACGCCGATGATCGTCTCCGAGGTATCGATGAAGGCCATGACCGGTGATAGCGGCAGATTGGCGACACGCGCGCCCGTGCGCAGCGCTAGGTTCGTCACGTAGCCATCGGCAGGAGCACGGACGATGGTTTTTTCGAGGTTCCAGTTGGCTCCCACCAACTGCGCCTCCAATTGATCGACCTCGGCCTGATATTGTTCGACATCGAACGCGCGTCCGGCGGGAGTCGTCTGCAATCTCGTTTTCTCCGCCAGCCGCAACTGGCTCAACTTGAGCTGGGCCTGCAGAGCATTGACCTGCGACTGATAGGGAGCGGGATCGATACGGAACAGCACGTCACCAACCCTTAGCGGCGAATTCGCCTTGACCGGCACCTCGACCACTTCGCCCGCGACGCTGGGCACTATGGCGACGGAATTGCGCACGACGAGTGCGGGTCCTTGCGGTGCGCCCCAGTTCATCGGGATGAACAGGCCGACCAGCAGGATGAGCAGGACCAGTATCGGTGAGACCTTCCAGAACAGATTGAACGGGACAATCCGAAACTTCACCAGGCAGAACAGGATGACCAGATAGACGTTGAGAAGAACAACGATCATTGTCCAAGCTCCACCTTGGAGACACGGGGAACGTCAACATAGGCCCAGATCAGGACGATCGGCCAAAGGGCGAAACCCAACAGCAGCGTCACCCAACCGCCCACCGTCACCGCTTCGGCCCACGGATGGTTCCGCTTTTTGGCGATCATCCCGGGCAGCATGGCCAGGAAGACGATCACCGCGACGGTGCTTAAGACCAGGACGACAAGCACGATCCACGCAAATAGGTCGATAAGGCTCATGGCCAAATCCCTTCGTTGAGGCGTAAACACTATTGAGCCAGGCATGGCCGTGGCCTCTGGCATGAGCGAGCCGACCCGCGCTGCCGGCAAGGACGCTGAACAGATCGGCTCAGGCTAGCCAATGCCGCTCGCGTGGGAAGTACGTAACAGTTAATCCGATGCCGACGTCGGCACGGCCGAGAAGACGGCATGACGGCCTTGGCCCGTGGCGGGCGCCCTCGCGCAACGACGGGTGCAACCGTGTCTCTTTCACCTTTGAACCGCCCGCACGGGCGGCTCCGCATTGTCCCCGACGACGTTGGTCGAGCATCGGCAACGGCTTTGTCGAGTTCGGCCCGATTGCCAGGCATGCGGGAAAAACCGCCATCGAACCACTAGAATTGCACGGTGGGAGTGCGGCAAGCTTTGAGGAAATATACAAATGGAGTCGGTGCGGCGGGGCAGTCGCCTGCCGCCTCGGGGGCAAGGGGAATAGCGCCAGGAAGCGGCTTGGAGCGATTGACGATACTTCGCTGCGGCAGGAATGTCGCAGAGCGTTTGGGGGAAGCATGCGCAGAGCTGATTTCCATGTCCGACAAGCGGCGTCGATGGCATATCTGGGTGCGGCGCTGATTGCCGGCCTCTGCAGTTTTGGGGCAGCCGGCGACGCATTAGCCGCGAACTGCAGTTCCCGCGGCGGCCTGGCCTATCTCGGCAACACGAAAGGGGCCACCCGCTCTGTCTGGCTTTCCGGAACCAGCGCCGGGTCTTTCGGCCTCGAGGCGGCTCAGGGCAATCAGACAGTCGACACCTGGAGCAAGAGCAAGCGCGGCCTCCATCTCTCGCTTTCGCCGGTCGTTTCAAACGGCAACGGTGGCACGCACAAGCTCTATGACACATCGAGCGGAAAACCGTGCCTGCTCGACACCCAGAACCAGGTGCGTAATATCATCTTTCCGAACATCGACTGGCCCGACGGCCGCCCGGATGTTGGCCCACAGCCGGTGTTTCCGGGTTTCAACTTGCCCGATGGCCGACCGGACGTCGGCCCGCAGCCGGTGTTTCCGGGTTTCAACTTGCCCGATGGCCGACCGGACGTCGGCCCACAGCCGGTGTTTCCGGGTTTCAACTTGCCCGATGGCCGACCGGACGTCGGCCCACAGCCGGTGTTTCCGGGTTTCCACTTGCCCGACGGCCGCCCGGATGTCGGCCCCCAGCCGGTGTTCCCGGGTTTCAACTTGCCCGATGGCCGCCCGGACGTCGGCCCGCAGCCGGTGTTTCCGGGGTTCACGCCGCGCACCCCGACCGCCATCAGAGGCGGCCGCGTGGTCGCAGCCCCCACGCCGGACACCTGTATCGACCCGCGGTCGATAAATTCCAACAAGCAACAGCGCGACCTGCCGATCTGCCGGGACCTCGCTGCCGAAGAAGCCGCCGCCCAAAGCGCCGACCGATCACAGGTGCCGTTGACGCCGGGCCGCGATCTGCCAGCGCCCTCGCTCTGGAACTTCTGGTCGGATATCCAGTTCGCAGACATATCCGACGAACGTTATGACCGCGACAGCGACACGCTCGCCCGCTCGTTGACGATGGGTCTCGATCGCCGCATCACCAACGACCTCGTCGTCGGCATGACCGTTTCCCTTGAGAACAGTTCGACCGATGCGTTCGACGGCACATTGGGCATCGACACCGACGGCTTCAGCTTCGGCCCCTATGCGGCCTACCGTCTGTCGAAACACTGGGCGATCGACGGATCGCTGACATACGGGCGCTACAACAACGATATCGACCTGAGCGTGCTGAGTGGCCGACAGGATTCGGAGCGTCTTGCCGGCGAAATCTCGCTCCACGGCCAATATAAGGTCGATGCCTATTTCATCCGCCCCAAGGTCTCCGTCAATTGGTCCCATATCGACAGCGGCGCCTACGACCTCTCGGGCAGCATCCTCAACATACCGGTCAGCGTTTCCCTTCCCGGCGACAGCTTCAATTATGGCGTCCTCGATCTCTCGACCGAGATCAGCCGTTATTTCCGTCTGCCGGACGGGCAGCCGTTTCTCGCCTTCGCCGAACTCGGTGCCGAATACCAATTCGAGCGGCCCAACGACGGCAAGATCCTGACCGGCGACCTGTCGGAAGTGACGCCCTCGCCCTGGGCGTTTTCGCTTCGCTCGGGCTTCCGAATGCTGGTGAACGACAACCTCCAGATCGAAGCGACGGGCGGCTATTTGAGCTTCGGCCAGAAAGATCTCGATGTCTGGGAGGGCAAGCTCCACGTCGCGTGGAGCTTCTGACAGGTCCTAGAGCATTTCCAGCAAACGTGCGAAGCGGTTTTTCGTCAGGAAATGCGGAAAAACAAAGAGATAGAGCGCTTCCGTGATTCCGCCTAACGCTCTGACTATCTCCTGCGAGCCGACAAGCGGCGAATCTGCCCGGCTCCTGGCTACCGAACGTCATGTTTTCTCAGGATGCGTCGCACGCAACAGGTTGTCGCGCAACTTCACCACGGTTTGCTGCACCACCGGAAAATCGTCTCCGAGACCGATCACATCCGTCAATGCTGCGCCGGGCTCCATTTCGACCAGTTTGCGTCCAGCCGCTGTCAGCGTCACGCGGACCTGCCTTTCATCGGCCGGATCGCGCCGGCGCTGCAGATAGCCCTCGGACTCGAGCTTCTTGAGGATCGGCGTCAGCGTGTTCGACTCCAGGAAGAGCTTCTCGCCGAGCGTGCCCACGGTCTGTTCGTCTTCCTCGGAAAGCGCCACCATGGTCACGTATTGAGTATAGGTCAGACCGAGCTTGTCCAGCAGTGGCTTGTAGGCGCGACCGAAGGCGAGGTTTGCCGAGTAGATCGCAAAGCACAGAAAATTCGAAAGCTTCCTGCCGCCGTATTCGGCCTGCGACGCGGAAACGTCGGCACCTTTTGCTGTTGGGGATTTGGGCATGGGTATATCCTGTTCCATTGTCCTCGTTGTCGACCCTTATATAAATCGCATCCGATTAAATCGCAATGGTATTGACATCCGGTTTGGGTTGGCATATTTACATCGCATCCGATTATAGTGGATGCGATAAAACTTAACCAGAAAGGATTTCACCATGACCGAGAAGCTCCTCTTCACCGGCAAGACCCACAACACCGGCGGCCGCAACGGCGGCACGCGCAGCGACGATGGCATGCTTGACCTCAAGCTGGCGCAGCCGCATCCGGCCGCTGAAAACCTCTTCGGTGCTGCCTGGTCCGCGTGCTACATCGGTGCGATCGAGGTCGCCGCCTCCCAGAGAAAGATCAAGCTTACGGCCGGACCCGAGGTCAACACCGAGATCGATCTGAACGTTAATGACGGCTCCTACTTCCTGCGCGCACGTCTCAATGTCAGCCTGCCGGGCCTCGACCGCGACGTCGCCCATGAACTGATCCATGCAGCCCACGAGATCTGCCCCTATTCCAAGGCGACACGCGGCAACATCGATGTCGAGACCAATCTGGTCTGAAGGCCATCCGGTCAGGTCTGGCCGCTCACCCGGCAGACCTGACCTCCCCTTATGCCCACTTGGAGAACACGGATGAGCAACAGCCACACCCAGCCGCCGCAAGCCTATAGTGAGTTCTCTGATGTGGTCGACCCGGCCATCTATGAGCCATTGCCCGACGATTGGCACATCGCCATTACCGATGTCGTCGACTCGACCTCGGCGATCAGGTCCGGGCGCTATGAGGACGTCAACTTTGCCGGCGCCTCCGCGATCGTCGCCTTCGGCAACGCCCGGGGGACGTTCGATTTTCCCTTCGTGTTTCGTGGCGACGGCGCGGCATTCGCCCTGCCGCCGGAGGCGGCCGCAACCGCGGCATCGACCTTGCGTCAGGTCGCGGCCTTTGCGAGCGACAGCCTTGGCCTGACGCTTCGAACCGGGTTGTTGTCCGTGCGCGAAGTCCGCGCCAACGGAAGCGATGTCAGGATCGCCCGCTACGCGGCATCGCAAGACGCCACCTATACCATGTTTGCCGGTGGCGGATTGAAATGGGCGGAACAGCAGATCAAGCGCGGGCGCTACCTGATAAGGCCGGACAGGGATACGACGCAACCGAACCTGACCGGTCTCCGGTGCGAATGGAAGCCGTTTCCCAGCCAGCGCGGTGAAATTCTCTCCTTGCTGGTAGAGCCGACCGAACAGACCGGCGCTCAGGACTTTGCCGCCCTGGCGAGAAGCGTCCTTGCCGTTCTCGAGGCCGGGCAGCGCCAGGCTCATCCGGTGCCGGAGGCGGTCGCGGTACCAAAGGATGAGCGGATGGATGTCGACCCGGCGCGCTGGTCGACGGTCGCGGCCAATTCGGATTTCCGCAAGTGCGATGACGGCTTGCGCCTGACGCTCGATTGCACGCATGAGCAGATCGACCGGGTCGAAGCCATCCTTGTCGCCGCCAGACAACGCGGCGAAGTCAGTTTCGGTCTACACCGCCAGTCTCATGCGCTGATGACCTGCCTGATCCCATCCGGCAGACCTGATTCACACCTACATTTTCTCGACGGAATGGACGGCGGCTATGCCAGGGCCGCGGAAATGCTGGCACCTGCCAAACAAGCTGCGGCGTGATTATTGGCGGGCGGCAAAGGCCATCCACTTTCATATCCACCTCCAGCAAACCGACATCCAGTAGATTCGCTAGGCAGTTGACAGAAACATCGCAAGCCCCGGACGGGGCCGTCCAAGCCCTCCATATCAAGCTTGCGATGGGCTACCGGATGCCGGCGCCCACAGCCGAGCCCTCACCCCGGTTTACCATTTCATTCTGTCGCGACCGCTCGTGAAGCATTCGACACCAGAGCGCGAGGGTCGCCAAGTGAAACAACCGAAAGCTCAGCCGCGACAGAACGACCCAATGAATGCGATTTTTCCGAATTAATCCAAAGTGATTGCAGAGATATCTTTCGGATGGGCGGGTCGAAAACAGCCACATTCGTAGCATCATTGAAATGAACGTTACCAAACGCAGCAGTGTAGTTGAATATTTGACCCACAAGGGAGGACATCATGCCTACCGTTATGGCTTATCACGATGTCAAAGACACCAAACACTGGCTCGCCTCGCCGCTCCGCAAGCAGATCTTCGAACCGATCGGCGTCACAAACATCCGCACATTTGTAGACCCTCAGGCATCCAACCGCGTCGGCTTGGTCATGGATGTTGCCGACATGGCAAAATTGGAGGCCTTCATGCAGACAAAAGCGGCAGCGGATGCGATGACGCATGATGGCGTGCTGCCCGAAACTCTGGTGTTACTCGTCCAATCCCAGTAACCGGGGTGCCGCATCCGACATCATGCCAAGACGGTCTTAAGGCGCTTGCGCCGATGTCTCGGCATCACAAAGGCCCCTCCGGGCAGGACACTCGTCCCAACCCAACCTGACGCAGGAGGATGATATGACGACATTGTTCGTAAGACACGAAGTCTTCGACTACGCGGCCTGGCGCAGGGTATACGATGCGTTTTCGCCGGTGCAGAAGGCAAACGGCGTTTTGGCGGAGGCGGTTTATCAAGCCCCTGACAATCCCAACGATGTTACCGTAACCCATGAGTTTGCCACGCTTGAAGCGGCTCAGGCGTTCGGCAACCTGGACGAATTGAAAACGGCAATGCGCAACGGCGGTGTGCAAGGCACGCCGACAGTGTGGTTTGCCAACAAGGCATGAGATAGCCCGGAGTGGCATCACCCCGCCTGCGCCATCGCCGGCTCGAAGCCGATTTCGTCGATGGTTCCGACCAGCACGATCTCGTCGCCGAGCGACCATTCGGCGGCCCGCGCCGCCATGTGCGCCGGGACCTTTTCCGAGCCGCCCGGCCCCGGTGGCACGTCATAGGTGGCGTGCGCGTCGTGGGCGAGGATCACCTGGAAGCCGAGGTCCATCGCCCGGCGCGCCGTTGCCGCCAAACACATTTCCGACAGCATGCCGCAGATGGCGATGGTTTCGACCCGATGGCTCCTCAGCCGCGCCTCCAGATCGGTGTCGTGAAAACCATCGTCGACGGACTTGCGCACGACCGTTTCACCGGGGCTCGCATCGAAGAACAACTGCCAGCCGTCCGTGCCCGGCTCGTCCGGCGCACCCTTTTCCCCGTCGTTCTGCACGAAGATGATGGGGACTGCCTTTTCGCGCGCGCGCTCAAGCAGCCGGCCGACGGCCCGCTGCAGCGACAGAAGATCCGGCACCGCATCCGCACCCGATATGAAGGCGCGCTGCACGTCGACGACCACAAGCGCCTCGGCCAGTTTGATGCCGTTCTCGCTCATCGTCTCAATCACTCCGCATAATCGACCGGCACCGCGGTGCCGCTCTTCAGGATCTCCATCGAGATAGACGCGGAAACGTCGAAGAGCTCCACCTTGCGCACGATCTGTTTGTAGACCACGTCGTAGTGTTCGACCCGCGGCAACACGACCTTGACGATATAGTCGTAGTTGCCGGTCAGGCGATGCGCCTCGACGATCTCGGGGATGTCGCTGATCGCCCGGCGAAATGTCTCGATCCACTCGTCGGAGTGATGCGCAGTCTTGATCATCGCGAACACGGTGGTCGGCACGCCCATGCGCTCGCGGTTGAGAACGACGATACGCTTGGCGATGTAACCTGCCTCTTCCAGCCGCTGGATGCGGCGCGAACAGGCGGACAGCGAAAGGTTCACCCGGTCGGCAAGTTCGCCGACGGCCATGCTCCCATCCTGCTGCAACAGCGTCAAAAGCTTCCTGTCTCTCTCGTCCAGCACGCTCACCACTCCCATTTCATCGAAACGATACGCTGCATATTTGCACAATCAACAGTCATTGCGCAATTCATTCGCGCTAAACGACCATTCTCGCGCCATCAAAGCGAACCATTGCGGACGAAGGTCCGGCATAGTTTCCCCATCGAAAACAGCTGGCCGCACTTCGGTGCGGATGGCGACAGGATCAGGGAAAGAAACGATGGAAATGCGCAAGATCGGTCTTATCGGCGGCATGAGCTTCGAAAGCTCGGTGGTCTATTACCGCATGGTCAACGAGGCCGTTCGCGAGCGGCTGGGCGCGCTGCATTCGGCCGAGGTGCTGCTGCACTCCGTCGACTTCCAGTCGATCGTCGACCTGCAGAAGGCCGGCCGCTGGGACGACGCCGCCAGGCGGCTTGCCGATGTTGCCCATGGGCTGAAGACGGCCGGTGCCGACTGCGTGCTGATCTGCACCAACACCATGCACCTGATCGCCGACGCCGTGCAGGCGGCCGTCGACATTCCGCTGATCAACATCATCGACGAGACCGGAGCCCGCCTCAAGGCCGCCGGCGTTCGCAAGCCGCTGCTGCTTGCCACCCGCTACACGATGGAGCACGGCTTTTACGCCGAGCGCATGAAGAGCCACGGCATCGAAGTGATGGTGCCCGACGCTGCTGGCCGCACGCTGACGCACAACATCATCTTCGACGAGCTTTGCGCCGGCAAGGTGCTGAGCCCTTCCCGCAAGGCGCTGATCGACCTGATCGACACGGCGGAGGCCGAAGGGGCCGATGCCGTCATCCTTGGCTGCACCGAGATCTGCCTGATCCTCGACCCGAAGAGCCTGCCGCTGCCGGGCTTCGACTCCACCGCGATCCACGCCGACGCCGCCGTCGAATTCGCCCTCGGCGTCGAGGATTTGCGCCGCGCCGCATAAGCCAGGATCGGGCGTTCCCCGATCCGCACCGACCGCAAACGAAAATGGCCTCCAGCCTGCGCTGTGGGCCATTTTCCGTTGATCCATGCGGCATGCTCGGTCCCTTACAGCGCCGCGCGTCTTATTAGACGCGCAAAGGTCGCTGTAGCACTTTGAATGGCTGCATGTTTTGATCCTTAAATCGAATAGGATTTAAGGAAACATGCAGTAGGCGCAATTGCCGCGCCGCGTGCTTGACGTTTGCCGCCGTTCAGGTGCGTCGGATGTTCAAGCCGTTTCCTGCCCGCTGCGTGGCCCGCGAAGGCCGATGCAGTTGCCCCAGGGGTCGCGAACCTGGCACATCCACAACCCGTCTTCGATCGCAAGCGGGCCGCGATAGAGCGGCGCGCCCAGACCGTTGAAATCGGCAAGCGCCCGGTCGAAATCCTCGACCTGCCAATAGACGACCGAACCGGCCGCGCCGCTCGCCACCTTCTCGTCCGCCGGCACGATTTCCAGATGGGTCGAACCGATCTTCAGATACTCGAAATCGAAGGCGTCCAGACGGCGACGTTCTGCGCTTGGGAAGGCGCGCTGATACCAGGAAAGCCCTGCATCCACATCGGCGACATGCACCAGAACCGCAGCCACAAATTCTGTCATCACAACACCTCGCCAACGCAAAGAACCATTTGAGGGTCGGCATTTCCGTCCCTCTACAGCGCCGCGCGTCCATGACGCGCAAAGGACGCCGTAACACCTTATATTTGCTGCATAATTCCTTAAATCGAATCCAACTTGAGGAATTATGCTGAGCGGGCCTTATACAGGGTTTGCACGCGGATGCGCGGTCTCGCGGTACGCTCAGGCGGGCACGGCGACAGCGCTTTCGGCGACCGGCTGCGCGCATATCGCCTGCCAGTCGCACTCCTTGAGGCCCGCGGCTGCAAAGGGGTCGATCAGCGTGCCCGAAACTATCGAGGCGAGCAGCGCCGGCGAAGGCGGAATGCGCGCGATCGTTGCCACCAGCCGGTCGCGCAGCCAGGCAAGCGCTGCGGAGTCCGATTGGTAGAAGGGCGTGAACGCCAGCGACAGCAGCTGGAACAGCGCCATATGGTTGCGCCTCGCCCGGCCATACGCGGCCAGCGCCGCGTCGATATCGTCGGTAAGCGACAAAGTGTGGGCAAGCGTCGCCGCATCGATCAGCGCCATGTTGGCGCCCTGCCCCAGTTGCGGGCTGGTCGAATGCGCGCTGTCGCCGACAAAAGCGACGCGGCCCGACGTCGGCGGGCGCAAGGTGCGGTGGGCATAGCGCGCCAGCGTCAGTTGGTCCCAATCGTCGATCTGGTCGAGCAGCGGCGCGCAATCCGGCCAGTAGTCGCGAATTGCCGCCTTCCATCTGTCCAGACCCGCCGCCTTCACGGCGTCGGCATCGCCGACCTTGACGCTCCAGAAGAAGGCAACATGGTCTCGCGCCTTCGGTCGCGCCCGGCCCGCCGGCAGGATGCCGATCATCACCTTGGCGCGGTCGTAGCGCTGTGTCAGTGCGTTTGGATCATGGGTCAGGCCGTCACTGTCGAGCGTCGCCCAGAAGGCGCCATAGGCAAGCTCGCGCACGCCGGGCGCCGTCGCGGCACCCGCCGCAATGGTCGAGCGGGCACCGGTCGCGTCGATGACGAGATCATAGCGCCCCGCCTCCTGGCCGGCGGCATCCGTCAGCACCGCCTTTTCGCCCGAGGTCTTGGCCGCGGTCAGCGTCATGCCGGTGCGAATGGCAATGCCGGCCGCTGTAACTGCATCATGCAACACGCCGAACAGCGCTGCGCGCTGAACGGCCAGCCCGAAGCGACCGCCCGCAAGCGCGTCATAGCGCACGTCGAGCACCGTGCGGCCGCTCCTGGCATCGGCGCCGTGCAGCCGGTCGATGCGGCTGCCGAGCGCCATGATCGGCTGAAGCAACCCGAGCGCGGCGAGCGCCGTCAGCCCCGTCGGCTGCAGCATCAGCCCGGAGCCGACCGGCGCGACGTCCGCGAAACGTTCCAGGATTTCAACGCGGTGGCCCTGCCGCGCAAGCAAAAGCGCCGAGGCAAGCCCGGCCGGCCCGGCGCCGGCAATACCGATATCGAGTCTCTTCATGCAGTCAGCAATAGCCGCTCAAGGCGCGCCGTCATAGGCCTGGCGCGAGGCGCGGATTGCCACATGGTTGGCAGCCGACCAATCGACAAAATGCTTCAGCAATTCGTGCAACGAGCGCCCGAGATCGGTCAGCGCATATTCCACGCTCGGCGGCTGCGTCGGAAAGACCGTGCGACTGATATAGCCGTCGCGCTGCAGGTCGCGCAGCGTCTGCGTCAGCATGCGCTGGGAGATATCGGGGATCAGCCGCCGAAGTTCCGAGAAGCGCAACGCCCCGTCGGCCAGCGACAGGATCATCAGCGAGTTCCACTTGCCGCCGATGTTGTCCATGACGTCGCGCACCGGGCAATTCTCGACATCCATCGGCACGCCGCAGACCATCGCCACGCGCTTGCCCTTCACATCACCACTGAGCTTGTTCATGGGCCGGTACCCTTTTTGTAACCACGGCAGAAAAAACTGCCTCCTTTACAGCTCTTACCAGATTACTAGATTAGAGCAACTCTCAAAAAGAGACCAACAACCGGCAGACGTGCTTTCCCTCCCGAAGCGTCGGCTGGCATCACAGAGAAAAAGGAAAAGTTCATGTCCGATACATTGCTCGTGACCGGCGCCACCGGCCAGCTCGGCAAGCTCGTGCTCGATGCGCTGCTTGCATCCGGCAAGGTCCAGCCGGCCAACATCATCGCCACCAGCCGCGATACGGCAAAGCTTTCCGACTATGTCGGCAAGGGCGTGCAGGCACGTGTCGCCGACTTCGACGATCCGGCCTCGCTCGACCGGGCCTTTGCCGGCGCCGACCGCATCCTGATCATCTCCACCGATGCGCTCGACCAGCCGGGCAAGCGCCTGCATCAGCATCTGGCAGCCGTCGCGGCCGCGAAGAAGGCCGGCGCCAAGCACATCCTCTACACCTCGATGCCGAACCCGGAGACCTCGGTCATCCCGTTTGCGCCCGATCATCTCGGCACCGAAAACGCCATCAAGGCAACCGGCATCCCCTACACGATCCTGCGCAACGGCTGGTATATGGAAAACCTGTTCATGGCGCTGCCGCATGCGCTGGAAACCGGACAGTGGTACTCGTCCTCGGGCAAGGGCCGCCTCGCCCACCTCGCCCGCGCCGATGCCGCAAAGGCCGCCGCAGCAGCCCTGCTTTCAGCCGGCGATGAAAGCCGCACGTTCACGCTGACCGGCCCGGAGCTGCGCTCGACCGACGAGATCGCCGCTCTCGTCTCCAAGGCTGCCGGCAAGCCGCTCGACGTCGTCCACATTTCCGACGACGCGCTGGCCGGCGGGCTGAAGGGCGCGGGCCTGCCCGACTTCCTCATCCCGATCGTCGTCTCCTTCGACGCCAACACCCGCGAGGGCCATATCGACATGGTGACGAGCGACGTGACGACCCTGACCGGCGCCACCCCCCTGCCGCTCACCGCCTTCCTCGAAGCCAGCAGGGCAAGACTTGCCGGCTGAATGGTAAGCGCCCTCATTCCTGTGCCTGTCACAGGAATCTAGCCAGCCCAAGTCTTTGGGCTGAAAGGTCTTTTGACCCGACAGACGTCGGGTCACTGGATCCCCGCCACAAGGGCGAGGATGAGAAGGACGGGATGTCTCTCGCATCAAACAGGGGATCTCGGTCGTTTGTCATCAGCCGGGCCGGCAAATGCCGGCTTTCGGTCCGCCAACACCCCATTGCTTCCAAGCTTTCCCCACGGCCTGCCCAATCTTCGCAGCCCTCTATCGTTATCGGACGGCCTCCACCGGCCCGACATCTCCCCGCACCGCGATCTCGGCCAGAACGAGAGCGCTGATGCCCGCGAGGAAGAAACCCGCCGACAGGTTCAGCGTCGTGCCGTTGTAAAAGGCGCCCAGACCGATGGCAAACAGGGTCGCGATCAGGCTCGATCCGGAGGCGATCAACGATGCGCCGAGGCCCGCAACCTGGCCAAGCGAGCGCATAGCCATGGCGTTCAGGTTGCCGAACAGCACCCCGACTGCAAAGAACGCCGCAAAGCCGAGCACCATCAGCACGGTCAGTGGCGGCCGTCCGCCCCAAAAAATGGATGCCGCCAGCATCATCAGTCCCGCCGTCGCCAGCCCGACAAAACCATAGCGTGCCATTGTCTCCGCCCCAAAGCGCTGCACAAGTTTTGCGTTGAGGAACGAAGCAAGCCCGATCCCTGTGGCCAGCATCGCAAAATACAATGGGAAGGTTTGTCCGATCCCATAGGCATCGAAGAAGAGATCGGCCGCCGTGCTGAGGTAAAGGAGCTGCGCACCGAAGACGAGCCCGGTCGCCACGATCAGCAGCGTCACGCGCCGATTTGACAGGATACGCCGCCCGTTCGACAGCAGAAGCCTCGGACGAAAGGGAATGCGTTTCCCGGCCGGCAATGTTTCCGGTTGCCGCATGACCAGCCACAACCCGAGAAGGCCTGCCACAGCGAGATAGACCACGAAGACGCTGCGCCAGCCGCCGACCGCGATGATACCCTGCGCCAACGTCGGAGCCAGCATCGGCACGAGAATGAAGAGCGTGAACATGAATGACATGACGCGGGCCATGGCATCGCCCTCGAACTGGTCGCGGATCATCGCCCGCGTGGCGATCTTCGGTCCGGAGACGCCGACCCCCTGAAGAAATCGGCCGAGAATCACCATTTCGAGTGAGCCTGCCACCATGGCGATGACCGTACCGAGCGCATAGACGCCAAGGCCCAGAACAAGCGCTTTCTTTCGTCCCATCGCGTCGGAGAGCGGGCCCAGCAGCAACTCTCCGAACGCCATGCCGAGGATGAAAAGCGATATGATGTGCTGGGTAGAGAGCGGCGGCGCAACGCCGACATCGGCCCCGATCTGACGCAAGCCCGGCAACAGCGCATCGATGCTGATGGAGGTTAGCGAGGTCAGAAGGGCATAGAGAGCGATACGCTCGCGGAAACTGGTGGGAGATGTCATTAGCCGCACACAAAGGAAAAGATAGGCTCGACCTATAGCAGTCAAGCCGCAGGTTTGCGCGCGCCAGTCGCAAGACTCGTTCGAGAAACTTTGCTCCTGAAAGTTCAGCGTCTCGGTTTCACGGCGCTCAGGAGTTCAGGTGGGAGGCATCCGCCAGGCTGATGACTGCCCGATTTCGGAAGAAATCGTCCTGGCGCAGATGCGTGATGCTCCCGGATTTTGCCGGGAAACTCAGGAAGCCCGAGGCATCGATCGGTATCTTCATCCACGCGGCAAGGACCAGCGTGAGTGTAAAGCCATGGGTCACGATGATCTGTGTCTCGCAAGGCCGCTCGACGATCGCGTTCACGCAAGGGTAGACACGGGCTGCCACGTCGCGCCGGGTTTCCGCGCCATCGATGCCGCAATGGTAATCGAGCCGGTTGTCGTCCGGCGCCGGGCTATACCGTGCGTCGAGCCACGCCTGGGGTTTGCCGCCCGCCACACCGTAGCTGATTTCCCTGAGATCGGCGGTCTCCGTCACCGGCCGCTGGAAGCGCTTTGCAATGGCAGCCGCCGTCTGCGATGCGCGGCGAAGATCCGAGCTATGGATCTCCACCTCGTTCCCGCCGATGAGGTCCAGCAGCTGCTCGGCAGTTGCCGCCGCGTCCTCGTGGCCGCGAGTTGTCAGGTCGGTGTCGTACCAGCCTCCCACCTTGTCCTCTTCGTGGTGGATGGATTGAGTGTGGGTGACGACGAAAATGTCTTTCATATCGGCAATCTCATGAATTTCGCCTCGTCGGTCCGGTTTTCGCGACACAGCAACTGCATGGCGCGCCTTAAATCGGAATCGATCGACGGAGAAAATTATGCAGAAATTTTAAAATGTTACAGCGCCGCGCGGCGCTGCAAGAGTGAACATTCCGCCATGCCAGCGCTTGCGGAATACGTCGCGAAACTCGCGACGTCCCCATGGGCTCCGCGCCCGCCTGCCGCTCTGAATGGCGCGCCCGTCAGGGACTGCGTCGCCTGCAAATGGTGGCTTCAAACCGTCTGGCCGCAGGCGCGGCGGAAGCGGCGCACGGTTTCGGCCATGCCATACTCCAGCGCATCTGCCGTCAGGCCATGGCCGATCGACACTTCGGCGAGGTTGGGGATGTGCCTGGCGAGCAGCGGCAGATTGGCGACTGTCAGGTCGTGCCCGGCATTGACCTCGAGCCCGAGGCTGGCGGCGATTTCCGCCGTGCGGCCGAGTTCGGCGGCAATCTTTTCCGCCTTCTCGGGGTCGTCATAGCAACCGCCATAGGGGCCGGTATAAAGCTCGATGCGGTCGGCACCCGTCTCCTTGGCAATGCGTAGCGCCTCGGTGTCCTCGTCGCCATCGGCAAACAGCGAAACGCGAAAGCCCTTTTTCTTCAGCCGACCAACGACGCTGCCGAGCAGGTTGTGGTTCTTGCGGAAGTCCCAGCCATGGTCTGAGGTCGCCTGCGCCGGATCGTCAGGTACCAGCGTCACCTGTTCCGGCTCGTGCGTTTCGACGAGGCGTAGAAACTCCTCGTTCGGGTAGCCTTCCATGTTGAACTCGGTCGCTGAGAATTCGTCGTCGATGAGATCGCGGATCGGCTGCAGATCGGAGAAGCGCACATGGCGCTGGTCGGGGCGCGGATGCACCGTCAGCCCGCTTGCGCCGGCTTCAAGAGCAATGCGGCCGAGCGCAGTGACGGACGGCCAGGGAAGATCGCGCCGGTTGCGCAGCATGGCAACGGCATTCAGATTCACGGACAGTTTTGCGGGCATGTCGGAACTTTCCAGAGGCGGGCAATGTCAATGCAATGTTCTACTGCATAATTGTAAAAACAGAAAACAGTTTGGACCAAGATTATGCAGCAATTCCAAAGAGTACGTTCGCCAGCGAAAGTCGGCTCCGGCGTCGCTTGTTTGCCGGCCATGCCTTGACGAAACCTTGACATTAGTGGGGCCTAACATGCAGTGCGTCCAGCAAGACCCATCAACCAAGGCAAAAACCGATGCGGATGTCGGCGATGCAAGGTCGCAAAAGACGCACCGCTACGTTCTGCCACAGGGGACGGTCGCAATTTTGAGTTTATTTCAGATAAATCTCAAATTTGGGGTCAAGCATCCTGACAACAGCTTTTTTTGAGCCTAAATTTCCGAATCATATCGAATTGCGGCAGATCTGCCCTTCGATCTCTTTCATAAAGTTTCGCGACGAATGAACCTGGAGCAACAATTGATGATGGCGGTCGAAAGACCCTGCGACGAGACGATACGGCAAAACCTTCGCCGTATCCTCGAGAGCAAGTCTTTCGCGCGTTCCGAACGCCTGCGCGCTTTTCTCGCCTATGTGGTCGAAAAGGAGATGATCGGCGAAGGCCCGCAATTGAAGGGCTATTCGATCGCCATCGACGTCTTCGACCGCCCTCAGGCGTTCAATGCCGACAGCGATCCGCTGGTGCGGGTGCATGCCGGCAAGCTGCGCAAATTGCTCAAGGCCTATTACGAGACCGATGGCGCCGAGGACGAATGGCATCTGGTCATTCCCAAGGGCACCTATGTACCGGAATACAGCCGCCGGCAGATCGATGCGGCCTGCCCCGCCGAGCCACAGACGCGCCAGCCGAAGCTGACGCGCAAGCGCCTCCCCGGCCAGAAGACGGCCTGGCCGCCGGCACCGTTGTCTTCGCCGCTGGCTGTGCTGTCGGTGCTGCCGCTTTTGTTGTTTGCGCCGCTGCCTTCACCGGAAATGACGATGGACATCGATGCGCAGGCGAAGCTCTTCAACGGCCGCCATTCGATCGAGCGCGTGCTGCCCTCCGTCAACGTCGCCATATCGGGAGACCAGAACGCCGACGTCAAAGCCTTCGCCGTCGCCCTTCGCGCCGCCGCTCAGCGCCACCGGACACTGGCGCGCGCCACCGACGGCGACGCCGGACGGCCGGTATCGCGCAATGCGGCGCTGTCGTTTTCGCTCGAGCTGACCTGGTACGACGCGCCTGCGGCCGGTGTGCGCGTTACGCTCAAGCATGATGGCGAAGGCGTGCCGCTGCGGCAGGATTTCATCACAAGCGAACGATTGAAGAGTGAGCCCGATCTGCTGTTTGAAAGCATGTCGCTGGCATCCGAACTGTTTTCCCTCGATGGCGAGATCTACACCCATGCGAGCGAAGAACAGATCCAGAGCCCGCTGATGGATTGCATGACGGCAACCGCCCAGTATCGCAAGCTGCTGACCCGCGGCAGCTTCGAAAGCGCCTGGTCCTGCCAGCAAAAACTGGCACCGCTGCGCGGCGACGAGCCGCTGTTCATCCTCAGCGCAAACAGCCCACTCCGGGTCATCGGCCACTGACGGAAAACCATGCTGCCTGCGTCCTAAGCGGCCCGCCAGCATGGCCCAAACCAGCACTTCCCCTGCAATATTCAGGACTATTCATATATGTGATTCGCGTATACGGTGTGGCCATGCGTTGGGAATTGGTGCCTGGTTGCTCGTCAGGCAAGCACAATTGTCAGCAGTAGCCGCGCCCTTCGCGGTGTGCCCCAGCCGAGCAGCAGTCGCTATCGTCGACCATCGACGGTTGCATTGGAGCGCGGATCGCTTCCGCTCCGGTCATACCGTGCGATCGCGACGAGTTCCTGATGCCTGCGGCATAATTCCGTAAATCGGCAGCGATATCGGGATCAATTATGCAGCAAATCGAAGCGTGACGGCTGCCTTCGCCCCCTTGAACAGGCGCGCGGCACTGTCAAACGGGGATCATCGATATGCCGCGAGACCACTGGAAGTACGAGGGCGCGCTGGCGGCGCCGGAGCGCACCGGCTACCTGCCCAGACTGCCGCTTCCCCATCACGATCCCTCAAGCCCGCTTGCAATCGCCGATATGGCCGATGCCTTCGGCGTCACCCACCGCACCCTGCATTTCTATGAGGAGAAGGGCCTGCTGACCGCCGCCCGCATGGGGCCGATGCGGGTCTATGGACCGGACCACATCCGCCGCATGGCCGTCATCAACGCCTGCCGTGAAATCGACATGCCGATCGCGGCCATCCAGGAACTGCTCGCTGGTCTTGCCGGCGCCGACGACCAGACAGAGGCCGACCGGCTGTTCAAGGAAGCGCTGTTGTCACGACGCCGGGAACTGGCGGCGCAACAATCCAACCTGCGGCGCCAGATGCAGCGCATCGCCGAACTGCTGGAAAACGAAGCTGAACAGGGCGAGGCCTCGTCCGATGACGCCGAAAACGTGCATCTCTCGCCGATCGAGAGCGAATGCCTCACATTCATGGCCGAAGGTTACCCGGCTGCACGCATCGCCCGGCTGATGGAGATGGATCTGGCCGCAGCGCTGACGCTCGAGGCCGGCATCATCCGCAAGTTCAACGCCCACAACCGCTTCCAGGCCATCGCCAAGGCGGTGCTATCAGGCATGATCGCCGCGGAATAACCAGGCGCGACGCTTCGCGCTATCGGACGTATCTAGCCGAGATCCCGCGCTGGTCACGGGGATGAAGCATCGCGGTGTCGAAATTCCCGTCGCCGAAAAGGGCATCGTGAGGGGGCAATTCTCCCTGGATCATCGACAATGTGATGTCTTCAGCGCCACGCTCATGTTACGAGGCGCTTGAACGATGCAATGAGAGACGACCCCGATGCTTCCCTGGATCCTGCTAGACCGCGCAACCATTCCCGGTGATGGCGACGAGTTGCGCCTGAAGAGCCGCGGCAGCGAATTTTCCATCATGCTCGGCTCGACGGAATTGATGAACAGCCGGCTGAGCGGATCGGAAGAGGCGCTGGCGACGCTGAGCTGTGAGCGGATTGCCTGCCGGAAGAATGCCCGCATGCTGATCGGCGGCCTCGGCATGGGGTTTACCTTGCGGGCCGCATTGGGCGCGCTGCCTGATGATGCCAGGGTGGTGGTCGCAGAGCTCGTGCCAGCTGTCGTCGAGTGGGCGCGCGGACCGATGGCGGATCTCCACCAAGGCACGCTCGACGATCCACGCGTCGACATCCATGTCGGCGATGTCGGCGCGCTGATCCGATCGAAGACCGCCGCTTACGATGCCATCCTGCTCGATGTCGACAATGGTCCGGATGGCTTGACGCGCGCCTCCAACGACAGCCTCTACAACCACACCGGCCTTCGCGCGGCCAAGGCTGCCCTGCGCCCAAACGGCGTGCTTGCCGTCTGGTCATCGGCGCCGGACAGCGCCTTTACGCGCCGCTTGCGCGAAGTCGGCTTTGCCACCGACGAGGTGAATGTGCGCGCCAACGGCAAGCGTGGTGGTGCCCGCCATGTCCTGTGGATGGCGACCAAGCGCTAGCAAAGAGCAGAAAGAGCGGCGCGCGCTTCAGATCCGGCCGCGGCGCGACGGAGCCAAGAAAAACGCCGCGCTATTCGACAGTCACCCGTTGCGAAAAGCGCGGCTTGAGACCGAGATCGGATCGTCGCACGGGTCCTTCGCGTTGGCGAAGACATAGCCATCGGCCTGATGGATGGCCCCAAACACCAGCCCTTCGGCAGCGCAGCGCTCGCAGAAGGCTTCGACGTCTCTCACGTCGAATACCAGCTTGACCAGCGACTGGCCGCGCCGCTGTCCCTTGGCCGCCGGGTGGATCATCAGGTTGGCCCCGCCTTCCCCGCAGATCAGCTCGATGATCCGGTCGCCCGCCTCGTCGCATGCTTGAAAGCCGAAGTGCTTCTCGTAGAAGCGGACGGTCGCCTCGACGTCTTGGGCGTAAATGATGATCCTGTTGATCGGCACTGAAATCTCCCTCGATCGAAGACTT
Source organism: Ensifer sp. ENS11 (assembly GCF_014851895.1). NCBI lineage: Bacteria > Pseudomonadati > Pseudomonadota > Alphaproteobacteria > Hyphomicrobiales > Rhizobiaceae > Ensifer > Ensifer sp. ENS11. Next base: position 278,373 of record NZ_JACVAN010000006.1, on the reverse strand, counting down.
AGGCCTGCCCGTCCTCAGCGAACGATCGTCAGGCGCTCGGCCGCACGGGTGATCGCGGTATAAAGCCAGCGCTCGCGGGTATCGCGAAACGCCCAGCTCTCGTCGAACAGCACGACATTGTTCCACTGCGAGCCCTGCGCCTTGTGCACCGTCAGCGCGTAGCCGAAGTCGAATTCGTCGTAGCGCTTGCGGGTCGACCAAGGAATTTCGCCCTCGACCTCTTCGAAGGCTGCCTTCAGCAGCTTGATCTTGGCGGCACCGCGATCCATGTCGTCGTCCTCAGGGCGGATCATCAGGTTGATGCCGGGCTTCACCGTTTCCTTCGACGAGCTCATGACCTGCCAGAGCGAGCCGTTGAGCAGGCCCTTGGCCGGGTCGTTGCGCAGGCAGACCAGCTTGTCGCCGGATTGCGGATATTCGCTGGTAAAGCCCTTGAGCTCGCGAAGCCGCTGGTTGTAGCGCCGCCGGGTCTTGTTGGTGCCGACCAGCACCTGGTCGGCCTCCAGCACCAGCTCCTGGTTGACCTGCCCGCGGCCGATCACCTGGGTGGTGCCGTAGTCGCCATGCATGATCTCGTTGCCTTCGCGCACCTGCATCGCCAGCCGGATGATCGGGTTGTCGCGGGCCTGGCGGTGAATGTCGGTCAGCAGATAGTCCGGATCCTGATTGGTGAAATAGCCGCCGCCGGTGACCGGCGGCAACTGGCCGGGGTCGCCGAGAACCAGGATCGGCGTGCCGAAGCTCATCAGGTCCTTGCCGAGCGCCTCGTCGACCATCGAACATTCGTCGACGATGATCAGCGCCGCCTTTGCGACCGGGCTTTGCCGGTTGATGGAAAACATCGGCGCGATCGAGGTCTTGCCGGTCTCCTCGTCGGAAACCTCCTCCTCGCCGCGCGGCCGGTAGATCAACGAGTGAATGGTCTTGGCGTTGCTGGCACCCTTGGAGCGCAGCACCTGGGCGGCCTTGCCGGTAAAGGCGGCAAACAGCACGTCGCCATCCACATGCTCGGCGAAATGGCGCGCAAGCGTCGTCTTGCCGGTGCCGGCATAACCGAACAGCCGAAAGAGCTGCGAGCGGCCCTCTTTCAGCCATTGTGAAACGGCCTTGAGGGCCTCGTCCTGTTGCGGAGCAAATTGCATGATCCGAAGTGTCAGGATTCGGGGTGCACAAGCAAGCCCGGATTTCGGGTCGTCGTATCCTGCCGGACGCCCGGCACCCGCGTTTGCAACGACCTCCATCGCGAAATCCCGCACCAGATCAAGGAGCTATCATCGATCTGCCGCGCGCCGGGCTGCCCAGCGCCGCGCCGCAATGGCGCAGGCGTGTCACATGACGGCACCCCCATCCAGTCGTTTCGGCCGCCCGCCCTATCCGCTGTGGCACTTCTGGCCCTGTGGCCAGCCTGCCGCTTGAATGCCTGCGCGCAATGCTGCTAACGAGCGGTTGCGCGGCGGCGAACCGATCCCTGCATGGGCCAGCCCCGACAAACGGATCAGGCGGGCACGAACACGTCAACCGCCTGAGGCAATGCCGGAGAATGCCCTTGAAGCCCGACCAGCCCGCCACGCCCTCGTCTTCGGACCCTGTCGGCATCGGCCGCCTTGCGCCGACGCTGCAATGGCTGCTTCTCACGCTCGTCTCCGTGATCTTTGCGACAGTCCTCGAATTGGTCGGCATTCCCGCCGGGCTGTTGATGGGGCCGATGCTCGCGGCCGTGCTCTTCGGCATGAACGGCGGCACCATCCGCCTGCCCAAGCAGGTGTACTTCTGCGTGCAATTCATTCTTGCAATGATGATCGCCGGCGCGATGACGCCCGGCATGCTCGGCACCTTTTCCGGCAACTGGCCGCTGTTCCTCGGCGTCATTCTCTCCGTCATCGCCGTCAGCACGCTCTGCGGCTGGGTGATCACCCGCATGCGCATCCTGCCGGGCACGACGGCGATCTGGGGCTCGTCGGCGGGTGCCGCCTCCACCATGCTCTTGATGGCGGATGCCTATGGCGCCGATGCGCGCCTCGTCGCCTTCATGCAGTATCTGCGCGTCATCTTCGTCGCCAGCACCGCGACGATGGTCGCCCATCTCTGGGTGACCGGCGCGGAGGCCGAAACCGCAATCGTCTGGTTCGAGCCTGTCTCGATCCTGCCGTTCCTGGCAACGCTTGCCGTCGGGCTCGGCGCGGCCTTTGCCGGCCGGATGCTGCGCGTGCCGGCCGGCGCCTTCCTGCTGCCGTTCCTCGTCGGCGCCGTGCTCAATGTCAGCGGCGTCATGACCACCGAGCTGCCGCAATGGCTGCTGGCGCTCTGTTACGCCCTGCTCGGCTGGAACATCGGCCTTGGCTTCACCCGCTCGATCCTTGCCCACGCGCGCCGCGCACTGGTGCCGACGGTGATCTCAATCGTCGTCTTGATCTCGTTTTCCGGCCTGCTTGCCCTGCTGCTCATCAAGGTCGCCGACATCGACCCGCTGACGGCCTATCTCGCCACCAGCCCGGGCGGGCTCGATTCGATCGCGGTCATCGCCGCTTCGAGCAATGTCGACCTCTCCTTCGTCATGGCGCTGCAGTCCGCCCGTCTCATGATCATCACCATGATCGGCCCCGCACTCGCCCGCTTCGTCGCCAACCGCGCCTGAAAGCGGTGCGGCTCGCCGGCACTTGAAAAAAGTGCGACGATGCAACAATTCCGGGAATAATCCCCGCCCTCCTCGTGTCTCATGTCAGGATCCGCGCGCCTGCGCACTCCGCTAGATTCAAGTTGAGGAAGGAAAGCTCCCATGAGAACGTTACCGCTCGCTATTGCCATTTCCCTTGTCGCCGGCGCCGCCTTTGCGGCACCTCCGGTCAAGACGGTCGAAACGGCAAAGGGCAATGTGCTCGCCGCCGCCAACGGCATGACGCTTTACACCTACAAGGACGACCATGGCGGCGTTTCCAGTTGCTATGACGCCTGCGCGAAGAACTGGCCGCCCTTCACGGTCGAAGGCGATGCCAAGGCGGAAGGAGCCTACACGGTCGTCGAACGCAAGGATGGAGCCAAGCAGTGGGCCAAGGACGGTATGCCGCTGTATTTCTTTATCAAGGACAAGAAGATGGGTGACATTACCGGGGATGGCTTGAAGGGCGAATGGGATGTCGTCAAGCCGTGATGGCGTGAATATGGATGCGGGGGCGAAAAGCCCCGCATCCGACCGGTTCGAGGAGGATGTGCTGGCGCTGATGCCGGCGCTCCGGCGCTATTCGCGCAGCCTTGTGCGCTCGGATCCTGATGGTGAAGATCTGCTGCAGGATTGTGTCGAGAAGGTTCTGGCGCGCCGCGCCCAGTGGCGCGGAGTCAACCTGCGTGCCTGGGCCTTCACCATCATGACCAATCTCAGCCGCAACCGGCACCGGCACACCGCGCTGCACCCGCAGGTCGAGCTCGACGACAACCTCGGCCTCCAGGCGGAAACCCAAGAGAGCGATCCGCTCGAACGCTCGCGGCTGGAACGGGAGCTGAACGGCCTTTCGGCGGAAAACCGCTCGGTGCTGATGCTCGTGGTGATTGAGGGATACCGATACCAGGATGTGGCCGACATGTTGGCCATTCCGATCGGCACGGTGATGTCCCGCCTGTCGCGGGCGCGTCACCAGCTTGCCGAAGCGATGAAGGACGACAACGTGATCAGCATGCGGAGACCGAAATGACGGACGAATTGAACACCGTCTCCGAAGACGACCTCAACGCCTATGTCGACGGCTTCCTGAGCGAGGCGGACCGGGCGCGGGTCGAGCAATGGCTCGAGCGCAACCCCGCGCGCGCCGAGGAGGTCCGCCAGTGGCAGGGCCAGGCAACCGAACTCCGCGCCATGTTTTCGACCTATGCCCGCAGTGACGAGCGCGACCGGGCGTTGCTCGCAGGTACGAGCAGCCGGGGCGCGGCCGTCGCTTCGCGCGATCGCTGGACTTTGCGCCTTGGCGGCCGCATCGCCGCCGGTCTCCTGCTCTTTGGCGCCGGCGCCCTCAGCGGACTTTATGCCCCGCATGTCCTCGCCCCCGAACGTTCAGAACAGGTTGCCCTGGTGACTGAGAGCTTGCCGCGGCAGGCGCAGTCAGCGTTTCTCATCTATGCAAGCGAGGTGCGCCACGCCGTCGAGGTCGGGCCGGACCAGCAGACCCACCTTGCCACCTGGCTCGGCAAGCGGCTCGATCATCCGCTCAACATTCCCGATCTGTCGAAACTCGGCTTTTCGCTCGTCGGCGGCAGGCTGCTACCGGTCAACGGCAAGGCGGGCGCGCTGTTCATGTATGAAGACCCGAGCGGCCAGCGGTTGACCGTGCTTCTCGGCCGCAACCCGGACAACCGCGAAACCAGCTTCCGCATCGACAGCAGCGGCGGCGTCGAAACCTTCTACTGGATCGACGGACCGATCGGCTATGCCGTCACCGGCGAAGTGCCGCGTACGCTTCTGCAACAGGTCGCCGACGAATGCTACCGCCAGTTCGAGAAGCCGGCAGCCGCCAAGAGTTGACGGCGTCAGAGACGACTGCAGCGCTGCCGCAACTGAAAGCGTTTCGAGGTTAAAACCGTCGCCATATCATAACGTTGGCTCAGTTTTCGAAGCATCGATTCACGTTACGTGATGTTCCGTGGAGATGGCCCCTCATCCGGCCTGCCGGCCACCTTCTCCCCGCACGCGGGGAGAAGGAAACTTGTGGCTCGCGGCCACTCCACGTCAGCCATTCGCTGCCGAGGTGCTCGTCAACGACAGATGCCAGGTGGCAACGCTATTGTCGTCCACGTCCCCTCTCCCCGCCCGCGGGGAGAGGGCTAGGGTGAGGGGCAAACCCGCTCGCGTCCCATGAGATATGACAGACCGCTACCGCAGCGGGTCGTTCTCGATCAGGATCGGATGCCCATGCGGCGTCGCCTCGGCCGCGCGCTGCCAGCTCTTCGTCAAGGTTTCCAGCTGCCCGCTGGAGGTGATCGAAAGCTCGGTGACGAGCCGCGACAGCGCCGCCACCCAGCAATCGAAATAGTCGCTGGCATCCGCCTTGCGGCCGGGCTTGTAGAGTTCGGCGGGAAGCGCCTCGGCCCATTCGTTCCAGGAAAAGACGCCCTTTTCGTGCAGTCTCACCGTCATGGCAAAGGCAGACGCCTGCCACAGCTCGGCGAAGACGGGATCGCCCTCGGGCGATTTCGGCAGCTCGGCGGAGGCGGCAAGCGGCGATGTCGTCTTACAGGTGCTCAAGGTAGCTCTCCCAGGCATCGATCGACACCGTCAATGTCGGGTCGGCGCCCTCGCCCCAGATCTCAGCCCCGTCAAACACCACTGTATAGAGCCACTGCGCGCTCTCGCCGCGGCCATGGGCGTTATCATCGGGAAAGACGAAGGAACCCTGCACCGCCTCGATCGTGCCGAGCTTGGCGCGGGCATAGCGCGGCAGCCGCGTATGGGTCGTCGGGTTGAAATTTTTGGTGCGCACCTGTTCGCCGACGACGAAGCGCGGGCGCGTTTCGACCAGCCGGTCGCAAGAGCCGCCCTTGGCAAGCACCGCCGGCACCATGTCGGCCTTCAGCACGCGCTTGGGCTCGGCTCCTTTCTCGAGCATTTGGCCGCCGTCGAGTTCGGCCTGGGTCACGAAACCGTGGCGCTTCAGCAGCGTCTCCAGCGCCCGCGTCCAGATCTCGTAATAGCTCGCCGAGAGATAGGTGGCAGGCGGCAGGTTTTCACGCGCATGCCGGCTCTCGTCGATGGTCCAGGCGCCGAAGGCGCCGCAGGAAAGCGTCACGCCGAGCGCCCGTTTTTCCCATTCGGCGTGAAAATAGGGTTCGTTGGTCTCGGGCGCGACCGGACCCATTCCATGCTGCCCGCCGAGATCGTGCGGCCCGTTCATCGCAGCGCCTCGGTGACAAGCGCAAGCCCGGTACCGATCATGGAATCGCGGGTCACCAAATCGGCAAGCTCTTCCTCGCGGAGCCCCTCTGTCCCCACCGGCCGCTCCGGCACGACGAGATAACGCAGCTCCGCCGTCGAATCCCAGACGCGAATGCGCCTGTCCTCGGGGAGCATCAGCCCGAATTCCGCCAGCACCCCGCGCGGATCGATGACCGCGCGCGAGCGATAGGGCGGCGCCTTGTACCAGACCGGCGGCAGGCCGAGCACCGACCAGGGATAACAGGAGCAGAGCGTGCAGACGACGAGGTTGTGGGTGTCGGCCGTATTGAACACGGCGCGCATGTGCTCGCCCTGCCGGCCGGTATAGCCGAGGCTGGCGATCGCCGCCGTTGCGTCGCCCTTCAGCCAGTCGGCAAATTCGGCGTCGGTCCAGGCCTTGGCAACGACGCGGGCGCCGTTTCGCGGGCCGATCTTGGTCTCGTAGGTCTCGACGATGGCATCGATCGCCGCCGGATCGATCAGGCCCTTCTCCGTCAACACCGTTTCCAACGCCTTTACCCGCGCCTCCATATCGGTGAAATGGTTGTCGTGGTGATGGTCGTGAGCATGGTGATCGTGACCATGATGGTGTTCGGACATTGCCTGGCTCCTCGCAGCACGGCGCCTCGCGGCTGCGCAGATGGCGCCGCTGCCTCCCTGAGGCAATAGTCGTAGCGAATAAACGCCGATTTCGAAATCGATTTTACCAGCGGCCGTGGACCGGAATTGTCACCGTAACAAGTCCGGTTCGACGCGGTTTGCCATCGCTGTCAAAACGGCCCGTTTGATTGCAAGCAATCATCAGGAAACGGCGAAGGCACGATTGCACACCACCTCCGTCACAAGTCTGAAGTTGCGCTAAGGTCTTAGCAAGCGGGGTGATTCGACGCCACGACGCCTTGTGGGCGGAAGGCGGAGGACGGAGCATTGGGGGAACTGGCAGCGCATGACGACACCAATCGAAAGTGCTTTCCCGTCCCGTGCTATCCGCGTCGTTGCGCCCGTCTTTTCCCTCGGCTTCTTTTTCCTCTTCCTGGCACTTTTGCCGTTGCCATTGGCGGTGGGCCTGCTCCGGCTCCCGATCGACGAGATCAGGCGTGATTACGCCATCAGCCGGAACCCCGTTCTCGTCAGCGGCGCAGAGATTTGCTCGGTCGATTGCCTGCCTGGCAGCGGCGAACCCCAGCTCTGCAGCACGCAGGTTCGCTTTCAGCACGATGGTCAGCCCCACGAGCAAATCTTGAACACCCGTTCGGTCGGTCAACCCGGCCTTTGCCGGCACGGCAACATCACAATCGCCGGCGACAGCCCCGAGCATGTCAGCCTCACCCATGATTATCGCAGCGTCATTCGCACGACGGCGCAGCGGCTCATCCTCGGAGCCGGCCTTGTGCTGTTCAGCCTGGTCATGCTGAGCAACGCCATCCCCATTCTCCTTGCCCGCCGCGCCGCCGGCCGGCGGTATTTGCTGAAGCCCATCATCGTCGATCTGAGCGGCAGCCAAATCCTGCGCTACGCCCCGAGCGTTCCCTTTGCGCGCGGTACTATAAAGACAGCCTATACCCGGATGAAGCCAGGCCAGCGCCCACTGTACCTCCGGCCGACGAGCGACGACCGCGCGCTGCCGACAACCCCCTTCGCCGGACATGCCTACCCCGCCCTCGCCGTCATCACCGAAGGCGTCCCGTTACCGATCCTGCTTGACGAGAAACTCACCCGGCTTGAACTGAGCGAGGCCGAGCGCAATCACATTCGAGCGGCAATCGATGAGACCATAGGGGTGTCCTTCGGCGACCTCCTATCCCCCGCGTTCGTCAGGGAAAAACTCATTCGACCGTTGCGGAAAGACAATCCGGTCGATAGGCCACGATTGCCTTCAAAATGGGCATTCCGGCTTGCCATAGTCATTCCGCCAATGCTGCTGCTCGCTGTCTTGTCCATTATCGACCAGTTCTTGTGATAGGTTCGCCCTGCCCCCTGCCGCGTCGGTTGTTGACCTAGCAATCGCAGGCTTGCCCTGGTGCCCGCAGCAGCCTCTGCTGTTGCATGATGCCGGCTCCATCCGAGGCGCGAAGTCGTCCAATCCACCTTCGCTGCTCGATCATTTTTACCCGCCAATTTTCGCTGGCAGCTCTGTAAACTGACGTCATGAAAATTCTGATTCTCGGCGCCACCGGCTTCATCGGCTCGGCCCTCCTCGATCGACTGACAAGCGACGGACATGGGGTGACCGGCCTTGGTCGCAATGTCGCCCGCGCCCGGCTGAAACGGCCGGGAGCGTCATGGATTGCCGCCGACCTTGCTGAGATGCGCAAGGCCGGCGACTGGCTGCCGCTGGTCGAGACGCATGACGTGGTCGTCAACTGCGCCGGCGCGCTGCAGGATGGCCTGGCCGATCATGTCGCTGCAACCCAGGAAGCGGCGATGCTGGCGCTCTATACCGCTGCCAAAAACAAACCGCCGATGCGCATCGTGCAGATCTCGGCGCCGCGCGGCGATGCCGGCACTGACCTCGCCTTTCTCGCCACCAAGTTCCGCGCCGACACGGCGCTTGCGGAAAGCGGCGTGTCGCATGTCATTCTGCGGCCGGCGCTGGTGCTCGGCCGCAATGCCCATGGCGGCTCGGCCCTGCTCAGGGCGCTTGCCGCCCTGCCCTTCGCGATCCCGCTCGTCCACGCGCAAAGCCGCGTCGAAACAGTTGCCCTTAGCGATGTCACCGAGGCGGTCAGCGCCGCCGTCGCAGGTCTCCTGCCCGAACGAAGCGACCTCGTGCTCGGCCACCCAGAGCGGCCACCCCTTGCCGAGCTCGTCGCGCTGCACCGCCAATGGCTTGGCCTATCGCCAGCTAGGATCGTTTCGCTGCCGGCCCCGCTCGCCGCACCCGTCGGGCTCCTTGCCGATATCGCCGGACGGCTCGGCTGGCGCTCGCCACTGCGCTCGACTGCGCTTTCGGTGATGGCCGGCGGCGTCTCAGCCGAGGATGACGCTCACGCCCCGGTGCCGTTTCTGTCGGCCCGCCAAAGCCTTTCGGCTGTGCCATCCGGCGTGCAGGATCTCTGGTTTGCCCGGCTTTATCTTTTGAAACCACTGTTGATCGTCGGGCTGTCGGCCTTCTGGTTGCTTTCGGGGCTGGTCCCGCTCTTTGCCATCGATGCGGCGAGACAGCATTTCCTGCGGTTCCTGGCCGAAGGCCCGGCAACGGCGTTGACGCTGTTGACCTGCCTTGCCGATATCGTGCTCGGAGCCGCGGTGCTCGTCCGCCCGTGGGCGAAACAGGCGCTCTTGGGAATGCTGGCGCTGACCGCCGCCTATCTCGCCTCCGCAACCCTGGCGGAGCCCGAACTCTGGACCGATCCGCTCGGGCCGCTCGTCAAGGTTCTGCCGTCGATCCTGTTGACGCTTGCCACCCTCGCCATTCGGGATGAACGCTGATGTTTCCGGACGACCTCCTGCGCCTCGCCCATGTCATCGGCGCCACCGTGCTCTTCGGTACCGGCGCCGGCATCGCCTTCTTCATGCTGATGGCGAGCCGCACGCGCGATGCGCGGCTGATCGCCCATGTCGCCGGCACAGTCGTGGTCGCAGATACGGTCTTCACCGCCACAGCCGTGGTGTTTCAGCCGATCACCGGATATCTGCTGGCGACAAGCATCGGCTGGTCGCTTGCGGAAGGGTGGATCGCGCTGTCGCTGATCCTCTATGTCGTCACCGGCCTGTTCTGGCTTCCCGTGGTCTGGATCCAGATCCGGCTGCGCAATCTGGCGCAGCTTGCTGCGGCGGAGAACACGCCGCTGCCGCCGGCCTTCGATCGGCTCTATGCCATCTGGTTTGCCTGCGGCTTCCCGGCCTTCTTTGCCGTTGTCGGCATTTTCTGGCTGATGCTGGCAAAGCCGCAGTTCCAGCTATTTTAGCATCGGCCACAGGCTGACGACGAGCAGCACCGCCATGGTGATGTTGAACCATTTGAGCCGTGCGGGCTCCGACAGCCATTGGCGCAGGGCCGAGCCGAAACCGGCCCAGGTGGAGACGCTCGGTACGTTGACGAGGGCAAAGACCAGGCCGACGGCAAGCACGCTGGCGATGTAGCTTTCGCCGCCGGTATAGGTCGCCATTGCCGAGACTGCCATGACCCAGGCCTTGGGATTGACCCATTGGAAGGCCGCCGCCTGCAGGAAGGTCATCGGCACGGCGCCGGCCTTGCCTTCGCCGAGCGAGCGCGAGGTGCCGATCTTCCAGGCGATCCAGACGAGATAGGCACCGCCGGCAAACTTCAGGGTGGTGTAGAGCAACGGTACGGCGTGGAGAAGCGCGCCCAGGCCGAGACCGACGGCGATCAGCAGCGAGAAGAAACCGGCACCGATCCCCAGCATATGCGGGATGGTGCGCACGAAGCCGAAGTTCACGCCCGAGGCAAAGAGCATCATATTGTTCGGGCCCGGCGTAATCGACGTCGTGAGCGCGAACAGAAACAACGCCAGGAGCGTATCGGCCTGCATTATCTTCCTCCACCAGGATTAGGTCAACATAATTGACCTAATCCTGGCAACCAGCCCGGAATTGTCACGGTGACAACATCGGGCGACCACCGGCCTGATAGGACGGAACGGGAGTTGGGTCGAGTTCCGCGCCCGAGATATCGCGACCAGCAACGCGCCTGCGCGCCGAGAAAAGGCACCTCGAAAGACCCGCCGATTGCGCTAGATTGCGACATACGAAACGCTGGGACCCGCCCAACGCTTAATCCCGTCCACGTCCGACCAAGGGGAAAGCCGAATGCACGATCCGATCCCGACCACCACGCTCATCGATGGACGCTCCGTTCCGGTTCTCGGCCAGGGCACCTGGCGCATGGGCGACGAGCGCTCGCGCGCCGCAGAGGAAGTGAAGAGCCTGCAGGCCGGCCTCGACCTCGGCATGACGCTGATCGACACCGCCGAAATGTACGGCAACGGCGCCTCGGAGCGCGTCGTCGGCGAGGCGGTCAAAGGCCGGCGCGACGAAGCCTTCATCGTCAGCAAGGTGCTGCCCTCCAATGCCAGCCGGATCGGCACCGAGGCCGCCTGCGAGCGCAGCCTGAAGCATCTCGGCATCGACCATATCGATCTCTACCTGCTGCACTGGCGCGGCGGCTATCCGCTCGCCGAGACGGTGGCGGCGTTCGAAGCCCTGAAGAAGGCCGGCAAGATCGGCGCCTGGGGCGTTTCCAACTTCGATGTCGACGACATGGAGGAGTTGTTGGCGGTTCCCGGCGGCAAGAACGTCGCCGCCAACCAGGTTCTCTACAATCTCTCAAGGCGCGGCATCGAATATGATCTCCTGCCCTGGTGCCAGAAGCGCGGTGTCGCCGTCATGGCCTATTCGCCGCTCGACGAGGGCCGGCTCTTGCGCAACGCGGATCTCGTCCACATCGCCAAGGCGCACCAGGCAACGCCGGCGCAGATCGCACTCGCCTTCCTGAAAACCCGCCCCGGCGTGATCTCGATCCCCAAGACTGGCTCGGCGGAACGCGCCCGCGAAAACCGCGACGCGATGGACATCCACCTGACCCCGGAAAACCTCGCGACCCTCGACAACGCCTTCCCGCCACCGAAGCGCAAAAGGTCGTTGGAGATGATTTGAGGGCCGACCGTTTAAGGCCCCACTCGGATCTTTCCGGCAGAAATTGGCAGGTTCAGCTCTCATGATGACGGGTCGTGGAGACGCTGGGGACCGGCCAACCCCCCCGTCATTCCTGTGCTTGTCACAGGAATCCAGCCAGCCCAAGTCTTTGGGCTGAAAGGTCTTTTGACCCGACGGACGTCGAGTCGCTGGATTCCGGCACTACAGCGCCGCGCGTCTTATTAGGCGCGCAAAGGTCGCTGTAGCACTTTGAATTGCTGCATGTATCCTTAGGATACATGCAGTGGGCCGGAATGCGGGAGAATGGCGTGCCCCTATCGCGTGTAGGCTGTTTACGGGATTAGCCAACTGCCTGGCCTGTCGAAGTTTCCTGGCGACTTGCACAGCGTTCCGCCCGCCCCTCATCCGGCCCGCCGGCCACCTTCTCCCCGCCTGCGGGGAGAAGGATAGATGCGGCAAACTTGCGCAATTAGGCAGAAACTGCCACCAGACTCCAATCCATTGGACTCATAGGATCGTCGCGATCCAGAGCATTTCCAGGAAAAGTGCGAAGCGGCATTCCGTCAGGAAATGCGTAAAAACAAAGAGATAGGGCGTTTCTGCGACTCCGTTTAAATCGGAAACGCTTTAACGACGAGACCAGTATTCTTCGTGGAGTTTCGCCGCCTCGTCCACAAGCATGGGGCCGACGACTTCCGTTGGGCGCTGACCGGCGGCGAACACGATGTGGCAGGGGAGATCAAGCGTCGGATTTTCCTCGCTCGCGCCTATCTGTTGTTTCATCTCTCTCTCGGACAGGCCAAACACGACGCGCCCTATGCCTGCCCAATAGATCGCGCCTGAGCACATGGCGCATGGCTCCGCGGACGTGTACATCGTGCATCCGGCAAGAAAATCCAAATCATAGGCTTTGCCGGCGCGCGTGGCTAAAAGCCGCTCCGCGTGGGCCGTGCGGTCGCCACCTTCCGAACTGTAGCCGTTGCACTGTTCCAGTAAGACATTGCCGTCACGGTCGGCGAGAATTGAACCAAACGGGTGATCCCCGCCCTCGCGCGAACGCCGCGCCACATCGAAGGCCTTCCGCAAAAGTGTCTCATCATAGGGCCGCTTGCTGCTTGCCATTTTGTGAGCTCCTGAGAATTATCGCGGTTCATTCACCACTAATGTTTCCCCGGTAACGGAACGGGTAATTTGCATTCTCTGCCAGGTAAAAGGATGTCAGCTCCCCAGCGCCGCCTATCTGCCATTCCCCCGATGAACAGATACAAGAATCAATTTGATCTTTTTTGACTTTGGCAGCAAGGCCGATCGAGGTGCGAGCTTGTCAGGGAAGAATCGGGGGGACGGGTGGCAGTCGCCACCTAGAGCATTTCCAGGAAAAGTGCGAAGCGGTTTTCCGTCAGGAAATGTGTCAAAACAGGGAGATAGAGCGTTTCTGCGACTCTGTCTAAACCGGAAACGCTCCAGTTGCGCAAACTCGAAGTTGCACCCCCTCTCCCCGCCTGCGGGGAGAGGGCTGAGGTGTGGGGCAAACACCCCCCGCCTGGCTCAGATAGGCCAGACAAGGGTCACCCCCCTACCCGCTAACCTACAATCACATCCCCTGCGGGCCGCGGTTCATCGCGGCGATGCCGGTGCGGCAGACTTCGATGAGACCGAGCGGCTTCATGATGGCGATGAACTGTTCGATCTTCGACGACTTGCCGGTGATCTCGAACACGAAGTGATCGATATTGGCGTCGATGACGGAAGCACGGAAGGCATCTGCCAACCGCAGGGCCTCGACGCGATGGTCGCCCGAGCCATGCACCTTGACGAGCGCCAGCTCGCGCTCGACCGGGCGGTCATGGCCAAGCGTGCCGGCACGCACGGTGAGATCGACGACCCGGTGGACCGGAACCAGCCGCTCGAGCTGGTTCTTGATCTGGTCGAGCACGTGCGGCGTGCCGCGGGTGACGATGGTGATGCGCGAGAGATGCGCCTGATGTTCCGTTTCCGAAACGGTCAGGCTCTCGATGTTGTAGCCTCGGCCGGAGAACAGGCCGATGACCCGGGCGAGAACGCCCGGCTCGTTGTCGACGAGAACCGAAAGCGTGTGCGTTTCGGCGACTTCGGTTTCCTTGGCGATGAAATAGGCGGAACCGGTCGGTTGAAGGTGTGCGCTCATTTTATTGTTTCCTGTCCCTATCTCAAACCAGCTGGCGGCCCTTGGCGTCGATCGCGTTGGCGACCGCTTCGTCCGTGGCTTCGTCCGGCAACAGCATCTCGTTGTGCGCCTTGCCCGATGGGATCATCGGGAAGCAGTTGGCGAGGTTGGCAACGCGGCAATCGAAGATGACCGGCGCCGGCGTGTCGATCATGCGACGGATCGCATCGTCGAGTTCGCCCGGCTTGTCGCAGCGGATGCCGACACCGCCATAGGCTTCCGCCAGCTTGACGAAGTCAGGCATCGCCTCGGTGTAGGAATGCGACAGACGGTTGCCGTGAAGCAGCTGCTGCCACTGGCGCACCATGCCCATGTACTGGTTGTTGAGGATGAAGATCTTGACCGGCAGGCCGTACTGGACCGCGCAGGACATTTCCTGGATGCACATCTGGATCGAGGCATCGCCGGCAATGTCGATGACGAGGCTGTCGGGATGCGCGACCTGGACGCCGATGGCAGCCGGGAAACCGTAACCCATCGTGCCGAGACCACCCGAGGTCATCCAGCGGTTCGGCTGTTCGAAGCCGAAGAACTGGGCGGCCCACATCTGATGCTGGCCGACTTCGGTGGTGATGTAGGTGTCGCGACCCTTGCTCAACTCATAGAGCCGCTGGATCGCGTATTGCGGCATGATGACGTCGTCGTTGGCGGCATAGGCCAGCGAGTTGCGCGCCCGCCACTTGACGATGCCTTCCCACCAGTCGGCCAGCCGTGTCTTGTCGTCCGCCTTTGTGGCCGCACGCCAAAGCCGGACCATGTCTTCGAGAACCGAGCCGACATCGCCGAGGATCGGCACGTCGACGCGAACGTTCTTGTTGATCGACGACGGATCGATGTCGATGTGGATTTTCTTGGAGTTGGGCGAGAACGCGTTGAGGCGGCCGGTGATGCGGTCGTCGAAGCGCGCGCCGACGCAGATCATGACGTCGCAGTCATGCATCGCCATGTTGGCTTCGTAGGTGCCGTGCATGCCCAGCATGCCGAGCCAGTTCTTGCCGGAAGCAGGATAGGCCCCCAGCCCCATCAGCGTCGAGGTGATCGGGAAATTGGTGAGCTCGACCAGTTCGCGCAGCAGCTGCGAGGCTTGAGGGCCGGAATTGACGACACCGCCACCGGAATAGATGATCGGACGGCGGGCCGTCTTCATCAGTTCGACGGCTTCCTCGATCTTCTTCAGATCGCCCTGCGTCTTCGGCTGGTAGCTCGTCTGGGCCGGAACGGCCGACGGCGGCGTATAGGTGCCGGTCGCAAACTGCACGTCCTTCGGGATGTCGACAACGACAGGACCCGGACGGCCGGACTGGGCGATGCGGAACGCCTCATGGATAACGCGGGCGAGATCGTTGACGTCGCGAACCAGCCAGTTGTGCTTGGTGCACGGCCGGGTGATGCCGATCGTGTCGCACTCCTGGAAGGCGTCCGAGCCGATCAGAGAGGTCGGGACCTGGCCGGAGATGCAGACGAGCGGGATGGAATCCATCAGCGCGTCCTGCAGCGGGGTGACGGCGTTGGTGGCTCCGGGACCGGAGGTAACCAGCATGACGCCGACCTTGCCGGTGGAGCGGGCATAGCCTTCGGCCATGTGGCCGGCGCCCTGCTCGTGGCGAACGAGGATGTGCTGGATATCTTCCTGCTGGTGAATTTCGTCGTAGATCGGAAGCACGGCGCCACCGGGATAGCCGAAGATATGCTCGACGCCATTGTCCTTCAGTGCCTGGAGAACGATCTCCGCGCCTGTCATCTGGTTCTCTGTACCGCTCATTGACTTGCTTCCATCCCTTTTCCCAGTTGGGTGCTTAGCTTGTTTGAAGGCATAAAAAAAGGCCCCGTCAGGAGCCTCGTTTAGCGCATGGGTGGCTACTGCCGGATGGTTACACCATCCTGCCCATGCGCCGTCCCACCACAAGAATAACCGCAAAATTTATCATGGGACGATTTGTTAAACGCAAAAGCCGGAAGCGTCAACGCTTTTTCCGGGAGATATCGGATTGCACGAAACCGGGCCGCCGCCGCCGCAAGCGCCCATGAGGCAACGTCGCGCCATCGCCACCAATCCCTTCCGTTTACCATATCGATCCACTTAAACTTAAGTGGCCTGGGGAAAGATGGCCCGGCTGCATGATGCAGTGCTAAAAAACAAGGCAATGATATGCTTGACCTTTCCGTACTCTCGCCGCTGGTCATCAGCGCTGGCGCCATCTACCTGTTCTTCCGCTGGGTCGTCTTCGACATGAACTCCCACCAATAGAGCGGTTGCGACAGAGCCGGCCCTGCCCGTTCACGGACCAAAGCTCCCTTGATCGCGGCCGAAAGCTCCGCCGACGTCATGCGTTGACCAGCTTAGCCACGAGATCGCCGAGCAACCGTTCCAGTTCCCGGTCACCGTTGGGTTTGCCGACCCGCTGCGTGTCGCGTCATTGACGCGGCCCAGCCCGTCGCTTGCCCGCCTCCGTACACGGGCCGGTCCTCGAACTTCGCCTGGTACCCGGGCGCTGACCGAGCGAGGCGGACCTGATCCAAGCCCTCGCGGCCGTCCACGTGGGCTATCGCCCGATGATCACTGTGCCGGTACGGGCACCGGCACGCCTTTGGGGAATGGCCTGAAGGTCAAGGCGATCAGGAAGGCGCCGAGACCGATGCCCCAGGCACCGATATAGAGCCAGGCGTAGCTGGCGAAGGCGTCATAGATCAGGCCACCGGCCAAGGGTCCGGTCGCCATGCCAAGGCTACCTGCCATGGCCGTGCCGCCAATCACCGTGCCCATCATCCGCTGCGGAAAATTCTCGCGCGCCAGCACCGCATAAAGCGGCATGACACCGGCATAGATGAAGCCGAACAGCACCGCCACCGCATAGAACGCCCCCAGTTCGCTGACGAAGACATAGGCAAGCGCGCCGAACGCCTGGATCAGCAGTCCCAGAACCAGAATGCGCTTGGCTCCGAACCGGTCCCCGAGCAGGCCGAAGGCGACGCGGCCGCCCATGCCCGCGAGCCCTTCGACGCTGTAGATCGAAACGGCAGCTATCATCGGGATGCCGCAGGTGACCGCGTAGCTCACCGTATGGAAGATCGGGCCCGAATGGGTGGCGCAGCAGAAAAAGTTCGTCAGCAGAAGCACGATGAATTGCGGGGACCGGACGGCCTGGCTGACCGACATTGACGATTGCGGCCCGCTATCCATTGCCGAAGCGGTGTTTTCGTCTTCCTGAACCGGCGGGCGGCGCACCAAGAGCGTCGTCGGTATCATCACGGCGGCAACGATGACCGCGATGATCTGCAGCGCCGTTCTCCAATCGTAGATGGAGACGAGCCATGCCGCCAGCGGCGACATGGTCATCGGCGCCATGCCCATGCCGGCAGAAACCAGGGATACCGCCAGGCTGCGATGGGTATCGAACCAGCCGGTGACGCAGGCCATCATCGGCGCAAAGATCGCCGCGGTCGCCGCGCCGACGAGAAGGCCGAAGACGATCTGAAACTCGATGAGCGATGTCGCCCGGCTTGCCAAAAGCAGGCTCCCGGCAAGAATAACCGACCCGATCAGCACGATCATCCGGGCGCCCAGCCGGTCCGAGAGGCTGCCCCAGGCGATGCTTGCCGCCGCCATGGATAGAAAGCCGATGGTCATCGCGCTGGAGACGCCGGTGACGGACCAGCCGGTATCCTGCGAGATCGGCCGAAGAAACACCGGCAGCGAAAACATGGCGCCGATGGCGATGCAGCCCAACAGGCCGCCCGCCGCGACGATCACCCAGCGATATCGGGAATTGTGCATGTGGTATCTCCTCGTACCTCATCTCGACTGCTGTTCTTCAAGCGGCCCGGCTTGCGCCGGCCCGGACGGAAACTCCACGCAAGGCACACACACCGTCCCCTCGGCACAAGGACGCTTCCGGGCTCGGACATCCGACTCGTCGTCGCACTTTTTTTTGCGCGAACAGATTTCTGGAGCACAGCCGGCGTGCGGCATCGGGCTCTCGGAGCGAGAAGCCCTGCATCGCCACACGCCTGTTGTGACCGGCGCTCCCCTTCAGGCAGGCAGCCGTTGGTCGTAGTCTTTCATCAGGCGGTTCCAGCCGTCCCAGAAAGGTTGCGGCTCCGTGCCGTTGGCACGAGCAGCCAGAATGTCGAGATGCATGTGCCAGCCGGCACCGAACATCAGCATGGTGGCGCGGTCGGCAATGCTGCGGTGGGTCACGGTCAACAGCACCCTGTTGCCCACCGTCTCCAGCTCGAAGGAAACGTCACCACTACCGGCCCAGCTTATCGAGAGCTTTCTCGGCGGGTCGAGGTCGGTGATCTGGCTCTGCATCCGATGCTCTTCGGGAAAACCGGCCGGGCGCTCGCCGGGCGGGTTGGTGAGTTCGTCGTTGCGCCAGACGAGTTCGACCGGCGCGCCTACCTTCATCTCCATCTGGCCTGACGCCAACCACTGCTGGCGCAGGTCGCTTTCGGTCAGATAGGCCCAGACTCGCTCGATCGGCCCGGGTAGTAGCCGCGTCATCTTCAACGTGTCCGGTTCACTCAGCACGCCATAGGTGTCCAGGGTCGAAAGGTCGTTCATCTGTCGTCTCCTTTTTGGGTTTGTCGGGCTTGGGTTTGTCGGGCCCGGAAAGGCCGGGCGAGGTTCGATCGGGTCGGCTTTGGTCTGGCCACGGCCGGTCGGGCCGTGGTTTTCCGTTGATGGAGACACGCGCTGGCTCAACGCCCTCTCGAGCCTGTCGAGACGGTCGGTCCAGAAGCGTTCTTGGGCATTCGGCAGGTGGTCGGGGTGAAAGACGAACATCATCTCAGGCACCTATAATTCAACCATTTGGTTGAATGTACGCGCGCACTGGCAAATAGTCAACCGTTTGGTTGAATTACGTTTGCGACAGGACGTATGGTTTCCCGAACTTCCCCGTTATTGCGAACAGGTCAGCCGCCGTGGCCTTCAATCAAGGTTGTCGTCCCCGAGATTCCGCGTCCTGAACTGGGATCTTCGTTCAACGCTCCGGAGCGACGAGCCAAGCGCGCGACAAAAGGATGGAAAAGACGGCATGAAGCGCGACGACCGGCCACAGCAGGACGCCGGTCAGCTCACCGGCGACAGCGAGATAGGCAAGATAAAGCGTCACGGCCACATTGTAGGTCAACATGCCGACCAGAGGCGAATGCCGCCAGCAGGCGAGCCCCAATGCGATCAGGGCGATCCCGGCCACGCGAGCAGCCGACGCTCCCGCGCCGGCCAGGGGCTCGCCGAACAACAGTTCCGCCACAAACGACGGGGCGATGAGTAACGCCATCCCCGTGGCCGCCTCGCTGACGGCGGCGAACATCAGGACCGTTTTCATCGAACTCACCAGCATATACCTTTCATTCAACCATGCGCTTCAAGGCTGCCTGAACAGCCTAAGGCTTCGCTGTTGGCTGCTCGCTCAACTTGAAAGTCAACTTGTCGATTTTGCCGGTGAACCTGAAAGGTGGATCGTAGCGATACTCGATCATCGCGACGCCGGAGCGCGTATCCAGGCCAACATCGAAAGATTCGTCTTCCGGAAACGTGATCGGCGTGGTGTGATCCAGCGAATTCCTTACCACTTCCTTGCCATCCACGGTCAAGATACCCGTGCCACCTTGACCCAGCGCTGGGCCGTCCGACTTGAAGTCAAAGACAATGGTGTGCTTGCCGGCATCCAGTGTGGGCCCTTCCCATGTGGTTCGTTTGAGGTCGAGCAGGTTATAGAGGAAGACGACCTTACCGCTCCCGAATCCCAGTTCTCCCTTGCTCAGGAACAGCCCGTAACCGCCGAACCTCCCACCCTCGGTGACGATCATGCCTTCCGCTCCGCCTTCGGGTATCTCGACTTCGGCCGTGATGCTGTAGGACTTGTCCAGTATTTTCGGCGCAGCACTGGCTGGCACACCGCTTAGTTCGCCCGAATAGGTGAATTCCGCCCGTCCCGCCGTCAGGCTCGGACGAGGCGCGTTCCAGCGGGCGAGCGTGGAGTTATCCAGCGGCAAGACGTCGTGTTTTGCTGCCTCCGAATAAAACAGCGCCTGCATTTCCTTAAGCTTGTCTGGCATCTTGGCGGCAAGGTCGTCGAACTGGGTGGGGTCGTCCTTGACGTTGTAGAGCTCCCATTTGTATCCGGAGATCACATCGGGAGGCGTCTTGGCGCTCAGCTCCCACGGCAGGGTCGCTGGCGTCGTCGCCGCCACCCAGCCGTCGTGATAGATGGCGCGATTGCCGAGCATCTCGAAATATTGGGTCTTGCGCGTGGATGGCGCCTTGGCGTTGGCTTTGTCCCAGGTATACATCATGCTCACGCCATCGAAGGGGCGCTGCTGGATGCCGTTGATCGTGTCCGGCGCTGTGATACCGGTCGCCTCAAGGATCGTCGGCACGATGTCGATGAAATGGTGGAACTGCCGGCGGATACCTCCCGCGTCAACAATGTGGCCCAGCCACGACATCGCCATGCCCTGAGCCGTTCCGCCGAAGTGCGACGGCACCTGCTTCATCCATTTGAACGGCGTGCCCATCGCCCACGCCCAACCAGCGGAGAAATGCGGGAACGTGCGGTCCGACCCCCAGAATTCGTACCAGAGATACTGGTCTTTCACCGGGACCGGAACGCCGTTGAACGTCGTGAACTCGTTCGGCGTGCCGTTGACCATGCCTTCGGCGCTCGCACCGTTGTCGCCGCTGATGTAGATGATCAGCGTGTTGTCGCGTTCGCCCAGATCGTCGACCGCCTGGATGACCCTGCCGATCTCATTGTCGGTATAGGCGAGATAGGCTCCATAAACGTCCGCTTGCTTGATTAAGAGCTTCTTCTGCTCAAGATTGAGGGTATCCCATTCCGGCAGTTCCTTCGGCCAAGGCGTCAGCTTGGCATTTTCGGGCATGATGCCCAGCCGTTTCTGGTTGGCAAAGATGGTCTCGCGAAGCTTGTTCCAGCCCTCGTCGAAGAGATGCATATCGCCGATCTTCTTAATCCATTCCGGCGTGGGATGGTGCGGCGCGTGGGTGCCGCCGGGCACGTAGTAGACGAGGAACGGCTTGTCTGGCGCGATCTCCTTCAACTGCGTCATGTACTGTATGGCATCGTCGGCCATTGCCGTGGTCAGGTTCCAATCGGGCTTGCCCTCGAACGGGTAGATGGCCGTGGTGTTGCGGAACAGGTTCGGTTGCCACTGGCTCGCGTCGCCCCCGACGAAGCCGTAGAAATATTCGAAGCCCATTCCGCTCGGCCATTGGTCGAACGGGCCCGCCTGGCTTGACTGATAGAAGGGCGTGTTGTGGTTCTTGCCGAACCACGAGGTGGCATAGCCATGGTCCCTGAGAATGGTGCCGATGGTGCCGTTCTCCTTGCGGATGATCGAGTTATAGCCAGGATATCCCGTTGCCATCTCACCAACGACACCGAAGCCGGCGACGTGATGGTTGCGGCCGGTAATCAATGCCGCTCGTGAAGGCGAGCACAGCGATGTGGAGTGGAAGTTCGTGAAACGCAGGCCCTCGTTGGCGATGCGATCGAGAGCAGGCGTCGGGACGACGCCACCAAAGGTGCCGGGCGCACCGAAGCCCACATCGTCCGTCATGATAAGCAGCACGTTGGGAGCGCCCTGCGGCGGCGCGATGCGCGGGGCCCACCAGGGCTGCGACTCCGAGGCCTTTTGATTGATCACGCCGCCGAAGCGCGGATCGGCTTGGGGAAGCTGCTTGCCGTCAATCGTGATCGTGGCGTCCGGAGAACCCGGGAGACCTTTGACCTCCTGCGCCAACCCGGGGATGCAACTCATGGCGAGAAAACCTGCGCCCGCAAGCATGCTGTGACAAATTTTCATGAGGAAAATCTCCCGTGGCTCAGGCACACTTTGAATTCATTATATTAGAGTACGCGCATAAATTGATGCGAGCAATGCACCAGCCATGCGTCGCTGGCAGCGTTCGCGCCTGATCGTCGCAGCCAATGCCGAAACCACTTGTTAAATCCCCCGCGCTAACATGAAGGACCGTTGTGCCGGGGTTGTGCGTTGCTGAACAATGATCTTCATTCCTCGATGCGTGCCGGAGAGCAGGATCGCCGCGACGGCTTGAAGCCCGGCAATCGCTTCCTCGGCCGCGTCGTCGCGTGCAGCGGTTCGCGCGCAACCATTGCTGCCGTCGCGGAAAAGGGCGAAACCTCGCTGACGGAACTCTGGTCGGTCGGCCGGCTGATCTCGATCACGGTCGGAAGAAACCGTGTGGTTGCCCTCGTCTATTCCATGCAGACGGCCAGCAGCGAATGGGGCGAAGACACCGACAACACCTTCCGCATCGAGGTCGAGCTGATGGGAGAAGTCCATGTCGGCCCCGGAGGCCGTGAGGAGTTTTCCGCCGGCATCAGCGTGTATCCCTACCTTGGTGCGGTCGCCCATCGCATTCGCACCGCCGATCTCGCCCGCATCTACGATTCCGGCCAGGACGATTGCTGCATCATCGGCAAGCTGACCCAGGACGAAAGCCTCGACGCGACGATCCATGTGCCGTCGATGCTGGCCAAGCATTTCGCCATCGTCGGCACCACGGGTGTCGGCAAGTCGACCGCCGTGACGCTGCTGCTCAACAAGGCGATTGCCGCCGATCCGAAACTGCGCGTGCTGATCCTCGACCCGCACAACGAATTTGCCGCCGCCTTCCCGGAACTTGCTGTCGTCATCGACCCCGATACGCTTGACCTGCCGTTCTGGTTCTTCCGGCTGGAGGAGTTCGCCGAGGTCATTTTCCGTGGCCGTCCCGCCATCCCCGAAGAACTCGACATCCTGCGCGACGTCATTCCCGACGCCAAGAAAGCCTTCAAGGGCAGCGCCGAGTCCGGCCTCGTGCGCCGCCAGACGGAAAAGAGCTCGATTACCGCCGATACCCCCGTGCCCTATCGCATCGCCGACCTCTTGGCGCTGATCGACGAGCGCATTGGCCGGCTCGAAGGGCGAAACGACAAGCCGCATCTGCGTTCGCTCAAGGTCAGGATCGTCTCGGCGATCAACGACCCGCGCTACCACTTCATGTTCTCGTCGAACACGATCTCCGACACGATCCAGGACACGATCGCCAAGGTCTTCCGCATTCCCGGCGAGGGCCGGCCGATCGCCACCTTCCAACTCGCAGGCATCCCGTCGGAAGTCGTCAATTCCGTCGCCTCGGTGCTTTGCCGCATGGCGTTCGAAATCGGCCTTTGGAGCAGTGGCGGCATCCACATGCTGGTCGTGTGCGAAGAGGCACACCGCTATGTGCCCGCCGACCCGTCGCTCGGCTTCCTGCCGACGCGCCAGGCGATCGCCCGCATCGCCAAGGAAGGCCGAAAATACGGGGTCTCGCTCGGCATCATCACCCAGCGTCCGGGCGAACTCGACCCGACGATCCTGTCGCAGTGCTCGACGGTCTTTGCCATGCGGCTCGCCAACGACCGCGACCAGGAGATCATCCGCTCGGCCATTCCCAACTCGTCGATCTCGACCACCAGTTTCATCTCATCGATTGGCAACGGCGAAGCCATCGCCTTCGGCGAGGCGGTCGCCGTGCCCATGCGAATGCGCTTTACCCGCGTCAACGAGGAGCGGCTGCCCCGCGCCCACGGGATTATCGACCGGGTCGACGAGGACGCGCCGCCGACCGTCGACATCCGCTCGATCGTCAACCGCATGCGGGCGATCACCGGCCCGAACATCTCGAATTTCCAGCAGAGCTATCTGGCGGCCGCCACCACCGACGAGCAGGACGAGCGGCTCTGGGCCGCAGAACTGGGCCCCGAGACCCGCGACGAACCGGCGCCTGCCGGCTTCGACGACGATGACGTAGCGGAGATCGAGCCCTATCGCCCCGACATGCTGCCCCGCGCGCCCGAGCCCGGCAATCCGCAGCTCGAGCGTTTCAACCAGATCCGCCAGCAGCTTCTGACCGAGACACCGGAGCCGGCGGCCGGCTATCGCCCGCCGCCACCGACTGATGCCTATGCTGTCCGCCCCGCCACCGAACCGCGACGCGAAGGCTCGCTGCGCGACAGCCTGCTCAAGCGGCCGCTCGGCAGCATCATCCGCAAACCCTGAGACGCGCAGGTGCGCCTCGGCAGGCTTCGGCTCGCGCCGGCCCCTCAAGGCGTTTTCACCCTCCCCACCGGACATCAGCAGATCGGACAGACTTGTGCGCCCCCGCCGCGTGCGGCAAAAGTGCGCCCGCGTTCGCGCCAGCAAAGGCACGGGCGCGTCAAAGGAGCGGGAACCGCAGGGCCGACCTGGCCGTTCTCCAGTACGGGGCCAAGCCGACATCAAAACAGCGCCGCGGCGTGCGGCCAAAACATTCGACGCAGGAGGCAGACATGGTAGCAGCCGTCACCCCTTTCCTGATGTTCCAAGGCAGCAACAGGGCCGAGACCGCGATGGCGCTCTACGTCTCGCTGTTTCCCGATGCCGAGATCCTGTCGATCGAGCGCTATGGCCCTGGCGAACAGGGTGCCGAAGGCAGCGTCAAGGTGGCAGCCTTCCGCCTTGGCGGCCAGACGGTGAAATGCATCGACAGCCCGGTCAGCCACGCCTTCGATTTCACCCCGTCCTTCTCCTTTTTCATCGATTGCGACAGCGAGGAAGAACTCACTCGTCTTTCCACCGCTCTTGCTGAGGACGGCAAGATACTGATGCCACCGGAGGATTACGGCTTCAGCCGGCGTTTCACCTGGGTCAACGATCGCTTCGGCGTTTCCTGGCAGATCAACCTGCCCTGAACAGCTGGGTCCTTTGCCTGCGTGCGAGCTCACAAGAGCTTGGGCGGCAGCAGATACAGCGTCATGGCGAAGATCACATAGACCATGAGCATCAGCACGCCTACGAACCACGCGGCCCGGCCGCTGGTCGTGACGATGAAGGCCGTCATGGTGGAGAGCAGCACCATGGTGACCGCACCCGGCCAGAACTGCAGGTCCATCGGCGTCGGCCCGATGACGTAGCTCAAAAGCACGAGAACGGGAGCAACGAAAAGGGCAATCTGGGCAGCACTACCGAGCGCAATGCCGACGCTCAGGTCCAGCCGGTTTTTGCGAGCGCCGGAAAATGCCGACGCCATTTCGGCCGCCGCCCCCACCAGTGCCACGACGATAAACCCGACGAATGCCGGCGTCATTCCGAACGTCTCGGCCGCCTGCTGCACCGATTCCACGAAGACTTCGCTGACTAGGGCGACCATGACCGTCACGGCGGCCAACGTCGCAAGCGCAACACTCAACGGCCAGGGAGCATCGTCCGAGGTGGCAGCATGCTCGACGCTGCCGAAGAATTCGCGATGGCTTTTCAGGGAGAAGAACAAGCCCAACCCGTATGCGATGATCAGAACGATCGCCAGACCGAAGCTCAACTCCTGCATGAAGTCCGGTGCCGCTGCGAGACTATCGGCCTCGGCCATTGCCGACGGAACGATAAGGGCGATCGTTGCCAGGAAAAGCATGCTCGTCTGCAGGCGGGCGCCGACGCGATTGTAGTCCTGAACGTGGTATTTCAGGCCGCCGAGCAGGAATGAAGCGCCCAGCATGAAAAGCGTGTTGCAGACGATGGCGCCGGCCAATGAGGCCTTCACCAGCGTGTACTGACCAAGCCGCAAGGCGGCCAGCGCAATGATAAGCTCGGTCAGATTGCCGAGTGTTGCGTTGAGAAGGCTGCCGACCGTGTCGCCCGTCCTGGCGGCGACGGCTTCGGTGGCATGGCTCAACAAAGTTGCCAACGGAATGATCGCCAAGACCGAAAGCAGGAAAAGCAGCGTGTGCGCATCGGGTGCGGCACTATGCGCCACCAGCACCAACGGCCCCAGGACCAGGAGCCAGAGGAGCGGAGTGTGCCGAATTTCGTGCCAAAGCTGGCTCATGAGACCCCCAAATGCATCGAGGCTTCTCGACCGGAATGCGGCCGGCGACAGCAAACAAGGCTCAGTCTGGCGAATCTCGCCCGTTGCTATCATCGGCCGTAGTCCTCAGCGCCTGGACACTGACGGCTGCCACGAGGCCGGTGAGCACAATCCCCGTAAGACCGATAAGCAAGGCCAGCACGCGCGAAGACAAGTGGCTCGGCACCAGATCGCCGTAGCCGATGGTAAGACCGGTCACGAAGGTGAAATACAGCGTGTCCATCATCCGCCATTCCTCTATTCGCCCGATCAACAGGCCGCACCCGAGCATGATGCCAAGCATGCCGGACAGGATTGGCCAGACAACGCCAAGCTGGCGATAGAACTCGATGAAGAAGATCCGTCTTGTGCGCTTAGTACCCATCGGACCCTGCCCGAGAAACGAAAGCCGCCATCCCCATGATGGCCGCCTGAAAGACATTTCCAGATAATGCCGACGACCAGATTACCCCTGCAGTCCAGATTACAATTTAGGGTGATCTAATGTGGAGAAATGTCAACTCTGTAACGGTAACGAGGTAGGTCGGCTGCCATCGAGCGGATTTTGCGGTTCCCCGACATGGATCCGAAGCTGCGGGCGATGTTCCAGAAAGTGACCAAAGGCGCTCTGTCAGGCAAAGCGGGTGAAAAAGCCGTGGAAGAGTTCAAGATCAACGGCCAGTACGTCGATACGCCGACGATCAACGGTGCACCGGGTGTTGTCGGTATTCCGTTCTTCGATAGCTACGTCGAGAAGGCCGCCGTTGGCTTCCTCGACGACGCATCCAAATCCGACAAGCCATTCTTTATCAGCGTCAACTTCATGAAGGTGCACCAGCCGAACCTGCCTGCACCGGAGTTCGAGCATAAGTCGATGTCGAAATCGAAGTATGCCGACAGCATCGTGGAACTGGACACCCGCATTGGCCGCATCATGGACAAACTCCATGAAACCGGCTTGGACAGAAATACCCTCGTGTTCTACACCACCGATAACGGCGCCTGGCAGGACGTGTACCCCGACGCCGGTTACACGCCATTCCGCGGCACCAAAGGTACCGTTCGCGAAGGCGGCAATCGCGTTCCCGCCATCGCTGTCTGGCCGGGCAAGGTCAAGCCAAACAGCAAGAACCACGATATCGTCGGCGGGCTTGATCTGATGGCGACTTTCGCCTCCGTCGCCGGCGTCGCCCTGCCGGATAAGGACCGCGAGGGCCAGCCGACCATCTTCGACAGCTATGACATGTCGCCGATCCTGCTCGGTACGGGCAAGTCGGAACGCACGTCCTGGTTCTACTTCACCGAGAACGAACTTTCGCCCGGCGCTGCCCGCGTCGGCAATTACAAGGCGGTGTTCAATTTGCGCGGCGACGACGGTCAGTCGACGGGAGGACTGGCGGTCGATTCGAACCTTGGCTGGAAGGGCGCATCCAAATATGTCGCAACGGTCCCGCAGGTCTTCGATCTTTGGCAGGACCCGCAGGAGCGCTACGACATCTTCATGAACAACTACACGGAGCGCACCTGGACGATGGTCACCATCGGCGACGCGATCAAACAGCTGATGGAAACCTATGTAAAGTATCCGCCGCGCAAGCTGCAGAGCGCGAGCTACTCCGGTCCGATCGAGATCTCGAAATACCAACAATTCCAGTGGCTACGCGATGAGTTGTCAAAGGACGGTTTTAGTATCCCGATGCCAACAGGCAACTGATCACCTATCCCGAAGGTGGTCGCCCGCATAGCCGCGCCGTCGACCGCGGCGCGTCTTGACCACGACACTTCCGCACCAAACGACAAAGCCGCCGAGAATGGCGGCTTTGTCCTGCAAGTCTGAATTTTACACATCGTTATCCGGTGGTGCGATCGCCCGCCGGAACTCAAATAGCCTCGGCAGCATTCTCGATGCGCTGCCAGCTGTCGTCGAGCTGGTTGCGAAACCAGGTCATCTGCCGCTTGGCATATTGCCGGGTTGCGGCGGCGCCGGTCTCGATCACCTCGGCCTCATCGATCTCGCCGCGCAGGAGCGCGGCAATCTGGCTGACGCCGATCGCCTTCATCACGGGCATGGCCGGATCGAGGTTCAGCGCCAAGAGCGCACGCACCTCGTCGATCGCCCCACCGGAGAGCATCATACCGAAGCGGCGGTTGATGCGATCGTGCAGCACCTTGCGATCCGGCAGCACGACAAGCTTTCGCGCCCGTTGCGGATCGATGATCTCAGGGCCGCTCTTCTGCTGGTAGAGGCGGATCGACTGGCCGGTCGCCTCCACCACTTCGAGCGCGCGCACGATACGCTGGCCGTCGCCGGGCTTCAGCGTCTCTGCCGTCTGCGGGTCGCGCGCGGCAAGCTCGGCATGCAGCCCATCCGGCCCCTCTTGCATCAGCCGCTCGCGCAGCCGCTCGCGAATGGCGGCCGGAATTTCGGGCATGTCGGCAAGCCCGCCGGTCAACGCCTTGAAGTAGAGCCCGGTGCCGCCGACGAAGACCGGCAACCGGCCGGTCTTGCGCAGCGTGGCGACGAGCGCTTGCGCCTCGCGCAGCCACGCCCCGGTCGAATAGGCCTGACCGGCAGGCATATGGCCGTAGAGACGGTGTTCGACGCCACCCATATCGGCCTCGTCAGGGCGCGCGGTCAGCACCCGCAAAGTGTCATAGACCTGCATGCTGTCGGCGTTGATGACCACGCCGTCATGCCGGCGCGCCAATTCGACCGCAAGCGCGGACTTGCCGCTGGCGGTCGGCCCGGTTATCAGGATCGCGTCCGTATCGGTTTCAAGGTTGTTGTCCATGGCTCTCGTTGCCACGCTTATCGCCAATCCGTCAAATCCTGTTCTGACGCCAGCGCTCGCGGAAGCCGCCGCTGACGCCGTTAGGGCATCCGGTCTCTACTGGCTCGCCGACGGCGTCGCCTGCGACCTGGCGCTCACCGACGGCACGGACCCCTTTGCCGCCGAGGCGGCGCTGCGCGGCGCGCTGAACGGAACGCCTGTCGATGTCGCCGTCCAGGACGCCGACACCAGGCGCAAGAAGCTTCTGATCGCCGACATGGACTCCACCATGATCGGCCAGGAATGCATCGACGAACTTGCCGCCGAAGTCGGCCTCAAGGACAAGGTTGCCGCCATCACCGCCCGCGCCATGAACGGCGAGATCGCCTTCGAGCCGGCGCTGATCGAGCGCGTCGCGCTGCTGAAGGGCCTGCCTTCGAGCGTCGTAGGCGATGTCATCGCCAGGCGCATCACGCTGACGCCGGGCGGCCCTGAGCTGATCGCCACGATGAAGGCGAAGGGCTACTACACCGCCCTCATCTCCGGCGGCTTCACCGTGTTTACCGGCCCGGTCGCCGACATGCTCGGCTTCCAGGAAAACCGCGCCAATACGCTGATCGAGAAGGACGGCACGCTGACCGGCGAGGTCGCCGAACCGATCCTCGGCAAACAGGCCAAGGTCGATGCGCTCATCGACATTGCCGGCCGCCTCGGCATTTCGACCGACGAGGCGCTTGCCGTCGGCGACGGCGCCAACGATCTCGGCATGCTGCAGCTCGCCGGCACCGGCGTTGCGCTGCACGCCAAGCCCGTGGTCGCCGAACAGGCGAAGGTCCGCATCGACCATGGCGACCTCACGGCCCTTCTCTATCTGCAGGGCTATCGAAAGACCGATTTCGTCAGATGATCGTTTCCGAGACCGAACGCCTGCGCATCCGCGCCTGGAAGGAGGCCGACCGCGATCTCTTCTTCGAGATCAACAATGATGCCGAGGTGATGGCGTTCTTCCCCCATCGCCGCAACCGGGAGGAAACCGACGCGCTGTTCGACCGCGTCGGCCAGGGCATCGCCGAAACGGGGCTCGGCTTCTTCGCTGTCGCGCTGAAAAAAGACGACCGGCCGATCGGCTTCTGCGGCCTCGCCTATACCGACCTCGAGCCCCACCTGCCGAAAGGCACCGTCGAGATCGGCTGGCGGCTCGCCGCCCCCTTCTGGGGCAAGGGCTATATCACCGAGGCAGCGTCCGACCTCCTGCGCTACGGCTTCGACGAAAAAGGCCTTCGCGAAATCGTCTCCTTCGCCGTCCCCGACAACACCCGCTCGACGGCGGTGATGGCGCGCCTTGGAATGCACCGCGACCCCGCACGCGACTTCAACCACCCGCGCATCCCCGCCGACAAACCGCAGCTCGTTCGCCACGTGCTCTACGCAATCACCCGGGCGGAATGGCAGGCACAGCGGGCGAAGGACGTGGCGTGAAAGCGCCGCGGCGCCGGTAAACGGCGGCTTGCGGGTTCATCCGTCAGCCGCTTGCAGTTCATGACGCTGCGCTTGCCCCTCACTGTCCTGCCGGACATCTCTCCCCGCCAGCGGGGAGAGATGCGCAAGCCGAACCCTCTTCGCCAATCCGCAACGTTTGCGCGTTGTCAGTCCGGTCACATCCGAGCCTGCTCCCCGCAGGCGGCGAGAAGGTGCCAGCAGGCGGATGAGGGGCGACCCACCCGGAACATCTCGCAACGCCATCCGAGACGTCACCCCCCGCGCCCTGCCCCCGGATAACTCCGTTCGACCCAAGTGACGAACGCCTGCGCCGCCTCTGACAAAGCGTCGAACCGCCGCGCCACGAGAAAGAAGGCGCCATAGGGCACCGAGACATCGAACGGCTGCAGCAGGCGCCCGGCCGCAAGCTCGTCGCGCACATGGTCGCGATCGACCAACCCGACGCCGTTGCCGCGCAACGCCGCCTGCAGCACCATGGCGCCATCGGTAAAGATCGCGCCCCGCTCGATGCGAACCGGTCCCGCCCCGGCAGCAGTGAACCATTGCTGCCATGCTTCGCGATTGTCCTCGTGCAGGAGCGCATGCTGCATGAGATCGACAGGCATCAACAAGGGCCTGCCGGACCGGGCAAGCTCCGGCGCGATCACCGGGATCATCTCCACCTGCGCAAGCCGTCGCGCCTCGACGCGCGGCCAGGAGGAGAGCTTCAAGCTGTGACGCATGGCGATATCAGCGTCCCCGCTGCGAAACTCCACAAGCCGCGGGTCGGCGTCGATCAACAGGTCGATCTCGGGATGCTCGCTCTGGAACTCCGCCAGATGCGGAACCAGCCAGCAGCCGGTAAGGGACGGTTCGGCACTGACCCTCAGCGTATGGCCAGGCTTGTGCCCGGAGAGCGCCTCCAGGCTGTCTCCCACCATGTCGAAGGCGGAGGTCAGCACCGAAAGCAGCGACCGGCCCTCGACCGTCAGGCTGACGCTGCGGTGGCGCCGCTCAAACAGCGGCCGGCCGATGAGGTTTTCCAGCTCGCGGATCTGTCGGCTGATTGCGGCTTGGGAAACGAAAAGCTCGCCGGCAGCCAGCGTGAAGCTTTCGAGCCGGCCCGCAGCCTCGAAACTCCGCAACGCTGTCAGGGGCAGACGGCCGCGCTTCATGCATAACCTCAAGTCATCCGAAGACAACTGTAAACTCGTTTGAGCCTTTGCGACAAGTGCGTTGAAATGAGGAACCAGAAAGGAGGATCCGGCCATGTACGCCATCCTCGAGACCCTGATCGACGCGCTGCGCCTGATGACCTTTCAGCCCCTGCGGCACGACATACACCGCACCCGACCGGAACGGACCGCCAGCCACGGCGTGCCCTGCGCCAAAGACTGAGGGGGGGGCCGCCGCACCGCTTTCCCCAACGGCGCTGCAGGCGGTACCTCCAAGACAGCGGCCACCGCCCGTCACCACAGTGCCGGACGTAAGACAGGACCTACCAAACATGCAGCAATTCAAAGTGCGACAGCGACCTTTGCGCGTCCAATAAGACGCGCGACGCTGTAGATCGCCCGAAGCGCCACCGCATAATACTGAGCTTCGACCGCTGCCGGTTCAGGGAAGACACCGCCTTGAATCGAAATCTCAGGGATCGGAATCAAGCCGGGAGAGAACGGCGCGATCATCCTGAAAGGATTCAGGAAAAGGCCATCGCGCCACGCCGTCCTATTCCATGCGCACGGTGACGAAGCGCAATTCGCCGGTCTTGTTGGAAAGCATCAGCAGCGCATTGCGCCGGCCGTCGGACTTCAGCTCTTCAACGCGCTCGGAGACGTCGTCAGGCGTATCCATCGCTTCCTGGCCGACCTCGACGATAACGTCACCCGGCTCCACCCGCCGCTCGGCGGCGGCAGAGCCTGCCTGGACCTCGGCGATCACCACGCCTTCGACATCGTCGGCAATGCCGAACTTCTTGCGGCTTTCGGCATTGAGCGTGGTCAGCTTCATGCCGAGCACCGTGTCGGTGGCGGGCAGCTCGGCTGCCGGCGGCTGATCCGTCTTCTTGTCCTCGCCGCCTTCTTCATTGGTGGTTACCGCGGCATTGGCGATGCCCTCGCCATCCTCGAGCCGTCCGAGCGTGACCTTGACCGTCTGCTCCTTGCCGTCGCGGATGATCACCACGTCGACGGCCTTGCCGACGGCACTTTCGGCGACCGCCCGCGGCAGGTCGCGCATCTCGGAGACGTCCTTGCCATCGAACTTGATGATGACGTCGCCGGCCTTGATCTCGCCCTTGGCGATCGGCCCGCCCTCGATAATGCCCGAGACCAGAGCGCCGCGCGGCGAGGCCATCTTCAGGCTTTCAGCGATATCGTCCGTCACCGGCTGGATGCGCACGCCAAGCCAGCCGCGCCGCGTCTCGCCGAAATCCTTCAGCTGCAGCACGACATTGGCGGCAAGCTCGGTCGGAACCGAGAAGCCGATACCGATCGAGCCGCCCGTCGGCGAAATGATCGCCGTGTTGATGCCGATCACCTCGCCCTGCATGTTGAACAGCGGGCCGCCCGAGTTGCCGCGGTTGATGGCGGCGTCCGTTTGGATGAAATTGTCGTAGGGGCCGGCATTGATGTTCCGGCCGCGCGCCGAGATGATGCCGACGGAGACAGAGCCGCCAAAGCCGAACGGGTTGCCGATCGCCATGACCCAATCGCCGATCCGCATCTTGCGGGAATCGCCGAAGGGTACTGCCTTCAGCGGCGTCTTCGGCTCGACCTTGAGCACCGCGAGGTCGGTCTTGGTATCCTTGCCGACGAGCTTGGCCTTCAGCTTGCTGCCATTGGCGAAGATCACTTCGATATCGTCGGCACCCTCGATCACGTGATTGTTGGTGACGATGACGCCGGCGGGATCGATGACGAAGCCGGAGCCGAGCGAATTGACGGTGCGCTGGCGGTTGCCGCCCTTGTCGCCCTGCCCCTTGAAGAACTCGTCGAAGAAGTCCTGATAGGGCGAGCCCTCCGGCACCTGCGGCGTCGGCGCATCGTCGTCGTTCTTGACGCGCTGGGACGTCGAAATGTTCACGACCGCATCAAGCAGGCCGGCCGCAAGGTCGGCGACGGATGCGGGGCCATTGCTCGGCGGGCGAACGGCGGCCGTCTGCGCCATGGCCGCATTGGACAGAAGCAGCGTGGCGGCCAGCGCCAGAGCGCCGAAGGATTTCGATCGAGTGGACAATTCGCGGAGCTCCTCACATTGTCTCGGCGGTGCGGCGCCCTTGAAGGTAGCCGCGTCATGCGATGCTCTGCAGCCCCATGCGCCCGACAAAGAGCAAGGGTCGCTGCAGCGACTTTGATTTGCCGCATAATTTATCCCACGATCGATCCCGATCGGAAGACTTATGCAGCCGGTGACAGCGACGCGATCCGGGGATCACGTTGCACCCGATCTTCCAGTGAAGATACGGCGGAATTCAGAAGCGTCCAGACACGATTTTCTGATCCGCTCGAAAGTGCGGATACGGAGCCTACAGCGCCGCGCGTCAAATATGACGCGCTAAGGACGCTGTAGCACTTCAGGCTCACTGCATAATTTCTCCTTAAATCGAATCCGATTTAAGGAATTATGCAGTAGATCAGATGGTGATCTCGTGCCCGTGCTCTTTCAGCGCCTGCACCGCTTTGTCGAGATCGGAGCCCGGCACGAAGATATAGTCGGTGCTGAAGGTCGAATTGGCAAAGACGCCGATGCCCGCGGCCGACAGCGGCCTGAGCACGGAAGAAAGCACGCCGGGCACGTCGACGCTGAAATGCTGTTCGATACGGAAGCAGCGCCAGCCGAGCGAACTCTGGGTGCTGGAAGGGACGCGCGCGGCGCGACAGACGAGGGTCATTTCCTCTCGCGAGCTGGACACGGTCCAGAAACCCGGCCCCGGCAGCCATTCCGGCATCTGGGAACCGACATTGAGACGGGTGATCGCATATTCGGCATCGACCAGCCGGATCAGCAGTTTATGTGGCATTCGCATTATCCTCGAAGCAACCAGACAAGTCCGACACCGGCGGCAACGGAAAATACCCCGGCCAGTCGAAGCTGATGCTCCGGGACATACGGCAAACGCTTCGCCAATTCCACTAAAACCAAAGGGGCCAGTGCGTACACCAGCCCCTCGATGATCAGGAAAAAAGCAATCCCGGTCAGAAAGTCGGACATTGTCCGCTTAGTTCCCGGTCGCCGGTTGCGTCTCTGTCGCAGCCGGTGCTTTGCCTTCCGAGTCATTGAAATAACGGAAGAACTCCGAATGCGGCGACAGCACGAGCGTCGTGTCCGAGCTACCGATGGACTCCGTATAGGCGGTCATCGAACGGTAGAATTCGAAGAACTTCGGATCGCGCGCAAATGCGTCGGCAAAGGTCTTCGTCCGTTCGGCTTCGCCTTCACCGCGCAGGATTTCCGATTCGCGCTGGGCGTCGGCGACGATCTCGACGACCTGACGGTCGGCGATGGCGCGGCGACGCTGGCCGGCTTCGTTACCGCGGGCACGGATCAGTTCGGCTTCCGCCAGACGCTCAGCCTTCATGCGGTCGAAGGTCTGCTGCGAGACTTCCTGCGTAAGGTCTGTGCGACGGATGCGAACGTCCTCGATGTTGAGGCCGAGCGATTCGGCATCGGTTTTGAGGTCGGCGCGAACTTCGCGCATCATCGATGCACGCTCGTCGGACAGCGCTGCCTCGAAGCCACGCAGACCGTAGACGCGACGCAGCGATGCGTCGAGACGGGTGCGCAGACGTGCCTCGGCAGAATCGCGGTCGCCCGAAACGGTTTCGCGGAAGCGACGGGGATCGGCGATCTTGTAGATGACGAAGGCGTCGACTTCATAGAACTTGCCGCCCGAAACCTGGACGCGGATGTTGTCGAGATCGAAGCGCAGGGCCTGGTCTTCGACATACTGCACGCGATCGGCATCCATGAAGGCGAAGGGCAGCTTGAAGTAGAGGCCCGGCTGGGTCTTGACGTCCTGGATCTGACCGAAGCGAACGACGATCGCCTGCTGGCGTTCGTTGACCACGAAGATCGACGAATAGAGACCGACCAGGACGACGGCGAGCAGGATCAGGATGATTGAAGTACGATTGTTGATCACTGTGCGCCTCCCGACTGTGCCGGCCGACCGATTTCATTCAGCGGCAGATAGGGCACGACGCCCTGCCCGTTCTTCTCGTCGATGATGACCTTCTTCGACTTGCCGAGAACGCCTTGCATCGTTTCGAGATAGAGACGCTTGCGGGTTACATCAGGCGCCTTTGAATATTCGTCATAAACAGAGATGAAGCGCTGGGCCTCACCTTGCGCTTCCTTGACGACGCGGCCCTTGTAGGCGGCTGCCTCTTCGCGGATCTGCGCGCCCTGACCGCGGGCCTTGCCGAGGATCTGGTTGGCGTACTGGTTGGCTTCTTCGACGAAGCGGTCTTCGTCCTGCTCGGCACGCTGCACTTCGTCGAACGCATCGGCGACTTCGCGCGGCGGGGCCGCATCCTCGATCGCCACGGTGTTGACGGAAACGCCGGCGCCGTAGCTGTCCATCGTTGCCTGGATCGTGCTCTTCACGTCGGCGGCGATCGCCTGACGGTTATCGCGGAAAATGTCCTGGGCCGGACGACGGCCGACCACTTCGCGCATCGCGCTTTCGGCGACCTGCTGCAGCGTGTCAGCCGGATTTTCGACGTTGAAGAGGTAGGCCTTCGGATCCGTGACCGAGAACAGCACCGAGAACTGAACGTTGACGATGTTCTGGTCGCCGGTGAGCATCAGGCCGGCATTGGACTGACCGCTGTTGCGGCCGCCGATGTTCTGCTGCTGCTCGGTGATCTTGACGAACTCGACGGTTTCGAGCGGCCAGAAGTGATAGTGCAGGCCCGGCATCGAGATCTCGTCCTTCGGCTTGCCGAAGCGCATTTCGACGCCGCGTTCATCCGGCTGGACGGTGTAGATCGAGTTGATCAGGATGAAGCCGACGATCAGCAGGCCGACGATGGCGAAGATGCCGCCGTTGAAACCGCCGGGAACGACGTTCTTCAGCTGATCCTGGCCACGGCGAATGATCTCTTCGAGATCCGGCGGTCCGCCCTTGCCGCCGCCACGCGGCCGGTTCGGCCCCTGGCCCCATGGCCCCTGATTGCCTCCGCCGCCGCCGCCGCCCCAAGGGCCGCCGCCGCCATTCTGATTGCTCCAGGGCATCAAAACCTCTCTTTTGAATACTGCTCACGCTGAACTGCCGCGCGAATGCACGGACGTCCACGATGTGAACCCGTTATAGGTATGACATGCACCGCTTTCAACGCGATACGCCAGAGTTCACCGTAAATGGTTCAAAATAGTTGACGAATGGCCCATTACGCGCGGCGCGCCAAACATGACGCGCCAAGGACAGCGCTTCAAACTCGCTGCATAACTTTCTCCTTAGATCGATGCCGATTTTAGGAGGCATGCATTAGCGCGTGGCCCGGCGCCGCCACGTCACGAAATGCATGGCATGGCTGTCTTTCTCGCCCTGCGGCAGGTCCTCTTCGAACACCTTGTCGAAAACGTCAGGGTCGATATCCGGAAAGCGAGTATCGCCTTCGACTTCCGCCTGAACCTCTGTGATGTGCAGGATATCGGCGACGCCGATCGATTGCCGGTAGATCTCGCCGCCGCCAATAACGCAGATCTCGTCTGCCCCTGATGCCGACGCTTCGCGCCGCGCTGCGCCCAGCGCCTCCTCCAGCGAATGCGCGACGGTCGCGCCCTCAGCAGTAAAATCTGCGCTGCGGCTGATGACGATGTTCGCTCGGCCGGGCAGCGGACGTCCGATCGAGGCCCAGGTCTTGCGCCCCATGATCACGGGCTTGCCGATCGTCAGCGCCTTGAAGCGCTTGAGATCGGTGGAAAGCCGCCACGGCAGATCGCCGTCGCGGCCGATGACGCCGTTGGCGGCAACCGCGACGACGATGGAGATTTTCGGCTCGTTGGTGCTGGTATCAGTCATGGAACCCATTCGGTTTGCTGTCGATTTCACTTGCCCTGACATAGGCTGCCCGGTCCGTGACCACCCGGATATAGCGGTCGACGACCTCACTCTCGGGCAGGATCTTGCGCATCCATTGCAGTGCGCTGGCCAAAAGCAGGTCGGCGGCGCTCATCGTCGCGCCGAGCAGATAGGTCTGTCGGTTGAGCACGTCGATCACATGGGCGCACATTTCGCTGTAGAGCCGCGCCTGCGCCGGATTGTTGATCGTCGCGCCGGTGATGTGGGCCAGCGCCGTCGGCTCGATCACGCCGGCATAATAGGCAAGCCAGGAGAGATAGGCGCCGCGCTCGGGATGGCCGGGCGCCCGGCCGAGACTGCATTCGGGGTGAAGGTCGGTGAGATATTGTACCACGGCCGCCGATTCCCAGATCAGCGCACCCTTGTGCAAGAGCGCCGGCACCTGCTTGTGCGGATGCGGATTGTTGTCGTCGGGTGCGCCGGTGCCATCCCAGCGGCGGATCGAGACATAGCGGATCTCGTATTCCGCGCCGATCTCCTCGAGCAGCCAGACGATACGCGACGAGCGCGACAAGGGTGCGTGGACGAGCGTCAGCATCGAAACCTCCCGACAGCGCCTCGCCGAACATGATGCGCAAAGGCCGCTGTAACATCTGAACTCCGTAAGAAACGGCAAACCCTCCCGGTCTGCCGCCGTTACGCGAATGCCCGTATCGACCGCCTGCCCGCACCCCCGAGGCGACGACGCCTCAGACGGCGATCGGCGCCTTGATGGTTGAATCAGCTTCGTAGCCGACCAGGGTAAAGTCTTCAAAACGGAACGAAAACAGATCCTTGACGTCTGGCTTGATCTGCATGGTCGGCAGCGTCTTCGGCGTGCGGGCAAGCTGCAGCCGTGCCTGGTCGAAATGGTTGTGGTAGATATGCGCGTCGCCGAAGGTATGGACGAAATCGCCCGGCTTCAGCCCGGTCACCTGCGCCACCATCATCGTCAGAAGCGCGTAGGAGGCGATGTTGAACGGCACGCCGAGGAAGATGTCGGCCGAACGCTGATAGAGCTGGCAGGAAAGCTTGCCGTCGGCGACATAGAACTGGAACAGGCAATGGCACGGCGGCAGGGCCATCTCGTCGACCAGCGCCGGGTTCCAGGCGGAAACGATATGACGGCGCGAGTTCGGATTGGTCTTCAGGCTTTCGACAAGACCGGCGATCTGGTCGATATGCCGCCCGTCCGGCGCCGGCCAGGAGCGCCACTGGTAGCCGTAGACGGGCCCGAGATCGCCGTTTTCGTCCGCCCATTCGTCCCAAATGCTGACGCCGTTTTCCTTGAGATAGGCGATATTGGTCTCGCCCTTCAGGAACCACAGCAGTTCGTGGATGATCGAGCGCAGGTGCAGCTTCTTGGTGGTCAGCACCGGGAAGCCTTGCGAAAGATCGAAACGCATCTGGTAGCCGAAGACCGAGCGCGTCCCCGTTCCCGTCCGGTCACCCCGGTCGGTTCCGCTGGTCATCACATGGTCGAGGAAGTCGAGATATTGCTGCATGGTCTGGCGCCGCCGATTCGTGTTGTCCCAAATTTAGGGTGAAGCCGGCGGCAAACCAATGTCCCGGGGGTGTTTATCCCGCATATTCAGCCGCGCTCAAAGCGGGATCAAGGAAAGTGCGCGCGGTTTTCCGCCTGCATCCCGCCTTCACAATGAACGTGATCTACAGCGTTTGCAGCTTACCGAGGTTCTTGGCCACCAGATAATAGAAGGTCACGCGTGACTTGGATCGATCTGCCGACATCGCCTTCGTCGTCGCCGAAATGGCCGCATCCGCTTCCGCACCCACGACGCCGAGCTTCTTCTCGCACCATTTTTCCCTAACGCGATCGAGTTCCTTGGGGTCCGTGGCCGACACGAGCGAGGAATCCTTGTTGCGCAGTGCAATGCCGAGATGGCGCACGATCTTGTTCACAACAGCTTCGTCGGCGCCGCTGTCATACTTCTGCACATCTGCGAGATAGTCAGTCATGATGCCTCCAGATTGATCTTGCTCGATAAACCGCAGCGCCCTTGCAGGCCGCGTGCAGCAGCCGGAGTTTTTCACGGCTGCCATTCATGTCAAGGCGTTTGGCATGTCAGGGGTTTTGGAAAAGCTGCGATATATCCGTGCTTTCCCCTTTTCTTCAGCGCCGGAAAGACCTATATGACAGATGCCGTCTTCGGGCGGCTATGGCAATAAACGGGCGGTGAAATAAACCCATTGGACCCGGGGGCGGTACCCGGCGCCTCCACCAAAAACCGGTCGAGATTTCGATGACCGGCTTTTGATGGGGGCGAAATAGGATCGACAAGGGCGTAAAGATCGACTTTTTGCTCGGCATTGTACCACCGTTATCGGGCTAAACTTATAGTTGCAAACGACAACTATGCTGAAGCACGTCTCGCTGCCTAACGGCGGTGCGACACTTCAAATCAAGTCCTTCCGGGTAGCACCGTAAGGCGGGGTCCGAAGGCACCTGGCAACAGAAGCCTTCACCTTCTCCCCCGCTTCGAAATGGTCTATAGATGCTTGAATAATTGACTCGTCATATCGAGACGGGCAATGGAAAGCCGACAGTAGAATTGAGTTCGAGAAAGACGGGAATCTCATGGGCCAGGACCACATTCGCTACGACATTCTGGCGCAGGACGCGCTTCGCGGCGTCATCCGCAAGGTGCTGACCGAGGTTGCGGCCACCGGCCACCTGCCCGGCGAGCACCATTTCTTCATCACCTTCCTGACCGGCGCGCCGGGTGTTCGCATCTCGCAGCACCTGAAATCCAAGTATCCCGAGCAGATGACCATCGTCGTGCAGCACCAGTTCTGGGAACTCAAGGTTTCCGAGGCCGGCTTCGAAATCGGCCTGTCCTTCTCCGATACGCCGGAGCGGCTGGTCATTCCGTTCAATGCCATTCGCGGCTTCTACGACCCCTCGGTCAATTTCGAACTCGAATTCGACGTGGCGACGGCCGAAGAGGAAGAGGCCGAATCGGCGGAGATCACCGCCTATCCCGTTCCTGAAACCGATGGCGAAGTGCCGCCCAAGGACCCGGAAAAATCCGGCGACGCCAAGAACGGCGGCGGCTCGGTGGTTTCGCTCGACTCCTTCCGCAAGAAGAACTGAGGCAAGCGAAAGGACGCGGCATGAGTGGTGACGTCGTCAATCTACGCCAGTTCCGCAAGCGCAATGCCCGCGCCGAAAAAGAAAAGCAGGCCGAACAGAACCGCATCTCGTTCGGCCGCACCAAGGCCGAGAAATCGCTGACCGACGCCTTGAATGCGAAGGCGGCAAAGGCCCTCGACCAGGGGCGCCGCGAACCTTCCGGCGATCGACCTGACGAGGCCGAGGACTGAAGCGCCGCGCGCACGAACGGCTGCGGAACGTTTAAAGCGTTACAGCGACCTTTGCGCGTCTAATAAGACGCGCGGCGCTGTAGAGATCGCGACGCGCTTTAGAACGTCGAACCCGGCGCACGACCTGCAAAAAAGCGATTCCGCTTCAATGACTTGCAGCAACGTCCCGAATCAAACCGCCAACGACTTGAATCAATTTGCGAGCTCCGGCGATGATCCGAAAACACTCCGCCACCTTGCACGGCCACCGCACCAGCTTCTCGCTGGAAGATCCG
Source organism: Ensifer sp. ENS11 (assembly GCF_014851895.1). Taxonomy (NCBI): domain Bacteria; kingdom Pseudomonadati; phylum Pseudomonadota; class Alphaproteobacteria; order Hyphomicrobiales; family Rhizobiaceae; genus Ensifer; species Ensifer sp. ENS11. The sequence continues at coordinate 237,805 of NZ_JACVAN010000006.1, read as the reverse complement.
TTCTGGTTGGAGCTGAAGACGATCGCGGCCGCCCGCGCCATGCCGATCGCCCAACTGATCGTCGAGATCGACGATGCGCGTGGCGCCGACAGCAACCTGTCTTCGGCGCTCCGCGTCTACGTTCTCGACTGGATCAAGGCGAATATAGAGCTGTCAGCGGCCAGCGACACTTGACGGCTCTTCGCCTGGCTCATCGCGGCCGCTTCCGAATGTCTCGGTGAAGACGCCTGCAAGCCCCTCGCGCAGCTGGTTTGCCATCGCCCTGATGCCGCCCGGCCGACGCAAATACTCGACCAGGCAAACCCGGTTGCGCCCGGTATTCTTGGCGAGATAGAGCTGGTCGTCGGCGATCTTGAAGACATCCTCATAGTGGGCGGGATAGCTGAACAGCGCCACACCGACGCTGACAGTGACTGGCTCTGCGCCCGGCGCGATCGCCTGCCCGCGCTCGGCCACCGCCAACCGAATTCGCTCCGCCATCGCCCCTATCGTTTCGGGACGGGCATAGGGAACGAAAACGCCGAATTCCTCTCCGCCGAGGCGCCCCGTCAGGCCGCTACCGTCCACTGCCTGGCGCATCTCGGTTGCTATCGCCACCAATGCCTGATCGCCGGCCAGATGGCCGTGGCAATCGTTGATGCGTTTGAAGTGGTCGGCGTCCAGCACCATCAGCGCCGACGTCGGCGGAAACGGCTCGAGGTCCTGATCGGCAAAGAATGCGGTGACATCCGATGTGAAGGCGGCACGGTTGAGACAGCCCGTCAGGCCGTCATAGCGACTGGCCAGCGTCAGAAGATCGTTGGCAAGTGCCAACTGTTGGAGCTTGATGCCGATGAAGGCGAAAAGCGGGATGGCCAGCAGCAGCGGAATGAACAGCGCAAGGCGCATTGAGGTCGCCATCAGCTCGCCGCCGAACGGGACGATGTAGTAATAAGTGATGAGAAGGGCAACGGCCGTGCAGCCGGCAGTGCCTGAAAACGTCCAGTTCATGATCCAGATGATCGCGCGGCGATCAAGGCCCTGCTCCAGCGACTTCATGCCACCCCCCGTTGCAGGCCTCACTGTGAAGGCAGGATGCTAACTCCTGCTCAATCAATCCATTAGGATTTTAGGGGTCTCCCCATTTCAGCGCGCAAAAGCAGGCATTCGGCGCAGGAGCGGGATTGCCTTCACAAACCAGATGCATGCCTCAGCACCCGTCCCTGAACACACCAATCCGGGAAAATTTGAAGCACACGCCGACAGAAACATAGACTTGAGATTGCAACTGTGGCCCATCCCACCGGTTTCTGTGTGCTTGGCGCCACAGCTCGGGCATTTCGGTAACGCTTGATCCGGCAATAAACGCGAATGGGCTTGTTTAGACTGCACTAATTTCAAACAATCATACAGTTGCCAGCGCGCGAGAGTCGCTGGCTGGACAGGAGAGGGAGGAACCCATGAAGCTCTATGCTCGTATCGGTCTGGCCACGTGTTTGACTTTGTCATCGGCCGCCATCGCCAGCGCCGCCGATATCGCACCCCTTCTTGCACCCACAGCCCAACAGCAGGAGACGGAGAGCGGCTGGAAGTTCACCGTTGCACCCTACTTCTGGATGGCGGGCCTGACGGGCGACACCGCCCAGTTCGGTCTCCCTGAGGTGCACATCGATTCAAGCTTCGGAGATATCTGGGACCATCTCGATTTCGCTTTCATGGCGACGGGCGAAGCCCGCAACGGGCCCTACAGCATCTTCGGCGACGTGATCTATACCGACCTTTCCGCCGACGGCCACACGCCGAACGGCATTCTTGCCAATAGCGTCGATGTGAAATCGAAGACCTTTGCCGGATTGCTTGGCGTCGGTTATGCGATCTACGAAGATCAATCGTCCAACCTGGATTTCGTCGGCGGCCTGAAAGTCTGGTCGGTTGATTCGACGCTTTCGTTCTCAGGCGGCCTGCTCAACGGTAGGAAACGCGAAGACAGTGCGACATGGGTCGATGCGGTCGCGGGCTTGCGCGGCGCCTATTACTTCACGCCCGAGTTCTATATGACCGGCTGGGGGCTGGTCGGTGCGGGCGGCGCGGATCTCGACTGGGATGCAGCGCTCGGTCTCGGCTACAAGTTCACGGATACGATCTCAGTCGTCGCCGGCTACCGCGCACTCGGCGTCGACTACAGCGACGACGGCTTCAAGTTCGACGCCGTGCAACACGGACCGATCCTCGGCGTTGCCATCCACTTCTGAACCGGGACGCGGCGACGCTTCGCAATCCTGGCCGAAAGATTCTATGCTCCAATGCGAGCTGGAGACCCAAGCATTTCCAGGAAAAGTGCGAGGCGGTTTTCCGTCAGGAAATGCGTAAGAACAAAGAGACAGAGCATTTCTGCGACTCCGCTTAAACTGGAAACGATCCAAGCGTGATCGTCCGGTGTGAGCACGCGGGCGACAAACCGCACAGCTGCACGCCCGACGGCACGCACAGCTACAGCGACCTTTGCGCGTCTTATTAGACGGGCAAAGGTCGCTGTAGCACTTTGAATTGCTGCCTGTTGTTATCCTTAAATCGAATAGGATTTAAGGAACCATGCAGTAGGCCAACGCCTATGCGGCGCGCAACCGCGATGCCGGCAAGACTATTGCACGGTAATGTCGGGCAAGACGTCGAAATTCAGCCCCTGGCCGCCCGGTTTCTGCGGGCCTTCGACGGTACCTGTATTCGGCTGCGCCTGCGCTGGCGCGCCCAGCTGCTGTTGCTGCTGGCGTTCGCGTTCGGCCTGAGCAGCCTCTTCCGCCGCCTTGCGGGCCGCCTCGGCGCGGGCGGCGAGATCCGCCTTCACCCGCTCCGCCTCGACTGCCGCAGCGGCGCGGCGCCGTTCTTCGGCGATCGCCCGCAGGCGCTCGACTTCACGCTGCTGCGCCTTTGCCTTGTAGAGCTGCACCTCGCGGCGCAGCCGCTGCTTCTCAAGCACGTTGGCCTGCAGCGTCTCGACGCGCCGGCGCTCGCGCTCGAAGGCCCGAAGCGAGAGGAAATTCGAGAGATCGGCAACATCGAGGCTGACGCCTGGCGATGCCAGCAGTCCCGCGAAGCCGAGCCGCACGCGCGGCTCAGCGCCAGCAAGCGCCTCGTCACCCGGACGGAAAGTCATGTCGATGCCGGCATCGATGCGTTCTGCCGCAAGGTCGAGCGACGCCTCGCCGGCAAAAGCTGCGTTGCCGTCGGCGGCCGTCACGTTCTGTGCCCGCAGCACGCCGCCGGCGATGCTGAAGGGCACCTTGACCACACCGACGACCGACTGGCCCGAAAACACCGTCGCCTCCGCCGCCTGGCGGATCGCGTCAGCTGAAATCTCCATCTTCAGCGCATCGGCAGTCGCCATCAACTGCGGCAGGGCGGCGCTGTTGATGCCGTTGAGTGTCACGCCGTTGAAGGTCGCAGTGCCCGAGCCGCTTGCCGAATGCGCCATGGCTTGCGCGTTCGCGCCCGATGCCTCCAGCGCCACGGACAGGTCGAAGGTGCCGGTGGCAACCGGCGCGCCTGCCCGCATCCAGCCCGCCTGCGCCAGATCGCCGCCCTTGACGTCGAGACGCGAGCGCAGGAAGCCGGAACCGTTGGCATTGCCGATCTGCACCCGGCCCTCAAGTTTGCCGCCGAGCCAGTCGCCGGTCGCGTCGGTGAAGGCGATCTCGTCGCCCTTCCATTCCATCTTGCCGACAAAATTTCCAACGGCGCCGTAGAAGCCCGGCCAGAAATTGGCCGCCTGCACATCCAGGGCCACGTTGAGGCCGGTCCAGGCCGCCTGGGCGACCGGCGTTTTCGACAGCGCGCCGGTCGACATGTCCTGAACCTGGCCGAGGATGCCCTCGGCGAGCCAGGCGAGATCGAGCGTTGCAAGGTTGATCTGGCCCTCCGCCTTGCCCGGCACCTTGCGGTCGATCGTCAGCGCGCCTGCAAAGCCGTTGTTATCCGCCTTGCCTTCGACCGTTGTAAGGGCGATCGCCTCCGGTGTCGTCGCCACGTCGGCCGAAACAGAGATCGGCAGGCCACTGCCCGTCTGTGGCAGGGCGATGCCCTGCTGCAGCAGATAAGGTTCGAGGTCTTCCGTCTGCAGCGTCAGCTTGGCCTGGCCCTCGAGGAAATGGTCGCGCGAAAGATCGAAGCTGCCCTTGGCGGCAAGCGCCGTCTTCTCAGTGGTAAAGGTCACCGTGCCATTGGCGTTGGAGCCATCGGTGCTCTGCAGCTTGACCGAGAGGATGCCGTTGGCGTCCGCATCGAATGGCAGCGGATCGAACCCGGCCTGGCCGAGCAGCAACAGCGTCTGCGGGTTTTCGAGCGTCGCTTCGAGCAGCATGCCCTTGCCGGCAAGCGCCTGGGCCATGTCGGGCGCCTGATAGCTGGCGGCGATCTTGGTGCCGTTGGCCGTGCCGAAGATGCCGAAGGTCGCGGGCGCGTTGCCTTCCTTGTTGCCGGCGGTCAGCGTCACGTCGAAGGCGGCGTCCGTGTAGTACGGGCCAGCCTTGGTCAGCCGACGAAGGGCCGGATGATCGACGGCGTGCCGGCCGATCATTTCCAGGAACGGCGTCAGATCGTTGGCCGCGAGCTTCATCTTGGCCGAAATGACGGGCTTTGCGAGATCGCCGCTGGCGCGGCCGGAAAAGGCAAGCTGCGCGCCGGCAAGCGAGCCGATCGCCACGCGCTCGGCCTGTAGCTGGCCGTTCTTGAGCGTCACCACCGCCTGAACGTCGCGGGCATCTTCGCCGAAGGCGGAGAACTCGTCGGCCGAAAGGTCGGCAGCGATCGCGTGCTGCATCAATGTCGAGGTCGAGGCATCGCCGGCGACGAGGCCAGCCAGCGCCTGCAAGGCTTCGAGATCGATGCGGTTGCCGTTCAGCTGCAGCGAAAGGTTCGGCTGCTGCTCGGCGAAGGACTGGCGCTCGAGCCGCCCCTTGAGGCTGGCATCGCCGGCCGCGACTTCAAGGTTTTCGAACTGCTGCAGCGTGTCGGTCAGGTTGACGGTTGCCGAAAAACCCGCGGTCTTCAGCTTGCGGATGGCCGGGTCGACAGAGCCGGCCAGCCAGCTCGCCAGCCCCGACGGCTGGTTGGACGCGAGCAGCAGGTCGCCGCGGAAGGAGCGCTGACCCTTGAGGTTGAGCCGTCCCTTGGCCTCGAGCTGGGTGCGACCGGGCAGAAGCGCCACGACATTGTCGATTACCCATCCGGCGCCATCAGGCTGTACGTCGATGCGCACGTCGCGCACCGTCGTATCGCCGATGACGATCGCCGGCAGCTTCAAACTGGCCCTGCCCGGCACCTGCGGAATGGGAATGTCGGCAGCGATCGCCAGCATCGCTTCCAGCCGCTGGCGCATGGAGATCGCCGGGTCGCGCCCGGTCTTGCCGTTGCTGCCGGAATTGCCGATGCGGCTGACGTCGATCTGCTGGCCGTCGGCAATTAGCAGGAACTTCTGCTCCTTGCCGGTGTCGAGCGTCGCCTCGCCGGTCACCACGTAAGGATCATCCGAAGGACCGACCTCGAAGCGATACTCCGGCACACGGATGCTCTCATTGGTCAGCTGGAAATCGCCGTTGATGCGCAGCGGCGCATGGTCGTCGACTTCTTTGGCCTCGCCCTGCGGGCGGTTTTCGGTCAGCGTGAAGCGGCCGCCGTAAAGCGGCTTGAAGTCGACGATCTTCAGCGCGCCATCGAGCTCGACGCCGAATGGACGCTTGTCCGGCGTCACCCGCGCCTTGAGGCTGAGCGCGCCCGCCTCGTCCACCTTGTTACTGGCAAAGGCAAAACTGCCGGCCTCGCCGTCCAATGCCGCACGACCTTCGACCTTCCAGGGGCCGGCCAGCGACCGGGCCGAAAGATCGGCGGCAAGGTCGGTCACGCGCCGGGTGCGGCCGGTCTGCTCGTCGATGAATTCGATCTCGCCCTGGGTGATCTCTACGTTTTCAAGCACCACCGTCTTGGCGGGGATCGCCGTGCGCGTACCACGCGCCCAGTCGAGCGTACCGTCGGAAAGCAGCCGGACCTTGGCCTTGGGCCGGTCGAGGCGCATGTCGAAGATTAGCGCTTCGCCACTCAGGAACGGCGCAAGCTCCGCGCTCATCGAGAATTGTTCGACCTGGATCAGCGGTTCGCGCGCATCGCTGCCGCCGACACGCACGTCGTTGAGCGTCACGGTCGGGAACGGGATCAGGCGTGCGTCGACGCGGCCGTGCACGACGACGGGTTTGCCCATGATGCGGCTAGCCTCGCGCTCGAATTCCTTGCGGAAACCCGTCCAGTCGATGAACCACGGGGCGATCAGCGCCGCAAAGAGCGCAACAACCACAAGACCGCCGATGGCAACCAGAATTCGCGAAAGCACCGTGCCTACATTCCCATCAAGTTCTCGGGGCGCCTGTCGACGCCGTCTGCGTCCATATGAACGCCAAAGGGACGTTTCCGTCCATTACAATTGCGCGGGCGCGCCCGCCTTTGCCCCAAAGGGGTAGTGGCCGCGCGGCCGCGTGTCCCCTCGCCCGTCGTCTCGCGTCAGGCGAAGATCTTGCCGGGGTTGAAGATATTCTGCGGGTCGAGAGAACGCTTGACCTGCCGCATCAGATCCAGCGCGTCGCCGAGTTCGGCTTCGAGGAACGGCATCTTGCCCTGACCGATGCCGTGTTCGCCGGTGCAGGTCCCGTCCATCGACAGCGCCCGCGCATTCAGCCGCTCGACGAAGGCCTCGGCCCGCGCCACGTCGGCGGCGTCCTTGTCGTCAAACAGCAGGCCGACGTGGAAGTTGCCGTCGCCCGCGTGGCCGACGATCGGTGCCGTCAGACCGTGCTGGGCGATGTCGTCATGGGTCGCCGCAACGCAATCGGCCAGCCGCGAGATCGGCACACAGACATCGGTGGAGAGAATTGCAGCCCCGGGGATCAGGCTCTTCTGGGCCCAGTAGGCGTTGTGCCGCGCCTTCCACAGCCGCGCCCGCTCTTCCGGGTTGGTCGTCCAGATGAAGCCGCTAGAGCCGAATTCCGACGCAATTTCGGCAAAGTGCCGCGATTGCATCTCGACGCTCTCGCTGTTCCCATGGAATTCGACAAAAAGCGTCGGCGTTTCCTCATAGGAAAGGCCGGAGTAGCCGTTGCACGCCTTCATCTGCAAAGCGTCCAACAGCTCGATGCGGGCGACCGGAATGCCGGACTGGATCGTCAGGATCACCGCGTTGCAGGCATCGGCAATCGTCGGGAACGGGCAGACGCCGCCGGAGATGACCTCGGGAATGCCCTGCAGCCGGAGCGTGATCGAGGTGATGATGCCGAGCGTGCCCTCGGCCCCGACGAAGAGCCGGGTCAGGTCATAGCCGGCAGACGACTTGCGTGCCCGATGCGCGGTGCGCACCTCGCGCCCGTCTGATGTCACCACCGTCAGCGCCAGCACATTGTCCTTCATCGTGCCGTAGCGCACCGCGTTGGTGCCGGACGCCCGCGTCGAGGCCATGCCGCCGATCGAGGCGTTGGCGCCGGGATCGATCGGGAAGAACAGGCCGGTGTCGCGCAGATAGGTGTTCAGCTCCTCGCGGGTGATGCCGGGCTCGACCCGGCAATCCAAGTCTTCCGCGTTGACCTCGAGCACCCGGTTCATCCGCATCATGTCGACGGAAATGCCACCGTTCGGCGCGTTGACGTGGCCCTCGAGCGAGGATCCGGTGCCAAAGGGAATGAGCGGCACGGCATTTGCGGCTGCGATCGCAACGATCTCGCGCACCTCGTCGGCACTCTCGGGGAAGACGACGCCATCGGGAAGCTGCGCCGGGATGTAGGTGGTGGTGTGGGCATGCTGGGCACGGATCGCTTCGCCCGTCTGGAACCGATCGCCGAATCGGGCAGCAAGCTGCCCCTTTGCGGTTTCGATCCCGGTTTCGTTTCTCGAGCCAGCTCTGATCGCCTTCAATGCCACGGAAAACGTCCCTTCTTCATGCCATTCGCGCTGCCCCATTCCGACATAGGGGAAGCGCTTTCATTTCAAGGCGCTACTGTGCAAATCGGAATCACTTTGTCCAGACGTTCACGCAGTCTCCGGCAGACTATCGCGTGAAAACGCCGCTGGTGAGACCTGAGTGTCACAAAGCTTTCGCATTGCGACGGATAACGTCGATCAGAATTCCCTCCCGGATCTGCCCTTGAGCCGGCAGCTCTGCGCCCAACGACGACACCTATCGTTGTGCAGCCCCTGACGGTATATACTGAAGGGAGAGAGGAGAAGGTCAAATGCTCGGTCTGCTCGGTCTGCTCGCTTTGTTTACCGCAGCGGTATTCTTCGGCGCCGCCGTCTACATCAACGTCGCCGAACACCCGGCAAGGCTTCACCTCGATGAGCGGCCCTCGCCCAATGGGTGCCGGCCTACCGGCGAGGTTTCGAGATGCAAGCCTCGCTCGCAATCATCTCGGGCCTGCTCGGCGCTGCCGCATGGTGGCAGAGTGACAATGCACTTTGGGGCCTAGGGGCAGCAATCATCATTCTGAACTGGCCCTACACGATCCTCGTCATCATGCCGATCAACCGACGCCTCGAGGCAACGCGGCCGGATGAGGCGAGCGAGGAAACCCGCGCGCTTCTCCGCCGCTGGGCGAGGCTCCACGCCGGCAGGAGTGCGCTGGGCGCGATCGCAGCGGTGGTCTTTCTGATCGCCGCCTGGCTTGAACTTCAGGGTTAGCGCTTTTTAGAGCCAGGGAGCAGCGCGACAGGCGGTCAGCGTTGACATCTTCGCTGCCGACGCTGAGAGCCCGCCGCTATTTCGTTTCGAGCGCGGCCGCCGCTTCCATTTCCTCGTGCAGCTTGCGCTCCTCGTCCGCATGCGGCTTCGTGAGCCCAGCAATGACGAGATAGGCGACCGGCGTGAGATAGAGCGTCACGACCACGGCAAGGCCGAGCCCGCCGACCAGCACCCAGCCGAGCGCAATGCGCGCCTCGGCACCGGCACCGCTTGCCAGCACCAGCGGCACCGCGCCGACGATGGTGGCGATCATCGTCATCATCACCGGCCTGAGGCGAATGTTGGCGGCGTTCTCGATCGCCGTGCGCACATCCTGGCCGCGATCACGCAGCTGGTTGGCGAATTCGACGATCAGGATGCCGTTCTTCGCCATGATGCCGACAAGCATGACCAGGCCGATCTGGCTGTAGATGTTAAGCGTGTTGCCGGTCATGATCATCGCAAAGATCGCGCAGGCAAGCCCGAGCGGCACCGTCGCCATGATGATGAAGCCGCTGATGAAGCTTTCGAACTGCGCCGCCAGCACCAGGAAGATGATGACGAGGGCAAAGCCGAAGGTGATGACGAGGCCGTTGGCGTTCTCGTTGAGGGTGGCAGCCTCGGCCAGCGGCATGATGCGCGAGCCCGGCGGCAGCAGCGGCTCGGCCATCTGCTCGACCATGGTCAGCGCCTCACCGAGCGCCAGGTCGGACTTGAGCCCGGCCGACAGCGACACGGCGCGAAGCTGCGATTCGCGCGAGAGCTGCGGCGCCACGGCGGTTTCCTCGACGCTGGCGATCGTCGACATCGGCACGATCTTGCCGTCGCCGGCTTTCAGAAAGATGTTCTGCAGGTCGGTCGGGTCGTTGACCGGATTGGTCGAGGACAGGAGCTTGACCGGGTAGGATTCGCCGTCGACATAGACATCGACGACGCTGTTGCCGTCGAGCATCGCCTGCAGCGCCCAGGCAAGGCCGCCGATATCGACGCCCATGTCGGATGCCCGCTCGCGGTCGATGGTGATCGAAAGCTGCGCCTGGTTGGCCTCATAGTTCAGCCGCACATTCTCGAAGCGCCCGGTGTCTTCCATCTGGCGCACCAGCTTTGCCGCGGCATCGCCGAGCTTGGTGTAGTCGTTACCAACAAGCGCCACCTGCAGGCCGCTGCCGGCGCCGCGAATGCCGAGGCTGTTGGGCTGCATCGCAAACACCCGCACCGAGGGGATGCGCGCCGTCACCTTGTTGATGTCGGAGACGATCTGCTGCTGGCTGCGGTCGCGCTTGTCCCAGGGGGCAAGCGTCAGCACCATGAAGCCGCTATTGGCCGAACCACCCTGGCCGGAGATCGAGAAGATGTTGTCGATCTCGCCGGATTTGACCAGCGGCTGCAGCCCGTCCTCGATCCGGCGCATCTGCGCCTGCGCATATTCCAGCGACACGCCCTGCGGCGCGTTGATGCGCATCATCACCTGCGAGCGGTCCTCGCTCGGTGTCAGTTCCGATTTCAGCGTCATGAAGCCGATGCCGCCCATGGCGGTGAAGAAGGCGGCAACGACGAAGACGATCAGCGGCGCATTGAGGCAACCGCGCAACGTGACCCGGTAGAATTCCGAAGCCCGTGCCCCGAACCGGCGCATCGGCCCCGGCTTCTCGTTGTGGGCCTCCTTTGTCAGCATGCGCGATGCCAGCATCGGGCAGAGCGTCAGCGACACGAAGGACGAAAGCAGGATCGAGAAGGCGAGCACGAAGCCGAACTCGCGGAAGAGCCCGCCTGTCTGGCCCGGCAGGAAGGACAGCGGCACGAACACGGCCGCAAGCGTCGCGGTCGTCGCCAGCACCGCGAAGAACACTTCGAGCGTGCCGTGCACGGCCGCGGCCCTTGGGCCCAGCCCTTCGGCCCGCCGTCGCACGATGTTTTCCAGAACCACGATCGCATCATCGACCACGAGCCCCGTGGCGAGCACGATCGCCAGCAGCGTCAGGATGTTGATCGAGAAGCCGGCCATGTAGATCGCCGCCACCGTCCCGATCAGCGCGATCGGCATGGTGATGGTCGGGATCAGCGTTGCGCGCCAGTCGAGCAGGAACATGTAGATGACGAGCGTGACGATGAAGATCGCCACGCCCAGCGCAATCTCGACCTCGTGGATGGCGCCGTTGATGAAGACGGCGTCGTCGCTGGTGATCCTGAGCTGCGTGCCCTCGGGAAGAATCTGCGTCTGGATCGTCTCGACGACCTTGCGCACGCCCTCGGAAATATCGACGGTATTGGATTGCGCCTGGCGGATGATGCCGAGGCCGATGCCCTGGCGGCCGTTGGAGCGCAGCGCCGTGGTGCCTGAATCGGGTCCGAGCGTCACCGTGCCGATGTCGCGCAGCCGCACATTGTTGACGAGGATGAGGTTTTCGAATTGCTCCGGCGTCTGCAGGTCGGCGGTGGCGCGCACCGAAATGTCCTGGCTGGCGCTCGTGAGCTTGCCGGCCGGCACGTCATAGGAGGCGTTGGCAAGGGCCGTCCTGAGGTCTGCCACCGTCACGCCGCGCCCGGCAAGCTTGGCTTGGTCGAGGTCGATGCGAAAGATTTTTTCCTGGTCGCCATAGACGGCAACGTCGGCGACGCCCTCGACGGCGGCCAGCCGGTCGCTGATCTCGTTTTCGACGAGCAGCGTCATGTCTTCCATCGACATGGTATCGGAGGTCAGCGCCAGGCGCATGATCGGTTGGCTGTCGGCGTCCGCCTTGACGATGCTCGGCTCGTCCGCCTGGTCGGGCAGCTGGTTGCGAACGCGCCCCAGCGCATCGCGGATATCGTTGGCCGCCTGGCCGATGTCGGTGGTGTCGGAGAATTGCAGCGTCACGCGGCTGCGGCCGAAGGACGAGGTCGAGGAGATGTCGCGGATGCCCTGCACGCGCGAGACCGCACCTTCGACGACCGATGTCACCTCGCGGTCCATGGTCTCGGGTGCTGCACCGTCGAGCGTCGTCGTCACGGAGACGACCGGCTGGTCGACCTGCGGCAGTTCGCGGATCTCGATGCCGTTCCAGGCCGCAAGGCCGGCGACGACGATCAGCGTGTTGACGACCAGGGCGAAGATCGGCCGGCGGATGAAAAGCGCGGTGAAGCCGGTCTTGCCGGCCTCGCGCGCGGTCTGGTGGCCGGGTTCCTTCGCGCCGCTCACTTCCCGTCCTCCGCGACCTTCTGCGCGGCATCGCGGCGCTCGCGCCCGGCAATGCGCACGTCGCCGCCGTCGCGCAGCCGCTGCACACCTTCGGTGACGACTTCGTCGCCTTCGCTCAAGGCCGCATCAACCAGCACCTTGTCGGGGTTGCGCTGGATGATCTTGACCGGAACCCGCTCGCTCTTGTCGGCGCTGACACGCCAGACATAGGAGCCTTCGGAGCTCCACTGGATCGCGAGCGGATCGACGGTCGGATAGGTGTCGCCATCGAATGCCATGGTCACCGAGAAGGACATGCCCGCCCGCAACGTGTCGTCAGGATTTTCCAGCCGCGCCCGCACGCGCAGCGTCCGGCTTGCCTGGTCCAGGCGGTTGTCGATGGCGTGAATGACGCCCTCGAGTTGGCTGCCCGGCTGGGCAATGGCGTGCGCTGTCACCGGCTGGCCGACGACGATCTTGCTCGCAAAACGCTCCGGCACCCAGAAGTCGACGAGGATTTCCGAGCGGTCGTCGACCACGGCGATCGGCGTCGTCGTGGTGACGTAGTCGCCGACATTGACGGTGATGATGCCGACAACGCCCTGCGACGGCGCAACGATATCGCGGCGCTTGAGGTCGAGCTCGGCGGTCTTGAGCGCAAGCTCCGCGGCCTGCATGGCGATTTCGGCGTCGCGCACGTCGACGGCGGTCACCGCGCGCGCTGTGCTGAGGTTGCGATAGCGCTCCAGTTTTTCGCGGGCACTGTCGCGCGTCAGCCGCGCCTGGTCGGCAGCAATCTTCTGGTCGTCGCTATCGAGCTTGGCGATCACCTGCCCCTGCGCCACCTTTTCGCCGGAGCGCACGAGAATTTCGGTGAGGTTGCCGGTGGCCGTCGGCGTCACGGTGACGGAGTGGATCGCCTCGCCGTTGCCGATCGCGTTCAGCCGGTCATTGACGACAGACGTTGCCGAAGGGCGAACCATGACGAGGATGGCGTCGTTGCCGCCCTGCCTGCGTCCGCCGCTGCCTTGGCCGCCCTCGCCCCCAGCGGCACCGCTCTGCTTGGAGATGGCATCGATCAGCGGATGCGAGACACCGATCGCGGCCAGCGTTTCGCCTGCTCCGGGCACGAACCGCACCCAGACGCCGGCACCCACCAAAAGCACAACGGCGCTCACCGCCAGCTGTTTCCAAACCCGCATTCATGTCTCCAAATATGCAAAACGCGCTCCTGCGCGGCACGCGCCGGCGGAACGTTCCGATTTGCCCAGAGTATCGTTGTTCGCACCTTTGTGGGCAACGGCGGAATGCCATCATTACGCAATTGTAATAAAAGCGTATTTGTTGGCGGCATGATGACATCAGCGCCATCGTGCGCCGGCAATCGCGATCGCCGTGTCATTCCATCAAAACGCACGGGACAAAGACCGTTTACAGCGATTTCCTCTGAGGTATCCTGCAACCGCTGGCAGCCATTGCCATCAGGTTTCGACCGCTTCTTGAGAGGGAAGCAAAGACATGTGCGATGCGTGCGTCGTGGAATCCGTAAAGCAGAAAATGTTGTCCCGCCGCAGCTTCTTCAAGGCAGCAGCCGTCGGCACAGCGGGCATCGCCGCCGCGAGCGCCGGTATCGCCCCGCCGGCGCTCGCCCAGGGACACACCGGCGTCACCGACCTCACCCACGAACTCTACGAGGAGTTCCCGACCTTCTTCGGCCAGCAGCAGTTCTTCCGCGAGCAAAAGTTCAGCTACGCCAAGGACAAGTTCAACCTGTTCGAGCTCCGGGTGAACGAACACACCGGCACCCATGTCGACGCGCCGCTGCATTTCTCCGCCGATGGTCTGTCGGTCGCCGAGCTGCCGGTTGAAAAGCTCGTCGTGCCACTCTGCGTCGTCGACATCCGCGAGAAGGCGTCCGCCGATGCCGATGCGCAAATAACACCCGACGACATCAAGGCCTGGGTCGCCGCCAATGGCGACATTCCGGAAAACGCCTGCGTCGCCATGCTTTCCGGTTGGGGAGCGCACCTTGGCACTGACAAGTTCCGCAATGCCGATGCAAACGGCAAGATGCACTTTCCCGGTTTCCACGCCGAGGCGGCGAAATACCTGCTCGACGAGACCAAGGCGGCCGGCATCGCCGTCGACACGCTTTCGCTCGACCATGGCCCCTCGCCTGATTTCGCCACCCACTATGCCTGGCTGCCGGAAGGCCGCTGGGGACTGGAGGCGGCCGCCAACCTCGACAAGGTGCCCGTCAAGGGCGCGACCCTCGTGCTTGGCGCGCCCAAACACCGCGGCGGCACCGGCGGTCCGGCGCGCGTGTTTGCGCTCGTCTAGAGCATACCCAGGAAAAATGCGAAGCGGTTTTCCGTGAGGAAATGCGTACAAGCAAAGAGGGATACCAACCTGCCGATCCGGCGGCGTCCGCCGCCGGACGCCCCCCGATTGACCCTATGACCAGGAGACGTCATGAGCACCATCGCCCCGCCTGCCGATCCGGAATCCGACGCGCGCGTAAAAGCCGTGTTCGACGACATTCGCGCCACCCGCAAATCGGATTTCATCAACAATATGTGGCTGTGGCTCGCCTTCGATGCCGACCTGCTGGAGCAGACCTGGCGCGACGTCAAGGCGGTGATGGCAACGCCCTCCGCGCTCGATCCGCTGGTCAAGGAAATGCTCTACATCGCCGTTTCCGTCAGCAATGGCTGCGGCTACTGCGCCCATTCGCATACGGCTGCCGCGAGAGCCAAGGGCATGAGCGACGCCGAACATGCCGATCTCTTGCGCGTGATCTCACTTGCCGCCAGAACCAACCAGCTGGCGACCGCCTTGCAGGTGCCGGTGGACGCTGCCTTCGACAGGACGGCCTGACGGCGGTGAGCGCGAGAATAAGCGGCTTCGAAATCGCCTGTCTTTCCACAGGCTTGGTGCGGGTGGCGCAGAAAACGGAATAAAAGAAGAACATCCTTTCTGGCCTTTCGCCTCCGAATCACTACATTGAGCCGCATGATGAGTGGTTTCGACGACATTCCCTTCTTCGACGAAGAGCCGGCCCCGCGCAAGCAGCCGCCAGCAACGGGCGGCATCGCCGCGCGCGCCATGGCTGCCCGCGACCGCCAGCAGCGCCCGGATTATCTCTCCGGCCTCAATCCGGAACAGGCCGAAGCGGTCGAATCTCTGGATGGCCCGGTGCTGGTTCTCGCCGGCGCCGGCACCGGCAAGACCCGGGTTCTCACCACCCGCATCGCCCATATTCTTTCCACCGGCCGCGCCTTCCCCTCGCAGATCCTTGCGGTGACCTTCACCAACAAGGCGGCGCGCGAGATGAAGGAGCGCGTCGGCGTGCTCGTCGGCCATGCGGTCGAGGGCATGCCCTGGCTCGGCACCTTCCACTCGATCGGCGTCAAGCTGTTGCGCCGCCACGCCGAGCTGGTGGGCCTGCGCTCCGACTTCACCATTCTCGACACCGACGACGTCGTCAGATTGATCAAGCAGATCATCCAGGCCGAGGGCCTCGACGACAAGCGCTGGCCGGCCAAGCAGTTCGCCGGCATGATCGACGGCTGGAAGAACAAGGGCCTCGACCCGGCGCAGATCCCCGAGGGCGATGCCCGCGCCTTTGCCAACGGCAAGGGCCGCGAGCTCTACGCCGCCTACCAGAACCGGCTGCGCACGCTGAACGCCTGCGACTTCGGCGATCTGCTGCTGCACCCGATCCGCATGTTCCGCAGCAATCCGGATGTGCTGAAGGAATACCACGACAAGTTCCGCTACATCCTCGTCGACGAATATCAGGACACCAACACCGCGCAGTACATGTGGCTGCGGCTTCTGGCGCAGCGCGCCAAGGGCGTGCCGCAGAACGTTTGCTGCGTCGGCGACGACGACCAGTCGATCTATGGCTGGCGCGGCGCGGAAGTGGACAACATCCTGCGCTTCGAAAAGGATTTCCCCGGCGCCAAGGTCATCAAGCTCGAGCGCAACTACCGCTCGACCGAGCATATTCTCGGCGCCGCCGCGCATCTGATCGCCCACAACGAGGGGCGCCTCGGCAAGACGCTGTTTACCGAACGCACCGACCCGGATGACGAGAAGGTGCAGGTGCACGCCGCCTGGGACTCCGAAGAGGAAGCCCGCGCCGTCGGCGAGGAAATCGAACAACTGCAGCGCAAGAGCCACAAGCTCAACGACATGGCGATCCTGGTGCGCGCCTCGTTCCAGATGCGCGAATTCGAAGACCGCTTCGTCACGCTCGGCCTGAACTACCGCGTCATCGGCGGCCCGCGCTTTTACGAGCGGCTCGAGATCCGCGACGCCATGGCCTATTTCCGGCTCGTCTGCCAGCCGGCCGACGACCTTGCCTTCGAGCGCATCGTCAACACGCCGAAGCGCGGCCTTGGCGACACCACCATTCGCACCCTGCACGACTATGCCCGCGCCCGCGACGTGCCGATGCTTGCGGCTGCGACTGACATCATCGAGACCGACGAACTGAAGGCCAAGGCCCGCAAGGGGCTGTTCGATGTCGTCGCCGATTTCCGCCGCTGGCAGAGCCTGCTCGAAACCACGCCGCACACCGAACTTGCCGAGCAGATCCTCGACGAGAGCGGCTACACGGCTATGTGGCAGAACGACAAATCGGCCGAAGCGCCGGGCCGGCTCGAAAACCTCAAGGAACTGATCCGCTCGATGGAAGCCTTCGAGAGCCTGCGCGGCTTCCTCGAACACGTCGCGCTGGTGATGGACGCCGAGCAGAACGAAAACCTCGATGCCGTCTCGATCATGACGCTGCATTCGGCCAAGGGGCTGGAGTTCGACACCGTGTTCCTGCCCGGCTGGGAGGAAGGCCTGTTTCCGCACCAGCGCGCGCTTGACGAGGGCGGCCGCTCCGGCCTCGAGGAAGAACGCCGTCTTGCCTATGTCGGCATCACCCGGGCAAAGCACCGCTGCCACATCTGGTTCGTCTCCAACCGCCGCATCCACGGGCTGTGGCAGTCCACCCTGCCCTCGCGCTTCCTCGACGAGTTGCCGAATACCCATGTGGAGGTGGCCGAGACCGAGCAGTCCTATGGCGGGTACGGCCGCGGCGGCTATGGCCAGTCGCGCTTCGACAAGGCCGATCCCTTCCAGAACAACTACTCCACCCCCGGCTGGAAGCGCGCCCAGCAGAACCGCTCGGATGCGACGCGCGACAACTGGGGCTCGCGCTCCGGCCACGCCGTCGAGCGCATCGGCTACGGCGAAAGCGGCCCGCGCAGCCGCACCATCGATGGCGAACTGGTGGCGAAATCCACCAGCACCGAGCCCTCGCGCTTCACCGTCGGCGACCGCGTCTTCCACATGAAGTTCGGCAACGGCAACATTTCAGCGATCGAAGGCAACAAGCTGACGATCGACTTCGACAAGGCCGGGCAGAAGCGCGTGCTGGATGGATTTGTCGAGAAAGCGTGAGCGCAACGAGTCTGCTAGGCTGGCACATCAGGTGGCAACCAGTTGGGACAACGGACGATTTGGATTGCCGGCATCGGATTCTAAATCGCCCAGGCGGAACGGCCAATATGATTGACACCTCCCGCACCGTCGAAGTCAAAAAATCCTGGCCCCAATTGATAGGAATCCTCGCCGCCGCCGCAGCACTGTCGGCGGCTTCCCTAACAACTGTACTGAACTGGGTGTAGAAGCAGGTTCTGGTCGCTTGTTGTTCGCCCGCTATCTCGGCTCGATAGCTTGGCCCGCTGCATTCCTGGGTGTACTCGTCCTCTACGTTCCGATGCGACGCAGCGTTATCATGTTGTCCCCTCAGGGGTTTAGCGATGCTCGACTGGCTCCGAGCATGATCCCCTGGCCCGCGATCGTCGGCCTCAATCCGATCGAGTATCACAAACAAAAAATGATTGTGTTGACACTCGATCCGAACACGATCGGCCGCCTACATAAGAAAATTGGCGCGAAGATTCGGCGAAGCGGCATGTTTGGAACACCCAAAGGGCTCCTAGTGGTCTCGCACGGCCTTGCCATTACTTTTGCCGAGCTACATTCACTACTCCTTGCCTACCATCGCGACCATGGCCACAAGGCTGATGTTGTTCAAACAGCTTGCGAGTACGGGAGCGTTCATCAAGAGCGTGACGGTTGAAGGAGACGGCACAGCTGCTGGCGACTGTCAGGTCCTACAGATGCTCGACGCGAAGGCGGCCTCCCCAACGATCGTTGAGATATTCGCAGACGAGGGTGCGGTGGCAGCGGTGCGGTTTGTCCTCGGCGCAGAGCAGGCAGGCGCCCTGCAGCGCCTCCGGCTTCACGTGCTGCTCGACCTTGCGCTCCGCCATCAGGTCGAGAAAGTCCCGCGAAAAGGTCTTCCAGTCGCCCTTGTCGGTCTTGTAGGCCTTCATGATCGCCTCGGTGGGCGCAAAAAGCGGCTGGTGCACATAGTCGATACCGCCGATCTTCTTCAGGAAGAACGCAAGGTCATTGGCCTTGGCGAAGCCGGCAAGCTGCGAGGTATTGTGCAGCCGGACATCGACGATCGTCTTGACGCCGGCCTTCTGCAGGCGATCGAAAAAATCTTCCGCCGATGATTTTGTGAAGCCGATCGTAGAAACCTGCACGTTGTCCATCGCGTCCACCCCAGTTGCCCGCTGTCACACAGCCTTCAGCCAAGCTAAAGCCTAGATCATCTTGCGGTAGACGAGAAAGCCTGAACGCTCCGCCACCTTGTCGTAAAGTGCCATCGCTGTGGCATTGGTCTCATGTGTCTGCCAGTAAACCCGCGGCGAGCCGGCCGTGCGGGCGGCCTCGTAGACGCCTTCGATCAATGCCGCGCCAACGCCCTTGCCGCGCGCAGCTTCGCTGGTGAAGAGATCCTGGAGATAGCAGTTCGGCCCGATGGACGTCGTGCTGCGGTGAAAGAGGTAGTGGGTGAGCCCGACCAGCCGTCCCTCGTTTTCGGCCACCAGCGCGTGCATCGGCTCGTAAGCATCGAAGAATCGCGACCAGGTCATTGCGGTGATATCAGGATCGAGCGCCGTTGCACCCGACCTTCCATAAAAGGCGTTGTAACCATCCCAGAGCGGCAGCCATTGCTGGTAATCGCTGCGGACAATCGGGCGGATGCGAACTGCGTCGGTCATATCTCTATCCTGCTGGATCGATGCGAATGAACTATGGGGATGATGGCGTGATGTCTTTCCATTCATAGCCTGCCTGCGCAAGGCGTGCTCAGCCCTCAAGGGGCGAAGGCGCCACGGTCTTCGCGATTGCGAGGACCGTGCACCCACTGAAACAGCCCGAGCTGGAGCGGACCAGCGACAAAGACTGCCGCTACATTCGGCCCTTGGCCATCGCCCCGATGATCTCGTCCACGCCGGTCAGGATCGCGTCGCCCATGAAGGCGATGTTGTCCATCGAGCGCTCGCCGGCCTCGTGGTGGCCGGCGCCGCAGGCATCGCGGATGACGATCGGCACCAGCCCAAGATCGGCGCCATGGCGCACCGTCGGATCGATACCGATTTCGGTTGCAATGCCGCAGATGGCAAACGAGGTCAGTCCGAGATCGCGCAGGATGATGGCAAGGGGCGTGCCCTCGAAGGCCGAGAACGTGATCTTGTCGAGAATGGCCTCATCGTCGCGCGGCGCCAGTTCCGCCACCAGCTCGAAGCCCGGCGTGCCGCGCAGGAACCAGGGCTTGACGGCATCGGGATCGTCCGTGCGCTGCCAGGCCATCGCCTGGCGCATCTGGAACGCGCCCATCAGCGGCTTCGGCATCGACAGATGCCGCAGAAAGATGATGGGATAGCCGCCGGCGCGCGCGGCCTCCAGAACCTTCAGCACCTCAGCCAGGATCGCCGGGCCATTCTTGACCTGATTGGTGATCCCCGCCTGCATGTCATAAACCACCAGCGCCATCCGGTCCGGTCGGCAAAAATCGGCAAGCGTTTTCCCAATGTCCAGTGAAACTGCCATCATTCCCCTCTTCCGGCCCACCTCCTCCGGCGGCCGTCCTCACGCTTCAATCAAGCACCGGGAATGTGGCGCGGCGGTTCCAAGGTTTCAATACGGCCGGAGGCAGATGTTGGCGGTAACAACCTCCGTCTCAAGCGTCATCGCACCCGCCTGCCCTCGCCCTGCTGATCAAGGTCATGACCTCGGCATCCGAGGTCTGCTCGAAGTCGCGGTAATGCAGGCCGACGGCGCGGAAGAAGGCGGGGGTGGAGAGACAGACGATGCCGTCGACCGACGGCCGCAGGCTTGCGAGCGCGCTCGCCGGCGCAACGGGAACCGCCAACAGCAGGCTACGCACACCGGTCCGGCGCAGCGCCTGGATCGCCGCGCGGATCGTGCCGCCGGTGGCAATGCCGTCGTCGACGAGCACCACATTGCGATCCCTCGGCGAATGCGGCTCGCGATCGCCGAGATAGAGCACCCGCCGTCTTGCGATTTCCGCGCGTTGGCGCTCGGCTTCGGCGGCGATGTAGCCGCGCGGCGGCCGCACCAGGCGCACGGCCTCGCGGTTCAGC
Source organism: Ensifer sp. ENS11 (assembly GCF_014851895.1). NCBI lineage: Bacteria > Pseudomonadati > Pseudomonadota > Alphaproteobacteria > Hyphomicrobiales > Rhizobiaceae > Ensifer > Ensifer sp. ENS11. Next base: position 217,398 of record NZ_JACVAN010000006.1, on the reverse strand, counting down.
ACCAGTTCCGCCTCTTCGCCATCGACCAGTGCGCCAAGCCCGAATTCCTGATGACCCGGCGCGCCGATCTTGCGCACGATCAGCACCTCAAGCGGTGCGCGGAGATACGTGGCAATCTCGAAGGCAACCGGAACGCCGCCGCGCGGCAGCGCCATGACCAGGGGCTCCGGCGGCGCCTCGACGGCCACCGCCTGCGCCAGCCTGCGGCCGGCGTCGGCCCTGTTTTCGAAGAACACCGGTCCCGTGAACATGTCGCCTCTCCCGGCCCGCAGAAGGCCGCTTGAACCGCCTGGCACCGCGTCACCGCCGACGAAACGCCTGACCATCCGGCAGTTGTCACTCCGCATCGGTGGACAACCGTGTCAATTTCGGCAGTCGCTAAAATTGCAGCGATTTCCGCCGGGTTTCGTTAAGGCGCCAAAGCTACCAATTGACCCCTGCATATTTGGCATTGACGTAAGCCGCCTTCCTCGATTTTAGCACGACAGGCCGTTTCGAAATGAGCTTTCTCCCCGCCCTATCGATCATATGCCTACTGGTGATGCTGCCGGTACTGCTTTCGCTGCAGAAATCATCGATGCCAGGCGCTGCGGAGTTCGCTTCCGGCTGTGCCATGACAGCCATTGCCATGACACTGGTGATGCTGGCCGAGATCCAGTCTCTCCGGCCGCTGCTGCTTGTCGGCTTTGCGTTTCTTGCCATCGCCTGTCTCTTCGTACTCGCCGGGTTCCGCTCGTTCTTCGCTCTACCCAGCTGGAGGCCGGCAATCCTGCCGCTCGGCGCAACGATGGTTGCAACCATCTCGGTTCTGGCTGCGTTCGGCGCTGAGAGTACCGCGGCTCGGGCGCTGATCACGCTCGGCATCGCCGCCGCCGTCTTCGTGGTCGCCTCCATTTCCGTCCTGAGGCTGCGCACAGCGAGCGACCCGACAACACGGAAGGCAATCGTCATCGGTGCCGCCATTGCCAGCGTCACGCTCCTGCAGATCGCCGCGATCTCGCCCCCTTCCCCCGTGAACGAGGCGGGCCCGGCTCCCCTTGTTGCTTGGAACTTTCTGCTGGCTGCGATGTGGCTGCTCTACATGCCCATCCTGTTTCTCGGCGTCATCCTGATGACTCATGACCGCGTCATCGCCGATCTCAAGACCACGATTGCCCGCGACGAGTTGACAGGAGCGCTGTCGCGGCGCGCCTTCATCGAACTTGGCGAACGCATCTTTGCCTCGTGCACGGCGCACGCGCGCCCCGCCGCCTTCCTGCTGCTCGACCTCGACTATTTCAAGCAGATCAACGACCGCTATGGCCATGCGGCCGGCGATGCCGCGCTCGGCCATTTCGCCGACACGGTCACCGCCTGCCTTGCCGGACGCGGCACATTCGGCCGCATCGGCGGCGAGGAATTCGGCGTGGTGCTGTCTGACCATACCGAAGGCGAAGCGTTTCTGCTGGCCGAGGAGATCGGCCGTACGGTCCGCGTCACCCCCGTCGGACGTTTCGGCCAGCCGATCCGATTGACTGTCAGCATCGGCATTGCCAGCGCGGGCCTTGGCGATACCATGACCGACGTGATGATCCGGGCGGACATGGCACTCTACGCCTCCAAGGCCGACGGACGCGACCGCTGCACCATCGCCGGGAGGCTGCAGCCAGACGCCAGCGGTCGCGTGCTTGCCGCTGCCGCCGCACAGCTTCGCGCTGCCGAGGCCTATTCGCTCGCACCGCAACTGCTGCGCGACACCGGCTGATCCGGGAACCTCCGCTCAGCCCGGTTCACGTGTCCACCTTGCGCTGGCCATCTTGCATTGATTGGGGCAGAACCTATGTGAACGGTGCAAACCACCGGAGGAAATTCATGTCCCGTTCGTTCCGCGTCTTGATGCTAGCCAGCCTTGCCGCTTTCGTAACGACAGTCTCTCCCGCCCGGGCCGAAACCGTCGGCGAAGTCGGCGTCGACTGGCTCGGCAACGACATCATCGTCGACGCGGTCAGCGATCCCAAGGTCAAGGGTGTGACCTGTCACGTCACCTATTTCGATCGCGGCGTCATCGATAGGCTGAAAAACGGCAACTGGTTCGAGGATCCATCCAACAACTCGATCGCCTGCCGCCAGACCGGCCCGATCGAGATCGGCGACATCGACCTTTCGAAAGAAGGCGAGGAAGTGTTCCGCTCCGGCTTGTCCTTGATCTGGAAAGACCTGCTCGTCACCCGGATCTATGACCGCAAGAACGACACGCTGATCTATCTTGCCCACTCGCGCGAACTGACCGACGGCTCGGCCAAGATGTCGATCACGACGATCCCGCTCTACGGGCAGACCGTCAACTGGCAGGAAGGCAAGCCGAAGCCCTGACAAAACGAACCCTCCCGGAAGAGTGTTCCAGGAGGGCTTTGTCACCGGCCAGTCCCCACAACTGGCGTCAGGCCATCGATGCTCAATAGGTAGGCGGGACGATACCCTGGTAGTAGTCGCCGTCACCACCCTGATAGCGATCAGTTAACGGCTGCTGGTAGGCACGCGGAACGGTTCTGTAGATACTGCCTGTCGACATCCTATCGACTGGAGCAACGGTGGTGCGCATCGGGGCGACCCTGGCGCGATACTGTGTTCCGGGAGGATTGTTCGCGTCGATGCCCTGATAGTAGCTGTCAGCCAGAACTGGCCCGGCGGCGCCGGCAATGAGCGTTGTTACGGAGAGCGCGGCAATGAGTTTCCTTACAGACATGGTCATAGGTTCAACTCCTGTTTCAAAAATACGGTACCCGGCCTCCGAACAGGTACGCTGCGACAACGCTAAAGTAGTACAACTGTTCCGTCAGCGCTCATGACGTTTTGTCACGATAGCCTCGCCCAAGCGTGAAAATCATGACGCAAGTTTAACTTGACCTGCGGGCTTTCTGACCAACGTGCCACGCGCAAAACGCGAAACGCCCCGGGAAAGCCCCAGGGCGCATCGCCAATCCGCGGCTCGAAGGTGGTCAGGCGGCCTGCGCCAGCTCGTCGGCAATCACCGTGTCGAGGTTGAGGAAGCAGACCATGGTCTTTTCCAGCGCGACAATGCCGCGGCAGAAGGCACGTTGCGCTTCCGGAATGATCTCCGGCGCCGGCTGCAGATCTTCGCTCTTGATGGTCATCATGTCGGATACCTGCTCGACGAGCAGGCCGACCAGCTTGCCGGCAATGTCGGTGACGATGATCGCCGAACGTTCCGACGGTTCGGTCATCTTCATGCCGAGACGGCAGGCCATGTCGATGACCGGGATCACCGCGCCGCGCAGGTTGATGAGGCCGAGCACGTAGGGCGGCGTGTGCGGCATCGGCGTCACCGGCGCCCAGCCGCGGATTTCGCGGATCGCCATGATGTCGATGCAGAATTCCTGGTCGCCCAGATGAAACGAAACGATTTCGAGATAGGCACCGGACTGCTTGATTGCGTTGGACATGATCAGAATTCTTCCCAATTCTCACCGGAGGCCGACGTCGATGGCACGGAGCCCGGTTGGTTGCCGAATGCGCCCGCTAGCTTGCCCATCAGGGCCTTGGCGGGGGATGGAGCTGGACGCGAGGTCGATTTTGCCGAGGCAAGGTTGTGCAAAGGCACCGCCTTGTGCGTGCCCCTGGGTACGAGCCTTGCAGCTGCAGGCGTCGTTGCGGCTGCGATCTGCGTTGAAGCCCGCGTCTGGACAGGCGCTGCCGGCTTCACGGTCGTAACTGGCTTCACGCTCGCGGTCGTCTGCGACGGTGCGTTGGAGCGCATCAATGCTTGGACGGTCCGGCCCTCGTGGAACTGGCCGACGAGTTGCGTCAGCTTTTCCGCGTCCTGCGCCAGCGTGTGGCTGGAGGCGTTGGTCTGTTCGACCATCGCGGCGTTCTGCTGCGTCATCTGGTCGAGCTGGCCGACCGCCGTGCTGATTTCGTTGAGCCCGGTCGACTGCTCACGCGCCGCCATGACGATGGAACTCATGTGCTCGTTGATCCGCGCGACATCGGCGCCGATGCGACCGAGCGCCTCGCCCGTCGCCTGCACCAGCCGGACACCGGTGCCGACCTCGTTGCCCGAGCGGCCGACGAGCGTCTTGATATCCTTGGCGGCGCCTGCGGCGCGCTGCGCCAGCGCGCGCACTTCCTGCGCCACGACGGCAAAACCCTTGCCGGCTTCCCCTGCCCGCGCTGCCTCGACGCCGGCGTTCAGCGCCAGAAGGTTGGTCTGAAAGGCAATCTCGTCGATGACGTTGATGATCGTGCCGATCTCGTTCGAGGCATCCTCGATGCGGGCCATGGCGCTGATCGCCTCGCCGACGATGCGGCCGGATTCCTGCGCATTGGTGCGGGTCTCGTCGACCATGCGGCTCGCCTCTTCGGCGCGCTGGGTCGCGGTGCGCACGGTCACCGTGATCTCGTCGAGGGCGGCGGATGTCTGCTCCAGCGATGCGGCCTGCTTTTCGGTGCGGCGCGCCAGGTCGTCGGCGGCGGTGCGCATCTGGCGGCCATTCGTCTCGATCGAGAGCGCGTTTTCCTTGACGTTGAAGAGCACGTCACGCAGGCGCTCGACCGTCTGGTTGAAATTGCGGCGCAGCGTATCGAGCTTGCCATCGAAGGGGCGGTCGATGGTGACGGCGAGATCGCCTTCGGCAAGCTGCGTCAGTGCCAGGCCGAGGCTGTCGACCGCAGCCTGGATGCGGCGAACCGCTTCGTCGCGCTCGCTTTGCTGCTGTTCGCGTTCCTTCTCGATTTCGCGGCGGCTTGCCGCCGCATTCTGCTCGAGCGATTGCTTTTCTATGGCCGAGGCACGGAAGAGATCGACGGAGCGGGCCATGACGCCGATCTCGTCGCCACGGTCAAGCGCCTCGACCTTGGAGCCGAGCTCGCCCTTCTGGATGCGCTGCATGCTGTCGCGAAGCCCGAGGATGCCGCGGCGCAACGTCGCCCCGTGAAACCAGAGCAGGCCGAGCAAGGTCGCCATGGCGACGAGACCGGCTATAGTCTGCAGCAGAAGCGCATCGGCCGAAACGGCGCGCGCTTCGTCGACCCGCGTCTGAACCAGTTGTGTCGCAGCCTCGGAGAGCTGCGAAAGTGCTTTACCAAGCCGTTCGCCGGCACCGTCGATCGCGTCGTCGATCTTGCCGAATTCTTCCGTCGAAGCCTTGCCTTCGACCAGCGTCTTCAGGTCGACGCCGATTGCCTGGCGAAGTTCGGTGAGATCCGCGTCGAAGGTCGAAAGCGCGTCAGTCCGGCCGAGCAGCGTCGCCAGCGTCTTGATATCCGCCTTGCTGGCTTCGAGAAGGCTAAGCGTGGTTGCGATGCCTGCGGCGCGCTCCGGATGGATCACGCCTTCGTTACGGTCGACGATGGTATCCATGGCGTTGAGCACGAGGTTGGTGGTGGCAAGCCGCATCTCGTCGACGGCGGTCAGGCCGCGCTGCGCGGTGATCGCCCCGTTCAGCGCCTCGTTCGAGCGCATGTCCTCATACCAGCCGACGCCGAGCACGGAGCCGAAGCCAACGAAGGCGGCACCGGCGAGCGTGGCAAGCCGCTGGCTGACGGTGAGGTTCTTTTTCAGGGGCGCAGACGTTGCGGTCATAGGGCAGTCCATGGTCACGGACCTGCCAAAACCAGGCGAAGTCCTCCGTTAAAATCGATGCGGAAAGCCGGGCTCGATCAAACCGGATGACGTCATGTCATGTAGAGGTGAAGCACTTCACCCGCGTTGGCAAAACACTGGCAAACAGACCTTAAGCATTCGCTAAGCCGACCCCCGAATCATGGGGAGAAACGCAGCGCGGCGAGATGCTTTTGCTGGAGCGCGGTCGCCCCTTCGAGAAAGCGCAGCAGAACCGCCTGCTCCTCGGCTGAAAAGGTCGCGAGGAAGCCGGCACCTTCCTCGGCGATCGGCCGGTAATAGGGCGCCGTCAGCATCTCCACTGCATCGGTGTTTTCCACCATCACCTTGCGCCGGTCTTCGGCGCTGCGCGTCCGCTGCAAGAGGCCGCGTGCCTCCATCCGGTCGATCAGCGCCGTCACCGCCGCTGGCGTCAGTCCCGTCTCCTCGGCAATCGCGCCGGCCGGTCGCGGGCCGGCATGCAAGAACGCGAGGCAGCGGCGCTCGGCGGCATTGAGCTGCAGCCGCTCGCCCACCGCCTCGTCATAGGCTTGGGTCGCATCCTGCCAGCGCATCACGGCGCCGCCAATTGCTCGGACGAGTCCGTCCGGCGCCGGGCTTGACGAATTTACTTCGATCATCTAAATATTAATCCATCGTACTTTTCATTCATCGCAACAATATGAACTTCGCTTGCAGCGGACGCAAGCCTTGGAGACGCATATGCCAAAGCAGAATTCCATCGCGATAACAGGCGCCGGCATTGCCGGCCTGTCCCTCGCCATTCGCCTGCGCCAGACCGGCCACTCAGTCCAGATCTTCGAGGCGCGGCCGCGGGAGGCGTCCGGCGAAGGCGCCTTCCTGACGCTGGCGCCGAACGGCATCAATGCGCTGCGCGCGCTCGGCCTTGCCGAGCGTGTCTCTTCCCTCGGCATCCCGACGACCGGCATTGAAATCCTCAACGCCGCTGGCCGACGGCTGGCATTGCTCGATGAGCGGGAAGCCCAACGGCAGGCGGGCGCCGCGAGCATCACCCTGCGTCGCGCCGACCTGCTGGAGGCGCTACGCCAGACAGCGTCGGCGCAGGGCGTCGACATTCGCTATGACCACGCGCTCATCGACATCGAGCGGAAAGCGGACGGCGTGACCTTGCGCTTCGGCAACGGCGAGAGTGCGCATGCGCATTGGCTCGCCGGCTGCGACGGGGTCTGGTCGCGCACGCGGCGCCTCGCATTGCCCGCCTCGCCCGAGCCGCTCTATACCGGGTTGACAGGCACCGGCGGCTTTCTCGATTGTCCTCACGTGCCGTCGAGCGGCGGCGTGCTGCGCCTGATGTTCGGCGAAAGCGCCTTCTTCGGCTACATCAAGGCGCAGGAAGGGCCGGTGTTCTGGTTCGATTCCTTCACGCTCGACGAGGAGACGGCGATCGGCCGGCCGGATCCGGCAGCCCTTGCCGCCCGCACCCGCGCCCAGCACGCCGGCGACGCCGCCCCGGTCCGCGACATCGCCGCGGCCGTCACCTCGGTGCCGCGCGCCTATCCGGTCTTCGACATGGGCCACCTGCCGCGCTGGTTCGACGATCGCGTCGTGCTGCTTGGCGATGCCGCCCATGCGGTCTCTCCCCATGCCGGCCAGGGCGCCTCGATGGCGATCGAGGATGCCGTCGTGCTCGCCGCCTGCCTCACCGCCTATGGCGCGCCGAGCCGGGCCTTCAGGGCCTATGAGACGCTCCGGCGCGACCGGGTGGAACACATCGTCCGCATCAGCCGCCGCCGTGGCGCCAAGAAGCAGGCAAAGGGCCCGGTCGCACTGTTCCTGCGCGATCTTCTCCTGCCGCTTCTGTTGCCCTTCGACGCGAAAACGACCCAGGCCGTCCAGCGCTACCGCGCCGATCTCGACCCGCTGGTGTTGCCGGCCGCCTGAACGCCGATCTCCGGCCCGGCCGGAGATCCCTTCCCCTTGGCGCTCCGGATGCTATGATAGGGTCATGAACACGAGAACGCAGAGATCGATCCGGCTTCCGCTGCTTGCGGGTCTTGCGATGGCGCTTGCCGTCGTGACGCTTCTCGCCTTCCGCGGCTGGATGGCGAACGGCGCCGATATCTTCCTGGCGCTCGCCCAGTCCGGCCTTGCCTGGTGCATCTGAGCTGACGGGCATTACTGCCGGAGGATTTCCAGGAAAAGTGCGAAGCGGTTTTCCGTCCGGAAATGCTTCAACACAAAGAGATTGCCTGCGGCAATTGTCCCATTTGCGTGGCTGCGGCGGAGACGGTATCAAAAGCCGATCAACCTGATATGGCCGGCCAAGGCCCCAACTAAATCGGTAGCACGCATGAAAACCATTCGCATCGCCCTTTGGGCCGCCGTCGTCGTCATGGCCGGCGTTCTCGGCTGGCTGACCTACGAGATGACCCAGTCGAAGCAGCAGGGCGCCTCCGGCCCCTTCGGCGTGCCCTTCACGCTGGTGGCGCAGGATGGCAAGGAGATCACCGAGAAGGCTTTCTCCGGCAAACCGACCGCGCTGTTCTTCGGCTTCACCCATTGCCCGGAGGTCTGCCCGACGACGTTGTTCGAGCTGAACGGCTGGCTGGAAAAGGTCGACCCGGAAGGCAACAAGCTGCAGGCCTATTTCATCACCGTCGACCCTGAGCGCGACACGCCTGAAATTCTCGGCCAGTACGTCTCCAACGTGTCCAAGCGCATCACCGGCATTTCCGGTCCGGCCGACAAGGTGCTGGAGATGGTCAAGGGCTACCGCGTTTACGCCAAAAAGGTGCCGCTCGACGCCGAAAAGCCTGACGGCGACTACACCATGGACCATACCGCCTCGGTGTTCCTGCTCGACGCCGACGGCAGCTTCTCCGGCACCATCGCCTACGGGGAAAACCCCGAAACCGCGATCAAGAAGCTCGAGAACCTCACCAAGGGTTGAGGACCGCTCCTGCCCCAATCGAACATCTTTGCTAGCGCCGGCATCGCCCGGCGCTTTGCGTTTGCCAAGCTTTCATGCTAGCGGCGGGGGCTTGCAGCGGCGCACGTCGGATAGGGCGTGCGGCGATTATGCAGAGCCAGCCGAAGGACAGAGCCTTGAGCGAGATCAGACTTTTCGTCACCACCACCGAGAAGCAGGCGGAAGCCGTGCTCGACCGCATGAGCGAGGTCTTCGGCGAAGAGGATTTTGCCATCGGCACGACGGAAGTCGACGAAAAGCGCGACGTCTGGGAAGCCTCGATCTACATGATGGCGGCCGACGAGGAGAGCGTCAACGAGCGGCTGACGGAGGCGCTTGCCGACGACTTTTCCCATCTTGCCATCGAACGCGAAGTGCTGCCGGATATCGACTGGATCGCCAAGTCGCTCGAGGGGCTGGCGCCCGTGCGCGCCGGCCGTTTCGTCGTGCATGGCTCCCATGACCGCGACAAGGTCCGCACCGGTGAGATCGCCATCGAGATCGAGGCCGGCCAGGCCTTCGGCACCGGCCACCATGGCACGACCGCCGGCTGCCTCGAAGTGCTGGCGACCGTGGCGCGCACCCGCACGGTGCGCAACGTGCTCGACCTCGGCACCGGCAGCGGCGTGCTGGCGATCGCTGCCTGGAAGCTCCTGCATGTGACGGTGCTCGCCACCGACATCGACCCGATTGCCACCCGCGTTGCCGAGGAAAATGCCCGCCGCAACGGCGTCGTCACCGGCATGACCTTTGCGACGGCCCCCGGCTTTCACTCCACCGCCTTCAGCGGCAACGGCCCCTTCGACCTGATCATCGCCAACATCCTCGCCCGTCCGCTGATGAAGATGGCAGCGCAACTGACCGCCAACCTCGCCCCCGGCGGCTCGGTGATCCTCTCGGGCATTCTTGCCGAGCAGCGCTGGAAGGTGCTTGCCGCCTATAACGGGCAGCACCTGCGCCATGTCCGCACCATCTGGCGCAACGGCTGGGTGACGATCCACCTGGAGAAGTGAGGCACGCGTCCGGAGCGACAGCCGCAGGGTTTCTTCGCAAAGCCTGACCTGGTCTCGGTTTGCAGCCTATCCCTTCGCCGGACGGCGGTGGGAGAACTGAGCGATGGATATGCCGGCTTTGCGGAAGCCGTTCAGCCAGAGCTCCGCATCCTCTGACAAGGAGCAAATCTTCGCGGTGTTTCGGGCGTAGACGTCTGCATCGAACGCCGCGGGCATCGCGCGCGTTATGATTGCCGCCTCCTCCGCCCTGCCGAGCTGGGCGAGACAGGCCGCCTGGTTCAATCGGAAGAAATACGGCGGATCGATCAGGGTTCCGTAGGCGGTCAATGCCGCATCGAACCTGCGCGCGAGATAGTAGCAGTCCCCGAGACTGGAGAGGAACGCCGGCGGCAGGAGCGGCTCGAACTTGCAGCCCCGTTCGACAAGCGCCAAGCCTTCTTCATGCATTCCCGCATAGGAAAGGATCATGCCTCGGGCGACAAGGACGTTCATGTCGCGCGGGCTCATCGAGATCGCAATGTCGGAGTAGCGCAGGGCCTCGTCAATTTTCCCGACCAACAGAAAGCATGCAGCAACGCTGGTGAGGACGAATGGATCGTTTCTGTCGGCAGCGATCGCCCGCGCGGCATATTCCTGGCACTCAACCTCAAGCCCGGCATCTGTCGCAGCATCAGGCTCACTGAACCGCCAGTATGCGTAGAGCAATCCTAGCGAGGCGAGAGCGGGCGCATAGGTCGGGTCGACGCGGATCGCCTCCTGCATGTGCCCGCGTGCACCCTGTTCGTCACCGTTGCGCCAGGCAGCCCCTGCCCGGAGCCAGGACCTATAGGCGGAGATATCCGTCGTCGAACTCCTTGCGCGAACGGCCCCGGCCACCTCTTGAAGATTGAAAAACAGGCGACCTATGATCGCATCGACGATTTGATCCTGGACCGCGAAGATGTCCGCCATTTCGCGATCGAATCTCTCGGCAAAGACATGCGCCCCTGTCTGTGTGTCGATCAATTGCACCGAGGCGCGCAGGCGCTGGCCAGCCAGCCGGACACTGCCTTCGAGGACGAATTCCGCACCGAGCTGCCGGCCCACCTCCGCCACGTTCACCGATTGGCCCCTGTAGCTGAACGTGGTGTTTCTGGCGACGACGGAGAGATTCCGGAAGCGGCTCAGCTCGGTGATGATGTCCTCGGTGAGGCCGTCGGCGAAGTAGTCCTGCTCTGTGCTTCCCGACATGTTCGTGAGAGGCAGAACGGCGATGGTGGTAAATTCCCTGCCGCGAGAAAGTGTCGTTTGGAGCAGTGCCCGGGCCGTCTCCATTCCGAAGATCCTGACCGGCGCAGCAATGTTCTTGAGCTGCACCAGTCCGAGGTCTTTCATCACGACGGGGATCTTGCCTCGGACTTCATTGTGCACCTTCTCGGACATGCAGATGCCACCCGGCTCGGCCAGCGCTTCCAGTCGCGCTGCGATGTTGACCCCCTCGCCATAAATGTCTGAACCCTCGCCGATGACATCGCCGATGTTGATGCCGATGCGGAGCAGGATCTCGCTGGGTTCTGGAACACCGGCATTCGCCTCCGCCATCTTCCGCTGAAGCTCGAGCGCGGCCTCGACGACGTCAATCGCGCTGGCGAATTCGACCAGCACGCCGTCGCCCATCAGCTTGACGATGCGTCCTCCATGGGCGCGCACCACCGGGTAGAGCACATGACTTCGCCGCTCCTTCAGCGTCTCATACGTCCCGGCTTCATCGGCTTCCATCATGCGGGAATAGCCGACCACATCGGCGACGAGGATCGCAACAAGGCGGCGGTGGATTGATTTCTCGACCACGCTCCCACGTCTCCTTCGGGTGGCGCACTCTGTTGGGAAACCGAACTCGTCCACAATATCGGGATTGTGACCTTGTGCAAAATCATCTTGTGGCACGTGCTCCATAACGGCGCACGAAAGAGCCGTTGATGTCAGGGTGCCAGCGCCAAAAAGCCAAGCCGAAGAAAAACGAAAAGGCCGCCACGTCTTTCATGACGGGCGGCCCTTCGAAACAAAGGCGATGCCAGGGGCATCGCCTGCTGGTTCGGCTTGAGACCGAACCATGCCCGCGAGCCTGAGGAGGAGGAGCGCTCGAGCGGGCGTCTACCGTTCCGAAATTGACCACCCTTGAGGGAGGAGGAGAACAGAGTGATCAACTATTCTCGGAACTGCAGGCTTTTGAACCACCGGATGTTCGTCCGTGTTCGTTGAGGCGGCTTATAAACTATTATTCCGATAGAGATAGCAGCTTCTTGGCATAGGAGCCATGCAGAAAGCGCATATGTATGGTAAATGAGCAATTGCCCTCTAAAGCATTTCCGATTTATGCGGAATCGCAAAAACGCTCTATCTCTTTGTTTTTACACATTTCCTGACGGAAAACCGCTTCGCACTTTTCCTGGAAATGCTCTGATTCTGTGCACGTCCTGCCGCCGGCATGCCCGGCGGGATCTCGCCTCTTTCCTCCCCATGGACGTTTCCGCTAAGATCGCGCATCTTTCCCGCGGTTCTCCGCCCAATTTACCGGAAATCCCTCATGTTTCAGTCCTTTGAAGTCACCTCCACGCCCCAGTTCGGCAAGGAGCGCACAGAAGCCTTGCGCGCCACCTTCGCCGCCCTCGGCATCGACGGGTTTCTCGTACCCCGTGCCGACGAGTTCCAGGGCGAGTATGTGCCGGCATCGTCGGAGCGGCTTTCCTGGCTCACCGGCTTTACCGGTTCCGCCGGCGTCGCCCTCATTACGCAGCGTCAGGCTGTCGTTTTCGTCGATGGACGTTACGTGACCCAGCTGAAGGAACAGGTCGACGGCCAGGTCTTTATCGGCGGCGATCTCATCGGCGAGCCGCCGCATCTCTGGCTGGAAAATAACGGCACCAAGGGCTTCAGGCTCGGCATCGACCCGTGGCTGCACACAGGCGCTGAAGTGCGCCGGCTGGAAAAGGCGCTTGCCGTCCTCGGCGGCTCGCTCGTCTTCCTCGACCACAACCCGCTCGACCGCATCTGGACCGGTCGCCCGGCAGCCCCGCTCGGCCGCGTCTCCATCCAGCCGATCGAGCAGGCCGGCGAGCTTGCCAAGGACAAGATCGCGACCATCGCTGGCGGCCTCGAAAAGGCCGGTGCCAGCGCCGTGGTTTTGACCGACCCCTCCTCCGTCGCCTGGACCTTCAATATCCGCGGTACCGACGTGCCGCACACGCCGCATCCGCTCGCCCGCGCCATCATCCATGCCGACGGCCGCGCCGAGATCTTCCTCGACAAGCGCAAGACCGGCATCGAGCAGGAAGCCTATCTCACCCAGATCGCCGAGATCGCAGCACCCTCGACCTTCGACGACCGCCTGTCGACGCTCAGTACTGCGGGTGCTGCCGTCATGCTCGACCCGGACCTTGCCTCCTTCGCCATTTCCGAGCTGATCCGCTCCAAGGGCGGCAAGGTCGTCGAGGCCGTCGACCCAGCCCGCCTGCCCCGCGCCCAGAAGAACAGGGCCGAGATCGAGGGCTCGACCCGCGCGCATCTGCAGGATGGCGCCGCGATGGTCGAATTCCTCGCCTGGCTCGACAAGGCCGAGCCCGGCACCGTCACCGAGATCGGCGCTGCCAACCAGCTGGAAGCCGCCCGTGCCACCGTCGGCGAGCGCATGCAAAACCCACTCAAGGACATTTCCTTCGACACCATCTCCGGTGCCGGCTCGCATGCGGCGATCATGCACTACCGCGTGACGACCGAAACCGACCGCGCGATCGAAGCAGGCACCATGTTCCTGATCGATTCCGGCGCGCAATACATCAACGGCACCACCGACATCACCCGCACGGTGGCGGTCGGCGCGGTTCCGGAAGAGCAGAAGCGCTTCTTCACGCTGGTGCTGAAGGGCATGATCGCCATCAGCACCGCGCGTTTCCCCAAGGGCTCGCGCGGTGTCGACCTTGACCCCTTGGCCCGCATCGCGCTGTGGAAGGCTGGCGCCGACTACGCCCATGGCACCGGCCACGGCGTCGGCTCCTACCTCTCGGTGCATGAGGGACCGCAGCGCATCGCCCGGCTTTCAACCCAGGAACTGCTGCCCGGCATGATCCTGTCGAACGAGCCCGGCTATTACCGCCCCGGCGCCTTCGGCATCCGCATCGAAAACCTCATCGTGGTGCAACCGGCCGAAGAGATCGCCGGCGGCGACCTGGCGATGCTCGGCTTCGACACGATCACCTATTGCCCGATCGACAGCCGCCTGGTGCTGCCGGCGTTGCTGACCGACGAGGAACTGGGCTGGTTCAACGCCTACCACGCCGAGACGCGCGAAAAGCTGATGCCGCTGTTGGTGGGCGACGAGACCCGCAACTGGCTGAAGACCGCGACGAAAGCCATCACACGCTGAGTGGGGCATTGCGAAGGGGCTGAAGCGCGTTTCCAGTCCCCAAAGCATGTCGCGCAAAGGTGCGCAGTGGTTTTGCGATAACGACATGCGCAAAAACAAGAGCTTAAAGCGCAACAAGCGAATCCGGGAGAGCGCCCGGCGCTGTAGCAAATTGGGGCGGGATGCGGCCGGAAAACCGCACGCAGTTTTCCTCATCCCGCTCTGACGCCGGCTTTCAAGAAGAAGCACAAAGGCTTGGGGGAAGCCCCGGCTTTTCCTTTCAGATTCCCAACAGTTTCTTGGCCTGGCCGAGCGTTGCCTCCGACGCGGCGTGATCGCCGGCCTTGTGCTGGTCTTCGCCCTGCTTGCGCAGCGCCGTGACCTTCGCCATGTCGGCCTCGGAAAGAGAGGCCGTCGGGATGGCCGCATCGATCGCAGCCATCATGGTGGGGCACTGGTTGGCAAAGGCCGTCGCAGGCGCAAGCGCGAGCAAAAGGGCAATCGAGATCCTGGTAATCATGGTCGCTCCTCCACCACCGGGAGGCTGCAGCAAGTCAAAGTGCAACCGCGACCTTTGCGCGTCAGACAGGGCGCGCGGCGCAGCCGTACCTCTCCGGCAATCAGAGGATGATAATCCAGGACGCGCCCGAAGCCAACGCCGGAGCGTTCAGCGCACCCTGCCCTGCCCGCGCCGTCTTCGACGACACGACCAGCGACAGGGATTGCCCGCACAAAGGCGGTGAGGAACCTACAGGACGAGATGCCGGATCAGCATCACCACCACCCAGCCGATGACGAGCATGCGCAAGGTGGAGAGATTAAGCCCGAGCGCAATGGCGAAGGCGACGAACATCGAGACCGCGACGTCGAAGCCGCCATAGACGAAGGCCGGCGCCACCAGCGTCGTCAGCACCGCCGCCGGAACGGCGTTCAATGCCGATTCGAGCCGCGGCGGGATCTGCTTCATCTGGGTGATGAGCACATAGCCACCGATGCGGGTGATGAAGGTCGCAACGGCCGCCGCGATGATCAGATAGATGAGATTGAGGTGTTGCGGGTCCATGGCTCAGGCCTCCTTCTCGATGGCGACGGGCGGTGCCGAAACCGTCTCGGTCGGCGGCAGGCAGGCGGCGAGCAGCACGCCCGCCAGCGCCCCGATGCTGACATGCCAGGGCGAGCCGACGAGATGCATGCCGGCAACCGACGCCACGGCAGAAACCGCAACGATCGGCAAAAAGCGGTCACGCTTGCGAAAACCCATCACCAGGCCGAGGAAGTAGATCGGCAAGAGCACGTCGAGGCCGATGGCCTTGGGATCGCCGATCAACTGACCGAAGATCGCGCCAAGCAGCGTGTTGAAGATCCAGGGGAAATAGATCACCAGGCCGAAGCCGAGATACCAGGGGAAGGTCACCGGCAGGCCACGCTCGCCGCGCTTCTCGGTCTCGGCATATTGCGGATCGACCAGCAGGAAGAAGGCAAAGAACTTCTGGACCGGGGTGAAATGCCGGATGTATTTGGCGATCGAGGCGGAATAGAGCACGTGGCGGAAGTTGACGGCGAAGACCGAAAGCACCACCAGCCATGGCTGGACATGGTTGCCGAACAGCTCGATGCCGACCATCTGGCTGGCGCCGGCATAAACCGTCGCGCTCATGAACACGGTATCGGCGATGGTAAAACCATTGTCGACCGCAAGCGCACCGAACAGCGCGCCAAAGGGTGACGCCGCTAGCATGATCGGGAAGCCGCCGCGCACGCCTTCCCAGAATTCGTCTTTTCTCATGGAATCCTCCCGCGGCGCCGGCAATGGGCGCCCGCGGCATGCCGTCTTTAATCGGGATCGATCAAGGCCACATGCAGCATTTCAAAACTGCGACAGCGACTGTGCACCTCAAGGCGCGCGCGGCTGTCGTCCTGTGCCGGACAGATAGGCGTTCCCGCCCCGACCAACAATTCAATTGCGCTTATACAATGATTGAATTTTATGATGCCTGACCGCGGCAGGCTTGAACGAAATGCGCACGGGTCGATAAGCGATCGCCGTTTTTTCACCGCCGCCTCGCCACCGACCACCTGGCGGTGGGGCATTTATCCGAAGATCGCTCCCCCAGTGGGATAGGGCGCAAGCCGCATGACCTGCGCCCTCCTGTTCAAAGTCGCCGTGTGCTCGTTGGCGCGGCCAGGTCGTGCAAAGAGATGTGTCAGCGCTTGACCTGGAACGTATGCTCGACACCCGGGAACGTGCGCGCCTTGACCTCGTTGGCGTATTCCTCCGCAGCCTTCGAGATCGCCGGCGCCAGTTCGGCAAAATGTTTGACGAAGCGGGGCTTGAAGTCGTTGAACAGGCCCAGCATATCGTCAGAGACGAGGATCTGGCCGTCGCAGGCCGGCGATGCGCCGATGCCGATGGTCGGCGAGCGCAATTCCCCGGTGATCTCGCGCGCAACCGGCTCGACGGTGCCTTCGACGACGATCGCAAAAGCGCCGGCATCGTCGATCGCCTTGGCGTCGCGGCGGATCTTGGCCACTTCCTTCTCGTTGCGACCGACCGAGCGATAGCCGCCGGTGGTGTTGACGAGCTGCGGCATCAGCCCGACATGGCCGAGAACCGGAATGCCGCGGCTGACGAGGAACTCGACCGTCTCGGCCATCTCGGCGCCGCCCTCGAGCTTCACGGCGCTACAGCCGGTTTCCTTCAAAACGCGTGCAGCACTTCGGAAGGCCTGTTCCTTGGATTCCTGGTAGGAGCCGAACGGCAGGTCGATGACAATGCAGGAGCGCTCCGAGCCGCGCATGACCGCCTGGCCATGGGCGATCATCATCTCGAGCGTGACGCCGACGGTGGTGTCGAGACCGTAGAGCACCATGCCGAGCGAATCGCCGACCAACAGGAAATCGACATGCGGATCGAGCAGCCGGGCAATCGGTGTCGTATAGGCCGTCAGGCTGACGATCGGGCGCTCGCCCTTCAGCGCCTCGATATTGGCAGGGCTCAGGCGGCGTCTGGCAGATTGTACGCTCATTCTCAGGCAACCTTTGCAAAATGGGCGGATTTGGCGGCAATCACGCGGTTGTCGAGCAGCTTCGTCGTGCCGAAGCGCACGAAGAGCAGCAGCAGCACCGGCTTGTCACCGATCTCTTGAATTGTTTCGAGCGTGCCAGGATCGCGCAGCGCCACGACTTCGGGTCGAGCCAGCGGTTCGGCGGAAAGAAAAGCCGTCACGGCCCTTTCCACTTCGACGGCATCGGTGATCCCGGACGCGACCAGCCGCTCGGCCTCGGCAAGTGCCTTCGGCACGATGGCAGCCGCTTCACGCTCAGCGGCGCTGAGGTAGACATTGCGCGACGAACAGGCGAGCCCATCGGCCTCGCGCACCGTCGGCACGCCGATGATCTCCACCGGCTGGGCGAGATCATCGACCATACGGCGAATGATCTGCAGCTGCTGGAAATCCTTCTCGCCGAAATAGGCGCGGTCCGGCTGCACGATGTTGAACAGCTTGGTGACGACAGTCGCAACGCCGGCAAAGTGGCCGGGACGCACGGAACCTTCAAGCTCGGAGCCGAGCTTCGGCACGTCGACCACCGTTTCCATCGGTCGCGGATACATGTCGGACACCCCTGGCGAAAACAGGAAGTCGACGCCGCCCTCTTCCAGCATCGCCTGATCGCGGGCGAGATCGCGCGGATATTTGCTCAAGTCTTCGTTGGGGCCGAACTGCAGCGGATTGACGAAGATGCTGGCAACGACGACGTCATTTTGCCCGCGCGCACGGCGCACAAGCTCCATATGGCCGACATGCAGATAGCCCATGGTCGGCACGAGCCCGACCGTCTTGCCTGCCCGCCGGTATTCGGCAAGGGCTGCGCGCAGCTCGGTGATGGTGGTGATGGTCTTCAAATCCGGACCCTCCAATCCGCGAAGGCGCCGCTAGCGCCCCGCCCCGCGGCCTGTGGCTCTTGGCCCGCTCCGCGAAAAGGCAATTGCACAAAATTTGGCTGCAAACCTCTATCTTGTGCAGCGCAAAAAGACAAACGGAATTGGTGCCGCTGCGAATAGAGCCAAGCCAATTATCGCACGGTCCGGGCGGGCAAGCTCAGCTGTGGGCGGAACTCGGCACCCGCCAGGGCGGATCGAGCCTGTTGGCGCCTGCGAAATAAAGTACGATGCGGTTGCCGGCGGGATCAAAGATTTCGGCTTCCCGCCACAGCCAGCTCTTGTCGGCGGGACTGCTCGCAAACAGGATACCGGCCTCGATCAGCCGGCTGACGGTCAGATCCAGATCGTCGCACTCGAAGTAGACGGTTGTGCCGCTGCCGCCCGCCTCGCCCTGATGCAGCGAAAACGAACTGCCGCCATCCGGGCAGACGAAGCGCACATAATGCGGCCGCGCATCGACGATCGGCTGCAGCCCGAGCGTGCGGTAGAACTCCCACCCCGCATCGAGATCGGGCATCGTCACCGTCACCTGGTTCAAACGCATCGTGTCTCCTCACATCCCGGGCGCCGACAGTCATCGTTGCTCGCCGCACCTCTTCACGAGGTCCGGAGACCATGGAACATCCGCCAGAAATGTGCGAGGTGCAAACGATGCGGATTCAGCATGGACCGCCAAACTCTGATCGGCCTCGTGTGGCACTCGCCGCCGTTCCAGATGTGCTCGCCCATTTCGAGCGCGCCGCCGGCACCTTGCCGAGCGAATTGCCAGTAATCTCGGGTGAACCGGAAATGCTTGAAAACCTATGATTGCACACCACATCAGCGGGGACACTTCGCATTTCTCAAAAAATGTCTGAACGGCTGTCGGCTGCGTGTCACGCCGAACGTCCTAGTTATGTTCAATCAAGAAAATCCCTACGAGGAGCATTCCATGCGCATGATTTTTGTAAACCTGCCCGTCAAGGACCTGAAGGCGTCCCGGGCCTTTTTCGCGGCACTCGGCTATACCTTCAACGAGCAGTTCTCCGACGACACGGCCGCCTGCACGGTGATCTCGGACAATATTTTCGTCATGCTTTTGACCGAACCGAAGTTCCGCGGCTTCATCACCGGCGAGATCAGCGATGCCAGCAAGGGCACCGAGGTCATCACCGCCCTTTCCGCCTCGAGCCGCGCCGAATGCGACGACATGCTCGCCAAGGCACTCGCTGCCGGTGCCAAGCCCTGGAAGCCGGCACTCGACTACGGCTTCATGTACGGCATCAGCTTCCAGGATCTCGACGGCCACGTCTGGGAATTCATGTGGATGGACATGGAAGCCGCCCAGCAGCAGGCCTCCTGATCTGACGCAATCCCCTTGCCTTGCGCCCGCCGCGTTTCGCGGCGGGCGCTTTTTTTTGTCTGATCCGGTGCACGCAACTATGAGCGAGGCTATCGGCCGCAGAGGTTTTGGGGAGAAATTGCCCGAAAAACCGGATAGTTGGGGAACCCATACGTCGAGAAGGCGAGTGAGCCGTCGCTGACGCTTGCAATGAGCAGAATGAGGAAGCCCCATGTCCATGAATGTCGAAGCCAAGCATTGGTCCAAGGTCGAGCTTTTGCACGAGACCGTGCGCAACCCGAATATCCATGTGCGCGGCACCAACAGCTACTACAGCAACGCTTGGACGGGTTCCTTCGAGGAGAGCGTCGTTCGCTACCTCTATGGCGACGACTACAGCCTCAAGGCCTGGGAGCCGCAATGGCCGATCGACCAGTTGCGGATCGGAGACTACGTCGCGATCGGTGCCGAGGCGGTAATCCTGATGGGTGGCAACCACACCCACCGCACCGATTGGGTCAGCCTCTATCCGTTCATCGATATGATTGGCGAAGCCTATATCGGCAAGGGCGACACGATCATCGGCGACGGCGCCTGGATCGGCATGCGCGCCATGATCATGCCGGGAGTCACCCTTGGTGAAGGCGCCGTCATCGCTTCGGGCGCGATCGTCACCAGAGACGTGTCGGCTTACACCATCGTTGCCGGCAATCCGGCCCGCCCCGTTCGCCAGCGCTTTCCCGAAGCAGACATCGAGACGTTGCTCTCACTCGGCATCTACCGATGGGAGAGGTCGAAGTTCGACGCGCTGCGCAATGTCATCTGCGCCGACGACATCGCCGCGCTGAAGGCAGCATCCGAAGCCTACGACGCGGAACAGGCATAACGACAACGCCTGCCAGCGCCCCTGATCGTGGGCATCAGCCCCCGATCAGCGCCAGCCACTCGTCCTCGTCCATCGTCTGCACGCCGAGTTCGCGCGCCTTGTCGAGCTTGGAGCCCGCTCCCGGGCCGGCGACGACGATATCGGTCTTCTTCGACACGGAACCTGCCACCTTGGCGCCGAGGCTTTCCGCCTTGGCCTTGGCCTCATCGCGCGTCATCTTTTCGAGCGAACCGGTGAAGACCACGGTCTTGCCGGCGACCGGGCTGTCGCTCGCAACCGGTATCTCCGCCCCTTCGGGCGTCACTTCGGCAAGCAGTCGCGTCACCACTTCAAGGTTCCTCGGCTCCTTGTAGAACTCGACGATGGCGCGGGCGACGACTTCGCCGATGCCGTCGATACTGTTGAGTTCGTTCCAGGCATCACCCGTAAAGGTGCCGGCTTCGCTCATGGCTGCGCCGAAGGCCTCGTAGGTGCCGTAGGAGCGCGCGAGCAGCTTGGCCGTGGTCTCCCCGACATGGCGGATGCCAAGCGCGTAGATGAAGCGATGCAGCGCGATCGAGCGGCGGGTGTTGATCGCGTCATAGAGCTTGCGCACGCTGACGCGGCCGAAGCCGTCGATGTTTTCGAGCTTTGTCAGCGACGTCTCCTGGCGCTTTTCCAGCGTGAAGATGTCGGCCGCCGTGCGGATCGACAGCGTCGGATCCTCGCTCTCGAAGAAGAACTCGATCTGCTTGGAGCCGAGGCCTTCGATGTCATAGGCATTGCGCGAGACGAAATGCTTGAGATGCTCGACCGCCTGCGCCCGGCAGACGAAGCCGCCGGTGCAGCGGCGCACTGCATCCACCTTGCCGGACTTCTCGTTGATGTCGCGCACCGCATGGCTGCCGCAGACCGGGCATGTCGTCGGAAAACGATAGGGCTCGCTCCCCTCCTTGCGCTCGTCCATCACCACGTCGACGATCTGCGGGATGACGTCGCCCGCCCGCTGGACGATCACCATGTCGCCGATACGGATGTCGCGACCCTCGCGGATCGGTTCGCCGCTGTTGCCGAGCCCCTTGATGTAATCCTCGTTGTGCAGCGTCGCATTGGTCACGACGACGCCGCCGACGGTGATCGGCTCCAGCCGTGCCACCGGCGTCAGCGCGCCGGTGCGCCCCACCTGGATGTCTATGGCCGTCAGCCGCGTAAATGCCTGCTCGGCCGGGAACTTGTGCGCCGTCGCCCAGCGGGGCGAGCGCGAGCGGAAACCGAGCCGCGCCTGCAGGTCGAGCCGGTCGACCTTGTAGACGACGCCGTCGATATCATAGTCGAGATCAGGCCGTTCGCGCTCGATATGGTGGTAATGCGTCAGCAGCTCGTCGGCCGACGAAATCCGCTGCATCAGTGGATTGACCGGGAAACCCCAGGCCTTGAATGCCTCGACCATGCCGAATTGGGTATCGGCAGGCATTTCCGACATTTCGCCCCAGGCATAGGCAAAGAAGCGCAGCTTGCGGCTGGCAGTCACCTTGGCGTCGAGCTGGCGGAGCGACCCGGAAGCGGTGTTGCGCGGGTTGACGTAGAGCGGCTTGCCGAGCGCTGCCATCTCGGCGTTGAGTGCGGCAAAGTCGGACTTCGCCATGTAGATTTCGCCGCGCACCTCGACGATCTCAGGAGCGCCGGCCGGCAGCGTCTGCGGGATCATGCCGATGGTGCGGATATTGGCGGTGACGTTTTCACCTGTTGTGCCGTCGCCACGGGTCGCCGCCGTCACCAGCCGCCGGTTCTCGTAGCGCAGCGACATCGAGAGGCCGTCGATCTTCGGCTCGGCGGTAAAGGCGATCGAATTATCCGGCAGCTGCCCGAGGAAGCGGTAGACCGAGGCGACGAAATCGCGGGCGTCCTCGTCGGAAAACGTGTTGTCGAGCGACAGCATCGGCCGGGCATGAACGACCGGCTGGAAGGTAACGGATGGCGCTGCCCCCACCTTCTTCGATGGGCTGTCCTCGCGCGCAAGCGCCGGAAACTGCGCCTCGATCGCATCGTTGCGCCGCTTCAGCGCGTCATAGTCCGCATCCGTGATCTCCGGCGCGTCGTTGCCATGATAGAGCGCGTCGTGCCGGGCAAGCTCGGAGGCGAGAAAGGCCAGCTCCTCGGCGGCTTCCGTTTCGTTCAGCTTCTCGACGGGTTTCAGTTCACTGGACATGCGCGACGACTCCGGATTGGGAGTCGTTTTTTAGAGCAACTGTCGGGAAAGAAAAGAGCGGCCGTTATCGGTCTCCCCTGATCATCCGGCCGGAGCGACACTTGGCTCGACGTCGGCGCAGCGGCGGATCTCCAACTCACACCAGCGCTCGTATCGCTTCTGGTAGCGCGCGCGTATCCCTTCCAAATCCTGCCGGTGGACGCCGCGTCTGGTGTAGATCCATTTGCCTTCCGCAAGGCCGCGCATGACGCGACCAACCGGATCGAGGCCGAACATTTTCAGGATGGCGGCGCCGCCCTTGTCCCAGCCGATGCCATAGAGGTCGATACCTTCGGGCGGAAACTCCTGGTACTCCAGGATCGCCGACACCGTCGCCCAGACGAGGATGCCGTTCTGCCGCCGGCGTTCGCTGCGCATGGAATCGAGCAGGTAGCTGAGATTGAGGATGGTAGCGAGATAGACCACCTTGGCCTTGCGCGCCTTCGGATGGACAAGCAACCCGTTGGCAAGCAGGTCGTCGAAGCCATAGTCACCTTGCAGGAACAGCTTGAAGTGCTTCTTCTCGAAGGCGTAGTAGTCGGTGAAACCGTAGATATTGTCGTCGGAGTCCTGCAGGCAGATCAGGCTGTAGGGATCGGAGAAGAAGGCTTTCATATCCTCCTCCGGATCGATCGCGTCGCTCTGAAAGACGTCCTGCGCCTTGCGGATGACATCATAGGCAACCGCCGTCGATGGCGGGACACGCACCAGGTACGGGCGGTCATCCTCAGCGCTGGAGCGCAGAAACCCGAGCGGTGCGGCGCCATCGTCCTTCTCGTCCGGCAGTTCGATGCTGCGCGCGCCGCGAAGTCGCGCGACCAGATAGGGGATGAGCGCCGTGCCGGCCACCACCGCCAGGATGCCGATCACCCCCAGCTGTTTGTTGGCTTCCTTCATCGTCAGGATGTAGCCGACGAAGGCGAGAGAATAGAGCAGGATCAGTTCCGGATGCTTGCGCATCTGGTCCAGTCGAAGCTGAATTCGCTGCTGGAGCTGTTCCCACATGCCAAAGCTCGCATATCCGCGCAACGCCTAATAAAGACACGCGCTCGACCGGGAGACAACTTGGCGAGAAGGCGTAGCGGGCACTAACCGTTGCCGGAAAGCAATCGGGCGGCGGCCGCCCTCGCCTCTTCGGTGATCGAGGCACCGGCGAGCATGCGGGCGATTTCCTCGGTGCGGGCCTTGTCGTCCATTCGGGCGACGCGGGTCGAGATCATCTCGGCCTTTTCGGTCGATGGTCCCTTGGAGATCAGCAGATGCGTCGCCGCGCGTGCGGCAACCTGCGGCGCATGGGTGACCGAAAGCACCTGCACCGTGCCGGAAAGGCGCTTCAGTCGCTGGCCGATGGCATCCGCGACCGCGCCACCGACTCCGGTGTCGATTTCGTCGAAGACGAGGGTCGGCGCCGAGCCGCGGTCGGCAAGCGCCACCTTCAGCGCCAGCAGGAAGCGCGAAAGTTCGCCGCCCGAAGCCACCTTCATGATCGGCCCCGGCCGGGTGCCCGGATTGGTCTGGACATGGAATTCGACCAGATCGATGCCGTCGACGGTCGGCTGGGCCGCATCGCTCTGCACTTCGACCATGAAGCGGGCACGTTCGAGCTTCAGCGCCGGCAGCTCGGCCATGACTGCAGCAGACAGCGCCGACGCCGTGTTCTGTCGCTTGTCGGACAAGGTGCGCGCCGCAGCGTCGAAAGCCACCCGTGCCGCAACAACCTGCATGTCGAGTTGCTTCAGCTTCTCCTCGCCGGCATCGAGGTCGGCCAGGTCGGAAATCATCCGCACCGCCAGCGCCGGAAGCTCGGCGACCGGCACGGAATATTTTCGGCTGGCGCCACGAAGCGCAAACAGGCGCTCCTCCACCCGCTCCAATTCCTTCGGGTCGAATTCGGTGTTGCGCAGCGCTCGCTCGACGGCCATTTGCGCATCCGAAAGCTGGTTCAGCGCGGCATCCAAGAGCTCGACGGTTTCTTCCAGCAGCCCCGGCGCCTCATGGCTCTTGCGCTCCAGCCGGCGCACCAGCGAGGCAATCAATGGAACCGGCGAGCCGTTGCCGTTGAGAAATTCGGAGGCTTCGTTGATGTCGCCGGCGATCCGCTCGGACTTCATCATCCGCGCGCGCTTTTCGGCAAGCTCGTCCTCTTCGCCATCGCGCGGGCTGAGCTTTTCCAGTTCTTCGACAGAGGAGCGCAGATAGTCCGCTTCGCGTGCTGCCGCCTCGACGCGCTCGCGATGCTTCTTCAGTCCGCGTTCGGCATCTTTCCAGGCGCGGTAGAGGCCGGAGACCTGCTCTGCCTCGTCGGTCGTGCCGCCAAAGGCGTCGAGAAGCGTGCGGTGCGCGTCGATATCGACAAGCGCGCGGTCGTCATGCTGCCCGTGGATTTCGACCAGTGTCTGGCCAAGTTGCCGCATCAATTGAACGCTGACCGGCTGATCGTTGACGAAAGCCTTGGTGCGGCCATCGGCCGACTGCACGCGACGGAAAATCAGATCGCCATCATCGTCGACGCCGTTGTCACGCAGCATCAGCCGTGCCGAGTGCCCCATCGGCACGTCGAAGACCGCCGTCACCTGGCCCTTGTCCGAGCCGTGACGCACGAGCGAGCCGTCGCCGCGCCCGCCAAGGGCCAGCGACAGGCTGTCGAGCAGGATCGATTTTCCGGCACCTGTCTCACCGGTCAACACGGACAGGCCGGCCTCGAACGCCAGATCAAGCCGTTCAATCAGGACGATATCGCGGATCGAGATCTGGGCGAGCATCCGGGGTCAAATCTTCCGTGTCAGGCGCCGATCAGCTTCTTGCCTGCGCGCGCAATCCAGGAATTGCCGCTTTCGCGAGGCTCGAGGCCACCCGACTGCAACAGCTTGAAGGAATCACCATACCACTGGCTGTCCGGATAGTTGTGTCCGAGAACGGCGGCAGCGGTCTGCGCTTCGGAGGCCACGCCCATTGCGTAATAGGCTTCGACCAGACGGGCCAGTGCTTCTTCGACCTGGTTGGTATTGGGATACTTCTCGACGACGGTGCGGAAACGCGACACGGCGGCGAGGTATTCCTTGCGCTCGAGATAATAGCGGCCGACCTGCATTTCCTTGCCGGCGAGCTGGTCGCGGGCAAAGCGGATCTTCGCCTGGGCATCCTCGACATATTGCGAGTCCGGATACTTGTCGACGACGGCCTGCATCGCCTCGATCGCCTTAAAGGCCGGCTTCTGGTCCTGCGTCACGCCCGGGATCTGCTTGGTATAGGCAAGCCCCTGAATGTACTGCGCATAGGCCGCATCTTCCGACTGCGGATAGAGGTTCAGGTAGCGCCCGGTGGAATTGATCGCCTCCTGGTACTGGCCGTTGCGATAGCTGACGAAGGCGTTCATCACGAGCGCCTTGCGCGCGTATTCGGAGAAAGGATGCTGCCGGTCGAGCGCTTCGAACTTGCGCGCCGCTTCCGTGGTCTTGCCGGCATTGAGGTTGGCGAGACCCTGGTTGTACAGCACCTCCGGCGGATCGGTCTCGGCCGTCAGCTTGGTGATGTCGATATCGGGATCGTTCTGGCAGGCGGTAATCAGGGCGCTGCCGGCAACGGCCGCGACTACCACGGCGAACACACGCGCTGACTTTTTCAAATCAACAGAAACTGCAAGAACCATCGGATATTCCCGTTCCATTCTGCGGGCATCGACCCCGCCAGACATGCGCTTTTAGAGCAAGTTGCCTCAATGCCGCAACGTCATGA
Organism: Ensifer sp. ENS11; assembly: GCF_014851895.1. NCBI lineage: Bacteria > Pseudomonadati > Pseudomonadota > Alphaproteobacteria > Hyphomicrobiales > Rhizobiaceae > Ensifer > Ensifer sp. ENS11. Next base: position 191,343 of record NZ_JACVAN010000006.1, on the reverse strand, counting down.
TCGGTGATTCATGCAAATTTATGGCGGCGCCGACATGAAAATGCCGGCCTTTCGGCCGGCGACTGGAGGAGAGTGTCTTTTTGTTGTTATGCGGACCAGGGCGCGAAGCCCGGAACTGCAACCGCAACCATGTCGCGCGCACGGGTGCGCTGACGTGGCGTGGCGGTTTCGACGACCTCGTAGGCCGAGGGATCACTGAGCAGAGCCTTGAGCACATTTGCGTTCATCTTGTGACCACCGCGATAAGAACGGTAGCAGCCGATAAACGGTGCGCCGGCAAGCGAAAGGTCGCCAACGGCGTCGAGCGTCTTGTGGCGCACGAATTCGTCCGTATAGCGAAGGCCTTCGACATTGATGACCGAATCGTCATCGGAGATCACGACCGAGTTTTCCAGCGACGAGCCCAGCGCGTAGCCGGCAGCCCAGAGGCGCTCGACGTCGCGCATGAAGCCGAAGGTGCGGGCACGCGACAGTTCGCGCTTGAACACCGAAGGCGTCATGTCGCCCTTCCAGGCCTGGCGACCGATCAGCGGGCAGTCGAAATCGATCTCGACCTCGAAGCGCATACCGTCATAGGGCGTGAATTCCGACCAGGACGCACCTGATTCGATCCGCACCGGCTTGATCACGCGGATGTAACGACGCTTGACCGCCAGCGCGCGAACGCCCACCTGCTCGATCGCATCGATGAAGGGTTCGGAGCTGCCGTCCATGATCGGCATCTCGGCGCCATGAACCTCGATGGTGAGGTTGTCGAGGCCGAGCGCGTAGATGGCGGCCATCACATGCTCGATGGTTGCGATCGAGGTGGCCGGCGACATGCCGAGAACGGTGCAGAGATCGGTGTTGCCGACCTGCGAGGAAACCGCCTTGAACTCGCTCAGGCGGCCGTTGGCGAGAACGCGCTGGAAAACGATGCCCGCATCGGCTTCGGCCGGATGAAAGGTGATTTCCACCTCGGCGCCCGAATGAACGCCAATTCCCTTGAGCGTTACCGGGCTAGCAATCGTGGTCTGAAATCCGAGCAGTTCGATTCCCATTCTCGTCGTCACTTTCAATACCTATGGCCATAAGGCCCAAACATCAGGCGGATGCAGCGGTTTTCAGGGCGCAAGAAAGGCGCCCGAGAGTTTCGGCCCAAAGGCCGGAACTCTGCGTTTCGAACAGACAGCGCGTGATCGAATCGCATGCATCCCCAATTCCGAGCTTGAAAATAGTGGTTCTGAGGCACCATTCCAAATCACTGTTCGTTTCGTTTTGTTACGCATCTGTAACACGCCGTTCGACGCCGGCAACCTATTGAAAGAATGCTAGAAATACAAAAATGCCCGGGCGGTAGCCCGGGCATTCGGCAAGGTGAAGGAACGGGCCTTCAAATCAGTTCGATTGACGGCGCAGGAACGCCGGGATCTCGAGCTGATCATCTTCGTGCGAGCGCGCCTGCGGTGCGGCGCGACCGTGATCGTCAAGCTGGCCGCGACGCGGCGCATAGAGGCTGGCCTCCGGCGAAAGCGGACGGCGCTGCTGGGAAGCCGCACTCGGCGCACCGGCCGTCATGTCGGCGTTGACGCTGGGGCTTTCCCTTTCGCGCAGGCCGAGCGAGCTGGTGATGCGGTTGAGAAGACCCATCGGGCCGCGCTCTTCCTGCAACTGCGGCGCCGGCTGGGCGCGCTGGTCCATCTCGGCCTTTACGACGGGCGGGAAGTCCTCGACCTTCGGCATGCGAACCGGCTCGGCCTGCTGGCGCACCACCGGAGCGATCGGCTCCTGGCGCTGAACCGGCTGCGGCTGGACCTGTGCGTGAACCGGCATTTCGACCGGACGCTGAACTGGAGCCGGCTGGCGCATGACCGGAGCGGCTTCTACCGGTGCGGCACCGGCAAAGAGCTTGCTCTGGGGACGAAAGTCGTCGTGAGCCTGCTGCATCGGAGCCGGAGCCTGGGTGGCGGCGCGGGTTGCGATGTCGAGTTCGCGTTCCATTTCCGCTTCGCGGATCGCAAGCGCGATCTGGTCGACGGAGTTCTGCTGCTGCACCGGCTGGGCGACCGGCTGCTGGACCGGAGCGGGCTGGTGCTGGGCAACCGCCGGCTGCTGTGCCGGAATGGCTGCGGACGGACGGATGATCGGCTTCTGCGCTGCTACCGAACGAAAGTCGGCCGAACGACCGGCTACCTCCGCGGCCGTGCGATCGATACCGGTGGCAACGACCGATACGCGGATCAGGCCTTCAAGTTCTTCGTCGAACGTGGCGCCGAGGATGATGTTGGCGTCCGGATCGACTTCTTCGCGGATGCGGGTCGCAGCTTCGTCGAGTTCGAACAGGGTCAGGTCGCGACCACCGGTGATCGAGATCAAGAGGCCCTGTGCGCCCTTCATCGAGGTTTCGTCGAGCAGCGGGTTGGCGATCGCAGCTTCGGCAGCGGCCATTGCGCGGCCCTCGCCCGAGGCTTCGCCGGTGCCCATCATGGCGCGACCCATTTCGCGCATCACCGAGCGGACGTCGGCGAAGTCGAGGTTGATGAGGCCTTCCTTGACCATGAGGTCGGTGATGCAGGCAACACCCGAATAGAGGACCTGGTCGGCCATCGCGAACGCATCGGCAAACGTCGTGCGGTCATTGGCGATGCGGAAGAGGTTCTGGTTCGGGATGACGATCAGGGTGTCGACCGACTTCTGCAGTTCGGCGATGCCCTGGTCGGCGAGCCGCATGCGGCGCTGGCCTTCGAAATGGAAAGGCTTGGTGACGACGCCGACAGTCAGGATGCCCTTGTTGCGGGCGGCCTGCGCGACGATCGGGGCTGCACCGGTGCCGGTGCCGCCGCCCATGCCGGCGGTGACGAAGCACATGTGGGTGCCATGCAGGTGATCGATGATCTCATCAATGCACTCTTCAGCAGCCGCGCGGCCGACTTCCGGCTGCGAGCCGGCGCCCAGACCCTCGGTCACGGCGACACCCATCTGGATGACCCGTTCTGCCTTGGTCATGGTCAGCGCCTGCGCGTCGGTGTTGGCAACGACGAAGTCGACGCCTTCAAGACCCGCTGTGATCATGTTGTTGACGGCATTGCCGCCGCCGCCGCCAACACCAAAGACGGTGATGCGGGGCTTCAGCTCCGTGATATCCGGCTTCTGCAAGTTGATAGTCATAGTACCCGTTCCTTCTGTTTTCTGGCCGCCTTGCCGAGCCGACCAAATCCTTGAAATTCCAACTTTGTCTTCGTCCGGCATCGTCCCTGTTCGGTGCCGGCCGTACTCCGCGCATAACCCCGAAAATCGTCTGCGATTTTCGGAAAGGCTTATGCACGTCACAAACCTTAGAGCGCGCTTTGCACGTCCATCCGGACGCGCGGCGCTCTAAAAACTTTCCTTCAGCCACTGGCCCATGCGGGCGATGCGGCCGTTGCCGTTGCCGATCGACGAGAACATGCCGCCCTGGGCCGCATGCGTTTCGAGGTCGGCGACCTGCGGATAGATCATCAGACCGACGGCCGTGGAGAACGCCGGTCCCTTGGCAGCAGCCGGCAGCCCGGAAACTCCGAGCGGACGGCCGATACGAACATTGCGCGCCAGGATGCGGCGTGCCGCTTCCGGCAGGCCGGTCAACTGGCTGGCGCCACCCGTCAGCACGATGCGCTTGCCGACGATCGGGCTGAAGCCCGAGCGCTGGATGCGGTCGCGGATGAGCTCCAGCGTTTCCTCGATGCGGGCGCGTACGATCCGCGACACCAGAGCGCGCGGCACGTGGGTCGGCTGGTCGCGGTCGTCCTCGCCGATCGGCGGGACCGAGACGATGTCGCGCTCGTCGGCGCTGTTGGGCAGGGCCGAGCCGTGCACGACCTTCAGCCGTTCGGCGTCTTCGATGCGGGTCGAAAGACCGCGCGCCAGGTCCGTCGTCACATGGTGGCCGCCGAGGCTGACCGCGTCGGCGTGAACCAGCTTGCCCTCGGCAAAGACCGAGATCGTCGTCGTGCCGCCACCCATGTCGATCGCGGCGCAGCCGAGTTCGACTTCGTCATCGACAAGAGCCGCCAGACCGCTGGCATAGGGCGTCGCAACGATGCCCTCGACCGAGAGATGCGCTCGGTTGACGCAAAGTTCGAGATTCTTCAGCGCCGCCCGCTCCGCGGTCAGCACGTGCATGTCGACGCCGAGCACGTCGCCGAACATGGCGAGCGGATCGCGGATGCCGCGCTCGCCGTCGAGCGAGAAGCCAGTCGGCAGCGAATGCAGGATGGCGCGGTCGGAACGCAGCGATTGCTGGCCGGCGGCCGACAGCACTCTCTTCAGGTCGCTGGCATCGACTTCCTGGCCACCGAGGTCGATGGTCGCGGTATAGACGTCGCTCTGCAGGCGGCCTGCGGAAATGTTGACGATGAGGCTGTCGATGGTGAGGCCGGCCATGCGCTCGGCCGCATCGACGGCGAGCCGCACGACGCTTTCGACCGCATCGAGATCGGCGACGACGCCGTTCTTCACGCCGCGGGATTTCTGGTGGCCGATGCCGATGATCTCGACGCTATGCGTGCGGTTCGGCAGGATCTGGCTTTCGGCGCGCGGCGTCAGCCGGCCGATCATGCACACGATCTTCGTCGAGCCGATATCCAGCACCGAGACGACATGAGACCGCTTCGAAGAAAGCGGCTTCAGGCGCGGCAGGCCAAAGCTGGAGGAACCGAACAAACTCATATCCGCCCCTCTTTCTTTCTCTCCGTCTCCTGCGCCTTCAGCATCTTGTCCCTCGCCTTCAAGGCAACTTCGCGCCGGGTGACCGCATCCGGCGTCAATTGAACTGTGGTTCGATCTTCCAGCCGCAGATCGACTGCGGCGATGTCGCGCTCGAGCAGCTGGTGCTCGCTTTCCATCTCCGACAGAACCTTCATCGCACGGGCGACATCGTGTTCCGGCAGCTTGACGACGATGCCGTTGTCGAGGCGCAGATCCCAGCGACGGCCGGCGACGCGCACGAAGGCCCTCACCCGCGAGCGAATCTCCGGCCAGCGGGAAAACTCGTCGTAGAAATCGGCCGCTGCCGTCTCGGCGTCGCGGCCGACGAACAGCGGCAGGGCTGCAAACTTGTTGTCGCGCAGCGGCGCAATCGCGCTGCCGCTGCGCTCGATCAGCGACAGGTCGGAGCCGTGCTGCCAGATGCCAAAGGCCTTGCGCTCGGTGAGCGTGACTTCGATCGTGCTCGGATAGACCTTGCGAACCGTAACGCCCTGCACCCAGGGCAGTTCGGCGATCAGCTTGCGCGCTTCGATGATGTCGAGCGCCACCAGCGACGTCGTGCCGTCAAGGCCGAGCTGCTGCAGGATATCGATCTCGGAGGTCTGCTCGTTGCCGGAGACGCGCACGTCCTCGATGGCAAAGCCGGCCGCCGTCGTCGATGCCTGCGCGACGTTCTGTGTATGGCCGCCGAGCGACATGCCGTAAAAGCCGGTGGCGGCGAAAAACGCGACGGCAGCGATCGTGCCGGTATGGGCTGGAAAGCGGACGCGGCCGCTGCCGAGGCTGACCAGGAAGCGAACGGCCTTGCGAAGCGGCCGCGGCAGAACGCGTGCGCCATCCGCCTCGGCAGCAACTGCGCCCAGCGGGTCACGAACTCTCTTGCCCCTTTTGCCCCTTACCGCAAGCACGAAGCGTCCTCCACCATCCAAGTCAGAAACTCGCCAAAACCAAGGCCAGCATGCTGAGCCATCTCGGGCACCAGGGAGGTTGGGGTCATGCCGGGCTGGGTGTTGATTTCCAGCCAGATCAATTCGCCTTCACCGGAGGTACGGTCGTCGAAGCGAAAGTCGGATCGGCTGACGCCCCGGCAACCGATTGCCTGATGCGCCTTCAATGCGAGTGTTTGTATTTTTTGGTAAATATTTGGTGAAACCTGTGCCGGAATGACGTGTTGCGAGCCACCTTTTACGTATTTGGAATCATAATCGTAGAAGGCGTGGCCCTGCGGGATGATTTCGGTGACGCCAAGCGCCTTATCGCCCATGACGCCGCAGGTGAGTTCGCGGCCGGCGACATAACGTTCGACCATGATTCGGTCGCCATAACGCCACTCGCTCGAGGTAACGACCTGCGGCGGATGCGACTGATCTTCCTTGACGATGACGACGCCGAAGCTCGAGCCTTCGCTGACCGGCTTGACGACGTATGGCGGGCGCATCGGATGTTTCGGACCAAAGCCCCGGCGATCCATCACCAGCGCTTCGGCAACCGGAACACCGGCGGCGGCGGCCACGTGCTTGGCCTGCGCCTTGTCCATGGCGAGTGCGGAGGCCAGAACGCCAGAATGGGTGTAGGGAATTTCCAGATATTCAAGAATGCCCTGGATCGTGCCATCCTCGCCGAACGGACCGTGAAGGGCGTTGAAGGCGACGTCCGGGCGCAGCGCGGCCAGAACCGAAGCGACATCGCGCGCGACGTCTACACGCGTAACGCGGAAACCTTCCGCTTCCAGAGCATCGGCGCATGCAGCCCCGGACGACAGGCTCACCGGTCGCTCCGAAGAAAATCCGCCCATAAGGACAGCTACATGCTTGCCGTTCATTCATACCCCCGAAAATACGTCACTATCGCAACGCTTGCTTGCGCCTGGCTGAATCCGGCAACGCGAGTCACCGGTGGCCATCGGAGGCACTAGAACGGCATTATAGTTAATGAACCGTTTACTTTTATTAACCTTAGTCGGGAAACGATCGGCAGCCGTGCTCGAAAACGTTGCGATTACAACGCTTTCTGGCACGAAATCAGCGCGTTGGCGCGGCCTGTTTACACAAAACACAAACCGCTAAAAAATGAAGGCCCCGCACCAATTCGGTGCGAGGCCTTAACGATTGGCGGTATTTTCGGCTTAACGATCAGTCGTTTTTGCCGAAGCGATTAATCGTCTTCACCGACGATTTTCCAGACGATTCCCGCGATCGCGGCGCCGACGATCGGAGCCAGCCAGAAGAGCCAAAGCTGCGAAAGCGCCCAGTCTCCAACGAATAGCGCCTGCCCTGTGGAGCGGGCCGGATTGACCGATGTGTTGGTGACCGGGATCGACACCAGATGGATCAGCGTCAACGCCAGGCCGATGGCGATCGGCGCAAAGCCTGAGGGCACGCGGCCATGGGTGGCACCGAGAATGATGAACAGGAAGAAGAAGGTCATCACCACTTCCATCACCAGCGCGGCCGTCAGCGAATAGCCGCCGGGCGAATGTTCGCCATAGCCATTGGCGGCAAAGTCGCCGAGCTGGAAGTCCGCCTTGCCGCTGGCGACGACGTAGAGCACGGCTGCAGCGACGATCGCGCCCAGCACCTGGGCGATGATGTAGCCGATGAGGCTGGAGGCTGGGAACTTGCCGGCAACGGTCAGACCAACAGAAACGGCCGGGTTGAAATGGCCGCCGGAAATGCCGCCGACGGCATAGGCCATGGTGAGAACGGTGAGGCCGAAGGCGAAGGAAACGCCGAGCAGGCCGATCCCAACAGCCGGAAACGCAGCCGCCAGCACCGCACTGCCGCAGCCGCCGAAAACGAGCCAGAATGTACCGAGAAATTCCGCAGAAAGCTTCTTGAACATGCATTCGCTCCCGAAAACCGAAGCTGATCGCTTCAATCGCCCAGAGTTTGCCACATTTTGATTCCGGTCAACCCCGGTTGTGACAGGGATGTCATCGCCCGCAAAACACGAAACCGCACGCCGGGCCTTCACTTGTCTGCCTATTTTAGGAGCAGCCGTGCCTATGATTCGCGCGAGCCATGCACCCTCGGAATAATGCTGCGCCACCCCTCGGATTCGTTCGCATTTCTTACGAATTCAGGGTTTCAACATGCGGAAACTTGCGTTAAGACGCCCCGACCGCCTCCCAAGACGGCATGACATCCATATCAGGAACGACAACAATGACAGACGCGACAACCTCCCTGTCGCCGAAGGATAGCGCGTTGCAGACGCCGGCAGTGAACTCCCCTGCCCGGGTGCTGTTCGCCAGCCTCGTCGGCACCACCATCGAATTCTTCGACTTCTACGTTTACGCCACCGCAGCGGTGCTCGTATTCCCGCATCTCTTCTTTCCGACGTCCGACCCGACATCGGCCATGCTGCAATCCTTCGCCACCTTCTCCATCGCCTTCTTCGCCCGCCCGTTCGGCGCAGTGATCTTCGGCCATTTCGGCGACAAGGTCGGCCGCAAGGCGACGCTGGTCGCAGCGCTGATGACCATGGGCATTTCCACCGTCGTCATTGGCCTCTTGCCGACCTACGCGTCGATCGGCGTCGCGGCCCCGCTCTTGCTCGCCCTTTGCCGCTTCGGCCAGGGCCTCGGCCTCGGTGGCGAATGGGGCGGCGCCGTGCTGCTCGCAACCGAGAACGCGCCCGAGGGCAAGCGCACATGGTATGCCATGTTCCCGCAGCTCGGCGCCCCGATCGGCTTCATCCTGTCGGCCGGTACCTTCCTCATCCTCGGCGAAGTCATGACAGATGAGGCCTTCCTCGCCTGGGGATGGCGCGTGCCCTTCATTGCCAGCATCCTGCTGGTTATCGTCGGCCTCTATGTCCGCCTGAAGATCACCGAGACGCCGGAATTCCAGAAGGCGATCGACAAGCACGAGCGCGTCCAGGTTCCGATCGCGCAGATCTTCCGGTTCCACAAGCGCAGCCTCGTGCTCGGCACCTTCGTGGCGCTTGCCACCTTCGTCTTGTTCTACCTGATGACGGTGTTCTCTTTGTCCTGGGGCACGGCCAAGCTCGGCTATTCGCGTGAGCAGTTCCTCGTCGTGCAGATGACCGGTGTCGTCTTCTTCGGCCTGATGATCCCGGTCTCGGGCATCCTGTCGGACCGCTACGGCCGCCGCCTGGTGCTGATCATCACCACCATCGGCATCGGCGCCTTCGGCCTGGTCATGGCACCGCTCATGGCCGGCGGTCTCGGCGGCGCCTTCCTGTTCTCCATCCTCGGCCTCGGCCTGATGGGGCTCACCTATGGTCCGATTGGCGCAGCACTCGCCGCCCCCTTCCCGACCTCGGTGCGTTATACCGGCGCGTCGATGACCTTCAACCTCGCCGGCATCTTCGGCGCGTCGCTCGCGCCCTACATCGCCACCTGGCTTGCGACCAACTACAGCCTCGACCATGTCGGCTACTATCTGCTGGGGGCCGCTGCGATCACGCTCGTTTGCCTGGTGCTGTCGACGGAAGAAGAGGTTTCGGCCTGATTTCTGTTGCGCCTCGCCACACACGCGGCCTGTTCCACAAAAAACGAAAGAGCCGCAGCGACAACGCTGCGGCTCTTTCCGTGGGCCAGTTCTGGTAGCCAAGTCTCCGACCAGTTGCCTAGTCCGAACTTGCTCCGATGAAGATAGTTGCAGTTGCATCCGTTCTGAAGAGAAACGCGAAGTCCCAAAACACGGGATAGGCGGGATGCCCGTTGCTAAGCCAGAAGGTCTCGATTGTTGCTGATGTCTTGACCATCGTGTCGACCTGCGCCTTGAGCAGCTCAACTAAGGAAGTGAATTGTCCGGATTTAAGTGCTGTACTTGATGGACCAGCGCTAGAGTCACCAACATACAGCACGGCTTCCATAACCTCCGGCCACACCGACCCACTTTGTACTTCTTCTATTCCGCCCAACACAGCTCCTGTCCCCAACACCATCTGAACAATTGCAGTTGAATCTATCTGGCTCCCCAGTTGCACCTCGTACAACTTCAGAAAAACGGAATAATTTGTTGAACCAGCATTCAAAATGGCAGCGATTTTTCCCAGAGTTCCCTGATCCATTGTTAGTCCAGACGTTAGAGTATGCGGAAGTTAGCAGGTGCCAGCTTGGTTGCGGCACGTCATGACAAGTTGGCTTTAGCCCGCGACCCTCGTTGCCAGCAAGCTCTGATCTTGTCTCCCTGAATCCAATTTCCTGGATCCAGCCTCCGCGCAAAGATGCCGACCTGGACCCGTGGATGCGAGGATCAAGCCCAAGCATGACGGCGAGAGAAAGAGACTCCGGCTGAGGACGCCAGAAAAGCGAAAAGGGCCGCAGCGTTGCCGCTGCGGCCCTTCATAAAACTATTCCCATAAGCCTCAGGCGATGCCGCGGCCGAGGAATTCCTTGATCTCGTAGCCCGGCATGAAGGTACCGATGCGCTTGATTTCCCACTCCAGCCGAACACCGGAATGTTCGAGCACGCGGTTCCGCACGGTTTCGCCGAGATATTCGAGCTCGTAGCCCGTCGCCTGACCGGTGTTGATCATGAAGTTGCAATGCAGCGGCGACATCTGCGCGCTGCCAATCATCATGCCGCGGCAACCCGCTTCGTCGATCAGCTTCCAGGCCGAATGTCCCTCCGGGTTCTTGAAGGTCGATCCCCCCGTCTTTTCGCGAATCGGCTGCACGGTTTCGCGGTGCTGGCGCACGGCGTCCATGTCGGTGCGGATCTTGTTCTTGTCCTCGGGATAACCTTCGAAGATGGCGTGCGTGAAGATTAGGTCCTTAGCCGCCGCGGAATGGCGATAGCCATAGCCCATGTCGGCATTCGACAGCACATGCGTATTGCCCTGACGATCGACCGCGTGCACCTCGACGACGCGCTCGCGGGTCTCCGAGCCGTTGGCGCCGGCGTTCATGCGCAATGCGCCGCCGATCGCGCCAGGAATGCCGTAGTAGAAATAGAAGCCGCCGATGCCGTTATCGAGCGCCATCGCCGCAATGTTCTTGTCCGGGCAGATCGCGCCGGCCTTGATGCGGTTCTCGCCGACGAGTTCGAGATCGCCAAAACCCTTGGCCGAAAGCCGGATGACGACACCAGGAATGCCACCGTCACGAACCAAAAGGTTCGAGCCGACACCCATGACCATGACGGGTACATCAGCCGGAACCAGCTTCAGGAAGGTGATGAGATCGTCAGTGTCGTGCGGCTGGAACATCAGCTCGGCAAGACCGCCGGCGCGGAACCAGGTCACGCGATCCATCGGCGCATCGGGCGTGATGCGGCCGCGAACGGCGCTGACTCCGCTTCCGAGTGCTTCGAGTAGTTTCTGACCGTTGACCTGTTTCATGCTCAATTTCCTGAAATGTCTGCGAGTTCCCGTGGCAGGGCAGCGGCCCAGTAGGTGATGCTGCCAGCCCCCAAGAGAACCACAAAATCACCCGGCTGCGCAATCTTGCTGACAACCGGCGCGATTGTTTCGGGTCCGACCACATGCCGGGCGTCGCGATGACCGCCGGCCTTGATGCGGTTGACGAGCTCTTCGGCGTTGACGCCGTCGATCGCTTCCTCCCCGGCCGCATAGACAGGCGCGATCAGAACCGTGTCGGCGTCGTTGAAGCAGGCTGAAAAATCTTCGAACAGGCTCGCAAGGCGCGAGTAGCGGTGCGGCTGGTGCACGGCGATGATGCGGCCCTGGCATGCCTCGCGCGCCGCCTTGAGCACGGCCTTGATCTCGACCGGATGGTGGCCGTAGTCGTCATAGATGCGCACGCCGTTCCAGTCGCCGGTAAAGGTGAAGCGCCGCTTGACGCCGCCGAAGGAGGCAAGCCCCTTGGCGATCGCCTCGGGGCTGACGCCGAGGCGCTGGGCGACCGCGATCGCGGCCGTGGCGTTCGACACATTGTGGCGGCCGGGCATCGGCAGGCGCAGATCCTTCATCGAGATCACCTGGCCGGTGCGGCGACGGCGGATCTCGATATCGAAGACGGAAGTGGCACCGTCCATGCGGATGTTGAGGAAACGAACGTCGGCCTGCGGGTTTTCGCCGTAGGTGATGACCTTGCGGTCCTCGATCTTGCTGACCATGGTCTGCACTTCGGGGTGATCGAGGCAGAGCACGCCGAAACCGTAGAATGGCACGTTCTCGACGAACTGGCGGAACGCGGCGCGCACGGCGTCGAAATTGCCGTAGTGGTCGAGATGCTCAGGGTCGATGTTGGTGACGACGGCGACATCGGCAGGCAGCTTGAGGAAGGTGCCGTCGGACTCGTCGGCCTCGACCACCATCCACTTGCCCTCACCCATGCGGGCATTGGTGCCGTAGGCATTGATGATGCCGCCGTTGATGACGGTCGGGTCGAGCCCACCGGCATCGAGAAGGGCAGCAACCATCGAGGTCGTCGTCGTCTTGCCGTGGGTGCCGCCGATGGCGATCGCATTGCGGAAGCGCATCAGCTCGGCCAGCATCTCGGCGCGGCGCACGACCGGCAGCAGTTTTTCACGGGCGGCGATCAGTTCGGGATTGTCCTTCTTGATCGCGGTCGACACGACGACCACTTCGGCATCGCCGATGTTCTCGGCCTTGTGGCCGACGTAGACCTCGATGCCCTTTTCGCGCAGCCGCTGGACATTGGCGCTATCAGACTGATCGGAGCCCTGCACCCGGTGACCGAGATTGTGCAGCACCTCGGCAATACCGCTCATGCCGATACCGCCGATACCGATAAAATGAACCAGACCGATCGTCTTCGGCATTTTCATGAGCGCTTTTCCTTGAATGTCTCGACTGTCAAACCGCTGGCAATAGCCTCTACCATCGATGCAAGCAAGCGCGCGGCGTCCGGCTTTCCGGTTTCGCGCGCATTGGCGGCCATCTGCGCCAGCGATTGTGGATTGGCCATGGCCTCAGCAAGAATGCCGGCAAGGCGCTCGGCGGTCAGCTCCGCCTGGGCGATCACCTTTGCGCCGCCCTTGGCGGCAATCGCCGCGGCATTGGCCGCCTGATCGTGATCGAGCGCATAAGGATAGGGAACGAGGATCGCCGGCCGGCCGATGACCGCAAGCTCGGAAACCGTCGAGGCGCCCGAGCGGCAGATGACCAGCTGGGCGCCGGCGATGCGCTCGGCCATATCGGTGAAGAACGGCGAGACCTCGGCGGGAACGCCGAGCTTCTCATAGGTGGCGATGACGCCGTCGCGATCTTCCGGACGCGCCTGCTGCGTCACCGTCAGCCGCTGGCGAAGTGCGTCGTCGAGACGGCAGATCGCCTGGGGGATCGCCTTCGAGAAATATTGCGCGCCCTGGCTACCGCCGAAGACGACGAGATGGAACGGCGCTTCGCCCGCCGCCGCGACATAAGGCACCTTGGCAGCATCGAGCACGGCCGGACGCACCGGGTTGCCCGTCGTCACCGTCTTGGCGGCAAAGGTACCGGTGCCCTCGGGCAGGAAGCCGCCGGCGATCGCCTTGACGCGGGAGGCGAGCGCCTTGTTGGCACGACCCATGACAGCGTTCTGTTCATGGATCATCGACGGCACGCCCATGCCGGTTGCCGCCAGCAGCGGCGGCACGGTCGGGTAGCCGCCGAAACCGACGACGGCCTTCGGCCGCAGCCGGGCGATCAGCCGGCGCGCGGCACGCATGCCGGTCCAGAGCGTCCACAGCGAGCGCACGACATGAATGGGGTTCTTCGAGCCGATGGTTGCCGACGGCACCACATGCACCTCGTCTGCCGGGAACTTGCCGGCGAAACGCTCGGCGCGACTGTCGGTCACCAGATGCACCGAATAGCCGTTGGCCTTCAGCTCATGGGCGAGCGCCTCGGCCGGGAACAGATGGCCGCCGGTACCCCCGGCGGCAAGAAGGATAATGCCTTTGGTCATTCTTTACTCCGCCGGCACGCCAATGCCGGACCGAAACAGGCTACGCTCCACGGCGCGCTTCTCTGGGCGATGGCGCGTGAGCGCCAGGATGAAGCCGGCGGTGACGCAGATCGCCACCATGGACGAGCCGCCATAGGAGATCAGCGGCAGGGTCATGCCCTTGGCCGGAAGCAGTTCGAGGTTCACGCCGATGTTGATCATCGACTGGATGCCGATCTGCAGCACGAGGCCGGCAACGGCGAAGCGGTTGAAGTCGTTGCGCTCGCGGAAGGCGTGGTTGAGGCCGCGCAGCACCAGGAAGGCGAAGATCATCACGATCAGCATGCAGAAGACGATGCCGAATTCTTCAGCCGCCACCGAGAACACGAAGTCGGTGTGGCTATCGGGAATGATGCGCTTGACGATGCCTTCGCCCGGACCGCGGCCGAACCAGTCGCCGCGGATGATCGCCTCGCGCGCCGTGTCCATCTGGAAGGTATCGCCCTCCCCGGTCAGGAATTTGTCGATACGGCCGGCCACGTGCGGCAGCATGGTATAGGCGACGAAGAAGCCGCCGAAGGCAGCGCCGGCGAGCACGATGATCCACAGCCACGGCATGCCGGCCATGAAGAACATGCCGCCCCAGACCGCGGTCGTCAGGATCGTCTGGCCAAGGTCGGGCTGGGCGACGAGCAGCGCGCCGACAATGCCGAAGAGCAGGATGGCAAAGAGATTGCCGGGAATTTCCGGCTGGCGCGCATGTTCCGAAAACAACCAGGCGCAGACGACCACGAAGGCTGGCTTCATGAATTCCGAGGGCTGGATGGAAATGCCGGCGATTGAGATCCAGCGCATCGAGCCCTTGACCTCCTGGCCGATGAACAGCACCAGCACCATCATCGCGAGCGACACGCCGAGCAGGATGATCGCGGCGCGGCGCACCTGCCTCGGCGACAGGAAGGAGATGGCGACCATCACCACCAGCGACGGCAAGAGGAAGACGGCGTGGCGCTTGACGAAGTGGAAGCTGTCGAGGCCGATGCGCTCGGCGACCGCCGGGCTTGCCGCAAACGACAGCATGAAGCCCACGCCCATCAACAGGATGAAGGTCGCCAGGAAGAACCTGTCGATCGTCCAGAACCAGTCGGCCACAGGGCCACGTTCGGCTCGGCTTACCATCTGTCAGTCCCCTTTATCAGGCGCGCCTGCGCCAAACGTCCGAAACCCCGGCATCACCGCCACCCGTCGCGCGCCGGATGGGCGCGCGGACGGCGAGCGTCAGATCAGCATCGTCACGCCCTGCAATGCCTTGACGTGCGTCACGAAGGCATCGCCGCGTATTTCAAAGTTCTTATACTGGTCGAAACTTGCGCAAGCCGGGGATAACATCACCGCCGACGCGCCTTTGTCATCGTGCTCGGCATCTGCTGCGGCATGCGCCACGGCCTTTTCCAGCGTGCCTGAAATCTCGAAGGGCACCGCCTCGCCGAGCGTTGCGGCAAAGGCCGGTGCGGCCTCACCGATCAGGTAGGCCTTGACGATCTTCGGGAAGAACGGCGACAGCGAAGTGATGCCGCCCTCCTTCGGAAGGCCGCCGGCGATCCAGTAGATGCGCTCGTAGCTCGACAGCGCCGGGGCCGCTGCATCCGCATTGGTCGCCTTGCTGTCGTTGACGAATACGACAGCACCCTTGCGGCCGACCGGCTGCATGCGATGCTTCAAGCCGGGGAAGCTTTTCAGCCCCTGGCGTATCTCGTCTTCGCTGACATCGACGGCAAGGCATGCGGCGATTGCCGCGGCAGCATTCTGCGCATTATGGCCGCCGCGCAGCGTCTGGATGCCATCGAGATCTACGAAGAGCCGCGACGTTCCGCCGTGCGCCTCAAGGACGCGCGAGCCTTCGGCATAGATCCCGTCGGCCAGAACATGCCGGCGCGAGATGCGAACCACCTTGGTGCCCGCCCGCTCGACGCGATCGGCAATCAGTGCGCAGAAGCTGTCGTCGACACCGACGATCGCCGTGCCGCTGCCGGCCACCAGCCGCTCCTTGATATCGGCATAGTGCTGCATGGTGCCGTGCCGATCGAGATGATCGGGCGTGAGATTGAGCAGGATACCGGCCGTCGGGTTGAGCGTCGGCGCCAGATCGATCTGGTAGGACGAGCACTCGACCACATAGAAGCGGCCGGCCTTCGGGGGCTCAAGCGTCAGTACGGCCGTGCCGATATTGCCGCCGAGCTGGGTGTCACGGCCGCTTTCCCTCAGGATATGGGCGATCAGCGCCGTGGTCGTCGATTTGCCGTTGGTGCCGGTAATGGCGATGAACGGGGCATCGGGCGCCTGCGCCCGGCGCTCGCGCACGAAAAGCTCGACATCGCCGATGATCTCGACGCCAGCGGCATGCGCGAGGTCGACGGTCCAATGCGGCTTCGGATGGGTCAGCGGCACGCCGGGCGAAAGCACGAAGGCGGCAAAGGCACGCCAGTCGATGCCGTGCAGGTTCGCTGTCGGCACACCCGCCTCGCCGGCCTTGGCGACGCTGTCGGGATTGTCGTCCCAGGCCGTCACCTCGGCGCCGCCGGCGACGAGCGCCTGCGCAGTCGCCAGCCCCGAACCACCAAGCCCGAAAAGAGCGACCTTCTTGCCCCTGAATGTGCTGACCGCGATCATCGTCCGCTCACCGCAGCTTGAGGGTGGACAGGCCGACCATCGCAAGGATGACGGCGATGATCCAGAAGCGGATCACGACCTGGCTTTCCGTCCAGCCCTTCTTTTCGAAGTGGTGGTGGATCGGCGCCATCAGGAAGACGCGGCGCCCGGTGCGCTTGAACCAGAACACCTGGATGATCACCGACAGCGTTTCCATGACGAACAGGCCACCGATGATGATCATGACAAATTCATGCTTGACCGCGACGGCAACGGTGCCGATCAGGCCGCCGAGCGCCAGCGAACCGGTATCACCCATGAAGATGGCGGCGGGCGGCGCGTTGAACCAGAGGAAGCCGAGGCCGGCGCCGATGACGGCGCCGAGGATGACGGCGAGCTCGCCCGTGCCGGGCACGAAATGGATCTGCAGGTAATTGGCGAAAACGGCGTTACCGGCGAGATAGGCGATGAGGCCGAAGGCGGCCGCCGCGATCATGACGGGCACGATGGCAAGCCCATCGAGACCATCCGTCAGGTTCACGGCATTGCCGGCGCCGACGATGACGAAGCCACCGAACAGCACGAAGAAATAGCCGAGATTGATCACGAGGTCCTTGAAGAACGGGAAGGTGACCGAGGAGCCGAAGGTCGAGCCGGCAGCACCGCCCGAAAGCGACGCCTGCATCATGAAGAACACGGCAATCGCGGCGATGATGAACTCGAAGCCGAGACGCGCCTTGCCGGAAAAGCCTTTGTCCGACTGCTTGGTGACCTTGAGATAGTCGTCATAAAAGCCGATGGCGCCGAAACCGAGCGTGACGAGAAGGGTCGAGACCACATAGACGCTGGAAAGATCGGCCCACAGAAGCGATGACACGACGATGCCCGCAAGGATCATCAACCCGCCCATCGTCGGCGTGCCGGCCTTCTTGAAATGCGTCTGCGGACCATCGGCGCGGATAGGCTGACCCTTGCCCTGACGGATGCGGAGGGAGGCAATCATGCGCGGACCGAAAAGGAAAACGATCAAGGCCGAAGTGAAAAGCGCTGCACCGGTACGGAACGTGATGTAGCGAAAGAGATTGAAAAACTGAAAGTGGTCCGCCAGTTCCACGAGCCAGATGAGCATAAGGGACCTTTCCCCAAAGGTTTAAAATCGGACACCGTCCAACAGAATCATCTGAAAAACGATACGCGCTTGTATGCGAAAGTGTTAGGCCGCGCTGCCTAACCCAAGGCTGTATCCACCGCCGCCAGCATCGGCGACGACCACTACAACGCAGCGCGCCGCTTGAGGCACGCGAAGATCGTTGTCGTCATTTGGTCGACTGCATCATTGCCGCTGAACCGCTTGCAGTCCGGCAATCACGCAGTTGCTTCGTCCCCCTCGGCCTCGGGCTCCGGATAGGCTTCGATCAGCGCATGCACGATCTTGCCGCAGCCCGTGCCCTTCGAAGACTTGATCATCACCACGTCGCCGGTCGCAACCGCGCCGAGTGCATAGGCCTTCAGTTCGTCCACCGTTTCGCGGTAGACGACGGAGATTTCCGGCGGCAACGCGTCGCGCAGGTGGGCCATCAACGGCCCGGCAAGCCAGACATCGGTGATGCCGGCTTCGACGAGAGGTTTGGCGAGCGCGGCATGAACGCCGGCGGCGTGTTCGCCCATCTCCAGCATGTCGCCGAGCACGGCGATGCGGCGCCCGCCCGGCGCCGGTGCTGAATCCTGCAGCAGCGAAATCGCCGCGCGCATCGAGCTCGGATTGGCGTTGTAGCTCTCGTCGATCAGCGTCAGTGTGCCCGCGCCGATCAACAGTTGGTGCCGGCGGCCCCTGCCCGTTTCGGCCTGCATCGTCGCCAGCGACGAGGCGGCGTAGTCGACATCGGCGCCGACCAGCTTCACCGCCGCGAGCACGGCCAGCGCGTTCTCGGCGATATGACGTCCAGGAGCGCCGATGGTGATTTCCATCGTCCGGCCGCCAAGGGCGGCCCAAAGCACTGAACCGTCCGCCGCACCGGCAAACTCGACGAGGCGGAACTCCGCCTTCGGGTTGACGCCGAAGGAGTGGATATAGCTGACGCCAGCCGTACCCGCGGCCTTTTCGAGCAGCTTGTACTGGGCACTGTCGTGGTTGATGACCGCGTGGCCGCCATTGACGACGCCCTCGAAGATCTCGGCCTTGGCCTCGGCGATCTGGTCCAGGCTGTCGAAGTTTCCGAGATGAGCGGCAGCGATGCTGGTGACGATTGCCACATGCGGGCGGACCATCTTCGTCAGCGGCCGGATCTCGCCCGGATGGTTCATGCCGATTTCGAAGATGCCGAAATCGGTGGCCTCGGGCATGCGCGCAAGCGTCAGCGGCACGCCCCAATGATTGTTGAACGAGGCCACGGAGGCGTGCACGCGCCCTTGCGGCACCAGCACGTGCCGCAGCATCTCCTTGGTGGTGGTCTTGCCGACGGAACCGGTGACGGCGATGATCTTCGCAGCACTGCGGTCGCGCGCCGCGCAACCGAGCCGAATCATCGCTTCAAGCACGTCGTCGACGACGATCAGTGGCGCGCTGAGGCGGCCGAGCGCCGGCAGTTTGCCTTCGCTGACAACGAGGAGTGCGGCGCCATTGGCGAGCGCAAGGCCCGCATAGTCGTGGCCATCGACCCGGTCGCCCTTGATCGCGAAGAAGGCTTCGCTCTTGCCGACCGAGCGGCTGTCGATCGATATGCCGCTTACTCCTTCGGGCAGGTTTCCAACCGGACGGCCGTTCATCGCGGCCAGAAGATCGCTGCTTGTCCAGAGCCAGTTCAAATCACAGACCTCCCAATGCCTTGCGGACTTCCGCATGATCCGAGAACGGCAGCGTGACGGAACCGACCGTCTGGCCTTCCTCATGTCCCTTGCCGGCGACGATCAGCGTGTCGCCGCTTGTCAACATGCCGACGGCGGCACGGATCGCTTCGGCGCGGTCGCCGATTTCGGTTGCACCTGGAGCCGCAGCCATGATTTCCGAGCGGATCACCTCAGGCACTTCCGAGCGCGGATTGTCATCCGTGACGATCACGACGTCGGCAAGCCGCGTGGCGATCTCGCCCATGATCGGTCGCTTGCCCTTGTCGCGGTCGCCGCCGCAGCCGAAGACCACGATAACGCGGCCCGTCGTGAACGGCCGCACCGAGGCCAGCACATTTTCGAGCGCATCGGGCTTGTGGGCATAGTCGACATAGGCAAGCGCGCCGTCCCTGGTCTGGCCGACCAGTTCGAGGCGGCCGGAGGCACCCTGCAGCTTTTCAAGCGCGGAGAACGCCGCCTTGGCGCTGATGCCGGTGGAGATCGCAAGTCCCGCCGCGACAAGCGCGTTGGCAACCTGGAAATCGCCGGCAAGCGGAATATGGATTTCGAAGATGTCGTCGCCGACATGCACTTCGGCCGACTGCTTGTGGCGGAAATGTTCGACCCGCTTCAGCGAGATGAATTCGCCCTTGCGGCCGACGGTGCGCACGTCGAGCTTGGCCTTGCGGGCAGCCGCAATCGCCTGTTCCGACCACTGGTCGTCGGCAAAGACAACCGCGGGCGCGCCCTTCGGCAGTAACGCTTCGAACAGCCGCATCTTGGACGCCATATAGTGCTCGACCGTCGGATGGTAGTCCATGTGGTCGCGGCCGAGATTGGTAAAGGCCGCAGCCGAAAGCTTGACGCCGTCGAGCCGGCTCTGGTCGAGGCCGTGGCTGGAAGCCTCCATCGCCGCATGGGTGACGCCGGCATCTGCGAGTTCGGCAAGAAGCTTGTGCAGGGAAACCGGATCGGGCGTGGTGAGAGAACCGTAGTCGTTGCGGCCGGGCGCCACCACGCCTGTCGTGCCGATCATCGCGGCAGCAAGGCCCGAATGCGCCCAGATCTGCCGGGTGAAGGAGGCGACCGAGGTCTTGCCGGCCGTGCCCGTCACCGCAACCATCGTCTCAGGCTGGCGACCGTAGAACGCGGCGGCGGCGCGCGCGAGAAAGGCGCGCGGGTTGCCGAGCGAAAGAACGGGTGCGGAGGATCCATCAGGCTTGACGCCGGATTCAGCGACGACGGCAACGGCGCCGCGCGCAAGCGCGTCGACGATATAGCTGGTGCCGTTTGCCTTGGTGCCGGAGACGGCGACGAAAAGATCTCCTGGCTGCACATGCCGGCTGTCGGCCGTAATGCCGGCAACCTCGATCTGCGAGGAAGCGCCATCCAGTTGCGCAGAAAGTTCAGGGAAGCTCGTTCCCGCCAGGTCTTTTATCTTCATGAACCGCACGTCTCACATCGCTCTCAATTCGCCGGAATCGCGAATCGTCCGCATTCTCATTTCATGCCTAATAAGACACAAGCATGGCAGAACCATCTTCTCCGAACTTCGGTTCGACGCCGAGAAGCGGTGCGGAGCGGCTGATGATGTCGCGAACCATGGGCGCGGCATTCGAGCCGGCGGTCCGTCCGCCGCCTTCGCCGGTCTTCGGCGCGTCAATGAAAGTCAGCACGATGTACTTCGGATTGTCGATCGGAAACGCTGCGAGAAAGGCGTTGAAGTTCTGGTCGCTGGCATAGCGGCCGTTGACGACCTTGTCGGCCGTGCCGGTCTTGCCGCCGACGTTGAAGCCCGGCACCTGCGCGCGCTTGCCCGAACCGGCGATGCCGTTCCAGCGAAGCAGAAAGCGCATGTCGTCGCTGGTGCTTTTCTTGACGACCGTCGTCGCCAGTTCATCGGCCTGCTCCTGCGAGCGTGGCAGGAAGGTCGGCGGGATCAGCTTGCCGCCGTTGACGAGCGCGGCACCTGCGACAGCCGTCTGCAGCGGCGTCGTCGAAACGCCGTGGCCGAAGGAGATGGTGATCGAGTTGATCTTCTTCCATTCGCGCGGCTGGCTCGGGGATTTGACTTCCGGCAGCTCGGTCGGCAGCTTCGACAGCAGGCCGATCCGGGTCAGAAATTCCTTGTGGCCGGGAATGCCGATCAGGTCGGCGATCTTGGCGGTGCCGATGTTCGACGAATACTGGAAGATTTCCGGAACGGTCAGCACCCGGCGCTTGCCGTGGAAGTCCTTGATGGTGAAGCCGCCGATGCGGATCGGTGCCGAGGCGTCGAAGCTGTCGTTGAGCGTTACCTTGCCGGAATCGAGACCCATGGCGATCGTGAACGTCTTGAAGGTGGAGCCCATCTCGAACGTGCCGTTCGACATGCGGTTCATCCAGCCCTCTTCGGCACCTTCGGCCGGCTTGTTCGGGTCGTAATCGGGGACCGACGCCAACGCCAGCACTTCGCCGGTATTGACGTCGAGCACCACGGCCCCGGCGGCCAGCGCCTGGTAGTTCTTCATGCCGGCATCGATGACGTCGCGCACGATGTTCTGCACCCGAACGTCGATCGACAGCTTGACCGGCTCGAGCTTGGCATCGCTGGTCATGCCGATGGCGGCGAGATCGGCGAGCCCCTGCCCGTCGATGTAGCGCTCCATGCCGGCAACACCGCGGTTGTCGATGTTGACGTGGCCGAGAACATGGGCGGCGGTCGGGCCGCCCGGATAGAAGCGGCGCTTTTCCGGCCGGAAACCGACGCCGGGAATGCCGAGCGCCAGGATTTCGCTCTGCTGCTTCGGGGTCAATTGGCGGCGCAGCCACTGGAAGCGCGATTTCGACTTCAGCTTGTTGTAGATGTCGCGGGCGTTGAGATCGGGCAGCACGGTTGCAAGCCGCTCGACCGCCTCATCCGCATCGACGATCTTGTGCGGCTCGGCATAGAGAGAGACCGTGCGGATGTCGGTGGCGAGGATCTCGCCGTTGCGGTCGAGAATATCCGGGCGCGAGGCCATCAGATTGTCGGCGCGGCCGATACTCGAAACCGTCTCCGGCTGCGCCATGCCGTATTGCACCAGGCGGCCACCGATGACCGCATAGACGATGCCGAAGCTGGCGATGATGATCGCCACGCGGTTCTTCGCCTGATTGGTGGTCTTCTTGCGTGTGCCCTGGAAGGTGACGTTGAGCTTGGCCTCGGCCGGCAGGTTGTTGCCGCCTGCGGAGAAATGCGCCTTGCTCTTCAAGACCATGATGCGGGAGAGAAACGACATCAGCGCGCCACCGAACCTGTTGCGATATTATCGGTCTTTTTCTCCGACGCCTTGGCGGCGGCGAGCTTCTTTTCTTCTTCCGTCGGCGGCACGTCGGCCTTCAGCATCGGCAGCTCCTGCGGGCGCACGAGTTGCGTCGACGGCGTCGGTGCCAGTTGCAGATCAGCGCCGAAGGCGCCAACCAGACGTTCCAGCCGGTTCGGCTGCGTCAGCAGCGCCCAGTCGGCGCGCAGAAGGTCGATCGTGTCTTCTTCCAGCTTGATGGCGGCATCGAGCCTGCGCACCTCTTCCAGCTTGTTTTCGGCACGATGCTTGATCGTGTAGGTGACCGTGGCGGCTGCCGTCATGACGACGATCAGGACTATGTCGAGTGTTCGCAGCATATCTCTCTCAGCCCCCCAACCGTGCAAGGCTCGCCAGTTCCGGCAGATTGAAAATGGATAGATCGTTTCCCGGCGATGGCGCTTCCGTGCGGATACCGGCTCTGAGCTTGGCAGACCGGGCGCGCGGATTGAGGGACGCTTCTTCCTCGCTGGCGGCCACCATAGGCTTTCCAACTGGTGTGAAGGTTGCCGCACGCGCGGTCACCAGTGGCAGATGGCGCGAACCCGCAGCCTTGCCCGAGCGATCCTGGAAGAAAGCCTTGACGATCCGGTCTTCGAGCGAATGGAAGGTGACGACCACGAGACGGCCGCCCGGCTTCAGCGCCCGCTCGGCGGCAAAAAGCGCCTGGGCGAGTTCGCCGAGTTCATCGTTGACGAAGATGCGCAGCGCCTGGAAGACGCGGGTTGCCGGATGGATCTTGTCCTTGGCCTTGCGCGGAGTGACGATTTCGATCAACCCGGCGAGATCGCGGGTGGTTTCGAACGGCGTTTCGGCCCGGCGCTTTTCGATGGCGCGGGCGATGCGGCCCGACTGCTTTTCCTCGCCGAGGAAACCGAAGATGCGGATGAGATCGGAAACCTTGGCCCGGTTGACGACGTCGGCGGCAGAAACGCCGGCTGCCGACATGCGCATGTCGAGCGGGCCCTTCTTCTGGAAGGAGAAGCCGCGCTCGGCCTCGTCGATCTGCATCGACGACACGCCGATATCGAGCACCACGCCGTCGAGACTGCCGGCGGGCGCATGCTCGGCGAGCTGCGAAAAACGGGAGTGAATGAGCTTGAGCTTACCACCCGCGGCCGCAGCCATCGACTGGCCCGCGGCGATCGCCGTCGGATCGCGATCGAGCGCGATCACATCGGCGCCAGCATCGAGGATGGCGGATGCATAACCGCCGGCACCAAACGTGCCGTCGAGAATGACCTTGCCGGGGGCCGGATCGAGCGCCGCGAGAACCTCGCTCAGGAGGACGGGAATGTGACGGACCGGTCCGCCATCGGCTTCAGAAGTTCCTCCGCCTTGTTCCGTCACCATTCCGCCTCTCCATTCTATTCCGGACGCAACCCCCGTGATTTGCGCCCTTCCCGGGCCGCCGCTTGCGCCTTTGCAAAGGCCTGCGGCTCCCAGAGCTGAAAATAATCGCCCCGCCCGACGAACATCACGTCGGTCGAGATACCGGTGAAGTCGCGGATGAAATCCGTCACCATCAACCGACCTTCCGGATCGAGCTTGACGAAGACCCCGCCCCCGTGAACGAGCAGCGACATCTCGTTGGCCGCCGGAGAAAAAGGATCCTCGGCCGCCATCTGCCTCTCGAACCGATCCAGGAGCTCCGGCCCACCGACGCTGATCGCCGGAAAGACGAAATCCTGGAAGCAGTATAGCTCTCGAACGCCTCCATCCGACAGCACGGAACGAAACGCCGAAGGCACGGACACCCGCCCCTTTGCATCGATCCGATTGGTAGCATTTGACAAGAAGCGGTTCATGACGCGAAACGGCCGCCCAAGACTGACGGGCCATTATCATCGACCCGCGGGAACACTCGACCACACCCACAAAACGCCCCCGCCGGACACCAACATGTCCGCCCATCTCCCGAAGCCGGGAGACACTGGAATTTTGCGATGACGGGCCACGACGCGGCCCTTGCGCAGTACCATTATGGGATATCATGGGACCATATGGGCGTCAATGGGATTGGCTCTTGAACAGCTGGGTAGCTGATCAAATATTGATAGGTTGTTAAGTTTAACGAAGGGTTACGAAAGCACCCCCGATGCCTCGCAATGCGACGGCCAAACGGCTTCAAATCGTTGGGAAATCGGAATATCAGCAAGATTGCAGCCAAGCGGGCGGACGGCGCTGCGGCCATGGTTTTCGCGTCCTAGCTGGCACAAAGAGCAAAGGACGTCAGCCGAACTTGCGCTGCCCAAAGCCTCGCTGCTGCTAAGAGCATCGCCGTCTACTGCATGTATCCTTAAATCGTATTCGATTTAAGGATACATGCAGCAATTCGAAGTGCTACCGCGACCTTTGCGCGTCTAACAAGACGCGCGGCGCTATAGAAGGAAGAAATCGCCAGTTGGCCTGTAAGCCGGGTTCTGTATGGCCCCATTGCCCGAAGACAACGGAACGTGGCAGCCATTCATCTGGGACTACGTTTGCACGCAGCCTCTTGCAACCCACCCGGATGACTGGCCCGGAAACAGGCTGGACGCTTGCGCGCCCGCGTCATCCCTATTCGGTCTTGCTCCCGGTGGGGTTTGCCGTGCCGTCCATGTCGCCATGTCCGCGGTGGGCTCTTACCCCACCCTTTCACCCTTACTCCGCAAGCGGAGCGGTTTGCTTTCTGTGGCACTTTCCCTGAGGTCGCCCTCGCCGGACGTTATCCGGCACCGTATTTCCGTGGAGCCCGGACTTTCCTCCCCCCGCGGCCTTTCGGCACTTGCGGAGCGCGGCTGCCCGGCCAACTGGCAGGCGGTCCTTAACCGACCGGGAAGCCGAGCGCCAGAGAAAAACGGCGATCTCGACGTTTCGGCTTTGGCACGCCGCCACACTTTTACTTCAGTGCTTAGCGGAACGAGACGGCGAAATCCGTTTCATAGGCCGGATCGTCGATCCGACCATCCATCACCAGCTTGGCGCCAAGCCGACCGATCTCGTCGGAGCTTTTCGCCGCCTGGCCGTTACCACCCGTGACGACGGCAATACGATCGCCGCCGGCAAAGCCGATATAGGGAAAGCCGTGGCGGGTGAACGACGTCACGCAGGGGCGGAAATGCGTCGAAGCGGGCTTGAAGCCGGGCATCACCTCGGCGAGCAATCCGCCCATGTGTTCCGCTGCTCCGGCGCCGGCGCTGCCCCGGAACCACGCCCGCACCTCGGGCTCGCTCTTGAGAATGCGGTCGGTCGGATCGCCGCCGATCTTGATGTAATGCTTGCCGTCGGCATAGGCGACCGGCGGCAGCAGGTAGTAGCTCTTCGCCTGCTCCGGCGACGCACCGATCAGCGATCAGCGATGGCATATGGTCATAGGTTGGCAGATCGTCAGCCGCGACCTCCGCGAAGAACACGGTGCGCGCCTTGACGACGAGGTCGATCGGTCGGGGAAGAAGCGTGTCGGAACGGGAAAACCCGCCGGCGGCAACGATCACGCGTCCCGCAGTGAGTGTTGCGCCCTCTGTCGTCGTGACGACGACGCGGTCGCCGGCCTCGGATACGGACGCCACTTCGCTGCGGACAATCCGGGCGCCGGCCTTTTCCGCACAGATCGTCTGCGCCAGAACGAGCGCATGTGGATTGATGTAGCCGGCCCCTTGCGCCTCGTGGATGCCGGCAAAGCCCTGGGGGAAACGGAACCAGGCAAAGCGTTCGGACAGTGCATCTTCGTCCAGAAGCGGCGCCTCGACGCCGAGCGCGTCGCGAGCCTTGGCGACCTTCTCGATATAGTCGTAGCTTCCGCCCGGCGCCGGGCCGGCGATCAGGCAGCCGACTTCCGCATAGAAATCGATGCCGCTTTGCCCGGCGATCTCTCTGTAACGGTCGATGGAACGCTTGGCGAGACGCGCCCAGACGGGATCGTCGTCGATCGTGCGGGTGATTCGGGCATTGTCGTAATGGCTGGAAAAGACGCCGCCGTGATTGGCCCAGTCGCTGGGCTCGTCCGGCCCGACCAAGGCCACCCGTGCGCCGGAAAGCGCCAGGTACCGTGCTGCGGCCGCCCCCATCATGCCCTTGCCGACAATGATGAAATCAAAGCTTTCCGACATGTCCGTCCCCATCATCTCGATCAGGCGGAGATAGCATGTCAGTGCAGTTATGACACTGCGGGGGCATCACATTTCGAAGATCGCCGGAACGCGAGACCTGTCCGGCTGGAGCATCTGCCACCGCTCAAGGACGGTCAGCGGATGATGCTCGGTATTCGATAGAATACAATGCCCCTTACTGCATAATTCCTTAAATCGGATCCGATTAAGGACGAAATTATGCAGCAAGTTTAAAGTGCTACAGCGACCTTTGCGCGTCTAATAAGACGCGCGGCGCTGTAAAACATGCTTTGCGCGCACGACCTGGTGCGCGCCATACGGACGGCATCACTTAGTCGATGATGCTCTGGACCTTGCCGCAGTAACGCTTGGAGACCGGGTTCATGCGCTTGGCAGCGTGGCCGGCATTGTACTTCAGGATGGTGCCGCAGGTGGTGCCGCCGGAAAGCTCATGCGCCACAGCAAGATACTTCATGCCGAACTTGATGTTCGTTTCGGGATCGTAGAGACCCTTGGAGGAGCCGGAATAGCCCATCATGCGCGCCGTCGCCGGCTTGATCTGCATCAGGCCGATTTCGCCGGCACTGCCGCGCGCCATGGCATTGAAATTGCTTTCGACCTTGACCACCGCATGGGCCAGGTCCGCCGGAACGCCGTACTGCTTGGCGTAGGACTGGATCAGGATTGTGTACTGCGTGCCTTCTAAGATTTCCGGTTTCGGGTAACCTGTCGTCCGTGTAACTGACTTGAGGGATGAGGTCTTGATGGTCTTGTCGATATTCCCCGCATACGACGTACCAATCCCGGCGAAGAACATGCCAAAGCATGCCGCCACCGCAGCAACAGACGATATTCTCATGTAGTTTGAAGTCTCCGGTCTGGGGAATGGGCGGCACGGCGCACCCCGCCGTTCAAGCCTCACTTCCCGATCGTTTCATTGACAGGAAATGAGCGTTGCGCCCTGACGTTCCCTGCAGTTCCAATCAGCGGCAAATGAATGCCGCATCATGGTAAACATGTGGCAACGCAGCAAATTTGTGCGACAAAAGACCGGGAAAGCTAATTTAGCACGCAAAAATTTTGCGCGTCAGGCACCAAACTGCGGTAGTCCCGCAAGCAGACGGTGCAACGTATCGAGGGTCGAGATATCGGCGATGCCGTCGACCCTTTCCTGGCGAAAATGCCGTTGGAAGGCGGCGACGGCGCCCTCGGTTTTTTCGCAGAATTCGCCAGTGACTTCAATGCCGTAACCATAGAGCGACAGCATGGACTGGATCGCCTCGACCGGTTGGCCGTGATCGCCGCGCTGAAAAAAGCGACCGCCGCCGATCGGCGCCGGCTCCACCCAGTGCCCGACGCCCTCGCGATGCAGGCGATCCCACGGAAATTTTTCACCCGGATCGACCTTGCGAATTGGCGCAATATCGCTGTGTGCGAGGACCCGTTCCGGGGCGATCGACCACCGTTCGCCACAGTCCCGACACAATTCGACGACCGCAGCGATCTGTTTTTCGGGAAAATCCGGTAGCCCGCCGGGGTGACCGGCGTTGGCGATCTCGATGCCGATCGAGCAGGAATTGATGTCCGTCTCGCCCTTCCAGAAGCTTTTGCCCGCATGCCAGGCCCGCAGCGTCTCCGGCACGAGCTGGTCGACGCGACCGTC
Organism: Ensifer sp. ENS11; assembly: GCF_014851895.1. NCBI lineage: Bacteria > Pseudomonadati > Pseudomonadota > Alphaproteobacteria > Hyphomicrobiales > Rhizobiaceae > Ensifer > Ensifer sp. ENS11. The sequence continues at coordinate 163,242 of NZ_JACVAN010000006.1, read as the reverse complement.
CTCGTGGACGAAATAGTGGCTCGAAACCTGGCTTTCCTGGCGGCACAGCCATTCGAGCGCAGATTTCACCGTCGGCATCCCAGTGTAGTGAAGCACGATCATATCGGGCACCCGCGCATCCGCACGGTCGCCGAAGTTGGGCGACGGCATGAAACGTGCACCCGAGTAGTCGCAGTATTTCGACGTCATGCGGCGCGGCGTTCTCTCTCGATCGCCTCATAGGCGGCGTTCAGCGCGGCCATGCGGTCATTGGCGATCGCATGGAACTCTTGCGGCACGCCACGCGCAACCAGCATGTCCGGATGGTTCTCGGACACCAGCACGCGGTAGTGCTTGCGGATCTTAGCAAAGTCGTCCTTGGGCGAAACGCCGAGCACCTGATAGGGATCGCGGCCGTCGCTGTGCACGTGGCGCGCCATGATCCGTTCGAAATGCGCTTCGTCCATGTGGAAGATCTCGGCGACCCGCATCAGGAAGGCCAGTTCCTTTTCATGCACCGCGCCGTCGGACTTGGCGATGTGGAACAACCCGTCGATGATGTCTTCCAGGATCGGGCAATTGCTCTCGCAGGACGAGCAGAGCGACGCCATCTTCTCGGCATAGGCTTCGAAACCGGCGACGTCCTGGCGCGCGAGGTTATAGAGACGGGCAACATTCTGGGCCTGATCGGCGGGAAACTCGAAGATATCGCGAAAGGCCGAGACCTCCGCCTCGGTCACGACGCCGTCGGCCTTCGCCATCTTGGCCGAAAGCGCGATCATCGCCACGGAGAAAGCCACCTTGCGCCGGGTTTCCGGGTCGCCTTCGAACAGTGTGCGCACGGCCTCGACCACACCGGCAAGTGCGTTGCCGGTGGCGGTGACGATTTTGAGGAGGCTATCCCAGAATGACATGCACGATTTTCCTGTCTCTCCAGCCTATAGCATGGACTATTGTGGTGGCAAATTGCAAGCGGTGGCCTGCGGCGAACCACGGGAATGACGAATTTGTGATGGCCCCTCACTATTGTCAATCCGTTGCGGTAACGTTGCGCCAGCGCGAGGGTTCCCATCTGTTCCCTGGGGAACAGGTCAGCACCTTCGGGAAGAGGCTCAACCCCCTGCCCCACAGCGGGTTGGCGCCGAGCCTGCCTCTTGCCGCCGCGGTTTGCGCGGCATCATGTCCACGGTCGTTTTCGAGACCGAGGCGACAAAACCCAAGCACTTGCCGACCGGACATCCACAGACCTGTCATTTAACTTCCATCGGATTTACGCTAGAGAGGCCCCACCAATTGCATGCCGAATCCCGAGGAGGAAACATGGCCAAGAAGAAAGTCGCAATGCTGACGGCCGGCGGGCTGGCGCCTTGCCTGTCATCCGCCGTTGGTGGCCTGATCGAACGCTACACCGACATCGCGCCCGACTACGAGCTGGTGGCCTACCGCTCCGGCTACCAGGGCGTGCTGCTTGGCGACCGCATCGAGATCACCAGGGACATGCGCGAAAATGCGCATATCCTGCACCGCCACGGCGGCTCACCGATCGGCAACAGCCGCGTCAAGCTCACCAACGCTGCCGACTGCGTCAAGCGCGGCCTGGTCAAGGAGGGTGAGAACCCGCTGCGCGTCGCTGCCGAGCGCCTCGCCTCCGACGGCATCGGCATCCTGCACACGATCGGTGGCGACGACACCAACACCACCGCCGCCGACCTTGCCGCCTATCTCGGCGCCAATGGCTACGACCTGACGGTCGTCGGCCTGCCGAAGACGGTCGACAACGACGTGGTGCCGATCCGCCAGTCACTCGGCGCCTGGACGGCCGCCGAACATGGCGCCCGCTTCTTCGATCATGTCAGCAACGAACAGAGCGCTGCCCCGCGCACGCTCGTCGTCCATGAAGTCATGGGCCGTCACTGCGGCTGGCTGACGGCGGCAACCGCCCGCTCCTATGTCCAGATGACTGAGGACAAGCAGTTCGTCGACGGCTTCATGATGAACAAGCAGCTGAAGAACATCGACGGCCTCTACCTGCCCGAGATCAAGTTCGACCTCGAGGCCGAGGCCGAGCGGCTGCGCGCCGTCATGAACCACTCGGGCTTCGTCACGCTGTTCGTCAGCGAAGGCGCCTGCCTCGACGCGATCGTCGCTGAGCGGGAAGCTGCCGGCGAAACCGTCAAGCGCGACGCCTTCGGCCACGTGAAGATCGACACCATCAATGTCGGCAACTGGTTCTCCAAGCAGTTCGCGGCCCTTCTCGGCGCCGAGCGGTCGATGGTGCAGAAGTCGGGCTACTACGCCCGCTCCGCGCCGGCAAACGTCGACGATCTCCGCCTGATCCAGAGCATGGTCGACCTGGCGGTCGAAAGCGCGCTTAACAAGGTCTCCGGCGTCACCGGCCACGACGAGGATCAGGGCGGCAAGCTGCGCACCATCGAGTTCCCGCGCATCAAGGGCGGCAAGCACTTCGACACCTCGACGAAGTGGTTCGGCAACGTCATGGATGTCATTGGCCAGAAGTGGCAGGCGGAAGACTGATCAGAGATCTCTGATTAACAGTTGACGGCTCCGCGCCTTGGTGGCTCCCTCCCGAGATCAGTCTCGGAAAGCCCTCAAGCGCGGAGCCTTTTTCATGTCGTTCGAACACTGGTTTGCCTTTGCCGCTGCCTCTGCAGTGCTGCTCGCCATTCCCAGCCCGACCATATTGCTCGTCATTTCCTATGCGCTCGGCCATGGCCGCAAGACGGCGGGCGCGACGGTTGCCGGCGTGGCGCTCGGTGATTTCACCGCCATGACCGCATCGATGCTCGGGCTCGGCGCACTGCTCGCCACCTCCGCTGCGGTCTTCACCGTGTTGAAATGGGTGGGGGCCGCCTATCTCGTCTGGCTCGGCATCCAGCTCTGGCGGGCACCGGTTGCCGGAAGCGAAGGTACCGGTGAGCATGCGCCCGCCAAGGAACGGCCGCTGCGCATCTTTTTCCATGCCTATGCCGTCACCGCACTCAACCCGAAGAGCATCGTCTTCTTCGTCGCCTTCCTGCCGCAGTTCCTCGATCTGTCGCAGCCGCTCTTTACCCAGATGGCGATTTTCGAGGTAACGTTCCTGACGCTCGCCATCCTCAACGCAAGCCTCTATGCAGCGCTTGCGACCGCCGCCAAAAGCACGATTTCGAAGCCGAATATCAGGCGGATCGTCAACCGCACGGGCGGCTCGCTGCTCATCGGCGCCGGGCTTCTGACGGCAACCATGAAGCGGGCGTCGGCCTGAAATTCGCTCGTGCGCTTGCTGCGCGACGCCCCATGGGTTAATGGAGATTCACGCATGGCGGCTAATCGCCGTTGATTTGCCGGGGCTGCGGGGCCCAGAAGCACGAAAGTGACAGCATGCCGAAATTCCGTATTTCCCTTTCAAAACAGACGTTTGGCGTGGCAGCTATTCTGTCGGCGACACTCGTCTCCGGGTGCTCGACTGTCGAGCATACCTCGGTGGAAGAGCTTACGGCCGTGCAGACGGTCACCCCGCTTGCAAAACCCGGCAGCGAAATGACGGCCTATGCCCTTCCGACACCGGATGGCGCGGCAACCGCGGCATCCGCTGCCCTGTCGGCACAAACGGCCGGCATGGCAACCACCTTTCCCGTCGGCACTGATCTCGCGCAGGCCGCCGGTCCGGCACCGACGGTCGTCGCCGTTCCCGGCGGCAAGCCGGGCGCAGCGCAGGCCGTCGCCATGGCGACGCCGGTAGCAGCTTCTGCCAATGCCGCTGTCCTGCCGGAAAGCGCATCCGCCCTCGTCTCGCCGAAGACGAGCCGCGTCCAGGATCTTCCCGTTTCGACGCTTGCCGTTGCTGCCGCGATGGAATCGGACTTCGACACCGGCGAGCCCGTCGGCCTCGAAACGCTCGTCGCCAACCGCATGATCGTGCCCACCGAAAAGCCGAAGATGGGCGTGATCGGTTCGAGCGTCGCCGCCGTTGCCAGCGTCATTCCCGATTCGATGAAGCTGACCAAGGCGCCGACCAGCTCGCGCCCGGAACTCGACAAGCTCATCAAGCATTACGCCGACCTCAACGGCATTCCCGTCGAGCTCGTGCACCGCGTCGTCAAGCGCGAGAGCAACTACAACCCGCGCGCCTACAGCAAGGGCAATTACGGTCTGATGCAGATCCGCTACAACACCGCCAAGGGGCTCGGCTACGAAGGCCCGGCCGAAGGCCTGTTCGATGCGGAAACCAACCTGATGTATGCGACCAAGTACCTGCACGGCGCCTGGATGGTTGCCGACAACAAGCACGACGGCGCGGTCAAGCTCTATGCCAGCGGCTATTACTACCACGCCAAGCGCAAGGGCCTGCTCGAAGAACTCGGCATGAAATAACGACGCCGGATCGTTTTGGTGAACGTTTCAGGAGGCGCTCAATCGAGCGCCTCTATTATTTTGGCGTTGAGCTGCTGCACGTCGTAACCACCGCGTGACGGCGTCAGCCCCAGGCGCACGACCGCAAGGCGAAGCGAAGGCACCAGCAAGATCGCCTGCCCGTCATGCCCGAGCATCCAGAAGGCATCGGCAGGAAAGACGCCTGTGCCGGCGCGAACCCCATTCTCCTGCAGCCACACCTGGCCCGCGCCATATTCGCCGCCGGATGCCTTGGTCGGCGTCCGCATGAAAGCGACATAATCCCTAGGCAACAGCCCCCTACCCTTCCAGTTGCCGTCCTGAAGCAGGAATTGCGCAAAACGCGCCCAGTCGCGCGCCGTTGCATACATGTAGGACGATCCGACAAAGGTGCCGCTGGCATCGGTCTCGAGCACCGCACTCGTCATCCCGAGCGGCAGGAACAGGGCATCGCGCGGATAGGCAAGCGCTGCGGCGGGGTCGTCGAAGCTTTGCATCCAGAGCCGCGACAACAGCGTGCTCGTGCCGCTGGAATAGCTGAAGGTCGAGCCCGGCTTCGATGTCGCCGGCTTGGCTGCGGCGAAGCCCGCCATGTCCCTTTCGAGATAGAGCATGCGCGTTACATCGCTGACATTGCCGTAGCCCTCGTTGAACTCGAGGCCGCTCTCCATTCCCATGAGGTCGGCAAGCCTGATCTTGGCGCGCGCGTCGCCGCTCCATTCCGGCAGCAGGCCGGCGCGCGTCACGTCCATGTGCCCTTCGGCGACGCGCATGCCGATCAGCGCTGATGTCACCGATTTGGTCATCGACCAGCCGAGAAGCGGCGTCGAGCGATTAAAGCCCGCGCCGTAGGTCTCGGCAATCAGATGTCCGTCGCGCACCACCGAGATCGCGCGCATGCCAGGACCGGCAAGGTTGCCATCCTCGATCAATGCCTGAACGGCCGGATCGATATCCGCCTTGTCGCCGTCCGGCCAGGAGACATCGGCCGATCGGGCGATGTCAGGCGTCGACGGCTCCACCGCTGGAGCCAGGGCAGCGAGATCGTCGTCGGAAACGTTGGCGCAGCCGAGCCCTGGGCGATAGACCGCATGGGCCGGGGCGGCAAAGCCGAAGATGCGGGCAGACACCAGCCGCTTCTCCCGGTCGACCGAGACGCTGATGAATTTCAACAACGGATGGCCCGGCGCCTGGACGTCGTCGGCAAGCACCGCCTGCCCGTCACGCCCGGCGATGAAGACATTCGAGCAGACGATCTTGGCGGCGTAGCCATCGCCGACCTTCAGCAGCCCCGGCGGCGCCACGGCCAGCCACCCACCGACGCAGGCAATGGCCACGACAACAGCAGCCCCGACAGTTTTCAATACGCGTGCCATCGCATTCTCCCGTCTGACGCGAGAGAGAGAAGCAGCATTTGAACGAAAGGAAAAGCCCTTGCCTTTATGCGAGCCGACGGGCGTCTTCGCCGTCCCTATCGCGCAACAGGGCTGAGAGGTCGCGCGCGGGCAATGCCGGGGATATCCATGGCCCCCAGGCTTCTACAGCGCCTGCGGTGCGGGCGCAGTCCATTTCGCTTTCCCTGGCGATGCCGCGCACCGCCATCGGCAGCCGCAGCACCTGCCCTGTCTTGACGAGGCAGGCGAGCAGCGCGACGCTGCGCTCGCTGCCATGCGACCTGCGGATCGCCGGCAAATCCACAGTCAGTTGGTCCGGCTTAAGCTCCCCGACAAGGTTGAGCGGCAGCGAGGCAGCAGCGCCACCGCTCAGCGCGATGCGCACGCCGAGCGCACGCAGACCGTGCAGATTTTCACTGATCAGCCCCATATCGCCGGTCGAGGACGCTTCTGCCACCTCGATCGTCAGCCGGCCGGGCGCCAGTCCCGCCTCGTCCAGGCACGCCTTGATATGGCCGAGGAAATCGCGATCCCGCAGTTGCAGCGCGAGGGGTGCCACCGTCAGGCCGACCGGCGATGGCCAGCTCGCCGCCTGCCTGCAGGCCTGCCGAAGGGCCCAGTTGCCGACCGAGAGTGCCAGTGCTCCCTGTTCGAGCGGCTCAACAAAAGCCTCCATGTCGATGACGCCGCGGACCGGGTGCAGCCAGCGCAGCAATGCTTCGAAGCCGCGGATGGCGCCGCTCGCTGCACCGGCGATCGGCATGTATTCCAGAAAGAATTCCCGCTGGGCGACCGCGCGGGCAAGGTCGCGCTCGGCCTCGGCGCGCATTTCCGCGGCTCGCGCAAGGTGCGGCGCGTAGATGACATGGCTGTTACCGCGCATTTCCTTGGCTTCGTAGAGCGCCAGGTCCGCCCGCTTCAACACGGAGCCGGTCGACAGGTCGCCTGGTTCCAGGAACGTAACGCCGATGCTGCAGCCGGATGCCACTTGGCCGTCCGAAAGATCGAACGGCGCGTCGAACAGCGCCTTCACCCGGCCGGCAAGCGCCGCGACCTCGGCATCCGACGGAGAACCCGGACCAAGCAGCACGAATTCGTCGCCACCGAGCCGATAGACCGTCGCCTCGCCGGAAAACGCCCGCCGCAGCCGAGTGCCGATGCCGCTCAGCAACCGGTCACCGGCATCATGGCCCATCGTGTCGTTGACCGCCTTGAACCGGTCGAGGTCGATGAGCAGCAGCGGCCTGCGCTCGAATGCCGTGCCATCGGAGCGAAGCGCGCGAAGCACATCGGCCTCCAGCGCCGAGCGGTTTTCAAGCCCGGTCAACCGGTCGCGGTGAACCTCGTTGCGCAGCCGCCGCTCGGCGCGGCGCGCGGCGCGCAACTCGCGCTCCAGCCGTCGTGAATAGGACCAGCGGTAGAAAGAGGCACCGGCGACGAAGGGCATGACGCCCGCCGCAAGTGCTCCGGAAAAATTCCAATGTGTAAAGGATCCATCCGTGAACAACGTTTCCGTGGTCAGCCAGATCGCTGGAAACAGTGCCCCCAGTGCCGTGCCGGCAGCTGCAAATCGCTGCTCGGGCTTCGGCAGAAACGTTCTTAACATCATGTCGACGCCCCCCGAATATAGGGAGGAGCTAGCACGCCAGGGTTTAATGAATTCTTATGGGTGAAAAATCGTAGTCGGCATTTTTTGTGCGGCGCAGCAGCTGTGAAAAAACCCGTCATCAAAGTGTAGCCGAGTCACTTTAGAAGCGGCTAAGTTTCAACTGGATGAGCGGCAGAGATGACCGAACTTGCCCCTGACGTCGGCTTTGGCAGAAAAAATCCCAAGCTAAAAAACGCCCTCCTGCAACACAAGACCCTTTCGCTTGCCGGCCTGTCCGAGCGCCTGTTTGGCCTGCTCTTCTCCGGCCTCGTCTATCCGCAGATCTGGGAAGACCCAATCGTCGACATGGAAGCAATGCAGCTTCGCCCTGGACACCGCATCGTCACCATCGGTTCCGGCGGCTGCAACATGCTGACCTACCTGTCCGCCGGCCCTGGTCGCATCGACGTGGTCGATCTCAATCCGCACCACATCGCGCTCAACCGGCTGAAGCTTGCCGCCTTCCGCCATCTGCCTGCTCACAAGGACGTTATCCGGTTCCTGGCAACGCAGGGCACGCCATCGAACGTGCAGGCCTTCGACCTGTTCATCGCCCCGAAGGTCGATCAGGCCACCCGCAGCTACTGGAACGGCCGCAGCGTCACCGGGCGCCGGCGCATCGGCGTCTTCGGCCGCAACATCTATCGCACCGGCCTGCTTGGCCGCTTCATCGCCGCAAGCCACATCCTGGCGCGACTGCATGGCGTCAATCCGGAAGAGTTCGTCCAGGCCAGCTCCATGCGCGAGCAGCGCCAGTTCTTCGACACGCGACTGGCGCCGCTGTTCGAGCGCCCGTTCATTCGCTGGATCACCAGCCAGAAGAGCTCGCTGTTCGGCCTCGGCATCCCGCCGCAGCAGTTCGACGAGCTGGCGAGCCTGAGCAACGACAAGTCGCTTGCCTCCGTGCTTCGCCACCGCCTGGAAAAGCTGACCTGTCATTTCCCGCTCAAGGAAAACTACTTCGCCTGGCAGGCCTTCGCACGCCGCTATCCCCTGCCGCACGAAGGCGAGCTTCCGGCCTACCTGCATGCCGGCAACTACGAGACGGTCCGCGATCGTGCCGAATGCGTCGAGGTCCACCACGCCAATTTCACCGAGCTTCTGGCGAAGAAGCCGGCAGGATCGGTCGACCGCTACGTGCTGCTCGACGCCCAGGACTGGATGAACGACCAGCAGTTGAACGATCTCTGGACCGAGATCACCCGCACCGCAGACGCAGCCGCGACAGTGATCTTCCGCACGGCCGCTGAAGAGAGCATCCTTCCCGGCCGCCTCTCCACGGCTTTGATGGAGCAGTGGCACTATGATGCCGAGACATCGCTGAAGCTCGGCAACGCCGATCGCTCGGCCATCTATGGCGGCTTCCACATCTACCGGAAGAAAGCATGAGCGGGGTGGAGCACGCCGAGATCAGCCACCAGCGGCGCATGGACCAAATGTATCGCTATCAAAGGCACGTCTACGATCTGACGCGGAAGTATTATCTCTTCGGCCGCGACACGCTGATCCGCGAGCTGAACGCGGGCGCGGGCGCCTCCGTGCTCGAAGTCGGGTGCGGCACGGGGCGCAACCTCGCGCTCATCGGAACGTGCTTTCCCAAGGCCCGGCTCTTCGGCCTCGACATCTCCGCGGAGATGCTGGCCTCGGCGGAAACCAAGCTCAGCCGCCGCGGCAGTTCGGCGGCCACGCTGCGCATCGCCGACGCCACCAGCTTCCAGCCCCAGCTTTTCGGCGAAACCGGTTTCGACCGGATTGTCATCTCCTACTCCCTGTCAATGATACCGGACTGGCAGGGCGCGATCGAAGCGGCGATCGACGCGCTGAACCCCGGCGGCTCGCTGCATATTGCCGATTTCGGCCAGCAGGAGCGGCTGCCGGCAAGCTTCCGCCGCCTGCTGCGCGGCTGGCTGACGCGCTTCCATGTGACCCCGCGCGAAACACTGTTCGAGGTGCTGGGAGAGCGGGCAAGACGCGACGGCGCACAGCTCGAGCGCCGGGCCATCGGCCGGGGTTATGCCTGGCTTGCGGTCTACCACCGCCCGGCCGTAACAGCGGCGTCAGTGACAAATCCGGCCGCTGCACGGCTTGGCGACCGAAGTGCTGCCGCAATTCCCGCTTGAGCTAACTCAATTTTTACGATGATATGGTGAAAATGAGGTTCACGCCTCACTGGGGGACATCACCATCATGAAAGCCATCGTGTGAGGCAGGATCGTCGTTCGTTTCGAAACAGGACCTCCATGCGCCGGCTTCTTCTGGCACTGCTGCCCATTGCCACTCTCCTTTCCGCCTGTTCGTCGACCGACTACGATCTGTTGCAGACCGCATCGATCCCGCCGCGCTTCAGCGATACCGACCCGCAGGATTTCGGTGGCCGCACGCCGCACCACCACAACATCCACGGCATCGACATCTCCAAATGGAACGGCGATATCGACTGGATGAAGGTGAAGAATTCCGGCGTCTCGTTCGCCTTCATCAAGGCGACGGAAGGCAAGGACAGGGTGGATACGCGCTTCAACGAATATTGGCAGCGCGCTCGCGCCGCCGGCATTCCCTATGCGCCCTATCACTTCTACTATTTCTGCTCGACCGCGGATGCCCAGGCCAACTGGTTCATCGCCAATGTGCCGAAGAGCGCCGTCTACCTGCCACCGGTCCTCGACGTCGAGTGGAACGGCGAATCCAAGACCTGCCGCCACCGCCCATCGCCGGACGAGGTCCGCGTCGAGATGAAGCGCTTCATGGACCGGCTGGAGGCCCATTACGGCAAGCGGCCGATCATCTATACCTCTGTGGATTTCCACCGCGACAATCTCGTCGACCAGTTCAAGGAGCACCACTTCTGGGTTCGCTCCGTCGCCAAGCATCCGGGCGAAGTCTATGTCGAGCGCCGCTGGGCATTCTGGCAATATACCAGCACCGGCGTGATACCGGGCATTGACGGCACCACCGATATCAACGTCTTTGCCGGCTCGGCCAAGAACTGGAAGAATTGGGTCGCCGCCGTTTCCAAGCCGGGATGACGACAGCCACGGTTCTGTGCAGAAGCGCGGCAAACCGACCCATTTTCTTCTTTCCGTCATAATGCTCTGAGAGAGCAGCAGCAGATTGCATCTTTGGTACATTGACCGCCAGCGGCGGCGCTTCGCGCCCTGCGGCGACAGAAAGGAATTATGATGATCCTCAAAGCCCGGCATGCTCTTGCATCCGTCGCGCTCCTCGCGCTGACAGCCTCCCCCGTTCTCGCGCAAGCGCCGGCATGCGGCGGCGATCTTGGCGCCTTCCTGCAAGGCGTCAAGGCGGAGGCGGTCGCCAAGGGCGTTCCGGCCGACGTCGTCGACCGTGCGCTCGCCGGTGCCGCCATCGACCAGAAAGTGCTGAGCCGCGACCGCGCCCAGGGCGTGTTCAAGCAGACCTTCACCGAATTCTCCAAACGCACCGTCAGCAAGTCGCGGCTCGATATCGGCGCGCAGAAGATGAAGGAATATGCCGACGTCTTCGCCCGTGCCGAAAAGGAATACGGCGTGCCGGCCCCCGTCATCACCGCCTTCTGGGCGATGGAGACGGACTTCGGCGCCGTTCAGGGCGACTTTAACACCCGCAATGCGCTGGTGACCCTTGCCCATGACTGCCGCCGGCCGGAAATGTTCCGCCCGCAGCTCATCGCCGCCATCGAGATGGTTCAGCACGGCGACCTCGACCCGGCAACGACGACAGGCGCCTGGGCCGGCGAAATCGGCCAGGTGCAGATGCTGCCCGAAGATATCATCGCCTATGGCGTCGATGGCGATCGCGACGGCCACGTCAATCTCAAGAAGAGCTCGCCGGACGCAATCCTGACCGCCGCAAAGTTCATCCAGAGCCTTGGCTTCAAGGCCGGCCAGCCGGCGATCCAGGAAGTCAGCGTTCCCGAGCAGTTGCCTTGGGAAAAGACCGGCCTGCAGCCGGGCATGAAGGCGAGCGACTGGTTCGCGCTCGGCGTCAAGCCGCGCAACGGTGACACCGCCTTCGGCAATCTCGAAGCCTCTCTGGTGCTGCCGCAGGGCCGCAAGGGCGTCGCCTTCCTCACCTACCCCAACTTCAACGTCTATCTCGAGTGGAACCAGTCGTTCATCTACACGACTTCGGCTGCCTATTTCGCGACCCGCCTTGGCGGCGCCCCGACCTATGAGGGCGGCAATCCGGAACCGGGCCTCGACGACACCGGCATGAAGGCGCTGCAGGCCAAGCTGCAGACCCTTGGCCACGACGTCGGCAAGGTCGACGGCATCCTCGGCTCGGGCACCCGCGCAGCATTGCAGAAGGAACAGCTGCGTCTCGGCCGTCCCGCCGACGGCTGGGCAACCCTGGAACTGCTGAACTCGCTGTAAACGCGATCTTCCGGCCGGATTTTGGCCGGGCGACCATTCGTCTGTCCGCTTCGATCGAAACCGGCCGAAGTGGACAGACGTTCTCCCTTATCGAACGATCCTACAGCGCCGCGCGTCTTATTGGACGCGCAAAGGTCGCTGTCGCACTTTGAATTGCTGCATGTCTTTGTCCTTAAATCGAATAGGATTTAAGGAAACATGCAGTAGACATCGATGCTTGGCGCTTTCGCGCACCGCGGATGGCAAGAAGTGGGTGGTGCACTTCAACGCGCCGCGCTAGATCTGTGTGACGCCTTTTCATGCAGCCTTTCAGACGCCGGAGGCATGCAGCGGAGAAAGCGCCCAATTCGATTGCGCATCCCGACTGGTCGATTTGACCGACAGCGGCCGCGCAGAAAGCGCGAGCAGACCCATGAACGCACTAGGACAGACCGGCAGCCAGCAGATGACGATGCGGACCTGGGCGCTTCTCGCCCTGCTTGGGCTCATCTGGGGCGGATCGTTCTTCTTTGCCCGTGTCGCCGTCGCGCACGTGCCGCCGTTCACCCTGGTGTTCCTGAGGCTCGGCCTCGCCGCCCTGGCGCTGCATCTCTACATCCGCAGGCGTTTCGGCATCTATCAGGCGCTCGCCAGCCGCTGGCGCGAATTCCTGCTGATGGGCCTGATCAACAACGCCATCCCACATGCCTTCATCTTTCTCGGGCAAACCCAGATCGGCGCCGGCTTGGCGGCGATCCTGAATGCAACCACGCCGGTCTGGACCGTGATCATCGCCAACATGGCGACCGACGACGAGAAACTCAGCTCCGCCAAGATCGGCGGCTGTTTGCTCGGCCTCGCCGGCACCATCGTGCTCATCGGGCCAAGCGCCATCGCCGGGCTTTTCGGCAACGCCAGCAGCGTGCCGCTCTGGGCGCTGATGCTGCCGGTGCTTGCCGCCGTCAGCTATGGCCTGGCGGCAACCTATGGCAAGCGCTTTCGCGGCCTTGCCCCGCCGGTCACCGCGGCCGGCCAGTTGACCGCCTCGACGCTGATGATGCTGCCGGTCGCAGCCCTCGTCGATACGCCCTGGGCCCTGCCGATGCCGCCGCTTGACGCGACGCTTGCCATCCTGGCGCTGGCGCTCGTCTCCACCGCCTATGGCTACATCCTGTTCTTCCGCATCATGGGCGAAGCCGGCGCCACCAACGCCTCGCTGGTCACGCTTCTCGTCCCGCCAAGCGCAATCCTGCTCGGCTATCTCTTTCTGGGTGAGACGCTGCAGCCAGCGGATGTGGGCGGTATGGCGCTGATTGCCGCCGGCCTTGCCGTTTTGGACGGCAGGATCTTGCGGATGAAGCGCGCCGCATAAGAGGAATCGAACAAGCCGGATACGGCAGAAAGCGTGCCCTTTAGAAGCACTCACGCACGGTTACAAGCGTTTACATTAACCTTCCGGCAGTGATTGTGAAAAAAATGTGGCGGCATAAAATGCGATTTAATTTCAAAACATTAGCCCTGTTGACAAGGCAATTGTGATCACGCGTTTTCGCACTGCAGCACAAGTTTCCCTTTCAAGCGCCGTTAATTCGCCCTATGTTTTAACCGTCAGCGCAAGGAGGGTCTTCGATGGGACTTACACATTCGTTGAATGTCCTCATGATTAGTGCAGCGTTCGTATTCGTGGCCACAATGCTCTTCATCTGAAGTCAGGCCGCTGAGAGTCCAAACCGAAATAGGGACTTTAATTTTCCGGAAATCCAATTTGCGGCAGAAATTTTTGGGCTAGATCGACAAGAGCAATCTGCCCCGACGCTGCAGGAAAAAAGAAAGCGCATGAAGGACACCTTCATGCGCTTTCGCTTTTTCGGATTGTTTTGCGTTCTACGCCGCCGCACCGGCAAACGCCTTCAGCGAGATATCCTCGCCCCGCGACGCCTCGTCCGCACGCTCGAACCCGACGAGATCGCAGACGGCCGTGATCAGCGGCGAACGGTTCATCGTATAGAGGTGGAAGTCCCTGACGCCGCGGCGGGCAAGATCGACGATCTGCTCGGCAGCAATATGCGTCGCCTCCTTGAAGCGCTCGGCCGGCTGGCCTTCCAGATGCGAAAGGCGGGTGACGATCACCTCCGGCACGCTGGCGCCGCAAAGACCGGCGAACTTCTGCACCTGACCGAGATTGTTGATCGGCAGGATGCCGGGCACGATCGGGATCTCGATGCCGGTCCGGCGGACGCGCTCGAGGTAGCGCTCGAAATCGTCGTTGTCGAAGAAGAACTGGGTAAGCGCCCGCGTCGCGCCCGCATCCACCTTGCGCTTCAGCATGTCGATGTCAGCCGCCACATCAGGGCTTTCCGGGTGCTTTTCCGGATAGGACGACACAGAGATTTCGACGTCACCACGATCGCGAAGCGCCCGCACGAGGTCGGAGCTGCTCTCGTAACCACCGGGAAAGGGCTGATAGGTGCTGCCGATGCCGCCCTGCGGATCGCCGCGCAATGCGACGAAGTGCCGAACGCCGAAAGCGAGAAATTCGTCGATAACAGTGTCCACCTCGGCCTTCGGCGCGCCGACGCAGGTCAGGTGCGCGGCCGTGTTGGCAAAGCCCTTCTCCTCGATCATCCGTCTGACTGTTGTCAGAGACCGCGCCTTGGTCGAACCGCCGGCCCCATAGGTGACAGTGACGAAGGCGGGACAAAAGACCGAGAGATCTTCCGCAGTCTGAAAGAGCTGTGCTTCCATCTCGTCGGTCTTGGGGGGGAAATATTCGAAGGAAAGCCGCAGATTGCCGCGCTCGGCGGGATAAAGCGTCTGTGCCGTCATTCTCAAATTCCCCCTGCTTGCATGCGCTGATGTGGCGCTTCGCTCTCCTCGACGGCCCGCTGATCGCGCGCAAGCCAGATCGTCACCGTCAGTTTTCCTCCGTCCGTGCCTTCCGGCGACAGATCGGTCGTCTTTTCCAGGGCGAGCCCGGCCTTTGCCAGCCAGTCGGTCATCGCCTGATGCGAGAAGCCAAGCCGCGCATGGGCATGCTCGTCGCGTAAGTGCTCCAGCCCGTGCGGCGCAAAATCGATGATCACCAACCGCCCGCCCGGCGTCAGCATGCGTGCCGCCTCAGCGATCGCCGCTTCCGGCTGATCGAGGAAATGCAGCACCTGGTGGATGGTGACGAGATCGAAGAACTGGCCATCAAGCGGCAAGTTGAAGATATCGCCGTGGCGGATCGACGCCTTGGTGATGCCGGCGCGGTCGAGATTGGAGCGGGCAACGGCCAGCATGTCGCGACTGGCATCGATGCCGATGCCGCGCCGATAGAGCCCTTCGAACAGTTGCAGGATGCGCCCTGTGCCGGTGCCAAGATCCAGCAGGCTCTCGACCGGCTCGTCGCCAACCATGTCGCGCAGTGCCGTCTCCACATCCCGCTCGCTGACATGCAGGCGCCGAAGCTCGTCCCAGCCGGCCGCGTTGCGGCTGAAATAGGCCTGCGCCTTTTCGGCCCGCGCTTTCTTCAAGGTGACGAGCCGGGATGCATCGCGCGACAGAACTGCGTCGTCGCCGGTGGCGGATGCAAGCATCGCCCTGACCAGCGACACGCGGGCGCCCTCCTGGCGAAGGCGGAAATAGGCCCAGGCGCCTTCCTGATAGCGGTCGACGAGTTCGACCTCGGCCAGGAGCTTCAGGTGCCTCGAAATGCGGGGCTGCGATTGTCCGAGAATTTCGGTAAGATCAGTGACGGTGAGATCCCCAGCGGCAAGCAGCGCGAGAAGGCGCATGCGGGTCGGCTCACCCGCAGCCTTCAGCACATCCACCAGCGCGTCGAGACCAAGCTCGCTCTGATCCGCCATATCATTCCCCATCAACACATAAAGATATGTTTATGTGATTTGCGGATGTAGCGCAAGCGGATTTGCGCGAAGAGACCAAACTATGCCGCTCCAGGAACAGGATTTTCCACCGTTTCGACACGCAAACGGGCGAAGCTTGCGCTCCGCCCGTTGACGATGCCTTTGCGGCGTGGCGTGCCACTGACCCTGCCCTGCGCTCTCCGCCTCGCGGCCCGCTCCCGCCCTTGACCGCGGATGCCCACAGTCTCAACGCAGCGCAATGTGGACGACGCATCCAAAGAAGCGGTTTCAACGAGAGGGCCAGCGGCAAGGGTCACGCACCGCAGCGTCCATGACGCATTCTATGGAATGGTTGGCGGGAGAGCGTATCGCCCGAACCAGCCATCGGTTCGGGATACGACATATGAAAGCAGGCGGCTGAGACTGGCGCGAAACGAGACGGGGCAGGATGCCGCAACGTCAAAGCTGTGGCATGCCTTCTCCCTTAAATCGTTTCCGAGCCAGGGCTGAAAGCACGTCACCCAAAGGTGCGCTGCGGTTTTGCGATAACGAAATGTGCAAAACCAGAGCTTACGGCGCAGCAAGCGAATCCTGGAAATCGCTACGCTTTGAGCGGGGCGCACGTCGCGCAAGCCGAGGCTCACGCGACGTGCCAGAGTGTTAGCGCGTCAGGCGCTTGTAGGTGACGCGCTTCGGGTTGACCGAATCCGGGCCGAGGCGACGGATCTTGTCCTTCTCGTAGTCTTCGAAGTTGCCTTCGAACCATTCGACCTGGCTGTCTCCTTCGAAGGAGAGGATGTGGGTCGCCAGACGGTCGAGGAACATGCGATCGTGGCTGATGATAACGGCGCAACCGGCGAAGTTTTCCAGCGCGATTTCAAGTGCCGCCAGCGTCTCGGTGTCGAGGTCGTTGGTCGGTTCGTCGAGCAGCAGCACGTTGCCGCCGTTCTTCAGCATCTTGGCGAGGTGAACGCGGTTGCGCTGACCACCCGAAAGATTGCCGACCTTCTGCTGCTGGTCGCCGCCCTTGAAGTTGAAGGTCGAGCAATAGGCGCGCGAGTTCATCTCGTATTTGCCGAGCTTGATGACTTCGGCACCACCGGAGATTTCTTCCCAGACGGTCTTGTTGCCGTCGAGCGCGTCGCGGCTCTGGTCGACATAGCCGAGGTGCACGGTTTCGCCGATACGGATCGAGCCGCTGTCGGGCTGTTCCTGGCCGGTGATCATGCGGAAGAGCGTCGTCTTACCGGCACCGTTCGGGCCGATGATGCCGACGATGCCGCCCGGCGGCAGCTTCAGCGACAGGCCGTCGATGAGTAGGCGGTCGCCGTACCCCTTGGTGACGCCGTCCATTTCAATGACCACCTGGCCGAGACGCTCGCCGACCGGGATGATGATCTGCGCGTCGCCCGGACGCTGGTTTTCAGCGGCGTTGACCAGTTCGTCGTAGGAGCGGATACGCGCCTTGGACTTGGCCTGACGGGCCTTCGGGCTGGATGCGATCCATTCCTGCTCGCGGGCGATCGCCTTCTGGCGGGAAGCCTCTTCGCGGCCTTCCTGCTGCATGCGCTTGGCCTTGGCGATGAGGTAGGCCGAATAGTTGCCCTCGTAGGGAATGCTGCGGCCGCGGTCGAGTTCGAGGATCCAGCCGGTGACGTTGTCGAGGAAGTAGCGGTCGTGGGTGATCATCAGCACGGCGCCGGGATATTCGCGCAGGTGCTTTTCGAGCCAGGCGATCGTCTCGGCGTCGAGGTGGTTGGTCGGTTCGTCGAGCAGCAGCAGGTCCGGCTGCGACAGAAGCAGCTTGCAGAGCGCAATACGGCGCTTTTCACCGCCCGAAAGACTTGTGACGTCTGCATCACCCGGCGGGCAGCGCAGCGCTTCCATGGCCATTTCGACCTGGCTCTCGAGATCCCACAGGTTCTGGCTGTCGATGATGTCCTGAAGCTTTGCGCCCTCTTCCGCCGTCTCGTCGGAATAGTTCATCATCAGCTCGTTGTAGCGCTCGACGATCGCCGTCTTGGCGGCAACGCCTTCCATGGCGTTTTCGAGCACGGTCTTGGTCGGGTCGAGCTGCGGCTCCTGCGGCAGGTAGCCGATGGTCGCACCTTCGGCGATCCAGGCCTCGCCGGTATATTCCTTGTCGAGGCCGGCCATGATGCGCAGCACCGTCGACTTACCGGCACCATTCGGGCCGAGGATACCGATCTTCGCGTCCGGATAGAACGACAGATGAACGTTCTCCAGGACCTTCTTCGCGCCATAGGCCTTATTGAGCCCGGCCATATGATAGATGAACTGACGTGCCATAAAAGAATGCTCCGCATGGGAAGGAAATTTGCCCGCTATGTAGGCGAATTAGTGCAAAGGGGCAATCGCCAAAGGCGTTTGCCCCCGCCTATCCCATGCCGGAGCGCCTTGTCAGCCGCTATCCGCGGCCTGCCGCGTCAGCAATGCCCTTGGCACATTTGAACTCCGTCGGCCCCGCCGCCTGGATCAGCGGCGCGAGGCTGGATTTGCCCGAAACGTCTCCCGTCAAGCCGATCGTCAGGCCGGTGATGACGCTGCGTCCCGCGACCGTCTGGCAGCGCATGCGCACCCGGTCGCCGGCCCCTGCGCCGAAGCTCTGGTCGAAAGCCTGCTTGATCGCCTTCTCATCGAGTTCCGAGCCGATACGCGCCCGAAAGAGCGCGCCGACGGCGGACCGGTTGAGCTCGTCGAGCATATGCAGTTGCGTGGCGAAATAGTCGTCGACCGGTGCCGTCTGGCAGGTGCCGCTGCGCAACCATTGGTGACGATCGAGGCCGGATTGAACGCCCGGCATGGCGACCAGCAGCCGCGCCGCCGTATCATCGGCCATGGCGAGCTTCGGCAGATCGAGCCAGTCGCCCTTGCGGTCCTGGGTGCGCATCTCGGCCGCCACCCCGCAATAGCTCTTGCGCAAGGGCCAGAGCCCGTGCAGCGACAGGTTCGTGGCATCGAAACGTTCGGCCGTCTGGTTGGCGAATTCCTTGCGTTGCGGCCGCGTCTCGCAGAAGCCCGGCTGCCAGCTGACGGCAAGCACATATTCCGTGCGGCCCGAGGCGCCTTCCGCCGCGGCATCAACCTTCTCTTGCGCCAAGGCAAACGAGGATGGAGCAAGCAGCATTGCCAGCGCCATCGCAACAATTGTCATTGGACTTGATACCGCTTTACTCCAACATGCCATGACACTCTCCCGATAAAACAAAACGGGAACAAATATCGCTGTTAATTACAGGTCCGCGAAATCGCTTGTGACCTCATGCGTAACGATCAACAAGCAGCGATTGCCTTTCCCCTGTAAATCGATTTGATATCGGCAGAGTCTGACGATTGGTCCGGGAGAAGGCATGTTCGGGCAGGTGAGGACGCATCAGAGCCCGACAGGCGCTATCTTGAACTGGCGCCATTTTCCGGCAGCTGCCGACGCGCGTGGCATTCTTCTTGTCAGCCATGGCCTTGCCGAACATTCCGGCCGCTATGCCCGTTTTGCCGAGGCGATGGCCGGCCACGGCTTTCACGTCTATGCCCACGACCATCGCGGACATGGCGCGACGCGCGCGCCGGATGCGCCGCTGGCCATGTTCTCGAACAGCTCAGGTCTCGACAAGGTGTTTGCCGACATCAGGGCCATGCGCACGCTCGCCACCGCCGCCCATCCGGGCGGCCTGCCGGTCATCCTCTTCGGTCACTCGATGGGCGGGCTGATCGCGCTCAACGCCGCCGAGACCGATCCAGGTCTCTACGATGCACTCGCCGTCTGGAACTCGAATTTCCGCCCTGGTATCGCCGGGCGCGGCGGCCAGTTGATCCTGAAGATCGAAAAGGCGCTCAAGGGCTCGGATGTGCCGAGCCCGCTGTTGTCGAAGCTCACTTTTGGCGCCTGGGGTCAGGCGATCAAGGATCGCAAGACCGATTCCGACTGGCTGTCGCGCGACGAGGCGGAGGTGGCCAAATATATCGCCGATCCGCTGTGCGGCTTCGACGCGACGGTGTCGCTCTGGCTGGATCTGATGCGGCTCGCCTTTGCCGGCGCACGGGCCGACCGGCTGGCGCGCCTGCCCGCCGGCCTGCCTGTTCATCTCGTCGGCGGCAGCGCCGATCCCTCGACCGAAAACGGCGGTGCCGTCCGCTGGCTCGGCGAGCGCATGAAGGCGCGCGGAATGACGGATGTATCGGTAACGATCCATGAGGGCATGCGCCACGAGACGCTCAACGAAATCGGCCGTGAGAAGGCAACAGCGGAGTTTGCGGCCTGGTGCCAATCGGCCGTCGGCAAATCTTCTGTCGGCCATTCTGTTGCCGCCAAGGCTGTGGCCGGCAAGAGGACCTGACCCGACATCATCATGGCAGACATGTCCCTCCCCAAGACCTCCAACGCCAATGACCGCATCTCCTTCGGCCTGACGCTGATGGTCCTTTCGGTGCTGTTGTCGCCGCTGATCGACATCTTCGCCAAGCTCGCGATCTCGACAGTACCGTCGGCACAGATCACCGCCGTGCGCTTCATCCTGCAGGTCGTCTTCATCCTGCCGATCGTGCTCGTGCGCGGCAGCCTGTTCGACCTCACCTGGCGCAAGACCGGGCTGCACGCGCTGCGCGGCGGCCTGCTTGTCGTCACCATGCTGTCCTTCATCACCACGCTGAAGGTAATGGAGGTGGCCGACGCCATCGCCATCTTCTTCGTCGAGCCGATCATCCTCACCATCCTCGGCAGCATCTTCCTCAAGGAGACGATCGGCTGGCGGCGCTACACCGCCTGTGCCGTCGGTTTCCTCGGCGCGCTCCTTGTCATCCAGCCAAGCATGCAGGAGGTGGGCCTGATCGCGCTGCTGCCGATCGTCGCCGCCTTCGGCCTGGCGGTGTTCCTGCTGGTGACGCGCATGGTGGCGCAGAATGAGGACCCGTGGTCGATGCAGTTCCATGCCGGCATCTGGGGCGGTCTCTTCTGTCTCGTACTGCTCTGGCTCGGCGAAGGCAGCGGATCTGGTATCTTCGACCCGGTCTGGCCCGAGGGCAACACCTGGTTCTATCTGCTCGGCGTCGGCGTCACCGCCACTATCTCCGGCGTGCTTGGGGTCTATGCCTATCGCTCCGCCCCCGCCTCGGTGCTGGCGCCGCTGCAATATCTCGAAATCGTCTCGGCGACGATCTTCGGCTGGCTCGTCTTCGGCGACCTGCCCGACGCGCTGAAATGGCTGGGCATTTCCATCATCATCGGCTCCGGCCTCTACATCATCTGGCGGGAACGCCGGGTCGACAAGACCGCGAGCATCGCTCCGGTTTCGCCGGCGATCTGAAAACAAGTGATCTGAAAACAAAAGAATGACTATCGGGAGGAAAGCATGAAAACTGGAGGTCAGCTCGTCGTCGACGCGCTCGTCGCCAATGGCGTCAAACGCATCGCCTGCGTACCGGGGGAAAGCTATCTGGCGGTGCTGGATGCGCTCTACGACACCGACATCGATGTCGTCGTCTGCCGCCAGGAGGGGGGCGCTGCAATGATGGCCGATGCCTGGGGGCGGCTCAGCGGCGAGCCCGGCATCTGCATGGTAACGCGCGGCCCCGGCGCCACCAATGCGTCGGCCGGCCTGCATGTGGCCCGGCAGGATTCGATCCCGATGATCCTGTTCATCGGCCAGGTCCAGAGCGAGGCTCGCGAGCGCGAAGCCTTCCAGGAGATCGAATATCGCCGCGCCTTCACCGAGGTCGCGAAATGGGTCGGCGAGATCGACGATCCCGCCCGCATTCCCGAATTCGTCACCCGCGCCTTCGCGGTCGCGACCTCAGGCCGGCCGGGCCCGGTCGTGCTGACGCTTCCCGAGGACATGCTTACGCGCAGCGCCGAGGCGCCAGCGGCAAAGCCCTACCAGCCGGTCGAGGGCCATCCGGGTCCGTCCCAGATCAAGCAGCTCGGCGCGCTGCTCGAAGGCGCCAAGCGCCCGATCGCCATCCTCGGCGGCACGCGCTGGACGGCTGACAGCGTCGCCGAATTCCAGCGCTTTGCCGAGCGCTGGAGCCTGCCTGTCGGCTGCTCCTTCCGCCGCCAGATGCTGTTCGACCACCTGCACCCCAACTATGCCGGCGATGTCGGCATCGGCATCAACCCGGCGCTGGCAAAAGAGATCAAGGAAGCTGATCTGGTGCTTCTGGTCGGAGGGCGCTTCTCCGAAATGCCGTCGTCCGGCTATACGCTGATGGATGCGCCCTATCCGCGCCAGACGCTTGTCCATGTCCACCCCGATGCATCCGAACTCGGCCGCGTCTATCGGCCGGAACTGCCGATCGCCGCCAGCCCCCGCGATTTCGTCACAGCACTCGAAGGGCTCGCGCCAGCGGCCGAGCCGGTGTGGTCGGCACGCACCAGGGCGATGCATGAAGGTTACCTCAAGTGGTCGACACCGCCGGAAACCGGCCCCGGCGACGTGCGCATGGGCCCGATCATGAACTGGATCGAGGCGAACACACCGGAAGACACCATCTTCACCAACGGCGCCGGCAACTACGCCACCTGGGTGCATCGCTTCCACCGCTTCCGCAGATACGCAACACAGGCAGCCCCCGCCTCCGGCTCCATGGGTTACGGCCTGCCGGCAGCCGTTGCCGCCAAGCATCTGCACCCGGATCGCGAAGTCATCTGCTTTGCCGGCGACGGCTGTTTCCTGATGCACGGTCAGGAATTCGCAACTGCCGTGCGTTACCGCCTGCCGATCATCACTGTGGTTGTCAACAACGGCATCTACGGCACGATCCGCATGCACCAGGAGCGGGATTATCCCGGCCGCGTCAGCGCCACGGACCTGACCAATCCTGACTTTGCCGCCCTTGCCCGCGCCTATGGCGGCCACGGCGAGACGGTGGAAAAGACTGAGGAGTTTGCCGATGCATTCCTGCGCGCCCGCGCCAGCGGCAAGCCGGCGATCATCGAGATCAAGCTCGATCCGGAAGCCATCACCCCGACGCGCACGCTGAGCGAAATAAGGAAAGGCTGAGCGGAACGGGCAGGTTTTCCTTCGAGCACGCTTCAATCACGGCGCCGACGCGCCGTGGCTGGATTCCTGTGACAAGCACAGGAATGAGGGCATGGAACTGTTGCGGCCAACCGAGCCCGTTTCCGACGTGATCGCACATCTCCGCAAACGCGGCATGCGCGCTGCGACACCTCCTAGCGCTCCCTCATTCCTGTGCTTGTCACAGGAATCCAGCTGCGTCGTGTCGACGACGCAGGGAGGTGGCGTCCTCCTCTATACTGAGTTGCCGCTTCTTGCTTATTCCAGCCACTCCGTCGCAAACGCACCGGTCACATGCAGGTCGGTGGTTTCCAGGCGCCCAGGTCCGAGGTTTTCGAACTTGTGCGGCACGTTGGCCGGCGCCACGACGATCTGCCCGGCTTCTGCCTCGATCTTGCGATCGCCGACGGTAAACAGCGCGCGGCCGGTGCGGATGATGAAGGTCTCGGGATAGGGATGACGGTGCAGCTTCGGCCCGCCGCCAACCTTGTCGGTGGTATAAAACATCACCGAAACGTCGGCGCCATAGGAGCCGCCCTGGAACTCGCCCTGCCAGACATCGGGCTTTTCAGCCCACTGCTCGCGTTCGATCAAATGTATTCCCGTCATGCCATATCCTCCGCCGTTCGTGTATCCGAACCGCGGTCGAGCCGGCGCGTCAGGTGCGCATTCCCTGGGGCATGCATCCCTTGGGGGCTATGTGGACCCGAGGACACATCGTCGCAAAGGGCGCACGAAGTGCGCCCTTATGCTGCGGTAGGCCGGCTCAGCCGCGAATATGCTGTGTCTGCTGGAAGACCGCCGTCGAGCGAGCGCCGGAGCGGCAATAGCCGAGCATCGGGCGCTGGAATTCGTCAAGCGCGTCGACCATCTTTTGGACCGCATCCGCCGTCACGCCCATCGGGCCGACCGGGATGTGCATGGTCTCGATGCCCAGCTCCTGCGCGCGCGCTGCGATGGAATCGAAGGTCGGCTGGTCCGGCGCCTCGAAATCGGGGCGGTGGCAGACGATGGACTTGAAGCCAAGCGCCTTGATCTGGTCGAGGTCTTCGACCGTGATCTGGCCGGAAACCGAGTATTCATCGTTGATCGGGCGGATGTCCATGGTCGCTTAATCCCTGCAAAAAACCTTGGCCACTGATGTAGGCGCGGTGCCCGCCGGCGTCAATTCCAATCGCTCAGTCAGGAGACACCGAAGGCAAGCGCATAGGTCTGTGTCTGCCCGGGCTCGAGCAGTTGCAGCTCACCGGCAGCAGCAAGCTCCGGCCGCTTGGCGAGGCGATGCGACGCAGGCTCGATGCTGATGACATCGGCCGCACCACGCTGACAGCGCCACATCTGCAAGTAAGGCAGCGTGTCGGCGCGAAAGCGCACCGCCAAGCACTTCCCGCCCGCACCGACCAGCGGCGAAAGCGCCACTTCGGACCAGCCGTCGGCCCCGACGCTGGCCGGGATGCAGAAATGCGCGCTCTCGCCCTCGCCGAAGCGCCAGGCCCGTTCACCCTCGGCAAAAGAGGGACTGGTTATGCGGGTCGCGTCGCCGACCAGTCGGCCGGCAATATTGAGGTGGTACATCATCATCGGCGGAAAGGCGCCGGCGCCGGTGTTGGTGAGCCGGTCTTCCAGCATCACCTCATGTCGGTCCGCATCCACATGCCAGCGCCGTTCCAGGAGCGCGTGGCCGCCATCGGCAAGATTGACCTCGACGGTGGCGATGCAAAGCGTGGTGTCGGCGGACATGTGCGTGTGCTTGACCGGCGTGCCGGCAAGCGAACCGTGCAAGGGATAGCGCGTGCCTTCCCCGCGGCCGGCAATCGGTTCGGGATGGCGGATGTGGTCTGGTCCGCAGGTAAAGAGAAAACCGGCGAGTGCCCGGTCGATGCGCGGGTCGCCATCGGAGGGGATCGCGGTACCCGGCGAAAGATCGACGCCATCAACGACGAAGGCGGCGATATCGAGTGCCGACAGACGGTCGAACAGCAGATGATTCTCCTGTTCGTTATCGGGTGCATCAAATCTCGTTCGCATGCACCAGCCTCCAGTCCAACTCACGGGAATCACAGCGATCACAAAGACATGATAGCCGACAGGGGCTGTTTTTCATCGGTTGAAAGCTGCTAAGGGTGCGCCTAGATAGAATTTAACCGCTTATTCATGATGAATTCACTTTTTTCACATTAACGTCGAAATCCAAATGTACCGCGCCACATCAACCACCATGAGAACAGGTTTTATCGTGACGTCAGCGACCCGCACCGGCCTCTCGCTCCTCGCCGCAGCCGGCTTCCTCGCCGTGGATCTTGCATCCGCCTTTGCTCAGGAAGGTTACGGCCGCAATCGCCGCGGCAATGGCGACGTGATGCTGGTGACGCCGGAAGGCGAAATTCTCGACTATATGCCGGGCCCCGATGAAGTGCGCACCATGCGTGACCGTCGCGGCCGCACCGTGCTGGTCGACAACTGGGGCAACGTGGTCGCAACCGTAGTACCGTCCGACGGCTATCGCGCCTATCGCCGCCAGGGCGACGTCGATGTCTATTCCAACCGCCGCAACGGCGACCGCGGCTACGGCTATTCCGAGCCGGGCGATGTCACCGGATCCATTCAAGACTATCGCGATCCGGCCTATCGCGACGTGGTGCCGCCCTCGGTCGAGCGCAACGACCTGCCCAACAGCCTGCCCGGCCTGATCGACGGCAGCGAAGAGGCGGCGATCGATCCGCAATATGAGCAGCCATTGCGGCAGTCCATGCCGCCGGCCATATCGGTCAAGTCCAAGTCGCGCGCCGAAATCACCGCGCTGCAGGTCTTCCTCGACCGCGAAGGTTTCTCGCCCGGCGTCATCGACGGCAAGATGGGCTCGAACGTCACCAAGGCGATCGAGGCCTGGCAGCAGTCAACCGGCGAAACGCTCGATCCGAACAACACCGAAGATATCCTCGAGCGCCTGCGCATGAACGGCGGCCTGCCGATCACCAGCTATACGATCACGGCCGCCGATGCCGCAGGCCCCTATGTCGCCTCGATCCCCGACGACTACGCCCACAAGGCGATGCTGCCGCACATGTCCTTCACCGCGACGACCGAAATGCTCGGCGAGAAGTTCCACATGGACGAGACCTATCTGCGCGAGCTCAACCCAGGCGTGGACTTCACCATTCCGGGCACGATCATCAAGGTCATCAATCCCGGAGAAAACCGCAAGGAAAAGGTCGCGCGCATCGTTGCCGACAAGGCCCGCAAGCAGGTTCTGGCCTATGATGCCGCCGACAAGCTCGTCGCCGCCTACCCGGCAACGATCGGCTCGTCCGACACGCCCTCGCCGTCAGGCATCGTCAATGTCGAGCGCATCGCGCTCAATCCCGGCTACACCTACAACCCGAAGATCAACTTCAAGCAGGGCAACAACGACAAGATCCTGACGCTGCAGCCGGGGCCGAACGGCCCGGTCGGCACGGTCTGGATCGCGCTCTCGAAGCCGACCTACGGCATTCATGGCACGCCGGAGCCCTCCAAGATCGGCAAGACCCAGAGCCACGGCTGCGTTCGCCTGACCAACTGGGACGCAACGGAACTTGCCAAGATGGTGAGTGTCGGCGTCACGGTCGAATTCGCAGACTGAGGCATCAGCCGCTCGATACATCCCGCAGAAAACGATCAAAGCCCGGGTACCACCCGGGCTTTCTTCTTTGCCGACCGTGGCAAGCGTTGCCGCGTAGGAGCCCCGGTGGAATTGACTGAAATCGCAGCTTTTTTCGCATCCCGTCCCCCAATTGGGGGAGTGACAGCGACATGTCTCCGTTGAAAATGAGCTTGCCTGATCGATGACGTCATCGGTCAGGTTATTTTCATCGGAACCCATAGGGCCGGTGCGGCGGACCGCCGACCCGGCAAAGACATTTACACCCGACTACTCCACCGACACGACCCAGACCGCGGCCGCCCACGAACCGGCTGCGGTCATTTTTTTGCGGACGCCCCACAGTCAACCTTCATGACCTCATGAAACCCCTCATGACCTCATGAAACATTGTCATGAGAATTTTCGAGGCGATGGCCCTATCACTTAGCCACCTCTAAATTTCAGGCCCTTGACCGAAGGAATGTCCGCGATGGCGACCGAGCGCACCTTGCCCAACCTCTGGCATGCGACGGCACCGGCAGCGCCGGACACGCGCCCGCTTGCCCGCGACCTGACGACAGATGTCGCCATCATCGGCGGCGGCTTCACCGGTCTTTCGGCTGCACTTCATCTCGCGGAAAAAGGCGTCAAGGCCACGGCGATCGAGGCGAAGATGATCGGCTTCGGCGGCTCCGGCCGCAATGTCGGCCTCGTCAATGCCGGCATGTGGGTCAAGCCCGACGATCTGATCGCGACGCTGGGGCTCGAGGCCGGCAACCGCCTGCTCGGCGAACTCGGCGACGGCCCGGCAATGGTCTATGCCCTGGTCGAGAAGCACGGCATCTCCTGCGAAGCCGTCCGCAACGGCACCCTGCACATGGCCGTCGGCGCCGAAGGCTTGAAGGATATCAGCGACCGCGAGACCCAATGGAAGAAGCGCGGAGCGCCGGTCGAGGTTCTCTCGGCCGAGCGATCGAGCGCGCTCTCGGGCGCTGAAGGTTTCTCCGGTGCGCTTCTCGATCGTCGCGCCGGCACGATCCAGCCGCTTGCCTATGCCCGCGGCCTTGCCCGTGCGGCCCTTGCCGCCGGTGCCGAGATCTATACCGACACTGCGCTCGTCGGCGCCGAACGCAAGGGCGAAACCTGGGTGCTGAGAGCCGGCCAGAACATCGTCAGGGCCAAGCAGGTGATCCTCGCCACCAATGCCTATGGCGGCATGTTTGCCGAGACCCCGTGGCAGGAACACACGCAGGAACTGACGATCCTGCCCTACTTCCAATTCGCCACCAATCCGCTGCCGGAAAAGGTCGCAAGCCGCATCCTGCCGGAGCGCCAGGGCACATGGGATACGGGCCTTGTCATGACCTCGTTCCGCATGGACCAGCAGAACCGCCTGATCTTCGGTTCGATCGGCCGGCTCGATGCGATGGCCGAGGGCACGCACCGCGCCTTCGCCGCCCGCTCCGTGCGCAAGCTCTTCCCCTATATCGGCGATTTCCGCTTCGAATACTGGTGGGACGGCCGCATCGGCATGACGACCAACAACCTGCCGGCCATGCATACGCTGGCGCCGAACGTCGTCTCCGTCAGCGGCTACAACGGCCGCGGCATCGCACCCGGCACCGTCTTCGGCAAGGCGCTCGCCGACCACGTCACCGGCCAGACCTCCGCGATCCCGCTTGCCGAAACGCCTGTGACGCCCGACACCTGGCGCAGCGTCAAGTCCGCCTTCTACCATGCGGGCGCACAGGCCAAGCATCTGGTCGACCGCCGGTTCTGAGCGGTTTCGTCAACGCGCGACGAGACATCCCTTGCAGACATCGAAGATGGTGAACTCCGTCTGAGACGGGCGCCATGTCGACGCACGTTCATGCGCAGGTGGCACCCCATCCTCCGTCTTCCTCGGGCTTGACCCGAGGATCCAGGGCCTGCCACGCGAAATTGGCATGTGCTTTCGTGGAACTGCAGAACGGGATCCTCGGGTCAAGCCCGAGGATGACGACCGGAGAAGTGAAGCCCGGGGACGGAACGTCACGAAGACAAGCT
Source organism: Ensifer sp. ENS11 (assembly GCF_014851895.1). Lineage (NCBI taxonomy): Bacteria > Pseudomonadati > Pseudomonadota > Alphaproteobacteria > Hyphomicrobiales > Rhizobiaceae > Ensifer > Ensifer sp. ENS11. Next base: position 134,930 of record NZ_JACVAN010000006.1, on the reverse strand, counting down.
CGGGGCTGACTGAGTGGTCAAAACTTACCATGATCACAGCGGACGCCGAAATTCCTACGAACTTCGCCGGCGATCCAAGTGCGCTCATAAAACTCTGGCTATAATAGACAGCGCCCCGGACCGGGATGATCCGAGGCGCTATTGCCCATACTGCGATACGTGGGCTCAGGCCGCGCGGCGATAACCGGACGCGGTGCCGACGTGAACCTGGGTAGACGTCTGGAACGCCTTCAGCTTCAGCGCGATCTGTTCTGATTCCACCGTCAGCGCCTGGCTCGCGGCATTGGCTTCTTCAACCATGGCAGCATTCTGCTGGGTGATCTGATCCATCTGGCCGATCGCCGTATTGACCGCCTGCAGGCCGGTGGCCTGTTCCGCCGTGCTGGCGCGGATGTTGCCGAAGACCGAGCTGACTTCGACCACCTGCGAGACGATCTGCTGCAGCGACTGGGCGACCTGGTTGACCGAGCTGACGCCATCATCCACCTGGCCGCGCGACTTGGCGATCAGGCCCTGGATGTCCTTGGCCGCATCGGCGCAGCGCTGGGCGAGCGCCCGCACTTCCGAAGCGACAACCGCAAAGCCCCTGCCCGCCTCGCCGGCACGCGCCGCCTCGATGCCGGCGTTGAGCGCAAGCAGGTTGGTCTGGAAGGCAATCTCGTCAATGACGTCGACGATGCGGGCGATGCTCGCAGACGAGGTCTGGATTTCCTGCATCACCTCAATCGCGTGGCTGACCACCTCGCCGCTCCGCTCGGCATTGGCGCGGGCGGCAATCACCGTCGAGTTCGCCTGATCGGCGCCTTCGGCCGTCTGCTTGACGGTGCGCGTCACCTGTTCGACGGCAGCGGCCGTCTCCTCGAGGTTTGCCGCCTGGCGTTCGGTGCGCTTGGCGAGATCGTTGGCTGCTGCCGCAATTTCCTTGGCGCTCAGATGGATCTGGCTGGCGCCGGCCTCGATGCCGCCGATCGCGCGGGCAAGCTCGCTGATCGCATGGTTGAAGTTCTCGCCGAGTTCCTCGTAGGCAACCGGCAAATCGGCGGCGATGCGCGCCGTCAGGTCACCGTCGGAGATCTTCTTCAGGGCAACGCCGAAGGTCTGGCTGACGAGCTTGCGTTCGGTCGCCAGTACCTCTTCCTGCACCGCGCGCTGCTTCGTGACGTCGGAGGCGTCCATATAGACCGAGATCGACAGGTCCATGTCGAGGAACATGCCCTTGACGAGGCTCGAAAGCATCGCGCTCATCTCTTCCGCCGAGGTCGTCTGGCGCGAAAACAGACCGCCCTTTGGCCAATTCGCTTTGACGATCTCCGTGATCAGATGTTCGGCGATCAGCGCGTAGCCGCCGATATACCAGCGCGGCTCCAGCCCGATACGGGCGTGCACCTGGCCGATGGTGCGGACCTTCGCGCCATATTCGTCGTTGAAATTGGCGTCGGCGATGTTGGCCCAGTGGCCGACCTGCGCGCCCTTGGCGCGGTTGATGTGCGCATCCGACGAGAAGAAGCGGTTCGTCTCCGGCGTCTTTTTGACCCGGGCGTAAAACTTGTCGAGCGCCGGCGCCAGCTCCTTTTCGAGGATCGGCTTCAGGGCCTTCAGGCTCGCCTTGGCGGCATCGTCAAGCGCCATGAAATTGAGACGACCGGCAATGTCTTCCTTGCCGGCAGCGACGTGTTCCGTTTTCATGCGCGATTTCCCTGCATGCTCTTGCTGGATCATGGAAGCTGGACGGGAGACCAAGCGAGAAAGGTCGAATCCACAATCCTTGCCGCAATCATGGCGGCTACCTGCACCCTCGCAAACCGCCATAAGGTGCAATCGCTTTCCACCAGCACTGGTATAAGCCCATGGTAAAGGAAGCCTTACGGGCAACAGCCTTTTCGGGTGGTCGCAACGCGATTCAACCGGAATTGACGAACATCAATTCCGGTTATGGCAGTCTTCAAAGCGGCTAACTTCGTATGCCGATCCCTGATCAGGCCGCGCGCCGCGTCGCCCAGGATGGTGCACGCGAAGCCCAGGAGCGGCGCGCCCTCACCGGCGTCAGAGCCTGCACTTCCTTGGCAAGCGCAGCTGCATTTTCGCGGGCCTTGTCGAGGTTGCTGACGCGGGTATCATCCATCGACTGAAGCGTGCCGCCGCAGTCGAAAATCTCGCGATAGGCAACGCGCTCGACGATCGGCGTGTCGAGCACGGAGACGCCGCGCGAAGCAAGCAAAGTCTTGATGGTCTGCAGCGCCCGCGTCGTCACCAGAGAATTGACCCGGGTGAGAACGACGGAATGGTTGATGCGCACACGCGACCTGTCCTCGATCTGGCGGATGAGCTCGAGGATCTGCACGGCACCGCGCGCATCCATCGCGCAGCCCTGCACCGGGATCAGCACCTGGTCGGAAAGAGCGAGAGCCAAAGCGACGATCTGATCCTTGGCGCCGGCGAGGTCGATGATGATGTAGTCGGCTTCGTCCTTCATTTCCCGGATATGACATTCCAGCGATGCCGGCGTGATATGCGAGATGACGGAGAGATTGGCGATCTGGCCGGAGTTTTCCGCCCAGCTGGTGATCCAACGCTGCGGATCGGCATCGAGGACCACAACACGGTGTCCCTGTCTCGCCAGTTCCGTCGACAGGATCAGCGCCGCCGTCGTCTTGCCCGCGCCGCCCTTTGCATTGGCGAATGTGATGACCGCCATCTTCTTCCTCATTCTGTCCTGTGTTCCGTGGCCTGCCCAACCGATGCTTCGCCGGGCAATGCCGCTTAATAGAACCTTTCAGAACATGGTTAACGAATTGGAAATTTTCGTTGGCGAAGATTAACCCCCGCCCTGCCCAATCCGCAGGCAGGGCGCGAAAAAGCCCGGAAAACCAATGGTTTCCCGGGCCGAAGAAAATTAACGGTCAGTTACTTTAGAGCGACTTGCCGGCGGTCAAATGCACTCCCTGAACAGCTTCTTGGCCGCATCGAGCGTCAGTTCAACCGGGTTGCCGCCGGCGGTCGGATCGACGATCGCCATTTCCGACATCTCGTCGATACGGTCGGTGCCGACGCCGAGTGCGGAAAGCTTGTCGGGAACGCCGAGTTCCTCGCGCAGCTTCAGCACGTAGTCGTAGAAACCGTCGAAGCCACCGGAAATGCCGAGATAGGCGGCCGCCCTGACGATCCTGTCCTCGATCGCGCTGCGGTTGAAGCGCAGCACCGGCGGCATCACCACGGCATTGGTCATGCCGTGATGGGTGTTGTAGATCGCACCGACCGGATGCGACAGCGAATGGATCGCGCCGAGCCCCTTCTGGAAGGCGACGGCACCCATGGCGGCCGCGCTCATCAGGTTGGCGCGTGCTTCGATATCGGTGCCGTCCTTGTACGCGCGCGGCAGGTATTCCTTGACCAGGCGCATGCCTTCAAGCGCGATACCGGCCGACATCGGATGGTAGAACGGCGAAGAATAGGCTTCCAGGCAATGGGCAAAGGCGTCCATGCCGGTGCCGGCGGTAATCACTTTCGGCATGCCGACCGTCAGTTCCGGGTCGCAGATGGTGACGGCTGGCAGGAACTTCGGGTGGAAGATCACCTTCTTCACATGGCTGGCGGAGTTGGTGATGACGCTGGCGCGGCCAACCTCTGAGCCGGTGCCCGCTGTCGTCGGCACCGCGACGATCGGCGCGATGCCTTCGACGCTCGCACGTGTCCACCAGTCGCCGACATCCTCGAAGTCCCAGACCGGGCGGCGGCTCTGGCCGGCCATGAAGGCCACGCACTTGCCGAGATCGAGGCCGGAACCGCCGCCGAAGGCGACGACGCCATCATGGCCGCCGTCCTTGAACGCCTTGACGCCGGCGGCGAGGTTGACGTCATTCGGGTTCGGATCGACGTCGGCGAAGATCGCCCGGCCAAGGCCGTTGGCCTCGAGGATATCGAGCGCATTCTGCGTGATCGGCATCGGCGCCAGGCCACGGTCGGTGATCAACAGCGGCTTCTTCATGCCGACAGCCTTGCAATGTTCGGCAAGCTCCTTGATCCGGCCGGCGCCAAACTTGATGGCGGTCGGGTAGCTCCAGTTCGCGGTGATCGTCATGCTGTGACTTTCTTCAGATGGTAGGATTTCGGACGGGTAAGGTTCTGGAAGCCGATGACCGAAAGCGAGCCGCCGCGGCCGGTTTCCTTGACGCCGGTCCAGCACAAGGCCGGATCGAGATAGTCGGCGCGGTTCATGAAAACGGTGCCGGTTTCAAGGTCGCGGCCGATGCGCGAGGCGCGGTCCGCATCCTGGGTCCACAGCGACACGGTCAGACCGTACTGGCAATCGTTCATCAGCTCGATCGCCTGGCTGTCGCTCTTCACCTTCATGATGCCGACCGCCGGACCGAAGGTTTCTTCGCGCATGAAGGCCATCGAGTGATCGACATCAACAAGCACCTGCGGCGCGAGATAGGCGCCGCCATCATCCTGCGGGAATAGTTTCGGATCGACCAGCGCCTTGGCGCCCTTGGCGATCGCATCGGCGATCTGCTCGCGCACAGTTGCGGCGAAGCGCTTGTGCGCCATCGGGCCAAGCGTCGTTTCCGGATCGAGCGGGTTGCCGAGCTTGTAGTTCGACACCCAGGCAACCGACTTCTCGACGAAGGCGTCATAGAGCGATTCATGCACATAGATGCGCTCGATGCCGCAGCAGCACTGGCCGGAATTGAAGGTAGCGCCATCCATCAGCGTGTCGACGGCCGCATCGAGATCGGCGTCTTCCATGACATAGCCCGGATCCTTGCCGCCGAGTTCGAGGCCGAGACCGGTGAACGTTCCGGCGGCCGCGCGCTCGATCGACCGGCCGCCTTCGACCGAGCCGGTGAAGTTGATGAAGTCGAAGCTTTTCGCCGCGATCAGCGCCGCCGTCGTCTCATGGTCGAGGAAAACGTTCTGGAACACGTCGGCCGGAACGCCGGCCTCGACGAAGGCGCGCACCATGCGTTCGCCGACGAGGATCGTCTGGCTGGCATGCTTGATGACCACCGTGTTGCCGGCCATCAGCGCCGGCGCGACCGTGTTGATCGCGGTCATGTAGGGGTAGTTCCACGGCGCGATGACGAAGACCACGCCATGCGGCTCGCGCTCGATACGACGGCCAAAGCGGTCGCTCTCTTCGACGAGGATCGGCTTCAGCGCGTCGGCAGCAATCGAAGCGACATAGTTCGAGCGCTCGTTGAAACCCTTGAACTCGCCGCCGTGGCGCACCGGCCGGCCCATCTGCCAGGCCAGTTCCGGCACGACCTCGTCGACCATCTCGTTGAGACGGGCAACGCCTGATAGTACCAGGTTGACGCGCTCGTCCAGCGGACGGCGGGCCCAGCTCTTCTGCGCCTGGCGCGCGTGGGCGACGGCCTGCTTGGCCATTTCCAGCGGCAGCGCCGGGCGCTCGGCATAAACCTCTCCGTTCACCGGAGAAATACACTTGATCATGCTCATGATCGTCTTCCTGCTTCCATTTCGAATGACGGCGTAGCCGGCCCTTGGTACCGGACCGGCCACTGAGATCTAAGTTTCCGGCCTTGTCAGGCCCGCTCGAAGCCGCGCGCCACTTCCCAGTCGGTGACGCGACGGTCGTATTCTTCCTGCTCCCACTCGGCCGCGCGGACATAGTGGTCGATGACGTCGTCGCCGAAGGCGGCACGCAGCATCTTGGACCCCGTCAGCGCCTCGGTGGCGGCGCGCAGGGTGCGCGGGATCTCGCGCACGTTCTTGCCGCCGTAGGCATCGCCGACGAAGGGCGCTTCCAGTTCCATCTTGCCTTCGATACCGGAAATGCCGGCCGCGAGCAAAGCCGCGAAGGCGAGATAAGGGTTGAGATCGGAGCCGCCGACGCGGCACTCGATGCGGATCGCCTTGGTGTCTTCACCGCAGAGGCGGTAGCCGGCCGTGCGGTTGTCCTTGCTCCACACCGCCTTGGTCGGCGCGAAGGTGCCGGCCATGAAGCGCTTGTAGGAGTTGATGTAGGGCGCGAGGAAATAGGTGATCTCGCTGGCGTGGCTGAGCAGGCCGGCCACATATTGGCGCATCTGCTCCGACATGCCGTATTTGCCGTCCTTGTCGAAGAATTTCGGCGTCTTGCCGTCAGGGCTCCACAGCGACTGGTGGATATGCGAGGAGGAGCCCGCGGCCGAATAGTTCCACTTGGCGAGGAAGGTGATCGCCTTGCCGCGCGACCAGGCAATCTCCTTGCAGCCGTTCTTGATGATCGCATGCCGGTCGGCCATCGTCAGCGCGTCGGCATAGCGCACGTTGATCTCTTCCTGGCCGGCGGACGCCTCGCCCTTGGAATTCTCGACCGGGATATCCGCGCCCTGCAGGCCGTTGCGGATCGCCCGCATTACATCCTCTTCCTTGGTGGTCTGGAAGATGTGGTAGTCCTCGTTGTAGCCGCTGACCAGCTGCAGGTCGCGATAGCCGGACTGGCGCGCGTCGTCATAGGTCTGATCGAACAGGAAGAATTCGAGCTCGCTCGCCATGAACGCCTTGAGGCCCATCGCCTCCAGCCGCGCGATCTGCTTCTTCAGGATGGCGCGCGGTGAATGCGGCACTTCGGCATGGGTGTGATGATCGAGCATGTCGCACAGCACGAGTGCGGTGCCTTCGAGCCACGGAATGCGCCGCAGCGTCGAAAGGTCCGGCTTCATCGTGTAGTCGCCATAGCCCTTCTCCCAGCTCGTCGCCTTGTAGCCGGAGACGGTCTCCATCTCCATGTCGGTCGCCAGCAGGTAGTTGCAGCTATGCGTTTCCTGCCAGGCGCTGTCGACGAAATACTGCGCGTGGAAGCGCTTGCCCATCAGCCGGCCCTGCATGTCGACTTGGCAGGCGAGAACCGTATCGATGCGGCCGGCGGCGACATCCTCTTTCAATTGCTCGAACGAATAGCTCATCAAATTTCATCCCATGTTTCGGCAAGCGGCCGTTCCCGTGGCCGCAAAAAGAAAGGCGGAAGCTGCAGATGCGCTCCCGCCCATTTTATTATTGGTTAGACTTGGCCGACCGCCTTTTCGGCAGCGGCGATTTCCGCCTGGCGGCGAGCCACTTCATCGCCGATCGGCGGACCGCGGAACCGGCGGTTTTCCAGGCCGAACCAGATGATCGCAGTCAGCGCCAAGAAGCCGACGGTGATGTAGAGCGCCCAGTCGTTTGGCGGCTGGATGCCGAGAACGAAGATCAGCACCATGGCGATGATCGAGAGCACCGCGAAGAGCTTGAACATGCCCTCGCCCAGGTTCCACGGACCCATCTTGTCCCACTTCGACGTACCCCAGGCGAACAGACCGAGCGTGATCGGGATCGCGAAGGAGAAGAACAGGAAGATGACGGTGCACGATACGACGATCGTATAGACCGGCGTTTCGCCGATCGAGACCAGCGACGAGCCCCAGACGAAGAGCACGGAGAGGATCGAACCGGTCCAGATCGCAGCCACCGGCGTGCGGTAGCTCGGGCTGACCTTGGCCAGAGCCTTGGACGCCGGCAGGCCGCCGTCACGCGAGAAGGCGAAGATCATGCGCGAGACCGACGTGACGGTTGCCAGGCCGCACAGCCACTGGCTGACGAGGATGGCGAGGTAGAGCACGTCCTTGATCACAGGGTGAACCTGCGCGTCCATTGCCCAGAAGAACACGTTCCAGCCCTGCTTGGCGGCTTCGTCCATGTTCGGCAGCATCAGCACGAAGGAGCAAAGCATGATGTAGCCGAACAGCGCCGACCACAGCACCGACGAGACCATGCCGCGCGGCACGGATTCTGCCGCCTTTACGGTTTCTTCCGAGGTGTGCGCGGAGGCGTCGTAGCCGGTGATCGTGTAGATCGGCAGCAACAGGCCGAGCAGGAACACCCAGGTGCCCGAGGTCGCCGGCCATACGTTTCCACCCGTCTCGCCGGAATAGTTGGAGAAGGTGAAGAGGCGGGCGATGTCGTAGCTGTCGGCGACGGCAAGGCACACGAGCGCAAGCAGGATCGCCGTTGCGAAGATCAGGTAACCCGAGAAGTCGGTGAGCTTGGCCGTAAGCCCGATGCCCATGTGGTTTACCAGCGCCTGAGCGCCCGTGATGACCGCAAGGAAGATGATGCGGGTGAGCGTCGTATCCGCAAGACCGAAATACGGCGTGCCGAACGAGCCCATGAAGAAGTAATAGGTGCCGACGTTGATGGCGCCGAGAACGGTGACGAGACCGAGCAGGTTGAACCAGGCGGTTACCCAGCCGGTGAAGCGGTTGCCGAGGATCGAGCCCCAGTGATAAAGGCCGCCGGCCGTCGGATAGGCCGAGCTGATCTGCGCCATGGCGACGGCAAAGACGAGCGAAATGAAGCAGCCAAGCGGCCAGCCGATGCCGATTGCGGCCCCACCCGCACCCGACGTCGCCTGCGCCAGCGAGTTGATGCCGCCGGAGAGAATGCAGATGATGGAGAATGAGACCGCGAAGTTCGAGAACTGGCTCATTCGCCGCTCGAGCTCCTGGGCATAGCCCATCGAATGCAGGACCTGCATGTCCTGCTTTTTGTCGAGATCACTGTAGTCTGACATTTTTCTTCCCCTGATTTCTTCAGACCCGACCGCCCCATTGCAGCAGGGTCCCATCACCACCTGCCCCGGCAAGCCGGAACAGGACCGCGGCAAAGCCGCTCCCCAGGGTCTTTATTTTGCTGAAAGCGCTGCCACGCCTTTGCTGAGCAGCCCTTCCAGATAATCGGCCATGACCCTCTGGCCGATCTCGTTTCGAATGAGATCGTTGCGGATCTCGATCATCACATTCGGCAGCCCGTTGTGGACGCCGTATTCGATCAGACTGTGCGTAACGCCGTCGGCCGGCCCGTAAGGCTCGTTGCGGCGGATATCGTAGGCGACCTTGCCCCTGGTTGCGAAGGTCAGCATCTGATCGGCGAGCCGGCTGTCGGCATCATGCAGGATGCCCACTTCGACGGAACGCGGCTTGCCGAAATAGACGGGCGTGAACGAATGCATCGTGACGACCACCGGCGGTCGGCCTTTGGCCTTGCGCTCGGTCACGAACTGGCTGATGGCGTCGTGAAACGGCAGGTAGATCTCGTCGACCCGTGCCCGGCGCTCCTCCTCCGCCATGTCGCGGTTGCCCGGAACCTCATAGACTTCGCTGACGGCAGGCATGGCGCCGTCGGCCTCCGGCGGGCGGTTGCAATCATAGGCAAGGCGCGAAAAGCGCTGGTAGATCAGGACCGCGTCGAGCTTGCGCGACAGAAACTCTGCAACCGCGAGCGCGCCCGGGTCCCAGGCAATGTGGCTTTCGAGCGCCTGCGGCGAAAGGCCGAGCGAACCGAGACGCTCCGGCACCCGGCGCGACGCATGTTCGCAAACGAGAACGATATCGCCTCTCCCGGCCGCGTTCTCGATCGCAACCGGATCGCCATCTGTATCGGTCAAAAGTCGCGTCAACACCGGCATCCCCTCTTGCCCCGTTAGACGTTCGTTAATGAAAAGATTTGTTCAGAGATTAGCGAGTGTCAATCGAAATCTGAAACGATCTCTTCAAAATTGCGATTGACTCCAATTGTGACAGCGATGTTTAATCTGTCACAAACTGGCGTTAGACCAGTTCAGGGGAGACTATGACTAGCAAGGCGACACCCACGACGGTGTCGGATGTGATCAACGCCCACTTCGCCGCGCTGACCCGCGCGGAAAGACAGTTGGCAGAGACACTTCTCGACAACTATCCCGTATCGGGACTCGGTTCGATCACCACGGTCGCCGAGAACGCCGGCGTATCGACTCCGACCGTCGCCCGCATGGTGCAAAAGCTTGGTTTCAAAGGCTTTCCCGATTTCCAGTCGCGGCTGCACCAGGAGCTGGAAGCCACGATTTCCAACCCGATCACCAAGCATGACCGCTGGGCCGCAAGCGCGCCGGGCACCCACACGCTCAATCGCTTTGCCGATGCCGCCATGAACAACATGCGCGAGACGCTGGCGCAGATCGAGCCGCGCGAATTCGACGAGGCGGTCGCCCTTATCGCCGACCGCAAGCGCAACGTCTATCTGCTTGGCGGCCGCATCACCCGCGCCGTTGCCGATTATCTCTTCACCCATCTGCAGGTGATCCGCCCTGGTGTCACCGAAATCGCGTCGAATGCCAGCGCATGGCCACACTACGTGCTCGACATGCGCCACGGCGACGTGCTGATTCTCTTCGACATCCGCCGTTACGAGCAGGAAATGGAGACGCTGGCGAAATCGGCGCGCGAACGCGGCGTCGAGATCGTCCTCTTCACCGATCGCTGGAGCTCGCCGGTGGCAAAATCCGCCTCCAAGGTCTTCCGCTCGCAGATCGAGGTGCCCTCGGCCTGGGACAGTTCAGTGGTGATCCTGTTTCTGGTCGAGGCCCTGATCGAGGCCGTCCAGAGCACCAACTGGGACGCAACCCGCGACCGGATGAAGACGCTAGAGGGATTGTTCGATTCGACCCGCATCTTTCGCAAACCGGTTTAGGAGGAGTGGCCGGCACGTTCACGGAATTTTATGCACGTGTGTTTCAGTGAAGGCGCCGTGTCGAAAAAAGAATTGTTCTTCCAACGACATGCGCGGCGCGAACAGACAGATCGCTGTCACACAAGTTTCATCGCATCTCTTTAACAGCATCGCCGAAATTGACTGAAAACCCATAAGGAGAACGCCAGTGATTTCAACGACTCAACGCCTGCTCTCGCTTTCCACCGCCATGCTTCTGGCAACGACGGCCATCGCCGCTGCCGAGCCGAGCGAAGAGCTCATCGCCGCCGCCAAAAAGGAAGGCTCGCTGACCACCATCGCACTTCCGCACAACTGGTGCGGCTATGGCGACGTCATCGCAGGCTTCAAGGCCAAGTATGGCCTGGAAGTCAACGAGCTGAACCCGGATGCCGGTTCGGGCGACGAAATCGAAGCCATCAAGGCCAACAAGGGCAACACCGGCCCGCAGGCGCCTGACGTCATCGACGTCGGTCTCTCCTTCGGTCCGTCGGCCAAGGCCGAAGGCCTGATCCAGCCCTACAAGGTCTCCACTTGGGATTCGATCCCGGATTCGGCCAAGGACGCCGAAGGTTACTGGTACGGCGACTACTACGGCGTTCTCTCCTTCGTGGTGAACACCGACATCGTCAAGGACGTGCCGAAGGACTGGGCCGACCTGAAGAAGTCGGACTACGCCAACTCGGTCGCCATGGCCGGCGACCCGCGCGCCTCCAACCAGGCGGTTCAGGCCGTCTACGCCGCCGGCCTCGCCGCTGGCGAAACCGATGCCGTCAAGGCTGGTGAAACGGGCCTCGGCTTCTTCGCCGAAGTCAACAAGGCCGGCAACTTCGTTCCGGTTATCGGCAAGTCCGCCTCGCTCGCGCAGGGCTCGACCCCGGTCGTGATCGCCTGGGACTACAACGGCCTTTCCTGGCGCGACAGCCTCAACGGCAACCCGCCGGTTGAAGTCGTCGTTCCGGCTTCGGGCGTCGTCGCCGGCGTCTACGTCCAGGCGATCTCGGCCTACGCGCCGCACCCGAACGCGGCAAAGCTGTGGATGGAGTATCTTTATTCCGACGAAGGTCAGCTCGGCTGGCTGAAGGGCTATTGCCACCCGATCCGCTTCAACGACCTCGCCAAGAACGGCAAGATCCCGCAGGAACTGCTCGACAAGCTGCCGCCGGCAGCAGCCTACGAAAAGGCTGTCTTCCCGACGCTCGAAGAGCAGGCCAAGGGCAAGGAAGCGATTACCACCAAGTGGGATAGCGTCGTCGGCGCAAACGTGCAGTAATATCCATGACTTCCGCCTCTCCGCGCCTCGGCGCGGGGAGGTTTCCCTAAAGCGCGTCACGATCACCAGGATTCGCTTGCTGCGCTTTAAGGTCTTGTTTTTGCGCATGTCGTTGTCGCAAACCGCAACACGCTTTTGCGCGACATGGTTTAATCTCGTGCACAATTCCTTAGCTCGGTATCGATCTAAGGAATTTTGCAGCAAATCAAAGCGCTAAGGCGATCTTTGTGCGTTCATGCGGACGCGCAAAGGTCACTGCAAGCCTCGGGACAGAAAGCCTATATGAGCACCGCTTCACCGACCTTGATCAGCAAGCGAGCCGTCATCGACTGGCTCGGCATTGCCCCCTTCATGCTTTTCGCGCTGCTGTTCCTGATCATCCCGACGCTTTATCTCGTCACCGGCGCGTTCCTGACGCCCGATGGCAGCTTTACCTTCAAGAACATCGGCGATCTGTTCACGCCCTCGATCCTCAGCGCCTACTGGATCTCGATCCGGATCTCGATCGCGTCCTCGATCGGCGGCGCGCTGATCGGCTTCTTCCTCGCCTGGGCAATCGTGCTCGGCGGCGTGCCGACCTGGATCCGCTCGGGCCTCCTGACCTTTTCGGGCGTCGCCTCGAACTTCGCCGGCGTGCCGCTCGCCTTCGCCTTCCTCGCGACCCTCGGGCGCACCGGCCTCGTCACCGTCTTCCTGCGCGAATGGTTCGGCTTCAATCTCTATTCGACCGGCTTCAACCTGCTGTCGTTTTTCGGATTGACCATCACCTACATGTATTTCCAGATCCCGCTGATGGTGCTGATCCTGACGCCGGCGCTCGATGGTCTGAAGAAAGAATGGCGCGAAGCCTCTGAAATCCTTGGCGCCTCGACCTGGCAGTACTGGCGCATGGTGGCGCTGCCGATCCTGTGGCCGAGCCTGCTCGGCACCACGCTCCTGCTGTTTGCCAACGCCTTCGGCGCGATCGCCACGGCCTATGCCTTGACCGGGTCCTCGCTCAACATCGTGCCGATCCTGCTCTATGCGCAGATCCGCGGCGACGTGCTGCACAATCCGAACCTCGGCTATGCGCTGGCGCTCGGCATGATCGTCATCACCGGCATCTCGAACGTTCTCTATATCTGGCTGCGTATGCGCGCCGAACGGTGGCAGAAATGAAAGCACAACGTCTCGGCGCCTGGATCGCCATCGCCATCGGTGCAAGCTACTTCATCATCCCGCTGCTGGGCACGCTGGAATTCTCGCTGCGCATGCGCCGCGGCGAATACTCGTTCGACGCCTATCGCTCGGTCTTCTCCGACCTGCAGTTCCGCGAGACCTTCGGCTATTCGATGATGATGGCCGTGTTGACCATCGTCTTCGGCATGCTGCTGGTGGTGCCGACCGCCTATTGGGTCCGCCTTCGCCTGCCGCAGGTGCGCCCGATCATCGAATTCATCACCCTTCTGCCGCTGGTCATCCCGGCGATCGTCATCGTCTTCGGCTATCTGCGCCTCTACAACTCCTCGTCGTGGATCCCGCTGACCGGCTCGATCTCCGGCACCAATGCGCTGTTGATGTTCTCCTACATGACGCTGTCCCTGCCCTACATGTACCGGGCGGTCGATACCGCGATGCGGGCGATCGACGTCCGCACGCTGACGGAAGCCGCCGAAAGCCTCGGCGCCAAATGGCCGACGATCCTGTTTCGCTGCATCTTCCCCAACGTCATGAGTGGCGTGCTCTCCGGCGCCTTCATCACCTTTGCGATCGTCATGGGCGAATTCACCATGGCCGCGCTGCTCAACCGCCCGGCCTTCGGTCCGTACCTGCAGCTCGTCGGCGCCAACAAGGCCTATGAGCCTTCGGCGCTCGCGGTCATCGCATTCGCCATCACCTGGCTCAGCATGGGTCTGATCCAGCTCGTTTCCCGCATCCAGAAATCCGCTCCGGCCAAGGCTTGATCACATGGCATTCCTGACACTGAACAATATCCAGAAGTCCTTCGGCCCGGTTCAGGTCGTGCACAACTTCAACATGGTCATCGACAAGGGCGAGTTCGTTTCGTTCCTAGGCCCGTCAGGCTGCGGCAAGACGACGATCCTGCGCATGATCGCCGGCTTCGAGACGCCGTCGGGCGGCACGATCACCATCGACAGCAAGGACCAGGGAACGCTGAAGCCCAACCAGCGCAACATCGGCATGGTGTTCCAGGCCTATGCGCTGTTTCCCAACATGAACGTCAACGACAACGTCGCCTTCGGCCTGAAAGTCGCCGGGGCGCAGAAGTCGGAGATCGATACACGCGTCAAGCAGATGCTGAGCCTGATCAAGCTCGAGCACCTGGCCGACCGCTTCCCCTACCAGCTTTCCGGCGGCCAGCAGCAGCGCGTGGCGCTCGCGCGCGCCCTCGCCGTCAAGCCGCAGGTGCTGCTGCTCGACGAGCCGCTGTCGGCGCTCGACGCCAAGATCCGCGTGTCGCTGCGCGAGGAAATCCGCCAGATCCAGCAGCAGCTCGGCATCACCACTGTCTTCGTCACCCATGACCAGGAAGAAGCCCTGTCGATCTCCGACCGCATCGTCGTCATGAATTCCGGGCGAGCCGACCAGATCGGCACGCCGTTCGAGATCTACAACACCCCTGCGACCCGATTCGTCGCCTCCTTCGTCGGCACGCTCAACATCATCGAAGCCAAGGTCGCCGACCCGGCCGCCGGTGCTGTCACCATCGGCAACCAGCAGGTGTCGCTGAAGGAGCCGATCGCCGGCATGAAGGGTGGCGACAACATTTCGCTGGCGCTGCGCCCGGAGGCAGGCTCGATCGCCGACAGCGCCAGGGGCGACACCGCGCTGACCGGCGAGGTGGTTTCGACCAGCTTCCTCGGCTCGGTCATCCGCACCAAGCTGCGCATCGGCGGCGACGTCATCTCCTTCGACATGTTCAACGACCCCGGCCTGACGCCGCCGGCCTTCGGCTCGAACGTCACGCTCCGCTTTGCCGCCAAGGACCTGCTCGTCATCCGCGAGTAGATCTCCAGCGTCCCCCTACAGCGCGTGAGTCTTGTTACGCGCAAAGGTCGCTGTAGCGCTTTGAAGTGCTGCATGTTTTTATCCCTAAATCGAATAGGATTTAAGGAAACATGCAGTAGCTGCCTTGCACATGCCGTGGAGAGATTGCCTGAACCGTCGAATGAAAAACAGCGCATTTTGCACCGGCGGCCGCCATGACTAAAGCGCAGCCGAGTGCGTTCGTCACCCATATCCACGAAGAACTCGCGGATATCGGTCCCGTTGACATAGGCCGCTTCTTCGGCGGTTGGGCCTATCTTGTCGCTGATCGCCAGTTCGCCATCAGCATCAAGGATCGCCTCTATTTCAGGGTTGATCAGCCCCTGAGAGATGCGCTTCTCAGCGAAGGATGTCAGCCGTTCACCTACAACAAGGGCGGCAAACCGGTGGTCGTGCACCGCTACTACGAAGCACCGGTCACTTGCCTTGATGACAGGCAGGCGCTGCTCCATTGGTCCGCACGCGCGATCGCCGCCGAAGACGAAGCCCCGCGTCGCGTCCGCAGATAAATGTCTCGTGGCGGCGACGCGGCACGCGGCCGAGGTCAGACTACGGCGGCTCCCGACGGGAACAGATTTGTCCGGGAGCGATACGGCACGGAAAAAATCTGTCGCGATTTCCCGGATTTTCGTCGCGTCATGCGTTTGACCAGGCACGGCCGATCTATATAGTCGCTCTTGTTCTCAGGGCGGGGTGAAACTCCCCACCGGCGGTAGCGATCGAAAGATCGAAGCCCGCGAGCGCTTCGGAGGTCTACTTCGGAGGTCAGCAGATCCGGTCAGATTCCGGAGCCGACGGTCACAGTCCGGATGGAAGAGAGCAAGCAGGAACGTGGACCCCACACCGGGGTTTCGCGCGCGTGCATGTTCGCCCGACGGGAAAATTGGAAACGCCAAACCCTGGAAGGCTTGAGACCATGACTATTCTTTCCCACCCCACCGCCAAGATTGCGATTGTCCGTGCCCGCTGGCACGCCGACATCGTCGACCGCTGTGTCGATGCCTTCGTCGCCCAATGGACGAAGTTCGGCGGCAGTGCCGCCGACGTCGAGATCTTCGACGTGCCAGGCGCGCTGGAAATCCCGCTGCACGCGCAGAAGCTTGCCAGGACCGGCCGTTACGCCGCGATCCTCGGCACCGCCTTCGTCGTCGATGGCGGCATCTACCGCCATGACTTCGTCGCTGGCACGGTGCTCGACGGTATGATGCGCGTCCAGCTCGATACCGACGTGCCGGTGCTGTCGGCCGTGCTGACGCCGCACAATTTCCAGGAAAGCGCGCCGCTGATCGCCTTCTTCCGCGAACACTTCGTCGCCAAGGGCGAAGAAGCCGCCAATGCCTGCGCCCAGATCCTCGACGCCCGCGCCAAGCTGGCGCTGCTCAACGCCTGATCTGCTGGCGGGCCGCAAGCCCGCGCCGTATCCGGCCGCCACCCCTCATCCGGCCTGCCGGCCACCTTCTCCCCGCCTGCGGGGAGAAGGCTAGGGTGAGGGGCAAGGCTCGCTCAGCGCTCCGATGCGCAACCATCGAGCCGCTTCGCGGCGCCTGCTTGAATCAACCTCTGAACCACCTGAATCAAGCCGCCAGCAACAGCCGGCAAACCGCTGTTTCGAATAGCCAATTCCCGGCGTTCAATGCACCGGCTCTGCCTCATCAAGGCACCGTTCCAGCGCCGCCATCCGGTGGCGATGACCGACCGCCTCGAAACCGACGACGGTCACGAACGGCGCAAACATCAGAATGATCAGGCAGATCGCCATGTCGACGCCCGCCATCGCGGCCGCGATCGACGCCGCAAGCAGCAGCATCGTGCCGGCGAGCAGCCAGGCATGAAGCGGTTCCGACTGCCGCAGCAGATAGGCATACATGCCGTAGACCAGAGCGATATAGGCCGCGACCGGGACCGCCACCGTCAACACGGTCGCAAGCGACCCGATATGCGCCTTGTGCTCGATGTAATAGGCGGCGACATGCAGGCCCGCACCGGTCGCAACGATCGCGGCGAAAATGAACATGTGACCATAGCCCCAGACGAAGGAGCGTCTGCGGTGCACGTGCAGGACCTCGGCACTCGGCAACAGGAAATAGATCCACCACATGCCGAAGGTAAGCCCGGTGCCCGCAAGGCAGACGAGCGCCACGTCGAGGTTCCAGCCCTCCCCATCCACCACCGCCGTGATCGAGGCGACCGTGCCGACGACGCCTTCTCCGAGCGCGATGATTGCCAGAAGGCCGTAGCGTTCCGCAATATGGTGGGCATGCCAGGGCGTGCCGCCATGCCGCGTCTCGGCGATATAGGGCCCGAGCATCTCGATGACGGTGAGCGCCACGACCATGGCGAAGGTGACAACGATCGAGAAGTCGACGAAGATCTGCACGACCCAGCCGAGTTGCGCAACCGTGATCGCTACCACATAGGTCATGCAGGCCTGCCGTCGTGCCGGATCTTGGCCGGCGGCGCGCAGCCACTGGAAGATCATCGCCACCCGCATGACGACGTATCCGAGCACCATCACGCCATTGTCGAGATGGGCACCCTCGTCGACCGAGCGGAACATGGCGGGAAGGCCGATCGCCAGGATCAGCACGCCGACCATCTGCACCATGGTCACGCACCGGAACACCCAGTCGTCGGTGTCATAGGCGGAAGCAAACCAGGTGAAATTGATCCAGGCCCAGCAGATGGCGAAGCTGGCGAAGAAGAAGCCGATCAGCCCCGCCTTGAAATGTCCTTCGGCCATCAGATGCGCAAGCTGCGATGCCGCAAGGCTGAAGGCGATGACGAAGGTCAGGTCGAACAGAAGCTCGAGCGTCGTGGCTGTGCGGTGGTGTTCGTGCGTGTCGCGGCCGCTCATGCGCGCCAGGCGGTGGCTTCCGGCATGCGGCGGTGTCGTTGGGGCGTCGGGCATGGGGCGGCATTCCTCGCTGACGTGACGATATGCAAGCATGTTCAAATATTTACAGAAGCTTCGTCAAGCCGGCAGTGCCCCGGCGGTCTGCCAAAACACCCGACAGCGCCGCGCCTCAAACATGACGCGCAAACGACGCTGAAACGAATTAGGCAGTGGCAAATCAGGAAAAGACGCCCGGCATCTCTGCCGGGCGTCTCGCCGCGATGCGCGAGGGAGGATCAACGTGCATTGCGGTATTAGAGCATTTCCAGGAAAAGTGCGAATCGGCTTTCCGCCAGGAAATGCGTAAAAACAAAGAGATAGAGCGGGTCTGTGGCTCCGTTTAAACCGGAAACGCTCTAGCAGTTGGCTCGCTTACTTCGCCGCGTCGAGACGATCGATCGCGTCGACATTGCCGGCCGACGGGCCGTTCGCGTCGAATTCGGAGGCGAGCCAGGTATCAACGATCGACTTCGCCAGCTCCGGCCCGATGACGCGCGCGCCCATGGTGATGATCTGTGCGTTGTTCGACTTTGCCGCCCGCTCAGCGGAATAGGTGTCGTGGGTCAGCGCGGCGCGGATGCCCGGCACCTTGTTGGCCGAGATGCAGACGCCGATACCGGTGCCGCAGAACAGGATGCCGCGCTCGTTGTCGCCATCGACGATGGTCTGCGCCAGCTTCTGCGACAGGTCGGCGTAGAAACCGGACTGGCTGAGGTCGCTGACTTCGAGGTCGGCCTTGCCCTTGAGATGGGCGGCGATGACGTCGAGCAAGGGCTTGCCGGCGCTGTCTGCTCCGATTGCGATCTTCATGATTGTTCCTTTCCGTCTTGTTGATCTGCGGGGTACGAGGGCTCAGATCGCCTTCGAGACGCGCTGCAGAATGTCGAGATAGCCATTGACGTCCCAGGCGGAGCGGCCGATGAACAGGCCGTCGATGTGCCCCTGGGTGATCAGTTCTTCGCAATTGCCGGGATTGACGCTGCCGCCGTAGAGGACGGGAACGCGCACGCCGAGCGCGCCTTGCGCCACGTCGGCGATCCGCTTATGGCGCTCGTCGGCATAGTCTGATGTTGCCGGAATGCCGTTGACGCCGATGGCCCAGACCGGCTCGTAGGCGAGCAGGATCGTCGCCTTGCGCGCGTCGCCTTCCAGCAGTTCCAGCGCGCCTTCAACCTGCCGCTTCAGGACGGCATCCGCCTCGCCCGCCTCGCGCTCGGCGAGCGTCTCGCCAATGCAGATCAGCGGCACCAGGCCGTGGCGCACCGCCGCTGCCGTCTTCAGGCCCACGGTACGGTCGGTCTCGCCGAAGTGCTCGCGCCGTTCGCTATGGCCAAGCTCGACCACATCGAGGTTGCAGTCCCTCAGCATCACCGGCGAAACCTCGCCGGTCCAGGCGCCGGCGTCGTCCCAATGCATGTTCTGCGCACCGACCTTGACGCCCGTTTGCACGAGCCGTTCCTTGACCTGTCTGACGGCGGTAAAGGGTGGAATGACGAAACGCTGGATGCGCTCGTCGCGCGCTCCGTCCGCTGCGGCCAGCCTCTCGGCAAAGACCATGGCCTCCGCCAGCGTCTTGTTCATCTTCCAGCTTGTGCCCACCCAGAGCTGCGGCTTGTTCATGCTTTCTCCGATGCTTTTCGATTGTCGACCGTCACCAGGGGGATTCCGGCCTCGCGGAGCGTCGCGGCATGCTCATCCGCCACCTCGGCGCCGGTCAGCACCGCATCGAAGGCGTCGAGCCCTGTCAGGAAATGCAGGGCGGAACGCCCGAACTTGTCGTGATCGACCATGAGATATTTGCGCGCCGCCGACTTCACCATCAGCCGCTTGGCCTGCACGACCTCCTGGTCCTGGTGGAAGGCTGCCGTTCCCGCGACTGCGGAGCTGGAGAGGAAGGCGATATCGACGCGCAGCGAGCGCAGCGCCTCTTCGGTGACGATGCCGAAAAAGCCGTTGAACTTCTTGCTGTACTGGCCGCCGAGCGCGATGACGTTGATGCCGGGCGCACCGGACAGACCGGTGATGACGCCGAGGTTGTTGGTGATGACGGTCAGCGGCCTGATGTCCCTGATGCAGCCGGCAATCGCGCCGGCCGTCGAACTGTCGTCGATGAGGATGCTCTGCCCCGGCTCGATCAGGCTCGCCGCATATTCGGCAATGCGGTTCTTCTCGGCGGCGGCAATCTTCTCGCGGTAGCGGAAATCGCTTTCGAACTGCGGGCTCGACTGGATCGAAGCGCCGCCATGCACCTTGCGCAACAGGCCAGCCTGTTCGAGATCGTCGAGGTCGCGATGCACCGTCATCTTGCTGACGCCGAAACGGAGTGACAGATCCTCGACGGACGCCGTGCCGGCCTCCATCAAAACATCCATGATCGCCTGTCGCCTGTCTTCCGGCTTCATCGTCATCCGCCTCGATCCCGATGCCGCGAGAGCGCGACATCACACCTGAGAAGATAACACCTTTATGTTATATTTCAATCTAGCTAATGATACTTTGTGATATTTCAGTGTGATTTTGATGATCGGTTGAACCCGGTATCGATGTAGGGCTCCCAGAACTCCACGGATTCGCGGATCATCTCCACAACGTTGTGGTCGGTCGGTTCCCGCTCGCGGAAGGACAGCTCCAGGCAGATCTCGTTGTCGGTGCCGCCGCCGGCCTTGACCGCATCGATCAGCTTCTCCGGCGTGATGCGGCCATCCCGGTTGTAGGCAGCGGTAAACGGCCAGTGCCCGCCCTTGTTCATCGACGACTGCTTGATGTGGATGATCGGCGAGCGCTCGGGAAATGCGCCCGCCCAGGCATAGGGGTCGATGTCATCGGGGTCGTCGGAGGTGACGTCGCCATGGTCGATATCGACCATCATCTTCATTGGGAGCGGCAACTCCGCCTCGGCGAGCCGCCGGTCGAGCGAGCGGCACTCGGCGATCGTGTGGCCGAACTCGCGCCCGACCGACATCGGCTCCCAGAACACATAGGAAAGACCGGCCGCCTTGCCGTGTTCCGCCACGTCGCGCCAGCAGTCGATGGCGATCTTCATCATCTCCTCGCGCCGGGCCGGGTCGTCATAGTCCCTCAGCGTGAAGATCGCAAACTGCGTGCCCATGCCGGATGCGCCAAGCTCGGCGGAGATATCGGCAAAGGTCTTGAACCAGTCGACATAGTAGCGTCGCACATCCGGGTCGGGGTGGCCGAAGTGGTTGAGCCTGCCATAGGGCCCGGTCATGCCCGAGGTGATCCTGACGCCGGTGCGGCTAAGCGCTGCCCTGAACTGACGGATGGTCTTGGAGATCGTTGCCGCCGGCCAGCCCGGATTGACGAACTCATGCGTCAGCTGCACGTAGCCGATGCGGATCTGCTCCCCGATTGTCTCGATCAGATCATCAGGCTCGGCAAAACGATTGACCAGCGGATTGGTGTTGAGCGACAGCGTGAAAGCCAAGACCGTACTCCTGACTACCAGAGAAATTTCGGGAGGATGAAATCGGGCGTGGCGCCATGCTCGGCAAAGAGTTTTTGCCGCTCCTTGTCGGAGGCATGCTCCAGTATCCCGGTGGTCACCAGCGCCGACTCAAGGCCGGCACTTGCCGCCCCGGCGATATCGTGTTCGATGCTGTCGCCGATTGCGCAGACGCGCGACGGATCGGGATGACCGAGAAAGTCGAGGGCAAAATCGTAGATGTCGGCGAATGGTTTTCCGATCCAGCGCACCGTGCCGCCGAGTTCCTCGTAAAGCTCCGCAATCCGCCCAGCCCCGAAAGCCATTCCGCTCTTGGTCAGCATCACCTTGTCGGGGTTGGTGCAGAGGCACGGCACGCCGCGCCGTGCCGCAGGCGCCAGCAGCGCCTCATAGTGCGACAGCGGCAGGACATCGCCTTCGCTCGCAGCCAGAAGCACGAAGTCCGCATCCGCGCCATCTTCGGTGCGCTCGAGGTCGAGCCCGGTGAGCGGCGACAGATCGCCGTCGCGGCTGACCAGCAGGCACTTTTTCGGAGGCCCGCTTGCCTGCCCGCCTTCCTTTTTCAGGATCTGCCACGCCACTTCGCCCGAGGTCAGGAACCAGTCCCAGCTGCCGGCGACGAAGCCGAGATCGACGAGACGGCGGTCGTTTTCCGCCGAGCGCTTGCCGGAATTCGAGAGAATGATGATGCGCTTGCCCTGATTCTTCAGCCGCACCAGCGTTTCGGCAGCACCAGGATAGGGCCTGCGGCCGTCGCGCAGCACGCCGAACTGGTCGATCAGAAAGGCGTCATAACGATCGGCGATATCGCCGAGGCCTGAGATGACAGTACTCATAACACACCTGCCTGTCTTGCACCGGCAAGCGCCAGCCGCGCCGTGCCGGCTGCGGCCTCTTCCGAACGTACCGTCAGGAACGGCACGCCGAGCTTGCGCGCGCGGATTGCCGACCACGCCGCATTTCTTGCACCGCCACCGACGGTGCGTATGGAACCGAGCTTGGGTCCGCCGAACGATGTCAGCCTGTGATAAGCAAGGCTTTCGATACCGGCGATGCCTTCGAAGATTGCCTTCAGAAACATCGCGTCATCCTCGGGTCGCGGCGTCAGGCGTGGCTCAAGATTCGGATCGGCGATGGGGAAGCGCTCGCCGGGCTTCGTCAGCGGGTAATAGTCGAGCCCGCTATCGACAGCCGGATCGATGCGGGCGGAAAGCTCATCGATGCGCTCTGCGGAAAAATACTCGGCCAGAACAACGCCTCCCGTATTCGATGCGCCGCCCGCCAGCCACATGTCGCCGATCCGGTGGCTGTAGAGGCCATATTCCGGGGCAAACAGCGCCCGGTCGGAAAGCACCTTCACCGTCAACGTCGTGCCGAGTGCGCTGACGCCATCGCCCGGACGATCGGCACCGGTCGCCAGAAACGAGGCACAGCCATCGGTCGTGCCGGCGACTAAAATGACATCCGGCGTCAGGCCGAAGGCTTCGGCTGCGGCCGCCGATATCGTCGCAACCGGCGCACCGGCCGGCAGCACCTCCGGCAGGAGATCGATGCGCGCGCCAGTTCGTGAGATCCACTCCGGCCAGCACCGCGCCACCGGATCGTAGCCGGTCTTCAAGGCATTGTTCTCGTCGGAAACGTCGTAGAGCCCGGTAAAATGCCCGGCGAGCCAATCGGCCTGATGGATGACACGGAAGACATCCGGCACCGATTGGAACAGCAGCACCTTGGCAAGACCGGAGGTTGCCCCGTGGGCGGCACTTTCCTTCGGTGCATGGGCGGCAATTGCGTCCAGCATCGTCCGGTCGGAAACCGGATCGTTGTACATCATCGGCGTGGCAAGCGGCGCACCGTCGGCGGAAACGGGCAGCATCGTGCCCGAGGTTCCGTCGATGCTGATGGCGCGGATCCGTCGACGATCGACCGCCTCGAGCACCTCGCCAAGCGCCGCCCGCACCGCCTTCCACCAGCCGACCGGATCGCGGTGGTCATCGGAAAAAGCGGCGAGCTTGGCCGCACCAGAGGCGACGATCGTGCCGTCAGGCACCATCGCCACGGAGCGCGCGCCCGACGTGCCGATATCGATGCCGACAACAAGGGCGTTCTGATCTCCACTCATTGCAGCGCCTGCCCTGCCCGGTTGAGCTTCTGGCGATATTTCTCCGCGTCCCAGCCGAGCAGTTCGGCGTTCTCGGCATCGCTCAGATAGCGAAGACGCCCATTTGCGGGAATGCGGGCCGTCACGTCGGCAAGGCAGCGCGCCATGGCGAGCGCGCCTGCGGAAATGGTCTTCTCGACCAGTACCCCCTTGCCGGGAAACAGCAGAAGCGGCGGCAGGGTTTCGCCACGTTCATTCCTGGCGGTCTCGATCGAAACGGCGGTTTCGCCCGGCGCGGCGATGACGGACCCCTTGCCGAGGAAGATGACATGGTCGGGATAGAGGCTGCCGCCGGCAGCAATCCGGCAGCTTTCGAGGTCGGTTGCGACCGCATGCAGTCGTGCGTCGTCGGGCAGGCAATAGCCACTGTCGACCGCAAGGCGGGACAGTGCCGCGAGATCGGCTGATGGCGCCGCCCGTCGCTGCGTCGTCAACCGGCGGGAGACCTCGGTCAGAAGGATTGCCGCATCGGCGACGGTCTCGGCGGCAACTGCAAGGCCGTGATTGCCGAGGATCAGCACCGACGTCTTCTCCTGCAGCCGCTCGGCGATCGCCTTGGCAAGCGGCAGCCCCGGCCGCGCATAGGGTACGAAGACATGCGGGATACCCGTCAGGCGTTCGGCAGCGATGGCCGCACCGATCGTCTGCACGGCGGTCGCGATGGTTTCGAC
The DNA here is from genome assembly GCF_014851895.1 of Ensifer sp. ENS11. Lineage (NCBI taxonomy): Bacteria > Pseudomonadati > Pseudomonadota > Alphaproteobacteria > Hyphomicrobiales > Rhizobiaceae > Ensifer > Ensifer sp. ENS11. The sequence goes on along the minus strand of NZ_JACVAN010000006.1, from coordinate 110,915 downwards.
GCAATGGACATGGATCACCACCTTCTGCGGCATCAGCGCATGTACCGTCGTCTCGATCGACGGCCTGAGGCCGGAAGGGTTCATTTCGGAGATGACGAAGTCCTGGGCTTTCTCGGCCGCGGGATCCATGCGATCCAACGCTTCGAGCAATGGGTCGAGCGCCACCGGCACCATGACGTCGCGCTGGCGCGCATGGGCAAGCCAGAGGCCGGAGGCCTTGATCCAGAGCGTGCCGACCTCCTTGATCGACGTGTTTCCGCCCGCCCCCTGCACCAGCAGCGGGTCGGCGCCGACCCGCGCCGAGATATCAAGCAAGGCCTCCAATTCCAGACTGCGCATTCCCACTCTCCTTCAGGCCGCCACTTGCTGGCGTTCCAGCCAGCCGGCGAAAGCCAGCCTCTCGGCCTGTGTCATGTGCAGGCCGTGTTTCGTCCGCCGTTCCAGTAGGTCTTCAGCCGTCGACGCCCATTCGTTGTCGATCAGGAAGCGCGCCTCGCGCTCGCGAAACAGCGGGCTGAAGACAGCGCCGAGGTCTTCGAGCGATTTGGCATTGCCGATCAGATCGTGCGTGCGCGTGCCGTAGAGCCGCGCGTAATGCTTGGCGAGGTCGGCCGTCAGCCAGCGATAGCGCGCCTTGAGATCCCCAAGAAACTGCTCGAAATCGGCATTGGCCATGTCGCCACCCGGCAAATGCGCCTTGGCGGTCCAGGCCGCACCCATCTCAGGGAAGAACGGTTTCAGCCGCTCGAGCGCATGTTCCGACAGCTTGCGGAAGGTGGTGATCTTGCCGCCGAAGACGGAGAGAAGCGGCGCCTGGCCGTTGGCCGCATCGACCTCGAAGATATAGTCGCGCGTCACCGCCGACGGGTTTTCGGCATTGTCGTCATAGAGCGGACGCACGCCGGAGAAGGAGTGGACGATATCGTCTTCGGTCAGTTGCTGCTTGAAGTAGCGGTTCACCGATTTCAAGAGATAGGCGATCTCGTTGCCATCGGCGGATACGTCCTCGGGCCGCCCCTCATAGGGGATATCCGTCGTGCCGATCAGCGCCAGGTCGTTCTGGTAGGGGTTGATGAAGATCACCCGCTTGTCCGGGTTCTGCACCAGATAGGCCTGCCGCCCCTCCCAGAATTTCGGCACGACGATATGGCTGCCCTTGACCAGTCGCACACTGCGGCTGGAATTGAGCCCGGCGATCCGGCCGATGACATCGTTGACCCATGGCCCCGCTGTATTGACCACGCAGCGCGCCTTGACCTCGGATTTCACGCCGGTGCGCAGATCCGTCATCTCCACCTGCCAGAGGCCGTCGACGCGACGAATGGCGCTGCAGGCGGTTCGGGTCAAGACGCGCGCGCCCTTCTTCTGCGCATCGAGTGCATTGAGCACAACGAGCCGGGCGTCATCGACCCAACAGTCGGAATATTCGAAGGCCTTGCGATAGTCCCGCTTGATCGGCGCACCCTCAGGCGCAGTGCTGAGATCAAGGCTGCGGGTGCCTGGCAGACGCTTGCGGCCGCCGAGGTGGTCGTAGAGGAACAGTCCGAGCCGCACGAGCCAGGCGGGCCTGTCGGCCGGATTGTGCGGCAGCACGAACCGCATCGGCCAGATGATGTGCGGCGCGGATGAGAGCAGCACCTCGCGCTCGATCAACGCCTCGCGCACCAGCCGGAACTCGTAATATTCGAGATAGCGCAGCCCGCCATGCACCAGCTTGCCCGAGCGCGAGCTTGTGCCTTGCGCCAGATCGTCCTTCTCGCACAAGAGGACCGAGAGCCCTCGCCCGGCCGCATCGCGCGCGATCCCCGCACCGTTGACGCCGCCGCCGACGACAAAAAGATCATATATTCCGGTCTCGGAACCCACGTTCTTGCCTCCCGTCATCAGCACGGATTGACCGGCGGCAGGCCGGCGATGTAGCGGCGCACCTCTTCGGCAGCCATCTCGGCGGCGTAGGTGACGGTGCGAACAGAAGCGCCGGCGATATGCGGCGTCAGTGTCACGTTCGGAAGCTGGAGCAGTGGCCAGTCCTCCGGCACCGGTTCGACAGAGAAGGTCTCGAGCATGGCCGCCGACAGGTGGCCGCTCACAAGGTTCTCATAGAGCGCGTGGTAGTCGCAGAGCGGCCCGCGCGCCGTGTTGACGAAGATTGCACCGGGTTTCATGTTCGCGAAGGTCTCGGCATTCATCATGTTCCGGGTTTCCTCGGTGACGCGCGGGTGCAGCGTCACAAGGTCGGAGCGCGACAGGAGGTCGTCGAGCGCCACATGCTCGACGCCGGCGTTGAGATCGTCGGCGCTCAGCTGCACATAGGGGTCATGCACCAGAACCTTTGTGCCGAAGGCCCGCAGCAGCCGCACCACCTTGGTGCCGATGTTGCCGTAGCCGATGACGCCGACGGTCATTTCCGAAAGCTCACGGCCGGTGCGGTCGGCGCGGTAGAGGTCGCCGCGCCACTCGCCCTTGCGTAGCGCCTCGTGGCCGGTGCGGATCAACCGCGTCTCGGCGAGGATGGCGCCGAGCGTGAACTCGGCAACGGCGCTGGCATTGCGGCCGGGCGTATTGACGACGCTGATACCGGCGTCGCGTGCCGCCGACATGTCGATATTGACGGGCCCGCCACGCGAGACGGCAACGAGCTTCAGCCCGGGAAGCGACGTCAGCATGCCGCGCGAGAGCGGCGCAAGCTGCGTCACCAGGATTTCCGCGTCGCCGATGAATTCGACGATATCGTCCGCCTTCCCCAGATATTCCTTGAGACCGTCCATGCCTTCGACGGCGTAACCATGCTCCATCGGCACATCCGGCCAGGGCAGCTCGAGGGTGCGGATCTCATGGCCGTCGCCGCTTGCTTCGACGATCTTGTCGCGAAACACGTCCGGCAGCATGAACCGGTCGCCGATGATGGCTATCTTTTTCATTTCAGTTCTTCCTGTTGTGATCCCGAGGCAGCATCCTGGGAAAGTGCGTGCCACACGGGTCGAAGCGCGATGCGCGACTGCTGGTAGGAGGGGAAGAGGCCGTCGTAACGGCGCGCAAGCGCCGCGTCGGCGGGCTCGGCAGCGCGCTGATGCGGCGACACCCAGTCACGCACGCATTCTGCCATCGAGGGGTAGATACCGAGGGAGACGGCCGCGATCATGGCTGCTCCTGCCGCCCCCGCCTCCTCGCGCTCGCTGGTCTGGACACTGGCCCCGAGCGCACCACCAAGAATGCGCCGAAGCGAGGCGCTACGTGCGGCACCGCCGGTCAGCCGGATGCGGCCCGGAAGCGGCCCCATCTCGGCGTAGCAATCGCGCGCGGCCATGGCGAGCCCGTCGAACACCGCCTTCACCATGTCGCCGAAGCCGTGGGTGATCGAAAGCCCGACGAAGGAAGCGCGCGCCGAAGCGTCGACGAAGGGCCCGCGCTCGCCCGCATCCGAAATATAGGGCTGGAACAGGAGCGACGTATCCTTGGCCTCCGCCAACCAGCCGTCGACATGGGACAGAAGCTCGCCCTTGGTCTTTTCGACGCCCATGCCTTTCAAGAGGCCGCCGGCGACCGACAGGATCCAGTCGATGTTGAGCGTTGCCGCCATGTTCGACTGCATCTGCGCATAGGTGTCCGTGATCGGCATGCACATGGTGTAGCCGGTGAGATCACGGTTGAGCCGCACGTCGTCGGCGCTCGTGGCAAGGCGCATGTGCATGCCGGTCGAGCCGATGATCGAGCAGCCGGTGTCGGTGCCTGGATCGTAGAGCCCGGCGCCAAGTGCCGTGCAGACGACATCGACATAGCCGAGCACCACCGGTGTGCCCGTGGGAAGACCGGTGGCGCCGGCTGCCTCCGACGAAAGCAGGTGGTGCGACGTTGCCCCGTCGACGATCTCTGGCAGGAAATGCTTGAGCTTCTGAAGGCCGAGAAAACGGATGACGTCGTCGTTGTAGCTGCGGGTGCGGAAGTTGCCGAAGGTGAAGTTGGCTTCGGAGGGATCCGTGGCACGCATTTGCGTCAGCTTGAAGTAGAGCCAGTCCTTGCAGTGAAACGTGGTTGCAACACCGGACAGCATTTCCGGCGCGTTGTCGCTCATCCAGCGCAGCTGCGCGCCTTGCTGGCACGCGGCAAGCCCGGAGCCGGTGCTGGCGAAACGCTCGACATCGCCGCTGTCGCCACGTAGGCGCTCCACCGTGTCGCCAGCACGCGCGTCGAGCCAGAGCCAGCCTTTACCGATGGGATCGCCCGCTCTGTCGATCATCCAGGTGCCGTCGCCCTGCCCGGTCACCGCGATCGCCGCAACACGGCCAGCGAGGTTCTCGACCCTGGCCGAAAGCTCGGTCAAGGTGGTGACCGTGTCGGTCCAGGTGCGATTGAGGTCCTGCACGCTGCCGGTCCTGCCGACCGCCTCGTACGTGTTCGGCACCGATGCCATGGCAAGCTGCCGCCCACCAAGGTCGAAGGCCACCGACTTGATGACCGACGTTCCCGCATCGATGCCGATGAGGATGTCGCGCATCAGGCAAGCTCCACGCCGTGGCTGATCGCCTTGCCGCTGTCACCGTCGAACACATGCAGGCTCGACGGATCGAGGTGGATGCCGATCGGCTGGCCGACGGCAAGTTCGGTGCGGTCATGCTCGACCAGCACCATGGTGCCGCCGGCAAAGTCTGCCGCGATATGCGTCTGGTCACCGAGCCATTGGTTGACCGCCACACGTCCGGAAACTCCGTCGGCGCTGCGGCGCACCGCATATGGCCGGATCCCGAGCACCACCTTCTGCCGCTTCATCAGCGCGTCGCGCACGGCATGGGAGAAATCCGACGCCGGATATTCCAGCCGCACGCCGTCCCTGAGGCCGAAGGCGACCTTGGCGTCCGAACCGGTGACACTCGCCTCGAACACGTTCATCGGCGGCTCACCGACGAAGGTGCCGGTGAAGAGGTTCGCCGGACGCTCCTTGATCTTCTGCGGCGTATCGAACTGCTGCAGCACGCCGCCTTCCATCACCGCGATGCGATCGGCAAGGGCATTGGCTTCTGTCTGGTCGTGGGTGACGAGGATCGCCGTCAGTCCGCGTTCCTTGATGTAGTGCTTGATGCGGCCGCGCAGCACGGCGCGCAGCTGCGGCTCGAGCTGGCCCATCGGCTCGTCGAGCAGGTGCAGGTTGGCATCACGGATCAGCGCCCGCCCCAGCGAGGCGCGCTGCTGCTGGCCGCCGGAGATCGAGCTCGGATAACGCCCGAGAATATCCTCGATCTCGAGCAGCTTGGCGATACCAGCCACCTTCTCGTCGACGACGCTCTGCGACAGCTTGGACGCCTTGAGCGCAAAGGCGATGTTCTCGCGCACCGTCAGCGGCGGATAGAGCGAATAGCCCTCAAACGCCATGGCGACGTTGCGGCGCACCGGCGCAGACGTCTGGACTTCGCGTCCGCCAAGCGAGATCGTGCCGCGCGACACCGCCTCGAAACCGGCGATCATGCGCAGCGTCGAGGTCTTGCCGCAGCCGGACGAGCCAAGCAGCGCGATGATCTCGCCCTTCCGGACGTCCATGTTGAGCTTCTTGACGGCGTGGACGCCGTAATCGACCGGACCATAGAACTTATCGACGTCCCTGATCAAAAGAGCGGTGTCGTTCATGCCGCTTCTCCATTGCGCTTGGATGCGATGTCGGCGCGCGGCAGAAGCCGGCCGCTCGCCTTGTCGAAGAGGAAGGCGTGGGCACCGTTGACGGCGATATGGGCCGGTCCTGCCACCGGTCCAGGCGTTCCGGCCGGACGCGACACGAGGATTTCACGGCCGCGCGCGGTCATCGCCAGCGTCACGGTCTTCTCGTTGAGCGGCGTTTCCGCCTCCACCGTCACCGGGATGGCGCCCGGCGCCGATGCTTGGACAAAGACGATGCTTTCCGGGCGCAGACCGAGAACACAAGGTTTGCCCGAGACATCGCCGTCATAATCGGCAAGCCGCACCCGGACGTTGGAGAGTTCGACGAAGACACCGTCACCGCTCTTCTGCGGCGCCACGTCCAAAAGATTGATCGTCGGATCGCCGAAGAGCCGCGCGATCTCGATGTCGGCGGGTGCGTTGTAGATTTCCTGCGGCGTACCGATCTGGCGGATGCGCCCCTGCGACATCACCGCGATCCGGTCGCCGAGCGCCATCGCTTCCTTGTAGTCCTGGGTCACGTAGACGACGGTAGCACCTTCTGCTGCCAAAAGGCGCGGCAGTTCCAGCCGCATCTCGAAGCGGAGTTTCGCGTCGACATTGCGCAACGGGTCGTCGAGCAAAAGCAGCGGCGGCGAGCCGACCAGCGCGCGGGCCAATGCCGTGCGCTGCTTCTGGCCGTTGGAAAGCGCCTTCGGGTGATGGCTCAGTACATGGTCGATCTTCAGGAGCTTGGCGACCTTTTGCACGCCCGCGGTGATCGCATCCTTCGACGACCGCGTCGCCGTCAGCGGGCTGGCGATATTGTCGAAGGCGCTCATGTGGGGAAAGAGCGCGAAGTTCTGGAAGGCCATGCCGACACCGCGGTGTTCGGCATCGACATCGGTCATGTCCTCGCCGCCGATCAGCACCCTGCCCTCGTCGGGCTCGATGACGCCGGCGACAAGGCGCAGCAGCACCGTCTTGCCGGCGCCGGACGGGCCGAAGAGCACCAGGCGTTCGCCATTGGCGACATCGAGCGACAGGTCGTCGAGAACCGTCTGGCTCTTGTAGCGCTTGACGATGTTTTTTAGGTGAAGCGTCGTCATGTCTTACCCTTTCACCGCGCCAAGCGACAAACCTTCGACGAGGTAACGCTGGGCGTAGAGTGCGAGCGCGAGCGTCGGCGTGACCGAGAGAACGATGGCCGAGGCTATCTGCCCGTATTGGATGCCTGAGGATGTGACGAAGGCAAGTGCGCCCACGGTCACCGGCTGCTTGTCGGCGGAGGCCAGCACCAGCGCGAAGACGAAATTGTTCCAGGCGAAGATGAAGGCGAGCAGGCCGGCGGCAGCGATACCGGGACCGGCGAGCGGCAGGGCGATCTTGCGGAAGGTCGCAAACCAGGAATGGCCGGCGATGCGGTAGGCATATTCGACGTCGGCCGAGATATCCTCGAAGTAACCACGCACGATCCACAGGATCAGTGGCAGGCAGATCAGCTGGTAGACCCAGATCAGGCCGAAATAGGTGTTGGAAAGGCCGAGCCACTGGAAATATTGGGTCAGCGGCAGCAGCACCAGCAGCGGTGGCGCGAAGCGGAACGACAGCAGCGTGAACGCGATGTCTTCCGAACCCCTGAACTTGTGCCGGGCAAAGGCGTAGGCCGCGGGAACGCCGAGCACCAGCGCCACCGCAACGGAAGCGACCGACAGGAAGATCGAGTTGCCGAGGTTGCGCATGAAGGCGATGTCGAGCGTACCGGCGGCCGTCTGCAACTTGCCGGTGATCAGCGCCGCATAGTTGGATAGTGTCGGCGAGAACACGATCGATGGCGGAATGGTCAGGATCGTCTCGTTCGTCTGGAACGACATCAGGAAGATCCAGAAGATCGGGAACATGAAGAAGACAACGACGAGCGTCAGGGCGACAGCGCGCAGGACCCGTTCGATGGGAGACGTGGTTTCCATGTGAACCTCCTTACGCTTCGCCGCGGGCGCGTTCGCGCAGGCGCAGCCAGTTCTTGATGAAGACGTTGGAGAGCGTGTAGGTGATCGCCCACAGGATGATCAAAAGCGCTGCCGAACGGCCGACATTGGTCGACTGGAAGAAGTTGAGATAGGCCTCGACCTGAAAGACGGTCAGCGTGTTGCCGGGGCCGCCTTGCGTCATCGCATAGATGATGTCGAACTGCTGGATACTGTCGAGCAACCGGAACAGCGTCGCCGTCAGGATATAGGGCGTCAGCATCGGCAGGGTGATGCGGAAAAAGACGAAGCTTCGCGGCACGCCGTCAAGCGCCGCCGCCTCGAAAGGCTGGGTCGGCAGCGACCGAAGGCCGGCCAGAAGCAGGATCATGATGAAGGGCGTATAGACCCAGATATCGACGAGGATGACGGTCAGGAGTGCCGTGTCGGGCGAAGAGGCCCAGCGGAAGTCATGCAGGCCGATCAGGCTTGCGAGGTAGCTGAGGATGCCGAAACTCGGATTGGTCATCAGCTTCCACATCAAAGCGGCGAGCGCCGGCGCAATCATCAGCGGCAACAGCAGCATGATCGAGATGAAGTTGTTGATCGTTGAGCGGCGCTGCAGCAACAATGCGATGCCGAGACCGAGCAGCAGTTCCAGCGTCACGGTGATCCCGGCATAGAGCAGCGACACCTTCAGCGTGTTCCAGAAGGCCGGATCGGTGACGAAGTTCAGGTAGTTTTCGCCCCAGTTGAACTGACGCGCCCAGGGCTGGCTCAACCTATAACGCTGGAACGAATAGATAACCGCCGTGAAGAAGGGGATGAGAATGCCGATGCACACGAGCAGCGCCGGCAGGCTCAGCACATAGGGAAGCATCTTCCTGCTGATCCTGAAACCTGACGCCGGTTTGCGGAGTGTTGCTGTTGAAGCCATGTGGAGCTCCGTTCTCTAAAGTCTTGAAGAAAGCACGCGGCACGCGAGGTCGAGCCCCGCGCCAGTCCACCGGCATCTCAGGTTGGTTTGGGCGGCCTTAAGCCGATCTCGCGGGATGCCCGGCGCCGAATGCGCCGGGCATCGCTTGGGAGGCGTATCAGCCGAGACCAGCTTCCTTCAGCTGGCGATCGATGCTTTCGACGAGCTGGTCGAGACCTTCATCGACCGGTACCTGCTTGGCGACCATCTTCTGCAGCGTCGCCGCCCATTCGGTGGTGACGTCGAAGAACAGCGGCTGCGGCGTGAACTTGATCGAGGCGCCGGCGGCCGAAGCGTCGAACATTTCGACATAGCCCGGATACTTGCCGTTCAGCTTCTCGCGGAACATCTCGTCCTTCCAGATCGACTGGCGAACGGGATCGACGAAGTCCATCTTGGTGGCGCCGAACAGCGCGTGCTCCGGACCCGACGCCCACTGCAGGAAGTACCAGGTGGCGTCCTTGTCCTTGGAGAAATTGGACATGGCGAGCGACCAGATCCAGATGTTTGGCGTCGAGGCCGTGGCTTCCGGGTTGGCGGCAAAGGCGGCGTAGCCGAGCTTGCCGGCCATCTTGTTGTCGCCGCCGTTCATGAAGTAACCAAGGCAATCGGCGTCGAAGATCATCGCCGATGCGCCGGCACCGAGATCGGCGCCGACCTGATACCAGGTATAGGTCGACCAGTCCTTCGGGCCGCTTTCCTGGATCATCTGCACGAACTTGGTGTGATAGGCCTTGGACTCGGCCGTATTCATCGCTGCCGACAGCTTACCGTCGGCTGAAACGTTCAAGTCCTTCTGGTTGAAGTTGGCGTAACCGGACAGGAAGCCCGGATGGATCGTCGCCCAGGAGCGCGAACCTCTGACGCCGATGCCGTAGATGCCGCCGATGTCCTTCTGCAGCTTGGCCGCGACCGCGATCATGTCGTCGAGGTTCTTCGGCAGCTCGACGCCGGCCTTGTCGAACATCTCGCGGTTATAGGTGATGTTGTTCTGTTCGAACGCCCACGGAATGCACCATTGCTTGGCGTCTTCCGAACCGAGCGCCCCGCCCGGCTGACCGTTCCAGGCGCAGGAGTTCTTCACGCCGGCGAGGAAATCGTCCCAGTTGTAGTTCGGGTTGGTCTTGGTCGGATCCTTGATCCATTCGTTGAGGTCGGCGATCCAGCCGGCCGGACCATAGGTCCAGGTCATGTAGGCGCCGGTCATGAAGGCGTCGTATTCGGACGAGCCCGACGAAAGCGCTGCCGTCACCTTGTCGAAATAGACGTCCTCCGGGAACACGTCATAGGTGACTTCGATACCGGTCAGATCCTTGAAGGCCTGAAGGTTGGCAATCATCGCGTCAGCATAGGGATGCTTGTTCAGAAGCAGCTTCAACGACTTTCCGGAATGCGCCTTCCAGTCGAAATCGGCGGCCAGCGCCTGGGTCGACATCATGTTGAAGAGCGTGCCGGCCGAACCGGCCGCAATCCCGGCAGCGCCGAGACCCTTGAGCATGCCGCGACGATCTACCTCTCCGCGCAGAAACGCGCTGATGAGGTCTTTCTCCTTCTCGTACATAAGTCTTCTCCTCCGTTGCGGGTATGATTGCATCATGCGATCACCGGCTACCCGGCCGGTATTCCTCCCCCGAGGCGTTAGAGCGACACCTCCTCGCCCTCGCCTCTCGACTTTGTCAGGCACTCCTCATTTTCCGTCGGCGGCCAGCGCCCGAGCGGTCTTTTCGTCGGTGATGAGGCCGCTCAGCAGGCCGCTGCCAAGCACGGCACGAATGGCAGGCGTCTTGATCTTGCCGCCGGCGACGGCCACCGTGCGCCGATCCTTCAGGTCGTCGCGGCTGAGCGTGAAGGTGCGGTTCGACAGCGTCGTCTCGATCGGGCGACCATCCTCGTCGAAGAAGTGGCCAAGCAACTCGCCCTTGCCCCCGCCCCTCTGAATTTCCTCGATCTCGCTCATCTCGATCATTCCGGTCGAAACCAGCGACGCCTCGCGCTCTGCCGTGCCGATGCCAACCAACAAGAGGTCGGCGGTCTTGGCGAGATCGAACACTTCGCGCACGCCGCGCTGGCTGAAGAGCACGTCGCGATCCTCGACGGTGTTGGCGAAGAACGGCACGGGCATGACATAGGCTTCCGCGCCGGTACGCTCGGCCAGCCGGTGGATCACGTCATGCGGGTTTGCCGAGAACTTGCGGGTGAGACCGCCGAGCAGCGAGACGAAACGGGTGTTATTGCTGGTGGTGCGCGGCAGATACTCGACACAAGCAGCAAGCGTGCGGCCATGACCGACGCCGACGAGCGCAGTTTCGCCGCGTTCGATCTCGCGCTTCAGGAACTGCGCGCCAGAAATGCCGAGCGCCTTCAGCGGCAGATCGTCGGCATCGAAGTCGGGAACGACCTCGCAGTAGTCAAGTCCGTAGCGCGCGGAAAGCTTCTGCTCCAGCTCGACGCATTCCGACACTTCGCCATCGATATAGACCTTCACCAGGCCTTCCTGGTTGGCCTTCATGATCAGGCGGTGGGCTTTCAGTGACGTCAGCCCCAGCCGCTTGGCAACCTCGGCCTGGGTCAGACCGCCGGCATAATGCAGCCACGCGGCGCGCGTCGCCATGCTGGTTTCGTCGTCGCGAAGGTTTGCACCACCGATGATCGCCATCGTCTCCACCCAGGTTCGTTATGTTGCAACGCATGATACCTTTTGCATTGCATGATATTTTTATCTCGTTGCTGAAAGAAATTTCATGCCGTGAAAAAAATGTCAAGCAAGTACGTGCGCGGTGCGTTCATGGTTTGTGGATCGCGGCGAATGACGAGGAGAAAGGACTGGCCGACGAGCGTGCAATGGGCCGAGAATCGATGGCGATGGGACTGCTGCCGCTGGCGGGCATAGGGAGGGCCGAGGGCGCATCGAGACGCCTCATCCCTGTGCCTGTCATAGGGATCCAGCCAACCCAAGGCCTTGGGCTGGAAGGTCTTCTGACCTGACAGACGTCAGGTCGCTGGATTCCGGCACAAGGCCGGAATGAGGGAGAATGGGATGCGCCGCACCTCCAACACAGCCATTCTCAGCCGACGCTTCACACTTTGGCAGTTCTCTGGGAACGCCAAGGGTGCAAAAACCTCCTCATCCCTGTGCCTGTCACAGGGATCCAGCCAGCCCAAGGCCTTGGGCTGGAAGGTCTTTTGACCCGACAGACGTCAGGTCGCTGGATTCCGGCACAGGGCCGGAATGAGGGGCGACGGGGATACGCCGCCCGTCAAGCAAGAGCGCGCTCTTAGAATTTCGCCAACACGCCCCCCGAAAGACTGGTGTGGCGCTGAACCCTACTGGCCGAGATTGCGCAGGTAGAGGGAAAGAAGCTGCGTCTGAGAGGAGATGCCGAGCTTACGGTAGACGTTGCGGCGGTGGACCTTGACCGTGCCGGTCGAGATCCCAAGCTTCAGGCCGATCGATTCCGACGAATGACCCTGCAGCACGAGTTCGATGATCGAGGCTTCGCGCTCGGTCAGATTCAGGTGCTGCCAGACGCCGTCCGCGGGAGGGTGCGCCGACTTTCTCCGGCTGCGGCCGGTCTTTGCCAGCGCCGTGTCGAACCGGCGCCCGAGGTCGGCCCAGTGGTGGCGCACAAGGGCGGAGACCAGCGGCTCGACCTTCTTCAGCAACGCGAATTCCGCCGTGCTGAACGGGCCTGTCGCCTCGCGCCGCATCAGCGAAAGCACGACGGTGATCTGCTCGCTGATCGGCACGAAGAAGCCGACCTCCTCCGCCAGTCCCGTCTGCACGTAATAGGTCCGATAGTATTCGCTGGAGAAGAACCGGTCCGGCGCCCGCTCCCGCATGCGCCAGACACCCGGCTTGCCCTCGCAGGCCGCGTGGTAGAACGGATCAAGCAGATAGGGCCCGGCCTGGTAGAGGCTGACGAATAGAACATGGTCCTTGGCATTGAAGGTACTGTAGAGGTCGATCGGCCGTTCCTTGCCGCGATAGGCGAAAACCACGACATAATCGAAGGTCATCAGCGTCGACATCAATTGCCGATAGGCCGCACCCACAGCCTCGTCGTCCATGGTCGCACCGTCGACCATGGGCGCCAAGACCTGAAATAATCCCTCGAGATCGATGCCCAAACCGCTCTCCCGCCGATCCGGCCCTGTTCCGGGGTATACTCCTCCCACAAGCCAATTCGCGTTGAAATACCTCTCTCGGGGTATATACCGGCACCGGGCGCTTTGACTAGGCTGCCTGTCAATGACGGTGGAGCGCGGGGGCATCAGAGCCTTGGCGGTATCCGACAACAACCGCAGGGAACAGACGTGACATCCGCTTCGACGAACGACATCGAATTCCGTTCGGTCGCCAAACGCTATGGCAGCGTGACCGCCGTTTCGGACATCAACTTCGCGGTGCCCCGGGGGGCCTTCATGGCGCTGCTCGGACCTTCCGGCTGCGGCAAGACCACCTGCCTGCGCATGATCGGCGGCTTCGAGCAGCCGAGCGAAGGCACCGTCTATATCAACGGCGAGGCGATGAACGGCGTTGCCGCCTATCGGCGCCCGGTCAACATGGTGTTCCAGCACTATGCGCTGTTCCCGCATCTCGACGTCGAGCAGAACGTCTCCTATGGCCTCAGGCAGATGCGGCCGCGCATCGCCAGTGCCGAGATTTCGCGCCGCGCCCAGGAGGCGCTGGAGATGGTCCGGCTCGGCGGCTTCGGCAAGCGCCGGATCCACGAAATGTCCGGCGGCCAGCAGCAGCGCGTCGCGCTCGCCCGCGCCATCGTCAACAAGCCGAGGGTGCTCCTGCTCGACGAGCCGCTGGCGGCACTCGACAAGAAGCTGCGTACCGCCATGCAGATCGAGCTGCAGACCCTGCAGCGCGAACTCGGCATCACCTTCGTGCTCGTCACCCACGACCAGGAGGAAGCGCTGTCGATGAGCGACTTCGTCTGCGTCATGAATGCCGGCCGCATCGTCCAGGTCGGGCCGCCGCAGGAAATCTACGATCGCCCTGCAAGCCTGTTCGTCGCCGATTTCGTCGGCAAGACCAACCGGATCGCTGCCACCGTCGACAATGGCGGCGCCTCCATCCTGTTTGCCAACGGCACGCGGTTTGCCGCCCCGGCCACCACGACACCGAGCGCCGGTGCTGCCATGGTCGCGTTGCGCCCCGAGGCGATCAGCCTGAAACGCAATGGTGCTGCCGCCACTGCCGCCCTCACCGGCACCGTCACGCACCGCATCTTCCTGGGATCATCGGTCGAATACTCCATCGATGTCGATGGCCTCGGCGATTTCCTCGTCACCGCCGACCGCCGGGCGCTCGGCGACAGCGATCTCGTCGAGCCCGGCGACAAGGTCGGCCTCGCCTTCGATCCGAATGCGCTTCACGTCTTTCCGGCCTGAAATGTGTTTCCGGCCCGACCCGGCCGCCCCCTGAGCCTTGCATGAACGTCAACGATAAAGGGAACAGCGTCATGACCAAATGGTACAGAGAAAATGCCCCGATCACCGCCGAGCAATTGGCCGACGAGCTGATGCGCCTGAAGCGCGGCTCGGTCACCCGCCGCCACTTCCTCGGCGTCACCGGCCTTGGCCTTGCAACGGCGGTTCTGGCGCGCCAGCCGGGCCTCTTCAATTCGACGGCCTTTGCCGGCGATCTCGGCACGCAGATGTCGATCGCCACCTGGCCTAATTATCATGATCCTGCCACCTTCGAGGCGTTCCAGACGGCAACCGGCGTTGCCGTCGAGGTCAACGTCTTCGGCTCGAACGAGGAAATGCTCGCCAAGCTCCAGGCCGGCGGCACCGGCTGGGACCTGTTCGTGCCCACCAACTACACCATCTCCACCTATGTGAAGCTCGGCCTGATCGACGAACTCGATCTCTCCAAGCTGCCGAACTACGACGCCTCGACCGAGACCGCGCGCTTCACCAACGAGGGTGTCGTCGACGGCAAGACCTATGCCGTGCCGAAGAACTGGGGCACCACGGGCATCGCGCTCAACTCCAGCAAGATCAAGACACCGGTGACCAGCTGGAAGGACTTCTTCGAGATCGCCATGACCGAGGCCGACGGCCGCGCCATGGTCCACGACTACCAGCTGACCACCATCGGCAATGCGCTCGTCTCGCTCGGCTATTCCTTCAATTCGACCAAGCCGGAAGAGCTCGCCAAGGCCGAGGAACTGCTGATCAAGGTCAAGCCGCACCTCTACGCCATCAACAGCGACTACCAGCCGTCGATGCGCGCCACCGACGCCTGGATGACGATGTGCTGGACCAATGACGGCGCGCAGCTCAACCGCGACATGCCGGAAATCCAGTTCGTGCTCGGCAAGGACGGCGGCGAAATCTGGTCGGACTTCTACGCCATCCCGAAGAGTGCGGCCAACAAGGCGGCCGGTTATGCGCTGCTCAACTACCTGATGGCACCGGAAAACGCCGTCAAGGAACATATCGCCAATGGCGCGCCGACCACCGACAGCCGCGTGATGAAGCTGCTGCCGGCCGACGTCACCGGCAACAAGATCGTCTATCCCGACGAGGCCTCGCTGACGCCGCTCGAATTCGGCGCCGCGGTAACCTTGACCGATCCGGGCCGCGCCGAGCTGATGGCGCGGTTCAAGTCAGCCTGATTGAAACTTTGACGTGACCGCCCCTCATCCTCGCGGTGAGGGGCCGAAATGCCAATGAAACTTGACGGATCAACTCACATGCCCGCGGCAACGAACACGAAGAGAAACCTGGTGACGGCAGCGCTGGTGGCGCCGGCGGCGGCATGGCTGATGATCTTTCTGGTCCTGCCGTTCATCGCCATGCTGGTCTTCGCCTTCGGCGAGCGCGCGCCCGAAGGCGGCTATCAGGCGGCGTTCACCTTCGCCCAGTTCGCCAGGCTCCCGACCCGGGCGGCCGCCTTCTGGAACACGATGGTGCTGGCGCCGGTCGGTGCGCTGCTCTGCCTGCTGGTCGCCTACCCCGTCGCCTATTATCTCGCCGTCAAGGCGGACCCGCGGTACCGCCTTATCCTCGTGTCGCTGGTGGTCGTACCCTTCTGGACGAGCCTGCTCGTTCGCACCTATGCCTGGATGTATATCCTCGGCTCGCGCGGCATTCCGAACCTGCTGTCGATGATCGGCCTTGAGGATGTGCGCCTGCTCAATACGCCGGGCGCCGTGCTGCTCGGCATCGTCTATGGCTACCTGCCGCTGATGATCATGCCGATCTATGTCAGCCTCGAAAAGCTCGATCGCCGGCTGCTCGAAGCCTCCGCCGATCTCGGCGCGAGACCCGTCTCGACCTTCTTCGGCGTCACCCTGCCGCTGTCACTGCCGGGCGTGATGACGGGCGTGGCGCTCGTCACCATCCTGCTGCTCGGCGAATACCTGATCCCGCAGCTTCTCGGTGGCGGCAAGGTGTTCTTCATCGGCAACGCGCTGGTCGATCTCTTCCTGCAATCTCGAAACTGGCCTTTCGGCTCGGCGATCGCCGTGACGCTGGTGGCCGTGGTCGTGGTCATCCTGATGGTGGCGATGCGCATCGCCTTCAGGGTCGCCGGCACAAGACAGGTGGATCTCGTCTGATGCGCGCCTTCATCTCCTCGGTCTATATCTTCCTCTACGCGCCGATCGCGCTGGTCGTCCTGTTTTCGTTCAATGCCGGCCGCAGCGCCAGCGAGTTCACCGGCTTTTCGACCGCATGGTACGGCAAGGCGCTCGGCAATACCTTCCTGGTCTCGGCGCTGCAGAACAGCCTGATGATCGCCTTTACCAGCGCCACCCTTGCCGCCATCTTCGGCACCATGGCCGCACTCGGCATGGAGCGGCTGGCGCCGCGCAACCGGGCGATCTTCGACGCGCTCTTTGCCGCGGCCATCGTCGTGCCCGGCGTCGTCATCGGCATCGCCACGCTTGTGGCGCTCGTCGCCGTCTTTTCCTTCGTCAATCCGGCGCTATCCGCCATCTGGCCGGGCGACCAGCCGCCACAGCTCGGGCTCGGCTATGGCTCGATCATCGCCGCGCACGGGCTGTTCTCGATGGCGCTCGTTACCATGATCGTGAAAGCTCGCATCGCCAGCCTCGGGCGCGATATCGTCGAGGCATCGAGCGATCTCTATGCGACGCCGCTCACCACCTTCCGCCTGATCGTGCTACCGCAGATCCTGCCGTCGATCCTGGCGGGTTTCCTGCTCGCCTTCACCTTCTCCTTCGACGATTTCATCATCGCCTTCTTCGTCGCCGGTTCGAAGACGACGCTGCCGATCTACGTCTTCGCTTCGATCCGCCGCGGCGTGACGCCGGAAATCAACGCGATCGCGACGCTGGTGCTCGTCGCCTCGCTGCTCCTGATCCTGACCGCCCGCATCCTGATGCGGGACAAAAAACCGAAATCCGGGGAGTGAACAGATGATCCTGAAAGACCGGGTCGCGATCGTGACCGGAGCGGGCTCCGGGATCGGTCAGGCGGGCGCTGCCATCATGGCGCGCGAGGGTGCGCATGTCGTCGTCGTCGACCGCAGCCCCGAGGCCGGCAGCCTGACCGTCGACACCATCCGCGCCATGGGCGGCAAGGCCGAGGCCGTCACCCTCGACGTTACCGACGATGCAGCGCTTGCCGACGGCATCGCCGATATCCTCTATCGCCACGGCCGCATCGATATCCTGCACAATCACGCCGGCGCGCAGGTTGCCGGCGATCTTGAAGAGGTCGAAGTCTCCGGCTTCGACCGCTCGTGGAACCTCAATGTGCGTGCGCATTTCATGGCCGCCCGCCTGGTCATGCCGTCGATGAAGGCCGCCGGCCGCGGCGTCATCGTCAACACCTCGTCATCGTCGGGCGTGCTCTACGACCGCGAGATGATCGCCTACACCACCACCAAGCATGCGGTTATCGCCATGACCAAGCAGATGGCCGGCGACTACGCCCGCCACGGCATCCGCGTCAACGCGCTCTGCCCCGGTTGGGTCGATACGCCCTTCAACGACCCCTTCATCGCCCAGATGGGCGGTCGCGGCGCGATCGAGGCCTACATCCGCGAAAAGGTACCGCTCGGCCGCTGGGCAAGCGTCGACGAAATCGCCGAGTCGATCCTGTTCCTGGTGTCCGACCGATCGTCCTACATGACCGGCCAAATCCTGGTGGTCGATGGCGGCGAGACGGTGGTGTGACGTCCGGACGCTGAGGTACCCACCAGGCCTCGTTGTGAAGGCGCCGCCGCCCCACTCGCCTCATTTCCGCGCTGGCTCGGAGCGTTTTCCTCGCGTCCCTGGTGTCTGTGGTGCGCGAAGCGCTTCCTCCTTTCCCTCATTTCTGTGCTTGTCACAGAAATCCAGCCACGGCGCGTCTGCGCCGTGAAGGACTTGTGCCAGACGCCGGAACGAAGGAGCCTCTGGCGCCGCCGACGCGGCGCCGCTGGATCTCTGTGACAAGCACAGAGATGAGGTCGGCAAATGTTGACGCCCTATCACACCTCCGGAACAATACCCCGGCATGCCCAGGCCACTGCCGCAAACGACCGGGGGCCGTCGGGTTGGCCAGCCTCATAGGCGGCCTTCACGGCTGCATCGATCTTCACCCGCTGGGCTGGCTCTAGTGCCGAGACGTATTTGCCGAGAGGTCCCTCACCCGCGGAGATCGGCTGCCAGAAATCTGCGAACGACTGATAGTCCATCCGGATCATAAGCGACGTCTGCTCGATATCCACGAGGCCATGCGCCGCGAAGCTCTGTATCATCTCTCCGGGCCGCATCATCGGCTGGAAACAATAGCGGGCGCGTACCTGATCGGCATTTTCATCGAGCATCGCCGCCGTATCGAGCACCATGCGCATGCCCGGCAGACCGCCGAAATGATCCCAGACCACGGCCGCAACCACGCCGCCCGGCCGCACCACCCGGCGCATTTCGGCGACGGCCTTTTCCGCTTCAGGTACGAAATGCAGGACCAGCAGCGCCAGCGCCCGGTCGAAATAATCATCGGCAAAGGGAAGCGCGCAGGCATCGGCCTGCTGGATCCTGATCCTCGGATCGGTGTTCGCCTTGATCGCCGCTTCGACGAAGACGGGCGAAAAGTCGATCGCCGTGATCTCACGGAGATCTGCCGCATGCGGCAGCGCAAAGGTCAGGCTTCCGGTACCACATCCGACGTCGAGGATCCGCTCGCCATCTGCAAGGCCTGAAAAGTTGATAAAAAGCGGCGCGAGCTGTTTGCTCCAACGCCCCATCAGTTGCTCATAGCCAGTCGCACTTTGAACATTGAAGCTTGATGTCATGATCGCCCCCAAGCAGCAAAGCCAGCATTCTACCGCGTTTCCATAAATCGTATTCGATTTAAGGAAACATGCGGCAATTCAAAGTGCTACAACGACCTTCGCGCGTACGCGCGGCGCTGTAGCTCGCGCACTGCTCGATACCAAGGCGTCGACGATCCTCTCGGAGAGACGGTGGCAAGACGCCGGCCCCTGGCTATGTCAGGGCAATGTGCCCGATGCCCTTGGCGGCGATCTCCTCAAAACTCTCGTCGTAGCCGGCATCGGCGTAGCGGATGACGCCGAGTGCGGTGTCGTTGGTGAGCGCATGGTCGAGCCGCTCGTCGGCAGCTTGCGTGCCGTCGGCCACCACCGTCACGCCGCAGCTCGTCATGTAGCCGGCATAGCCGCCGCCGCCCGAATGCACGACGACGAGATCCGCCATCGAGGAGCAGAGCAGCATGGCGTCGAGCAGCGGCCAGTCGGCGATCGCGTCCGATCCGTCCTTCATCCGCTCGGTCATGATGTTGGGATGCGCCATGGCGCCGGCATCGAGGTGGTCGCGCGAAAAGGCGACTGGTCCCTTCAATTCGCCCGACGCCACCAGTTCGTTGACGCGACGGGCCAGCGCTGTGCGCTCACCATGGCCGAGCCAGGCGATGCGCGCCGGCAGGCCCTCGAACGGGATGTGCTCGCGTGCAAGCCTGATCCAGTTGGTGACGATCTTGTTGTCCGGGAACATTTCGAGTAGCAGGTCGTCGATGCGCGCGATGTCGCTCTCCTCGCCGGACAGAGCCATCCAGCGGAAGGGGCCGATGGCGCGGGCAAAGAGTGGGCGCAAATAGGCCTCGGTGAAGATTGGAATGTCGAAGGCGTTGGTAACGCCGCCCTCGCGCGCCTGGGTGCGGATGAGGTTGCCGTTGTCGAAGACTTCCGCGCCCTTTTTCTGAAACTCGAGCATCGCCGTAACATGCTCGACGATCGAGGCGCGGCTTGCGGCCATCAGCTGGCCCTGGCCGTCGTCACGCAGCGATTTCACCTGATCGACCGTCATGCCCTTCGGCACGTAGCCGTAGACGAGGTCGTGCGCCGAGGTCTGGTCGGTAACCACGTCGGGCACGATGCCGCGCCGGGCGATTTCCGGGTAGACCTCGGCGGCGTTGCCGATGAGCCCGACGGAGAGCGCCCGCTTGTCCCGGACCGCCGCATCGATCATCGCAAGTGCCGTATCCAGATCCGGTGCGATCTCCTGGAGGTAGCCGATCTCCCGGCGCTTCTTCGCCCGCTCCGGGTCGATATCGACGCAGAGGATGGCGGCGCCCGCCATGCGGCCGGCAAGCGGCTGCGCGCCCCCCATGCCGCCGAGCCCGGCCGTCAGCACGAAGCGGCCGGAAAGATCGCCGCCGAACCGCCGCTCGGCAATGCGCATGAAGATCTCGTAGGTGCCCTGGATCACCCCCTGGCTGCCGATATATTGCCAGGCCCCGGCCGTCAGCCCGCCCCAGCAGATCAGCCCCTTGCGTTGCAGCTCGTAGAAGACTTCGGCCTTGGCCCATTGGCCGACGATGTTGCAGTTGGCCATGATCACCAGCGGCGCCTTGGCATGGGTCTTGAGCAGCCCGACCGGCTTGCCGGACTGGATGATCAGCGTCTGGTCCTCGTCCATCTCGATCAACGTCTTGACGATGGCGCGGTGCGCCGGCCAGTTGCGCGCGGCCTTGCCGAGCGCGGCATAGACGATGAGGTTGTCCGGATCCTCGCCGACAGAAAGCACGTTTTCGAGTAGCCGCAGCAAGGCCTCCTGCCGCCAGCCCTTGGCGCGCAGCACCAGTCCGCCGGGGATCGGAAAGTTCGGGTGACGGGGGTTGGCCTTGGGCATCGTCTCGTTCCTCTTCGTTGTCGCGAGGCAGCTCGCTGCCCCTCACCCTAACCCTCTCCCCGCAAGGGGAGAGGGGATTGTTCACAGCTTGCGGCGAACATCGCGTGCGAAGCCGCTATGGTCCATCGCCCACAGGCCGGGGGCGTAAACGGCTCCCCTGCTCGCTGCCAACGCGCCATCTCATCACAATCGTGCCTCTCCCCTTCTCGGCGAGAAGAATAACCACGGCTTGCCGCCCCGGGTCGCAACGACGTCGCCTCTCCCCGCCTACGGGGAGAGGTTAGGGTGAGGGGCAAAACCACTCTCTGCATTCACTTCGGCGGCAACGTTTCGACGAAGGCAGTCGCCGCATCGATGAGCCGCTTGCGCACGGCGTCGTCGCCATAAGCGTCTGCCCCGGCCCGCACCCAGCCATGCATCGCGCGGCCGTTCATCACCATCAGTTCGACATCGGACAGCGCCAGCGCCCAGCCGTCATTGCCCTTGCCGAGCCGCACCAGCATCGATCCTTCGCGCGCGCCGCAGAGCAGGTTGCCGTTGAGCAGAAACGCCCAGCCGCCGAACATCGCCTTTTCCGACAGCCCCGGCCGCCCGGCGATCTCGTCCTTGATCAGTTCCTCAAGTCCCGCATCCCGCGCCATGACCTCTCTCCCCTGGCGTTTCCTGTGCACACGAAATCTGGAAACGCTTTACCTCATTGTTCTCTTGCATTTCCGGACGGAAAACCGCTTCGCGCTTTTCCTGGACATGCTCTACGACCGCCCGGCCAGAGCGTAGCGGGCGAGCTCTATGCCCATCGCCTTTTCGACCGAGGGGTAGACCGTCGGGTCGAGCACGCTGGACGCAAGCGGGATCACCGACTTCGGCACATGCAGCACGAAGATCGTCATGCCGACCCGCAGTTGGCCGACGCTCAAGGGTTCGCCCTCTGATGACAACGTGGTGATGACGTCAGGGAAGGTGGCAAGCCTCCGGCCTTCCGCAGAGTCAACCGCCATGTATTCATTCATCACGTGCAATACCGTTGAGTCAGCCCCCTTCCCCAGCGTCACCGTGCCGATGTCGAAGGCCTCCTTGGTGTAGGTGACCGACTTGTCGGTGATCGTGCCTTCGGCAAGGATCGCGCCATTGGTCGTCTTGACGATCGCATCGATCACCGCGCTGCCGCCCTTGGCTTCCGCCGCGATGATCGCCTCGCCGAGCGCCAGCGCCAGCGAGATGCCGCCGAGCGCCGCATTCGCCTTGACGTAGGACGCGCGGACCGGATTGCGGCACGAGGCGATGAAACCGCCGGACATGTCGGAGGCGGTGCGCAGGATCGGCGAGACCTTGGCGGTCGCGCCGCGGACCACCAGCTCGATATAGCGGTTCTCGTCGCGATTTCCCCCGACGGCGGTCTGGATCATCTGTTCAGGCGACCCGGCAAGGCCGATCGAGCCCATGTCGCCGGTCGGGTGCGCCCGGATGTCGCCGACCGCATCGACCACCTTGGTCCCGAGGATCGCCGATGGCAGCCAGCCATTGAGCGTCGAGGACTTGCCGTTCTGGCCGATGATCAGGCCCGAAAGCTTCTCGCCGAGCGCCTCCTGCAGCAGTTGCACCGCCTTGACGTAGTCGACGCCGCGCATTTCCCAGGGGGTGGTCGAGGCCGGCGCGCCGATGGCGGCTGCTGTCGCCACCCAGTCGTCGGCATCAAGCTCGTCGACCGACACCAGTTCCGGTTTGCCGATCGAGACCGCGGCATAGCCGAGCATGCGGCCGTGATCGGCCCAGCCGCCGCCGCCGGCGGCATAGACGGAGCCGCCCTTGACCGCAGCTTCGACATCCTTCTCCGTCAATATCCGACCCATCTCAAACCTTCTCCTGCAATTGTTTGTCGAGCCTTCTGACGGCATCGAAGAGCACGGCAGTGCCTAGCGCGATATCGTCGTTCTCCGCCCACTCGTCCGGGGCGTGCGAACGACCGCCCCGGCACGGAATGAAGATCATCGCCGAGCGGGTGATGCGCCCCATCCACGCGGTGTCATGCCCGGCTCCGGAGGCCATGCGCCGGTGGCGGGCACCGATCTGGCCGCAGCTTTCCTCCAGCGTCGAAAGCAGCAGCGGATCGCCGGGTGTGGGATGATTGTCGGAGATAACATTGGCGGGCGCGATGGTCACGCCGGCCTCACCGGCAACGCGCGCGGCAAGCGCGCCCAGTTCGACGATGAATTTCTCCATCTGCGGCTGCAGTTCGGCACGTGCATCGATCAGCAACCGCGCCCGCGACGGCACGACATTGGCGGCGTTCGGTTCGATCGAGAACTCGCCGACGGTCGCGGTGAAGTGTCCCTCGCCCTTGGAGAATTCGGTTGCCAGCGCCTCGATTGCCAGCACCAGCCGGGAGGCTGCGACAAGCGCATCGCGCCGGTGGTCCATCGGTGTCGTGCCGGCATGGTCGGCCTGCCCTTCGACGATGATCTCGATGCGGGTGATGCCGGAGATCGCTGTGACGACGCCGATATCCAGGCGCCCGGTCTCCAGCACCGGCCCCTGCTCGATATGCAGTTCCAGAAAGGCCTTGATGTCGGAACGCTTGAGCGCTGGCAGCCGCGACGGATCGCCGCCAACTTCGACGATGCCCTGCCGCAGGCTCAGTTCGCCCTGCACCCGGCTCAGCCAGCCATCCGGCAGGATGCCGGCCATGCCGCGGCTGCCGACGCAGGAAACGCCGAAGATCGACACTTCCTCGGCAAGGAAATCGACGATCTCCAGGTCGTGATCGAGTTCGATGCCGCCGTCGGAAAGCGCGCGCGCCACTTCAAGTGCCGCGGCGACGCCGGCAATGCCGTCGAAGCGACCGCCCTCCGGCACCGTGTCGGAGTGGGAACCAAGCATCAGCGTTCCGAGCGCGGACTTTCGCCCCTTGCGCCGGCCGATGAGATTGCCGGCCGCATCGATGCGCGTCTCCAGCCCCGCCGCACGAAAGCGGCGATCGAGGAAGGCGCGGCCCTCCAGAAACAGCGGCGTGAAAGCCCGGCGGGTATAGGGCCGATCCGGCTCCGTGATCCCCGCAAGCCCGTTGACGATGCCGGCGATCCGGCTGGCATCCACCGGCAGATTGGTCTTGATGCTCGTGCTCATCGGGCCTCCTGCAAAGGCAAAGTCTGCAGCGGGCGAACGAAGGCGCCGGTGCCAGGCTTGGCGACGACGGCGCGCCCGTCAAAGGCAAGCGACCCGCGCAGATAGGTGGCAGACACCCGCCAGGGCAGCCTGATGCCGTTATAGGGCGACCAGCCGACGACGTTGTGACCGCTTGTCGCCGCATCATAGGTATAGGGCTCGGGCGTCATGACGATGATATCGGCGCCCTTGCCGGCCTCCAGCGCGCCCTTCTGGTGGTCGAGCCGGAAATGCCGCGCCGGGTTCAGCGTCATCAGCTCGGCCGCCCGCGTCAGCGGGATGCCGCGCTCAAGCGCGCCCTTGACGAACAGCGGCACCATGACCTCCAGACCCGGCACGCCGGAGGCATTGGCGAGCATGTCCGGATTGGTCTTGCGATCCTCCGACCAGCTGACATGGTCGGTCGAAACCATCGTCACCGTGCCATCGGCCACATGCCGCCATAGCTTTTCCACCTCGGCACGCGGGCGGATCGGCGGATTGATCTTCGCCTTGCCGCCAAGCCGGCGAACGTCGTTCTCCTCGTCGAGCGTCAGATAATGGATGCAGCATTCGATCGTCGCCGCGTGGCCCTGGCGCCGGTAGGCGTCGGCAATCTCGTAGCCGCGCCCGAGCGAGCAGTGGACCACATGCGCCGGGCATCCGGTCGAAGCACCCGTTTCGTAGATCTGGTTGGTCGCCAAGAGCTCGGTGAGCGGCGGACGGGAAAGGCCATGGGCGCGATAATCGGTGATCCCAGCGGCCCTGACCTTTTCGATCGCGCCGCGCACCGCCTCGTCGTCCTCGTTGTGCACCCCGGCTGTAAGCCCCGTCGGCGCGATCGCGCGAAAGCAATCCTCGAGCAGCGCTGCGGGAATGCGCGGAAAGCGCTTGGGGTCGGTGCCGAAGGTGGAGAACTTGAAGGCGGCAACGCCGGCCTCGACCATTTCGAGGATGCGGGCCGGCCCCTCCTCGGGGTCGACCGTGCCGTAGAGGGCGAAGTCGACCCGCGCCTGCGGGCTCGCATGGGCGACCTTGCGCCCAACGGCCTCCGCCGAGCAGACGAGATTGCCTTCGTCATAGGGCATGTCGACGATCGTGGTCACACCGCCGGCCGCGGCCGAGCGCGTCGACCAGACGAAATCCTCCTGGTTCTTCTGCGACAGCGAATGCACCTGCGCGTCTATGGCGCCGGGAAGGATCATTGCGCGTCCGAGATCGTGGCGTTCACGGGCAGCCGGTGCCACCCCCTGCCCGACATGCACGACCTTGCCATCGCGCACGGCCACATGTCCGCCTTCGACGATCCGGTGCGGGAGAACGATGGTGCCTTTCAGGACAAGATCGAAATCGGACATCGTGTTCTCTCCATCGGATCAGCCTTGTTGGATCAGCCTGGATCACTTGCTCAGCGCAAAGAAGTCGTCGAACTCCGGCATCGGCGCCATGGTGACGAAGGTGCGCAGCAGGTCATGGCAGGTAAACGCGCCTTGCAACGCCTCGATTTCCTTCGATAGCGGCCGGTCCTTCAGATAGATCGGGCTGATCGAGCGGGTGCGCTCATGCGCGAGCTTGACGATGCCGTGTGGCGCATCGCCGACAAGATCGATCGCCTGCGACGACAGGATCGCCTCGATCGCCGCCAACTGCCGCAGATCGCGCACCTGGGTTTCCATGCGCTCGACGATCAAAGGCAGGAAGGTCGCCTCTTCCTCCAACCCGCCGGCAACGACGATCGACTGGGCCGAAAGCGGCACCGCCATCGACTGCACGCGCATGTAGAGCTCGACCGCAAGCTTCATCAGCGGGCCGAGGCCGGTGGCGATTTCGCCCGGCGCCACCAGATTGACCGGCAGGTTGCGGCGCCCGCCGTTCGACAGAAGGATGCAACGGTTGAGCACGTTGCGCGCCACATGGGAAAACGCGATTTGCGCCGTTTCGACATAGAGCGTCGTGGTCAAGGGCAGCGAAGCACCCGAGGCATGCACCTGGCCGCCGAGCACCACCGGATTGTCGTCGGAAAGATAGGTCGCCTCGACCAGACGGCCGGCGGCAACCAGCAGCGTATCGACAACGGCGCCGAACACCTGTGCGGTCATGCGCAGGCTCAATGGGTCATGGATCGCCGTCGGCAAGGGCCAGTCGGAAACGCCCGATTGGCCGTAGAGCCAGGAGCCGACCAGCGCCTCGCCCCGCGTCGACAGCGTCGCGGCCACCCGCCACGGATCAGCCGAAGCGCCAAGCGCCTGCGACGACATCACGCCGGTCACCAGCAGCACGCGGATGGCCGCTGCCGCCTCGCGCAGCACGTCGGCGGCCGCCGAATAGGCAATCGCATTGACGCTGAGTGCCGCAAGCGCGTCGCGCGGCCGCATCACCAAAGGCGTCAGCCCGGCATCGGCAAGCGCCGTTTCGGCCGGAACCAGCCGGCCGCGATGATAGGCTTCGCCGACCCCGGTCAGAACGGCCGCGATCTGCCCCATCAGGCCGATATCGGCGCAGCCCATCGAGCCGTGCCGACGCACTGCCGGGATGATGTCGTGCTCGATGAGTGCGAGGAAGGCGTGGATCAGCTCGGGGCTGCATCCGGTATGCCCGCGCATCGCGGTGTTGCAGCGAATGGCGATGGCCTTGCGCACGATCGGCACCGCAAAAAATTCGCCGGTGCCGAAATGATGGGCACGCACCAAGGAGGTATTGAACTCCGCCAGATCGTCCGCCGTCCAGAGCCGGTCCTTCATCGAGCCGACGCCGGTGTTGGACCCGTAGACCGGCAGGCCGAGCGCGATGCGATCGGCGATCACCTTGTGGGCAGCCGCCACCCGCTCCATGCCGCCCTCGTCCGCGACCGGTCGCGCCGCACCCGAGCCGATTTCCTCGAGCGTCGCGAAGTCGAGCGGTTTTCCGCAGAGAACGATGGACTTGACCTGTTGCAGCATGCCTCGAGAACCTTACCACGCGATCCGCCTCGACGCCGAAACGATGCGTGGATGCAAAGACTTGATGCGATCCCGCCTCTATGGGCGAGGGATCGTCTGCCAGCATGCTATGCGTTTTGTTCGCTCTCGTGATATATCCCAAATCCGGAACGGCCGATGCCAAATTCTGAACATGGTGGCACCGACGATGCCGGCGGAGAACTTACGCAATGGATATCGCCACGATCCTGCTCGTCGAGGCCGTCATGCGCGAAGGCGGCATAAGGCGCGCCGCCACCTTGAGCAGCCGTGCGCCGTCGAGCGTCAGCGCCGCCGTTCGCCGCTTCGAACAGGCCGTTTCGATCCCGCTTTTCCGTCGCGACGGCGGCCTCGTGGCCCTAACGCTGGAGGCCCGTGCACGCCAGGCCGATGTGACCGAAGCAAGCGCCACAATCCGGGCGCTGCTGACTACGGCTAGCGGCGAACCACCGACTGCGATCCCGCCTGTCGGCCTCGTCGCCCTCGACCGTTTCGTCCGGATCGCCCGGGCCGGCAGCATCCGGGCGGCCGCCCGCACCCTCGGCCTTGGCCAGCCGCAACTGACACGGCAGATCGCCGACCTCGAACGTCATCTGCAATGCCGGCTGCTCGGGCGGTCCCATGGCGGCATCGTCTGCACCCCGACAGCCCTCGGCATCATCCCTGAAGTCGAACGCCTGCTCGACATCTGGGCGCGGCTGACGCGCGCTTCGGCCGACCGGTTCCGCCGCGACGTCACCACCTGGCGCCTCGGCGCGGTCATGCCGCTCGGGCCGGAAAGCGAGATTGCCCGCATGCTGGCGGCGCTGACGGCCACTTGGCACCGCTCCCGCCCGCGGCAATCGCTGTTCATCTCCAGCACCACCGCCGACGAGCTTCTCGCCGGTCTCAAGAGCCGGCGCTTCGACGCCGCCCTGCTCGATATCGCCGGCATTCCACCAGATTTCGACGGCCGTCTCGTGTCCGAAACCGCACTGGTGCTCGCCGGTCCGGCACCGGCCCTTTCGGAAATGGGCGGCGATCTCCCCCGGCTGCTCGCCACCTGCCCGATCGCCGTTCCGAGCGTGCGAAGCGGCCTGCGCCGGGAGGTCACCCGCTTTCTCGATGACACGCTCACGGAGCATGAGCACCGCCGCGTGACACTGGTCGAGGTCGATTCCATCCCCGTCATCATCAACCTGGTCAGCCACCATGGCTATCTCTCGGTGCTGCCGGAAACCTCGCTGTCGCGGGTCCAGCGCCCACCCGCCATGATCCGGCTAGGGCCGCTCTACCGCCAGTCGCTGACGCTCATCTGGCCGCGCGGCGCCTTTTCCAGCGAGGTCGGCGACCTGATGATCGGCATGATGAAGACGGGTCCGCAGGCAGCGACAGCCTCGCCAGCGTAATCGGGATCGCCGGAATCAGTTCTTCACGATCTGCCGTCAAACAGCTGAAACGACTCAGGAATACCGCACCGTTGAATCAGCTCATGAGGTGCATCGTCGCCTCAAAGCCGGTGTCTCCACCTGAGCAGCTAAAGCGCGTCGCGATCTTTCGGATTCGCTTGCTGCGCTTTAAGCTCTTGTTTTTTCGCATGTCGTCATCGCAAAACCGCTGAACACTTTTGCGCGACGTGCCTTAGGGATGTCCAGTCGCCTTGGCCTTGCCGATCGCACCCTCCGGCGAACGGCCGCGATCCTCGGCTCCATGGCCAAGCTTCAGCCGACGACGCGTCTCGCTCGGGCTCTCGCGGTAATGGGCGCGGTAGCTGCGCGAGAAGGATGATGACGAATTGAAGCCGGTGATCGCGGCGATGTCGGCAAATTCCATGCGCGTCTCGATCACCTTACGCCGCGCCGCATTAAGGCGCAGCGCCAGGTAATGTTCGTGCGGCCCCACCCCCATCGTGTCGCGAAACAGGTCCCGCAGGTGCCGGGCACCGACGCCGATGCGGCGGGCGAGCCGCGCGAGCGTCAAAGGCGCCTCAACCGTTTCCTCCATCAGCTTGACCGCGGCGCCGACACGGGGGTCGAGGATGCGCATGTTGCCGATCGCCGGCATCTGCAGGAGGTCGCCGCGGGTGCGCTCCTGTTCGTAGATGAACAGGCGCGACACTTCGAGCGCCAGCGAATAGCCGTGCGCCCGGCGGATCAGCTCCAGCATCAGGTCGAGCGTCGGCAGGGAGCCGCCGGTGGTGATGCGCTTGCCGTCGATGACGAACCGTTCGCGCACCATCGTCACCTGCGGATAGGTGGCGGTAAAATCCTCGAAATCCTCCCAGTGGGTGGTGGCTTTGGAATTGTCGAGCAAGCTGGTTTCGGCAAGCAGCCAGGAGCCGGATTCGATGCCCGCCATCAGCTCGCGATGGCGCGCCGTCTGCGACAGCATCATCTTCAGCTGCGAGGTGGCGCTCCGCTGCCAATTGTAGCTCGACAGGATGAAGAGCGGCGCCGTTTCGCGCTGTGGTCGGAAAGCGCCTGCAACCGGAATGGGGATGCCGCTCTTGGTTTCGATCGGCTCGCCGTCAGGGCTGTAGAGCGTCCAGCTGTAGAGCGGCCGGCCGGCGATGCGGTTGGCAGCGCGCATCGGCTCGATCACCGAGGCAACGAGGATCAGGTTGGTCTCCGGCAACACCAGGATGTCGGCGTGCTGCACCTGCGAAACGCTCTGATCCATTCGCAAACTTCTCCTTATCGTTGCCGATAATGTACAAGATAGAACCGATTATGAAAAGCAGAGCCGCCGTTCTTGGCTCGTAATGGCTTTAATAAAAGGGAGACTGCAATGCCGCTCAGCATGAACCGCGAGGTATTCATCACCTGTGCCGTCACCGGCGCCGGAGACACCGTTTCAAAGTCCAGCCACGTTCCGATCACGCCAAAGCAGATTGCCGATGCGGCGATTGAAGCCGCCAAGGCGGGTGCTGCCGTGGCCCACTGCCACGTCCGCGATCCGGACACCGGCGCCCCTGCCCGCAGGCTCGATCTCTACCGCGAAGTCACCGACCGCATCCGCTCCGCCGATGTCGATGTCGTGCTCAACCTGACAGCCGGCATGGGCGGGGACCTGGTTTTCGGCAATGTCGAAAGCCCGTTCCCGGTCAACGAAAAAGGCACCGACATGGCCGGCGCCACCGAGCGCGTTGCCCATGTCGCCGACTGCCTGCCGGAAATCTGCACGCTCGACTGCGGCACCATGAACTTCTCGCTCGGCGACTATGTCATGACCAACACGCCGTCGATGCTGCGCGAAATGGCGCGGCAGATGACGGCGCTCGGTGTCCGCCCCGAGATCGAGGCCTTCGACACCGGCCACCTCTGGTTCGCCAAGCAGCTCGCCGAGGAAGGGCTGATCGAGGATCCGGTGCTGATCCAGCTCTGCATGGGCATTCCGTGGGGGGCGCCTGATGACCTCAACACCTTCATGGCCATGGTCAACAACGTGCCGGATAACTGGACCTTCTCTGCCTTCTCAATCGGCCGGAACGCGCTTGCCTACCCGGCAGCAGCAGTCCTTGCCGGCGGCAACGTCCGCGTCGGCCTCGAAGACAATCTCTATATCGGCAAGGGCCAGCTCGCGACCAACGGTCAGCTCGTCGAAAAGGCAGTCGGCCTCATCGAGGGCATGGGTGCCAAGATCATCGGGCCGGATGAGGTCCGCAAGAAACTGAAGCTGACGAAGCGCTGAGCGGGGATATCATGAGCCTTATAACGAAAGCAGCCTGCGTCGGTGGCGGCGTCATCGGCGGCGCCTGGGTAGCGCGGTTTGCGCTTGCCGGCATCGATGTGAAGATCTTCGACCCGCATCCGGAGGCAGAACGCATCATCGGCGAAGTCATGGCCAATGCCGAGCGCGCCTATGCGATGCTGACCATGGCGCCGCTGCCGCCGAAGGGAAAACTCACCTTCTGCAAAAGCATCGAGGAAACGGTCAAGGACGCTGATTGGATTCAGGAAAGCGTGCCCGAGCGGCTGGAGCTGAAGCGCGGCGTCATCACTCAGATCGATGCCGCCGCAAGACCTGACGCGCTGATCGGCTCCTCCACTTCGGGGCTGCTACCATCCGACCTGCAGGCCGAGATGAAGCACCCCGAGCGCATGTTCGTGGCGCACCCGTATAACCCCGTCTACCTGCTGCCGCTCGTCGAACTCGTCGGCGGCAAGAAGACGTCGAAGGCGACGATCGAGCGCGCCATGCAGGGCGTCGAACAGATCGGCATGAAGGGCGTCGTCATTGCCAAGGAGATCGAGGCCTTCGTCGGCGACCGTCTGCTGGAAGCGCTCTGGCGCGAGGCGCTGTGGCTGATCCAGGATGACATCTGCGATACCGAGACGCTCGACAATGTCATGCGTTACTCCTTCGGCATGCGCTGGGCGCAGATGGGTCTGTTCGAGACCTACCGCATCGCCGGCGGCGAAGCCGGCATGCGCCACTTCCTTGCCCAGTTCGGCCCCTGCCTGAAATGGCCCTGGACCAAGTTCACCGATGTCGTCGATCTCGACGATGCGCTGGTGGAGAAGATCGGTGCACAGTCGGACGCGCAGGCCGCCGGCCGCTCGATCCGCGAGCTCGAGCGCATCCGCGACGAAAACCTCGTCGGCATCATGCATGCGCTGAAATCGGGCAATGGCGGCGAAGGCTGGGGCGCCGGCAAGCTGCTTGCCGACTTCGAGGCGAAGCTCTGGGCCAACGCCAAGAAGCCTGAAGCCGATCTCGGCGACGTCAAGCCGCTGCACATTCTCGACACCAAGGTCAGCGCCGCCTGGGTCGACTATAACGGCCACATGACCGAGCACCGCTATCTCCAGGTGTTCGGCGATACCTCCGACGGCCTGCTGCGCCTGATCGGCGTCGACCTCGACTATGTCCGCGACGGCCACAGCTACTACACGGTCGAGACCCATATCCGGAACCTCGGCGAGGCCAAGCTCGGCGATGCGCTCTATTCGACCTGCCAGCTTCTGTCGTCGGACGAGAAGCGCCTGCATCTCTTCTCGACGATCTACAATGCCGAAACGAAGGAAGCCATCGCAACCGCCGAGCAGATGATGCTGCACGTCGACAGCAAGGCCGGCAAATCGGTCGCTGCCCCAGCCAAGGTCCTGGACAAGCTGAAGGCGATCACCGAGGCCCACGCCGGCCTGCCGACGCCCGAAGGTGCCGGACGGTTCGTCGGCCAGAAGCGCTAACGGACGGCTCCTTCGACGTGGAAGGGGCAGTCTTTGCGGGAAAAGTCGGGCGACGGCCGCCCCTCATCCCGCTGCCGCGACCTTGTCCCCGTCAACGGGCGAAGGAACATGCTGCAGCCGCTCGCCCCTGTCTTCGGCAGTAGGAGCGCAGTCGCAAAGCGTCCCCTCTCCCCGCCTGCGGGGAGAGGGTTAGGGTGAGGGGCAGGCAACCGCGCATGCCAGCGGCCGATGGGGAGATCGGCCAGAGGGCAGGCAGATAAATTGCGAGGGAGAACACATGAATTTCGCACTGACCGATGAACAGCAGATGATCGTCGACACGGTCCGCAGCTTCGTCGAGACCGAAATCTATCCGTATGAGGACGAGGTCGAGCGCACGGGTATCGTGCCGCCCGAACTGGGCCAGGATATTGCCCGCAAGTGCAAGGAAATCGGCTTCTTCGGCTGCAATTTCCCCGAAGAGGTGGGCGGCGCCGGTCTCGACCATACGTCCTTCACGCTGGTCGAACGCGAGCTCGGCCGCGGCTCGATGGGCCTCACCGTCTTCTTCGGCCGCCCTTCGGGCATCCTGATGGCCTGCAACGACGAGCAGCGCGAAAGATACCTGCTGCCGGCGGTCAAGGGCGACAAGTTCGACGCGCTCGCCATGACCGAGCCGGATGCCGGCTCCGACGTGCGCGGCATGAAGTGCTTTGCCCGCAAGGACGGCGACGACTGGATCGTCAACGGCACCAAGCATTTCATCAGCCATGCGGACATCGCCGATTTCGTCATCGTCTTCATCGCAACGGGTGAAGAGGACACACCGCGCGGGCCAAAAAAGAAGATCACCTGCTTCCTCGTCGACCGCGGCACGCCCGGCTTCGAGATCCGCAAGGGTTACAGCTCCGTCTCCCACCGCGGTTACAACAACTGCATCCTGACCTTCGACGACTGCCGCCTGCCCTCCGCCCAGATCCTCGGCGAAGTACACAAAGGCTTCGACGTCGCCAACGACTGGCTGTTCGCCACACGGCTGACGGTGGCTGCGACCTCGGTCGGCCGCGCGCGTCGCGCCTTCGATTACGCGCTGAACTACGCCGCCGAGCGCAAGCAGTTCGGCAAGCCGATCGGCGCCAACCAGGGCGTCTCCTTCAAGCTCGCCGACATGATCACCGAGATCGACGCCGCCGATCTGCTGACGCTTTCGGCCGCCTGGCGCCTCGACCAGGGCCTGCCCTCCAACCGCGAGATCGCCTCTGCCAAGGTCTACGCCACCGAAATGCTTGCCCGCGTCACCGACGAGGCGATCCAGATCTTCGGCGGCATGGGGCTGATGGACGACCTGCCGCTCGCCCGCTTCTGGCGCGACGCCCGCGTCGAGCGCATCTGGGACGGCACCTCCGAGATCCAGCGCCACATCATCAGCCGCGACCTGCTGCGGCCGCTCGGAGCGTAACGAATGATCGAGCGGCGCTCCTCCCCACCCCTCATTCCTGTGCCCGTCACAGGAATCCAGCAGCGGCACGTCCGTGCCGCGATTGACCCTTTGACGAACACCAGACCCGACACCGCCTCCAAGGCAGAAACACTCTTCACCGGCTTGCCGATGCAAGACGGCTGGATTCCTGTGACGAGCACAGGAATGAGGGCGTCGCGAAACACAGGAACGTGGGAGTGTCTGATTAGATGACCCAAACACCCCGTTCCCTCGACAGGCTGATCCGACCAAAATCCATCGCCGTCTTCGGCGGCAAGGAGGCGCGGCGGGTCATCGAACAATGCGACAAGATGGGCTTCGCCGGCGATATCTGGCCGGTGCATCCGAGGGAGGACCAGATCCTCGGACGCAGGTGCTACCGCTCGGTCGCCGACCTTCCCGGAGCACCGGACGCGTCCTTCGTCGGCGTCAATCGGCAGCTCACCATCGACATCATCGCGGCGCTTTCGGCGCGCGGTGCCGGCGGCGCCGTCTGCTATGCCTCGGGTTTTCGCGAGGCGGCAAGCGAACTCGATGACGGCAACGACATGCAGGAAGCGCTCGTTGCCGCTGCCGGCGACATGCCAATCGTCGGCCCGAATTGTTACGGCTTCATCAACATGCTCGACGGCGCCCTGCTCTGGCCCGACCAGCACGGTATGCAGCGCGTCGAAAGAGGCGTTGCCGTCCTGACGCAATCCTCCAACATCGCTTGCAACATCTCGATGCAGACGCGCGGCCTGCCGCTCGCCTATCTCATGACCGCCGGCAACCAGGCGCAGACCGGCCTGTCCGACATCGCCTGCGCCGTGCTGGAAGATCCGCGCGTCACTGCCGTCGGCCTGCATATCGAGGGTTTCGACAGCATTGCAGCGCTCGAGCGGCTGGCAACGCGCGCCCGTGAACTCGGCAAGCCGGTCGTGACTTTGAAGGTCGGCAAGTCGGAGGCAGCCCAGCTTGCCACGGTCTCGCACACGGCCTCGCTTGCCGGCAACGACCGGGTCTCCTCCGCACTTCTCGCCCGCCTCGGCATCGGCCGCGTCGACACGCTGCCGGCGCTGCTGGAAACGTTGAAGCTGCTGCATGTCGCCGGCCCGCTCGAAAGCAGCGAGATTTCCTCGATGAGCTGTTCGGGCGGCGAGGCCTCGCTGATGGCGGATGCCGGCGTGCGCTATCGCGTCAACTTCCGGGCACTGAAGGAAGAACAGCGACGCCCCCTGAAGGAAAGCCTCGGCGAGATGGTGACGATCGCCAACCCGCTCGACTACCACACCTTCGTCTGGGGCAAC
This sequence comes from Ensifer sp. ENS11, assembly GCF_014851895.1. Lineage (NCBI taxonomy): Bacteria > Pseudomonadati > Pseudomonadota > Alphaproteobacteria > Hyphomicrobiales > Rhizobiaceae > Ensifer > Ensifer sp. ENS11. The sequence goes on along the minus strand of NZ_JACVAN010000006.1, from coordinate 76,208 downwards.
CGCGAGAAACAGACGACCGCCTTCAGCGCGATGATGAAGGGCGGCTATGCGCTCAACCTGATCGTGCTGGACTTCCCCCGCCAGGACCGCTGCGACGCGGCCGACTGGGTGACGACCTGCGACGCGGTGATCGATGCGGCAAACGCGACCAGCGCCCGCGCCGGTATCGTCGCCAGCCTCGGCGAAAACATGCCGGAACAGACGGCACTCTCTCTGATGGCTGCCGGTGTCATCCCCTTCTTTGGGATCGACGAGGCGTTGGCAGCCGTCGAGACCGCTGCCGGCATCGGCGCGGCCTGGGCCAGACCCGCACCGCCGAAGCTCCTGAACGGCGGCGTTTCAGGCGGTGGCAATGCCATCACCCTTAGCGAACATGAAGCCAAGACCGAGCTTGCGGCTTCGGGCCTTAAGGTTCCGCCGGGCACGACCGCATCGACGCCGCAAGAGGCCGCCACGGCAGCCGAAAGCCTCGGTTTCCCCGTCGTGCTCAAGGGGCTGGGCGTCGCCCACAAGACCGAGGCCGGGGCCGTCAAGCTGAACCTTGCAAGCAGTGCCGAGGTGCTTAGCGCCGCGGAAGGCATGGCTGCCGTGGCATCGGGTTATCTCATCGAGAAGATGGTGGCAAAACCCGTGGCCGAACTCATCATCGGCGCGATGCGCGATCCCGTCGCGGGCCCGGTGCTGACCATCGGCGCCGGCGGCATCCTCGTGGAACTGCTGGATGATTCCGCAATCCTGACGCTGCCGACGACGCCGGAGCTGATCCGCGAGGCGATCGACGGACTGAAGATCAGGAAGTTGCTCGACGGCTACCGCGGCGGACCGAAGGGCGATTTCGCGGCCCTTGCCGACGCTGTCGCCGCTGCGGCATCCTATGTCGTTTCAAACGCTTCAAACCTCGAAGAACTCGATATCAATCCTTTAATGGTGTTACCGGAAGGCCATGGAGCCATCGCCGCCGACGCCCTGATCCGCCGGAGGAACTGACGCCATGACCGGACCGATCCTTACCCGCCGCGAAGGCGGCATTCTCGAAGTCACGATCGACCGGCCGAAGGCGAACGCCATCGACCTGAAGACCAGCCGGGTGATGGGCGAGATCTTCCGCGACTTTCGCGACGACGACACGCTGCGCGTCGCCATCATCACCGGGGCCGGCGAAAAATTCTTCTGTCCGGGATGGGACCTGAAGGCGGCGGCGGCCGGCGATGCTGTCGATGGCGACTACGGCATCGGCGGCTTCGGCGGCATGCAGGAACTGCGCGATCTCAACAAGCCTGTGATATCAGCCGTCAACGGCATCTGCTGCGGTGGCGGCCTCGAAATCGCGCTTTCCACCGATCTGATCCTCGCAGCCGAGCACGCCACCTTCGCGCTGCCGGAAATCCGCTCCGGCACCGTCGCCGACGCCGCCTCGATCAAGCTGCCGAAGCGCATCCCCTATCACATCGCCATGGACATGCTCCTGACCGGCCGCTGGCTCGATGTCGTCGAAGCCAACCGCTGGGGCTTCGTCAACGAGATCCTGCCCGCCGACAAGCTGATGGCGCGCGCCTGGGAGCTCGCCCGCCTGCTCGAGAGCGGCCCGCCGCTCGTCTATGCCGCCATCAAGGAAGTGGTGCGCGCAGCCGAGGGCGAGACCTTCCAGGCGACGATGAACAAGATCACCCGCCGGCAGTTCAAGACTGTCGACATTCTTTATTCGAGCGAGGACCAGCTGGAGGGCGCAAAGGCGTTTGCCGAGAAGCGCGACCCGGTCTGGAAGGGGCGCTGACAGACGCTGCCACGGGCGGCGCAGGACTGACGACGGGCCGGTGAACCGGCAAAGCGACGTCACGGAACGTGTGGGGTCTCCCGCGCGCCGCCGAAGGCCTATCCATAAATGTAGCTTATGGAAATGAATTATAATTTAGGACGTTACAAGGTGCAATCGAGCGATTAGGCTTATCGATCTGAAGCCAAGAGCGTCCGCCCGAGAAAGGAGAAACGAGGCAAGCGAAGACAAAAAATGGGCCCAAACGGCCGATCCGAAAGCCATCCGCAAGGTGGCGGTACGCAGCAATCTCTACCAACCACAACGAACGGCGAATGCCGACACAGAAGGGAACAGGGGAATGAGCGATTACAAGGATTACCTCACACGACAGGTCATGCTCGGCAGGATGAACCGGCGTGAATTTCTCGGACGCGCGGCTGCAGCCGGCATCCTCGCATCGACGGCAGGAACACTGTTTGCCACCAGCGCCGCGGCCCAGGAGCCGAAGCGCGGCGGCCATCTGAAACTCGGCCTCGAAGGCGCTGCCGCGACCGACTCGAAAGATCCGGCCAAGGCACTCTCGCAGTTCATGTTCGTCGTCGGCCGCAACTGGGGCGACATGCTGGTCGAAAGCCATCCGACCACCGGCGCACCCGTGCCGGCGCTCGCCGAATCCTGGGAGCCATCTGCCGATGCCTCGACCTGGACCTTCGCCATCCGCAAGGGCGTGAAGTTCCACGACGGCAAGGAACTGACCATCGACGACGTCATCAAGACGCTGCAGCGCCACACCGACGAGAAGTCGGAGTCCGGCGCGCTCGGCGTGATGAAATCGATCGAGGAGATCAAGGCCGACGGCGACAAGCTGGTGCTGAAGCTGACGGAGGGCAATGCCGATCTGCCGCTGCTTCTGTCCGACTATCACCTGATCATCCAGCCGAATGGTGGCATCGACGCTCCCGACGCCATGATCGGCACCGGACCCTTCAAGGTGGCGAGCTTCGAGGCCGGCGTTCGCGCCACCTTCGAGCGAAACACCGACGACTGGCGGACGGATCGCGGCTTTGTCGATTCGGTCGAGCTGATTGCAATCAACGATGCCACCGCTCGCATCGCGGCCCTTTCCTCCGGTCAGGTCCACTTCATCAACCGCGTCGATCCGAAGACCGTCAATCTCCTGAAGAAGGCGCCGACCGTCGAGATCCTGAACACGTCCGGCCGCGGCCACTACGTCTTCATCATGCACTGCAACACTGCGCCGTTCGACAATATCGACCTGCGCATGGCGCTGAAATATGCGATGGACCGCGAGACCATGGTCGAGCGCATCCTCGGCGGTTACGGCAAGGTCGGCAACGACTTCCCGATCAACGACACCTACGCCCTCTTCCCCGAAGGCATCGAGCAGCGCGCCTATGACCCCGACAAGGCGGCCTTCCATTACAAGAAGTCCGGCCACAGTGGCTCGGTGCTGCTGCGCACCTCCGACGTCGCCTTCCCAGGCGCCGTCGATGCGGCCGTGCTCTACCAGGAAAGCGCGAAGAAGGCAGGCATCGAGATCGAGGTCAAGCGCGAACCGGGCGACGGCTACTGGACGAACGTCTGGAACGTCCAGCCGTTCTCCACATCCTACTGGGGCGGGCGCCCGACCCAGGACCAGATGTATTCGACAGCCTATCTGTCCACCGCCGACTGGAACGACACGCGCTTCCTGCGCCCCGACTTCGACAAGATCCTGCTCGAGGCACGCTCCGAACTGGACGAGACCAAGCGCAAGGACATGTATCGCACCATGGCGATGATGGTGCGCGACGAAGGCGGCCTGATCCTGCCGATGTTCAACGACTTCGTGAACGCCTCCACCAAGCAGGTGAAAGGCTACGTCCACGATATCGGCAACGACATGTCGAATGGCTACGTCGCGACCCGCGTCTGGCTCGACGCCTGATGATGGAAAGCGGACCGATGACTGGTCCGGTTCCGACGGATGGGACCGCGGATGGAGCACATCCGCGGTCTGCCGATCTTTCCGGTGTACCAGCAAAACCCAACCCCGCCGACGCCCAGGGCGAACTCGGTGGCACCTTCAGGCGGCGCTTTATCTTTCGCCGTCCTCTCGCGGCGCTGATCCTTCAGCGCCTCGGCCTGAGCGTCGGCCTGCTCTTTGCCGTGTCGCTGATGATCTTCGGCGGCATCGAGGCGCTTCCCGGCGACTTCGCCACCACCTATCTCGGCCAGTCGGCAACGCCGCAGGCGGTGGAAAACATCCGCAAGGACCTCGGCCTCGACAAGCCCTGGAGCGAGCGTTACCTCTCCTGGCTCGGCGGCGCCGTGCAAGGCGACTTCGGCACCTCCTGGGCCAGCAAGAACTCGGTCGGGGAACAGATCGGCAAGCGTCTCGGCAATTCGCTGTTCCTCGCTTTCTTCGCCGCGCTCGTCTCCGTGCCGCTTGCCGTCGGCTTGGGCATGCTGGCGGTGCAGTTCCGCAACCGGCTGCCGGACAAGATCATCAACGTCGTCTCACTGGCGGCCATCTCGCTGCCCGAGTTCTTCGTCGGCTATCTCCTGATCATGTTCTTCGCCGTCAAATTCGGCGTCGCCACCTTCCCGGCGACGGTCTATGACAGCATGACCTTCAGCGAGCGGCTTTCGGCGATCGCGCTTCCGGTCGCAACCCTCGTGCTCGTCGTTCTCGCCCACATGATGCGCATGACCCGAGCGGCGATCCTCAACGTCATGTCGTCGGCCTATGTCGAGACGGCCGAACTCAAAGGGCTTGGCATGTTCCGCATCATCGCCCGCCACGCCGCTCCCAATGCCGTGGCACCTGTTATCAACGTCATCGCGCTCAACCTTGCCTATCTCGTCGTCGGCGTCGTCGTGGTCGAGGTGGTGTTCGTCTATCCCGGCATGGGGCAATACATGGTGGATGCCGTGACCGTGCGCGACATGCCGGTCGTGCAGGCCTGCGGCCTGATCTTCGCGGCTTTCTACATCTTCCTCAACATGGCGGCCGACATTATCGCCATTCTCGCCAACCCGAGACTGAGGCATCCGCGATGAACCTGAGATCCATCCCCCTTAGCGCCTGGATCGGCATCGCCGGCATCGCCATTGCGATCTTCTGCGCCCTGTTCGCCCCTGTCATCGCCCCCTTCGGCGAACGCGAGGTCGTCGGCGACGTCTGGCTTCCTTCCGGTGGCGACTTCCTGCTCGGCACCGACAATCTCGGGCGCGACCTGCTGTCGCGCCTGATCTACGGCGCCCGCACCACCATCTTCGTGGCGCTGGCGGCAACCGTGCTGTCCTTCTCGCTCGGCATGATCCTCTCCTTCACCGCCGCGGTCATGGGCGGGTTCGTCGACCAGTTCTTCTCCCGCTTCAACGATCTGATGATGGCGATCCCGACGCTGATCTTCGCCCTCGTCGTGCTGGCGGTGCTGCCGCAGCATCTGTGGATCCTGATCCTGGTCATGGCCGTGCTCGATTCCACCCGCGTGTTCCGCATCGGCCGCGCGGTCGCGCTCGATGTCGCGGTCATGGAGTTCGTCGAGGCGGCCAGACTAAGAGGCGAAGGCAGCGTCTGGATCATCTTCCGCGAGATCCTGCCCAACACGTTGTCGCCGCTGCTTGCCGAGTTCGGCCTGCGCTTTGCCTTTTCCATCCTGTTTCTTTCCACCCTCTCCTTCCTCGGCCTCGGCATCCAGCCGCCGGCCGCCGACTGGGGCGGCATGGTCAAGGACAACAAGGATGGCATCATCTTCGGCATATCAGCTGCCCTGATCCCGGGTGCTGCGATCGCGACACTGGCGATCTGCGTCAACCTCGTGGTCGACTGGCTGATGAAGAGAACCTCCAGCCTGAAAGGAGGGCGTGGCGATGCCTGAGGCTTCACCTGACAAGAACACGCTTCTTTCCGTCAAGAACCTGAAGATCGAAGCGACCAGCTATCCCCCGGGCGAGCCACCGAAAACCGTGACCCTGGTCGAAGGCGTTTCCTTCGACCTCCAGAAGGGCAAGGTGCTTGGCCTGATCGGCGAATCCGGGGCCGGCAAGTCGACCATTGGCCTGTCGGCGCTCGCCTATGGCCGCGGTGGCGTGCGCATCACCGGGGGCCAGGTGCTGCTCGACGGCAAGGATATCCTGCCGCTCGACAAGAACGGCATCCGCTCGATCCGCGGCGCCCGCGTCTGCTACGTCGCACAGTCGGCGGCCGCCGCCTTCAACCCGGCGCACCGGCTCGGTGATCAGGTGATCGAGGCATCGCTTCGCCACGGCATCATGAACCGCGAGGAAGCAAAAAAGCGTGCGCTCTACCTGTTCCAGGTGCTCGGCTTGCCGAATCCGGAAAGCTTCGGCGAGCGTTATCCTCACCAGGTTTCCGGCGGTCAGTTGCAGCGGGCGATGACCGCTATGGCGCTCTGCCCCAACCCGGAGCTGATCGTCTTCGACGAGCCGACGACGGCGCTCGACGTGACGACCCAGATCGACGTGCTCGCCGCGATCAAGCACGCGATCGAGGAAACGCACACCGCAGCCCTCTACATCACCCATGACCTTGCCGTTGTCGCCCAGATCTCCGACGACATCATGGTGCTGCGCCACGGCAAGACGGTGGAGTACGGCACCACCAAACAGGTGATCGAGGCTCCGGCCGAAGACTATACCCGGGCACTGGTCAGCGTACGCCAGACCAAGCGCGAAGAAGCGCCGGACCAGACCGGCACGCAATTGAAGATCGAGCATATCAGCGCTGGCTATGCCAACGGCTTCAAGGTGCTGCACGACGTTTCCATGCATCTGCCCAAGGGCCAGACGTTGGCGATCGTTGGCGAAAGCGGTTCCGGCAAGTCGACGCTGGCGCGCGTCATCACCGGCCTCTTGCCGCCGACCGAAGGGCGCATCACCTTCGAAGGCAAGGAACTGCCGCGCGCCTTGAAGGGCCGCAGCAACGACGAACTGCGCCGCATCCAGATGATCTACCAGATGGCCGATACGGCGATGAACCCGCGCCAAACGGTGCGCGACATCGTCGGCCGACCGCTGTCCTTCTACTTCGGCATGCATGGCGCCAAGAAGACGGCGCGGGTCAAGGAACTGCTCGACCAGATCGAGATGGGAACGAAGTTCCTCGATCGCTATCCGGCCGAGCTTTCCGGCGGCCAGAAGCAGCGCGTCGCCATTGCCCGGGCGCTCGCCGCGGAGCCGGAACTCATCCTCTGCGACGAGCCAACCTCGGCCCTCGACCCGCTGGTGGCCGAAGGCATCCTGAATCTGCTTTTGAAGCTTCAGGAGGAAACCGCTGTTTCCTATGTCTTTATCACCCACGACATCGCCATCGTCCGGGCGATTGCCGACAGCGTCGCGGTGATGCATCGCGGCCGGCTGGTGCGTTTCGGCCCGAAGTCCAAGGTGCTGGCACCGCCCTTCGACGACTATACCGACCTGTTGCTAAAGTCCGTTCCCGAGATGGAAATCGGCTGGCTGGAGCGGGTGCTGACGACCCGCCGCATGGAAAGTGCGGGCAACTGAGGGCCAGCGCCGAAAGTGCCTACGTAGTCCCCTCTCCCCGCCTGCGGGGAGAGGGCTAGGTTGGTCAAGACGATCCAGCCGTCACTTCACCTTGCAATCGACATCGCCCAATCGTTGCGCCGCTTCGCCCTCAAAGGTCACCGACGGCTCCGCCTTGGCGGTGCAGTCGCCGGTGGCGCCACTGCCTGACCGGAAATGCGCGACCGGCTGCCCTTCGATCATGATGCTCGGCACCACCTCGTAAAGCTCCGGCGGACAGTTGGCGACGTCGGAGAGCCGAAGCGCCGGCTGGCCGCCGATCATGACGCTGGTGGAGCCGGAAAGCGCGCAAGCCGGGATGGGCGGGCGCGCATCTTCGGCGGCAGACGGCATGGCCGAGACCGCGAGCAGAAGTCCAGACATGGCGATATCTGCAGATTTCATCAGCTTCTCCTTCGACGGTGCAGACGCGGAATGCAACGCAATCTAGAGCATGTCGCGCAAAAGTGCGCAGCGGTTTTGCGATAACGACATGCGTAGAAACAAGAACTTAAAGCGCAGCGAGCAAACCTGGAGATCGCGATGCGCTTTAAGTCGGCAACGCCGCGCACGCTATCTCAATAATCGGTCGGCACCGTCAGCACGTCGGCATCAGGCGTTTCGAGAAAGGCCCTGACCGTCGAGGGCATCTGCTGCGAGCCTGTGGCCAGCACGCCGCAGCGCGACAGCATCTGCCGGATATCCGGCTCCTGGCCGAGGGTGCGCCAGATCATCCGCGAGGCATAGGGCAGGTTTTCCTTGCGCCAGGAAACGCCCATGGTCGTGCCGCGCAGATAGACGCGCTGATGCACTTCGAACGGCATCAGGATCGTCTGCGACAGCATCGGCTGGCGCCCGACGCTGCGCTCGGCGATGAAGATGCGATTGCGCCAGAAGGTGACGAGGCCGACATATTTCGAAAACTGCTGGATTTCGTTGGCGGCATCGCGGATGCGCTCAATCGACTTCACCCGGATCGATCCGCTCTCCTCGTGAATGCGGGCGCAGGAACAGACGACGCGGCCGGGCCACGACGGCGAGAGATGGTAGGTCTGGTAATAGCCGATATGGCGGCGAAGCCCGGCCAGATCACCGGGAAATCCTTCAAGCAGCAGCCCGGCTTGCGAGCGGTCGCGATCGGGCCTGACCATGCGGGCTTCGAACAGTTTCGACGACAGGGAAAAGTCCTGCGCCTGCAGCCCGAAGAAGCTGGCGATGCGCGCGACATTATGCGCCGACGGCCGCGCCTCGCCACTGATGTAGCGGTTGAACTGCTGACGGTTGATGCCGATCTCGCGACAGATCTGCGAGATCGATCGCCGCGTCGCGCAGGCGAAACGAAGATTGGCGGCAAAGTTGTCGGCGTCGTGCACGAGCGGCTCCCAGCGATCCGGAACAGATAGCGTAAAGTCGCGTAAATCAGCGTCAAGTCGCGAAATTGTGCAACCCGCCGCAGCCGTTAGGTTTTCCCTTGAAACAACACTTCAGAGGGAACCTGCATATGAGCGAATTCACCAAGCGTCCCGACGGCCTCATCGTGCCGACAGGCATCAACCGCCGCGGCTTCCTGGCGGGCACCGCGGCCCTCGGTCTGGCGGCAGGCTTGGGCGGCACGATGGTTGCGGGCGATGCACGCGCCGAGGAGCCCAAGCGCGGCGGTCACCTGAAACTGGGCCTGAAGGGCGGCGCCACCACCGATACGCTCGATCCCGCCGGCTATAGCGGCTCGGTGTCCTTCGTCATCGGCCACCTCTGGGGCGACACCCTGGTCGAATCCGATCCGAAGACCGGCGCGCCGCTGCCGGCACTGGCCGAATCCTGGGAGCCCTCGGCGGATGCGTCGCAATGGACCTTCAAGATCCGCAGCGACGTCAGCTTCCACGACGGCAGCAAGATGACCATCGCCGATGTCATCGCCACGCTGAAGCGGCATTCGGACGAAGGCTCGAAATCAGGTGCGCTCGGCTTGATGCGCTCGATCAAGAACATCGAGGAAAAGGCCGGCGCGCTGGTGCTGACACTGACCGAAGGCAATGCCGACCTGCCGCTGCTTCTGACCGACTATCACCTGATCATCCAGCCACGCGGCGGCGTCGACAATCCCGCCTCGCCCATCGGCACCGGCCCCTACAAGCTTGCAAGCTATGAAGCCGGCCTGCGCTCGACCTTCGAGAAGAACGCCAATGACTGGCGCCAGGACCGCGGCTTCGTCGACAGCGTCGAAATCATCGTGATGAACGACACGACCGCGCGCATCGCCGCGCTTTCCTCCGGCCAGGTGCATTTCATCAACAACATCGACCCGAAGACGGTGCCGCTCCTGAAGCGTGCGCCGCGCGTCGAGATTCTCCGGACCGCCGGCAAGGGCTTCTACAGCTTCCTGATGCATTGCGACACGGCGCCCTTCGACAACAACGACCTGAGGCTCGCACTCAAATATGCGGTCGACCGACAGGCGATTCTCGACCGCGTTGTCGGTGGTTTCGGCACGCTCGGCAACGACTATCCGGTCAACGAGAACTATGCGCTGGCGCCCGAGGGCATCGAGCAGCGCGCCTATGACCCCGACAAGGCCGCCTTCCACTTCAAGAAATCGGGCCACGACCGGCCGATCCTTCTGCGCACCTCGGATGCCGCCTTCCCCGGCGCCATCGACGCCGCGGTTCTGTTCCAGGAAAGCGCCAAGAAGGCCGGTATCGAGCTCGAAGTGCGCCGCGAGCCGGAGGATGGCTACTGGACCAATGTCTGGAACGTCCAGCCGTTCTGCGCCTCCTACTGGGGCGGCCGGCCGACGCAGGATTCACGCTACTCCACCTCCTATCTCTCCAGCGCCGAGTGGAACGACACGCGCTTCAAGCGCGAGGACTTCGACAAGCTCCTGCTTCAGGCCCGCTCGGAGCTCGACGATGCCAAGCGCAAGGAGATGTACCGTACGATGGCGATGACGGTGCGCGACGAGGGCGGCCTGATCCTGCCGGTGTTCAACGACTACGTGAACGCCGCTTCCGCATCGCTGAAGGGTTTCGTCCACGACATCGGCAACGACCTTTCGAACGGCTATGTTGCCAGCCGCGTCTGGTTCGACAGCTAAGAACACGGTTTCGCGTACGGAAGTGCGTAAAAACAATGCGTTAGAGCATTTCCAGCAGAAGTGTTTAGCGGTTTTGCGTCTGGAAACGCGTAAGAACAATGAGAGTGAGCGGAACAACCGATATGTCAGAGCGTGAATTCACCCTGATCGAGAACGAGTGGATCCGATTGAAGGACGGCACGCGGCTTGCCGCCCGCATCTGGATGCCGGATGGCGCCGACGCTGAGCCGGTGCCGGCCGTGCTCGAATACCTGCCCTACCGCAAGCGCGGCGGCACGAGTCTCCGCGATGAATCGACCTATCCGGTCTTTGCCGCCGCCGGCATTGCCGGCGTGCGCGTCGACATTCGCGGCTCGGGCGAATCCGATGGCGTCATCGATGGCGAATATACGCCGCGCGAGCTTTCCGACGGCTGCGAGATCATCGAATGGATCGCCGCCCAGCCGTGGTCGAATGGCAAGGTCGGGATGATGGGCATCTCCTGGGGCGGCTTCAACTGCCTGCAGGTGGCAGCCCTCAAGCCGCCGGCGCTGAAGGCGGTGATCTCGATCGCCTCGACCGTCGACCGCTACAACGACGACATCCATTACAAGAATGGGTGCCATCTCTCCGCCCAGCTTTCCTGGGCGGCGACCATGCTTGCCTATCAATCGCGCGCGCCCGACCCTGCGATCGTCGGCGACCGCTGGAAGGAGATGTGGCTGGAGCGCCTGGAGAACGAACCCTACTTCATGGAGGAATGGCTCGAGCATCAGCGCCGCGACGCCTTCTGGCAGCACGGCTCGATCTCGGAGGATTTCGGCGGCTTCGACACTCCCGCGCTCGTCATCGCCGGTTGGGCCGACGGTTATCGCAACACGCCGCTGAAAGCCGTCGAGGGCCTCGGCGCAAAGGCCAAGGCGCTGATCGGCCCCTGGGTGCACAAATATCCGCATTTCGCCTGGCCAAAGCCCCGCGCCGATTTTCACGGCGAGGCGATCCGCTGGTGGAACCGTTGGCTGCGCGACGAAAAGAACGGCGCCGAAGGCGGACCGCAGGTGCGCGCCTATATCCTCGACGGCCCGCGCCCGGCCGTCCGGCGCGACAACGACCCTGGCCGCTGGGTCGCCAAGGACGTCTGGCAAAAGCCGGAGATGCAGGTTCTCGGCATCACGCTCGACGGCAGGCTTTCCACCGACGCCAAAGATATGGGCACCGGCGAGGTCTATCTGAAATCACCGCTCGATACCGGCACGGCTTCCGGCGAATATTTCACCCTGAAACCCGATGCCGAAATGGCCGGTGACCAGCGCATCGACGATGCCGGAGCGCTGACCTTCGAAACGCGGCCGCTGCTGGAGGCTGAAGACTATCTCGGCCAGCCAAGCCTCTCGGTCGATGTCACCTGCCCGGCCGACACGGCCAACCTTGTCGCCCGCATCGTCGACGTGCACCCGGATGGTACCGCCACCCGCATCGCCTTCGGCGTGCTCAATCTGGCGCATCGCGACGGCAATGCCGAACCGCGGGCAATGGAAAAGGGTCGCCGCACGCGGATCACACTGGTGCTCGACGCCTGCGGCTATCGCGTGCGCGCCGGCCACCGCATCCGGCTGTCGCTGTCGACGTCCTACTGGCCGATGATTTTGCCGCCGCCTGATGATCCCGGCCTCACCATCGACGCAGCGAGCCTGACGCTTGCCCTTCCGCTGCTCGGCCAGCACAACGAGGTCGTCGTGCCGGAGCCGGAAAATCCGGATCCGCTGCCGAAATACATCGAGCGGACGGCCGGCAGCACCAGCCGCACCGTCGAACGCGACATGACCAACGGCGTCACCCACTATCGCATCTACGAGGATGGGGGCTTGAGCGAGCATCCGGATACCGGGCTCGCGACGCAGGACATCCGCGACGAGACCTGGTCCATCGCTCCCGACAATCCGCATTCGATGATCGGCACCTCGACCTGGACCTGCATTTCCAAACGCGAGGGCTGGTCGGTGCGCACGGTCTCGACCTCGGTTCTCACCTGCGATGCCGACGACTGGATCACCGAAGCCAAGATCGTCGCCTATGAAAACGACGCGCCCATCTTCGAGAAGAGCTTTGCCAAGCGGGTCGCACGCGACCTGATGTAACACCGTCTTGGCTCCAAAAGCGTATGACTGCACCAATCGGTGAACATTTTACTGATAGTTACAGTCGTGCGCCATTTCTTCAATTGCCACCAACCTGCCGTCCATATCGGCCGCGGCCTCGTTGCCGGCATGGGTGGCCTCGTGGCCATCGCCGCCGTCGGCGCGCTCACCAATATCGTCGGCGAACCGCTTCTGATGGCGCCGTTTGGCGCCAGCTGCGTGCTGATCTTCTCGGTCGACGGCAGCCCGCTCTCCCAGCCCGCCAATGTCGTCGGTGGACATTTCATCGCGACGCTGGTCGGCCTCGTCATGCGCGCAGTCTTCCCCAATGAGTGGTGGGCGGTCGGCCTTGCGGTCGGTGCTGCGATCGCGCTGATGGCAGCGCTGCGCATCACCCATCCGCCGGCGGGCGCCACTCCGCTCGTGGTCTTTGCCAGCGACCCCGGCCTCGACTTCCTGCTTTTCCCCGTTCTGACCGGCTCATTGGTGCTGGTTGCGGTTGGAACGCTGTTTCATCGTTTTGGCAAGGTCGAGTATCCGCTGCCGAGGAAACCCGCATGAGCCGCGTCGTCGCCGAGCGCCAGGACGTCATCGCCACGCTCGCGGAGGTCTTTCGCGAACACGGCTATGATGGCGCGAGCCTCAACCTGATCACCGAGAAGACCGGGCTCGGCAAGGGCAGCCTCTATCACTTCTTCCCTGGTGGGAAGGAGGAGATGGCCGAGGCGGTGCTTGGCGACATCGCCCTATGGTTCCAGACCAACATATTCGACCTGCTGCGCAACAGCGAAAGGCCGGCGGCTGCGATCGACGACATGTTTGCCTCCGTCGACAGCTACTTTCGCCGGGGACGCCGCCTCTGCCTGATGGGCGTCATTGCCCGCCAGCGGCGCCCATGATCGCTTCTCCGTCGAGCTCACCCGATACTTTGCCGATTGGCGGACTGCCCTCGCCGAGGCGCTCGGCCGCCAGGGTATCGCCGAGAACGAGCGGCAGGCGCTGGCCGAAGAAGTGATCGGCGGCATCCAGGGGGCACTCATTCTTGCCCGCAGCCTTGGTGACGCCGAAGCTTTCGGCCGCGTGCCCCTCCGCCTTAAGGGCCGATGCACCCTGTCGCATAACTGACAAAAATCAGATCTCAGGCCTCGGCCGCCTTGACAATTCCCCGCGCGCCCAGTTATTAACCATCAAGTTAAATAACTTTCAGGTTAAAGAACGGCCGCGCCAAGCGACAGCGCTGGCTGCGGGAGGAATTGTTATGGCAATGACCAGTGAAAACGCATCGCGCGAACACAGACTGAGCCTCGAAATCACCAGGATCTTCGATGCGCCGCGCAGCCTGGTGTTTAGGGTATGGTCAACGCCCGAGCATGCCTTGCGCTGGTGGGGACCGCGCGATTTCAGCCCGCACTCGCTGACGATGGATTTCCGCCCCGGCGGCGCCTGGCGCGCCTGCATCCGTTCGCCGGAAGGGCGCGACTATTGGATGGGCGGCGTCTATCGCGAGGTGATCGAGCCGGAGAAACTCATCTTCACCTTCGCCTGGGACGAAGAAGGCAAGCCGGGTGCCGACACGCTGATCACCGTTTCATTCGTCGATGTCGGCGGCAAGACCCGTCTGACCTTCCACCAGACCCCCTTCGACAGCGTCGACGAGCGCGACTCGCACCAGGAAGGCTGGGGCGAGTGCCTCGAAAGACTGGAGGAGTATCTTTCCGATGTCTGAGACAATGACCACCGCGGACAACACACCGGGCCCGAAGGCCACGCGGCGGGAGTGGATCGGCCTTGCCGTCCTCGCCTTGCCCTGCATGCTCTATTCGATGGACCTGACGGTCCTGAATCTCGCGGTGCCGCAACTGACCGAGCAGCTGAAGCCATCGGCCTCGCAGCTCCTGTGGATCGTCGATATCTACGGTTTCATGGTGGCGGGCTCTCTGATCACCATGGGCACGCTTGGCGACCGCATCGGCCGGCGCCGGCTCTTGATGATCGGCTCCATCGCCTTCGGCATCGCCTCGGTGCTGGCCGCCTTCGCCTGGAGCGCCGAAACGCTGATCCTCGCACGTGCTGTCCTCGGCGTCGCAGCAGCAACCTTGGCGCCCTCGACGCTGTCGCTGATCCGCAACATGTTCCTCGATGACAAGCAGCGCACGCTGGCGATCGGCATCTGGATCGCCAGCTTCTCCGCCGGCGGCGCCATCGGCCCTGTCGTCGGCGGGCTGATGCTGTCTCAGTTCTGGTGGGGTTCGGTGTTCCTGCTCGCGGTGCCTGTGATGATCCTGCTTCTGATCCTCGGTCCCATGCTGCTGCCGGAGTTCCGCGATCCGAATGCCGGCCGGCTCGATTTCATCAGTGCCGGACAGTCGCTGGTTGCCGTGCTGTCGGTAATCTATGGCATGAAGCGCATCGCCGAGGACGGTCTCGACGTCACCGCCGTGTTCTTCATCCTGCTCGGGCTGACCGTCGCCATCCTGTTTGCCCGGCGCCAGAGCCGGCTTGCCGATCCGTTGATCGACCTCGCCTTGTTCAGGACCCCGGCTTTCAGCGCCGCCCTCGGCGTTAATATTCTCGGCCTGTTCGTCGGCTTTGGCGCCTTCCTGTTCGTGGCGCAGTATCTGCAGCTCGTGCTCGGCCTGTCGCCCTTCGTCGCCGGTCTCTGGTCGGTGCCGACAGGGGTCGCCATGGTGCTCGGTTCGATCCTGGTTCCGTCGCTTGCCGCCCGCTATGCCGCCTCGAACCTGATTGCTGCCGGCTTCGTGCTGACCGCCATCGGCTTTGCGATCTGCACCCAGGTCGAAACGACGAGCAGTCCGCTGCTCGTCACGACGGGCCTCGTCGTTCTCTGCCTCGGCTTTGCGCCAGTGGGCACGCTGACGACGGACCTGATCGTCGGCTCCGCCCCGCCGGAGCGCGCCGGCGCTGCATCGGCGATCTCGGAGACGAGCTTCGAGTTCGGCGGTGCGCTCGGGATCGCCGTGCTCGGCAGCATGCTGACATCAGCCTATCGCACCCGCATGGACGCCGTGATCGTCACCGGCCTTCCGACTGAGACCGTGGAGGCCGCACGCCAGACGCTTGGCGGCGCCGTCGCCATCGCCGAGCAACTTCCGGGCGAGCAATCCGAACGGCTGCTCAATGCCGCCCGCGACGTGTTCACCAATTCGTTTGCCTTCACCGCATCGATCTGCGTGGCCCTGTCGCTGCTGACGGCACTGCTCGCCTTCCTGCTCTTGCGCAAGGCAACCGGTGACGGCGCCGACAGCGATCCGGCAATTGCCGACGAGGCGGAGGCCTCGGTCAAAGCCGGATAATAACCGGCGTCCGCACAACGGACGCCAACACATAAATCGCATCAACGTTCAACTCGCCAGCGTCGTTTCCCCGGTCGAAAGACCAGGGACAGCCGACGACTGTCCAAAGACAGGAGCCCGTCCGATGAAAAAGCGCTATCGCGGCAGCTGCCACTGCGGCACCGTTGAGTTCGAATGCCAGCTCGACCTTGCCGAAGGCATCCGCCGCTGCAATTGCAGTTTCTGCGCCAAGACGCGCATGCAGAAATCCTTCGCGCTGCGCGACGAGTTTGCCATCACCAGGGGCAAGGAGGCGTTGACGAGCTATCGGGCGGAGCCTTCGAACTGGCGGGAGGGCGACGTCGATCACTACTTCTGCAGCCGCTGCGGCATCCGGCCGTTTTCGCGCGGCTATCTCGAGGATTTCCTCGGCCATTTCTACGCCGTCAACGTCGCCTGCGTTGACGGCGTCAGCGACGAGGAACTCGGCACGGCACCGATCATCTACGAGAACGGTCGTCACGACGACTACGAAAACCCGCCGCGCGACATCCGCTTCATGTGATCGCCGAGGCGATCAGGCCGGGCTCAATGCCAGCAGCGCCTCGAGCGCACGCTCGGCATCGGCCTCCGGCACGAAGATGTGGTCATGATAATAGGCGGCCACGACGTTGGCACTGATGCCCTCCCGCGTCAGCGCCGTCGCCACCGCCGCCGTCAGCCCGACCGCCTCAAGCGCCGAATGCACATTGAGCGTGATGCGGCGAAGCAGCGGACCATAGGAAAGGCCGGCCGCATCGGCAGCATGACGCTCCAGGATCAGCGTCAGCCCCTCGTCCTCGCGATAGGTGGCAAGCGGCTCCACCGGCATGTAACGCTGCGCCTCGTCATGGGGCACGGTGCAATAGACATAGGTCTGCGGAAACAGAACCGGCGCCATCGTCGCCAGCAGCTTCGTCAAATCCGTTTCGCCAGCCATCACCCCTCCTCTAACCTTCCACAGTCCCCGCTATGCGGGATCAAGTCGCCAATGCAGCGGTAGCGGATCGTCACATTGCCGTGAAGCACGCTCTTGCGATTTGCATTCGGCCGGGTCCGCGAAAAACATGGGTTCACACGGCCGCCGCCCGAACGCGGCAGAGGAAGCAACCATGTCTTCGACACGCAACATTCTGCCGTTCGCTCCGGCTATCAACCACCATCTCTGGCTGATGGCTCCGGCACTTGCCATCTGCGCCGCCCTTTCGATTGCGCCCTCAGCCCGCGCCGCCGAACCGGCCGTATCCATTCCCCCGCCGTCGCTGGATGAGAAAGCGGCCAGCGGTCCGGAAACGGCGGTATTTGCCGGCGGTTGTTTCTGGGGCGTCCAGGGCGTCTTCCAGCATGTGAAGGGCGTGACCAACGCTGTCTCGGGCTATGCCGGCGGCAGCCGCGACACGGCGTCCTATGAGGCGGTCAGCAATGGCGACACCGGCCACGCGGAATCGGTGGAAGTGACCTACGATCCGAGCCAGGTCAGCTACGGCAAGCTGTTGCAGATCTTCTTCTCCGTCGGCCACAACCCGACGCAGCTGAACTATCAGGGGCCGGATCACGGCACGCAGTATCGTTCGGCTCTGTTCGTTGCCACGCCGGAGCAGAAGAAGATCGCCGAGGCCTACGTCGCCGAGCTCGGAAAATCAGGCGTCTTTCCGACCGAGATCGTCACCGAGATCGCGCCGCTGAAGGGCTTCTATGTCGCGGAGGGCTACCATCAGGATTTCCTGACGCGCAACCCGACCTATCCCTACATCGTCTACAACGACATGCCGAAGATCGAGAGCCTGCGCAAACTGTTCCCGCAGAGCTTCCGCCCCAATCCGGTGCTGGTGTTCAAGGCGAAGAGCTAGCGCGTTTCCGCCCGCAATTGCGCTCCGGTGAAAACTGGAGCGTTCAGCCGGTTCCGACAAGCACCGCAATACCTTCGGCCAAGCGCCGAAAGCCTTCGCGCGCACCCTCACTCATGTGCCGTGCCCGCAGCCAGGCGTGGATCATCTGCGGCTCTTCGCGAAAGGTGACGTTGACGCCGGCCGTCGCAAGCCGCGCGGCATAGAGGCGCGCGTCATCGCGCAAGGGGTCGAAATAGGCACCAGCGATATAGGTCGGCGGTAAGCCGGAAAGATCCTTCTCCGCCAGCGGCACCGCAAACGGGTCGTCGGCCGGCGCCTGCAAAATCTTTCGGTAGTAGCTGGTATCGGCAGTCGTCAGTCCCGGCGCATCGGACATTTCGAGATAGGAACCGGAAGCCAGGTCACCGCCGAGGCCAGGATAGATCAGCGCCTGCCCGACGATACCAGACACCCCGTCCGCCCGGGCCTTCAACACGATGCCTGCGGTCAGGTTCCCGCCGGCACTGTCGCCGACGACCACCACCGGTCGGCCATCGGCCACCAGGAAATTCAAGACCGCGTAGCAATCCTCGAAGGCGGCTGGCCAGACGTGGTCGGGCGCCAGCCGATAATCAACCGACACCAGTTCTGCCCTTGCGAAATCGGCAAGCTCGGCGCAGATGGCGTCATGGCTGTCGAGCGAGCCGACGACCCAACCGCCGCCGTGAATGTAGTAGATTCGGGTGTCGGTCGAAACGCTCGCCGGCCGATAGCGCCGGATCGGGATCCGGCCGTCGACAAGCTCGTCCTCGCGCGTCAGCCCCGCCGGCGACGGCGCGTCGAACTCTGCGCAGAGCGCATCGTACCATTTGCGCTGCTGTTCGATCGACGCATCGACCGCATCGGCGGGATAGAATTCTTCGCAGCGCCGGTGAAAGGCGAGGATGCCCTCCTCCGTCGGCATCGGTTTCGATACAGCCTGATCCAAAGTCCGCCTCCCTGATCTCTCCGGCGGAAGTCTAGCAGCAGGCCGCCGGTCTTCTATCCGGAAACCGACATAACCGGACAAATCCCGCCGCAGTTGCGTTGTCGGGGACGATCTCTTGGCAGCGCTTGCAAGCGCGCCTCCACAACGATTAACTGCACGGATGGCCTTCACCTTCAGACAGTTGCAGTATTTCGTCGCCGTTGCCGAGCAAGGCTCGATCACGCGGGCGGCGCAGAACCTCTCGATCTCGCAATCCTCGATCACCGAGGCGATCAAGGAGCTTGAAGGGGACCTCGGCGTCGAGCTGTTCGACCGGCATCCGCGCGGTCTTTCGATCACCCACAACGGCCATCAGTTCCTGCGGCATGCGACCAAGATCCTCTCCGATGTCTCCGACGCCCGGCGCAGTTTTTCCGACAGCCGCGAGGAAACCGGCGGCAAGCTCAATCTCGGCGTCACCTCGCTGGTTGCCGGTTACGTCCTCTCCGACCTGCTCGCTCGCTATCGCCGCGCCTGTCCCGGCGTCGATGTCAGTGCCATCGAGGACAACGGCTCATATCTCGAACACCTGCTGATCGGCGGCGAACTCGACGTTGCCGTCATGGTCATTTCCAACCTGCGCGACCGCATGGCGCTGCAGGCTGAGATTCTCGAAACCTCGCCCTATCGCCTCTGGCTGCCGATCGGCCATCCGCTTGTCAGCGCCGACATCATCTCGATCAGCGATATCGCCAAGGAGCCGCTGATCATGCTGACGGTGGATGAAATCGAGGAGAACACCGGCAAGCTGCTGTCGGCGCTCGGCGCCCGCCCGCATGTCGCCTTCCGCACCCGCTCGGTCGAAGCGGTGCGCAGCCTGGTGGCGACTGGCGCCGGCATCGCGCTCCTGCCCGATCTCGTCTACCGCCCCTGGTCGCTTGAAGGCGACCGCATCGAGAGCCGCGACGTCTCCGGCGCCCTGCCCGTCGTCCAGGTCGGCATGGTCTGGCGCAAGGGCTCCAGCCTGCCGCAATCGGCCCGCGATTTCGTCGGCATAGCCGAAGCGCTTCGCAGCGCCCGGCCGCGCTAAAAATCCCGGTGCGATCCAGAACCACGAGTAAAATCATGTAGCTACTCGGCATTTGCCGGGCACGTTGGAGCCTTGACACGGCCCTGATATCGGTAAAACCGATAGCGGCATTCTGATTAATGAATTTGCGAATGCGGAGAAATCAAGGCACGTTTCAATCTGGGAACGAAGCCGTAAAATGCGGCTCAAAATTGGGAGAATTCAGATGAAGCAGATCCTGAAATCCTGCACCGCGCTGACGTTGTCGCTCGGCCTCGTGGCGCCCGCCTTGGCGCAGGAGCCGCTGAAGGAACTGGGCAAGGGCGAAGGCGAACTGTCGATCGTCGCCTGGGCTGGCTACATCGAGCGCGGCGAGACCGACAAGAACTACGACTGGGTCACCGATTTCGAAAAGCAGACCGGCTGCAAGGTCAGCGTCAAGACGGCCGCGACCTCCGACGAAATGGTGGCGCTGATGAACGAAGGCGGCTTCGACCTCGTCACCGCCTCGGGCGACGCCTCGATGCGGCTCGTCGCCGGCAAGCGCGTCCAGCCGATCAACACCGATCTCATCCCCAGCTGGAAGACGATCGACGAGCGCATGCAGAACGCGCCCTGGCACACGGTCAACGGCGTTCACTACGGCACTCCCTATGTCTGGGGTCCGAACGTGCTGATGTACAACAAGGATGCCTTCAAGGGCGAAGCGCCGAAGAGCTGGAACGTCGTCTTCGAGGAAATGAACCTGCCCGACGGCAAGTCCAACAAGGGCCGTGTCCAGGCCTATGACGGCCCGATCCATGTCGCCGACGCCGCCAACTACCTGATCAAGCACAAGCCCGAGCTCGGCATCAAGGATCCCTACGAACTCAACGAAGACCAGTACAAGGCAGCGCTCGATCTGCTGCGCACCCAGCGCACGCTCGTCGGCCGCTACTGGCACGATGCGATGATCCAGATCGACGACTTCAAGAACGAAGGCGTCGTCGCCTCCGGCTCCTGGCCGTTCCAGGTCAACCTGATGGAAGCCGAAAAGCTGCCGATCGCCTCAACCATCCCGGAAGAAGGGGTCACCGGATGGGCTGACACCACCATGCTGCACGCCGAAAGCGCCCATCCGAACTGCGCCTATATGTGGATGGAGCATTCGCTGTCGCCAAAGGTCCAGGGCGACGTCTCTGCCTGGTTCGGCGCCAACCCGTCCGTCGGCGCAGCCTGCAAGGGCAATGACCTTCTGACCGACGCCGGCTGCAAGACCAACGGCTACGAGGACTTCGACAAGGTCAAGTTCTGGAAGACGCCGGTGACGAAATGCGCAAGCCAGGGCGAATGTGTGCCTTACCACCGCTGGGTCTCCGACTACATCGGCGTTATCGGCGGTCGCTGAGCCGCCACGACCATATCGCAAGCATCGCCCCTCACCCTGACCCTCTCCCCGCACGCGGGGAGAGGGAACGCCCCCGGCAAACCCGCCGGGTGAGCTTTGGGCGAGACGCCAACCGCACGTTCCCTTCTCCCCCCGAGCGGGGAGAAGGTTGCGGCAGCGGGATGAGGGGCTGGAATCCTGGAGCAATTTGATGTCCACCGCCGTTCTTTTCGACAATGTTTCCCGCCACTTCGGCGCCGTACGCGCGGTCGATGGTGTGGACCTCGAAGTCGCCGAGGGCGAGTTCTTCGCCATGCTCGGCCCCTCGGGCTCGGGCAAGACCACCTGCCTGAGGCTGATGGCCGGCTTTGAACAGCCGACAGGCGGTCATATCGAAATCTTCGGCGAAACCGCGGAGGGCGTGCCGCCCTATCGCCGCAGCGTCAACACCGTGTTCCAGGACTATGCGCTGTTCCCGCATCTCTCGATCCTCGACAACGTTGCCTACGGGCTGATGGTCAAGGGCGTCGGCCGCGAGGAGCGCCGCAAGGCGGCGGCAGATGCGCTCGCCATGGTCAAGCTGCCGGACTATGGCAGCCGCCGCCCCGGCCAGCTCTCGGGTGGCCAGCGTCAGCGCGTGGCGCTCGCCCGCGCGCTGGTGAACAAGCCCAAGGTGCTTTTGCTCGACGAGCCGCTCGGCGCGCTCGACCTGAAGCTGCGCGAGCAGATGCAGGAGGAACTGAAGACCCTGCAAAAATCGCTCGGCATCACCTTCGTCTTCGTCACCCACGATCAGGGCGAAGCGCTGTCGATGGCCGACCGCATCGCCGTCTTCAACGACGGCCGCATCCAGCAGCTCGGCAGCCCAGAAGAAGTCTACAAGCAGCCGAAGACACGCTTCGTCGCCGATTTCGTCGGCTCGTCAAACGTCTTGCCGGCAAAGCTGTGCCAGAGGCTGGGCGTCAGATCCTCCTATGCCAGCCTTCGCCCCGAGGCGATCGCGCTGTCGGCCCCGCGCGAAGGCGCGCTCAGCCTCAACGGCACCGTGTCGGCCCATAGTTTCCTCGGCGCGGTCAACCGCGTCGTCGTCGACGTCGAAGGCGCGCGCATCGCGGTTGCAAGCCCCGCCTCGCTCGCCGTCCCGCAAATCGGCAGCCCCGT
Source organism: Ensifer sp. ENS11 (assembly GCF_014851895.1). Classification (NCBI taxonomy): domain Bacteria; kingdom Pseudomonadati; phylum Pseudomonadota; class Alphaproteobacteria; order Hyphomicrobiales; family Rhizobiaceae; genus Ensifer; species Ensifer sp. ENS11. Next base: position 53,970 of record NZ_JACVAN010000006.1, on the reverse strand, counting down.
CACTATCAGCTTTGCCGCCGACGAACTGCACCCGATGGAGGACGCATGACCGCCGTCGCTGAAAATCTCGCAGTCCCGGATCGCCGCGGCCCGACCGGCCGGCTCTCGGACTTCTTCTGGAAGCACCCGCATGTGCTGCTTGTCGTCATGCTGGCGCCGCCGCTCTTATGGCTCGGCGTCGTCTATGTCGGCTCGCTCTTTGCTCTCCTGCTGCAGAGCTTCTTCTCGATCGACGACTTCTCCGGCCTGATCAATTACGAGTTCACCTTCGCCACCTACCGCCAGCTGCTGAGCGAAACCAATCTCGACATCATCCTGCGCACCGTATCAATGGCGGCAATCGTGACGCTCGCCTCGGCGCTCATCGCCTTCCCGATCGCCTATTACGCGGCGCGCTACGCGCAGGGAAAATGGAAGGTGCTGTTCTATCTCGGCGTCATGCTGCCGCTCTGGTCGAGCTACCTGGTCAAGATCTATGCCTGGAAGCTGATCCTGGCCAAGGAAGGCATCGTCACCTGGTTCCTCGCGAAGCTGCATCTTCTGTGGGTGCTCGATGCCTGGCTCTCGCTTCCCGTCGTCGGGGGCAACTCGCTCTCGGTCAGCTACACCGGCACCTTCATCGTCTTCGTCTATGTCTGGATGCCGTTCATGATCCTGCCGATCCAGGCAGCGCTGGAGCGCGTGCCGACCAACCTGATCGAGGCCTCCTCCGATCTCGGCGGCACGCCGGCCCAGACCTTTCGCCACGTGCTCTTCCCGCTGGCGCTGCCGGGCATCGTCGCCGGCTCGATCTTCACCTTCTCGCTGACGCTCGGCGATTACATCATTCCGCAGATCATCGGCTCCTCCCGGCTGTTCATCGGTCAGGCGGTCTATGCCCAGCAGGGCACTGCCGGCAACATTCCGCTTGCCGCCGCCTTTACCGTGGTGCCGATCGTCATCATGGGCGCCTATCTCTGGATGGCCAAACGCATGGGGGCCTTCGATGCGCTCTGACCGCCTCAACCGCTCGCCCCTCGGACTGAAGATCGCAGCTGCCGCCGGCCTCGCCTTCATGCATGTGCCAATCCTGCTGATCTTCCTCTATGCCTTCACCACGGAGGAAAAGAGCTACCAGTTCCCGCCGCCGGGGCTGACGACACAATGGTTTGCGGTTGCCTGGAACCGGCCGGATGTCTGGGCGGCGCTGACGCTCTCGGTCAAGGTCGCCTCGATCGCGACCGCGGTCGCCCTGGTGCTCGGCACGCTCTGTGCCGCCGCCGTCAGCCAGACCCGCTTCTTCGGCCGCGAGACGATCTCGCTGCTGGTCATCCTGCCGATCGCGCTGCCCGGCATCATCACCGGCATCGCGCTGCGCTCGGCCTTTTCCATGGCGGAGATGCCATTCTCCTTCTGGACGATCGTGCTCGGTCACGCGACCTTCTGCATCGTCGTCGTCTACAACAATGCGGTGGCCCGTTTCCGCCGCATATCGGGCTCGCTGATCGAAGCCTCGATGGACCTGGGTGCCGACGGCTTCCAGACCTTCCGCCACATCATCCTGCCGAACATCGGCACCGCACTTCTTGCCGGCGGCATGCTCGCCTTCGCGCTGTCCTTCGACGAGGTGATCGTCACCACCTTCACCGCCGGCCAGCAGTCGACGCTGCCGATCTGGATGCTCGAAGAACTCATCCGCCCGCGCCAGCGACCGGTGACCAACGTGGTCGCCATGATCGTGGTGCTGGTCACTTTCCTGCCGATCCTCGGCGCCTACTACCTGACCCGCGACGGCGACCAGATCGCCGGTGCCGGCAAGTGAACTCGACTTTCAAGGGAGAACAGACATGGACACCCAGCTTTTGATCGGATCGCGCTTCGAAGCCGGAACCGAGGCCGAAGAGCATATCCTGAACCCGCGCACCGGCGGAAAGATCATCGACCTCGCCGAAGCCTCGCACATTCAGGTCGAGGCGGCGGTGAGCGCGGCAGAACGCGCCTTCGTCTCCTGGTCGATGACGACACCCGGCGAACGCTCCGGTTACCTGCTCAGGATCGCCGACGCGATCGAAAAGCACGCCGACGATTTCGCAGCCCTTGAAGCGCTCAACTGCGGCAAGCCGATCAATGCGGTGAAGAACGACGAACTGCCGGCGATCGTCGATTGCTGGCGCTTCTTTGCCGGCGCCATCCGCAATCTGCACGCGCCGACATCGGGCGAGTATCTGCCGGGGCATACCTCCATGGTTCGTCGCGATCCGGTTGGCATCGTCGGCTCGATCGCGCCCTGGAACTACCCGCTGATGATGATGGCGTGGAAACTGGCACCGGCGATTGCCGGCGGCAACACCGTCGTTTTCAAGCCGTCCGAACAGACGCCTTTGACGGCGCTGAAGCTCGCCCGTCTGCTCGCCGACATCCTGCCGGAAGGCGTGGTCAACGTTGTCACGGGCCGCGGCGAAACCGTCGGCAACGCGCTGATCAACCACCCGAAGATCGCGATGGTCTCGATCACCGGCGACATCGCCACCGGCAAGAAGGTGCTGACGGCCGCCGCCAAGACGGTGAAGCGCACGCATCTGGAGCTCGGCGGCAAGGCCCCTGTCATCGTCTATGACGACGCCGACCTCGAAGCCGTCGTCAACGGCATCCGCACCTTCGGCTATTACAATGCCGGCCAGGACTGCACCGCCGCCTGCCGCATCTATGCCGAAGCCGGCATCTACGAAAAGCTCGTCGCCGACCTGAGTTCGGCCGTCTCCACCATCCGTTACAATCTCGCCGACGACACCGAAAACGAGATCGGCCCGCTGATCTCGCGGCGCCAACGTGATCGCGTCGCAAGCTTCGTCGAACGTGCGGCCGACCAGAAGCATATCGAGATCACCACCGGCGGTGCTCCTGGCAGCGCCGACGGTTTCTTCTTCCAGCCGACGGTGATTGCCGGCGCGACGCAGGAAGACGAGATCGTCCGTCGCGAGGTGTTCGGCCCTGTCGTCTCGGTCACCCGCTTCACCGGCAAGGACGATGCCGTCGGCTGGGCCAACGACAGCGATTATGGCCTCGCCTCTTCGGTCTGGACGAAGGACATCTCCAAGGCGATGAAGGCCGCCTCGCGCCTGCAATATGGCTGCACCTGGATCAACACCCACTTCATGCTGACCAACGAGATGCCGCATGGCGGCGTCAAGCAGTCGGGCTATGGCAAGGACATGTCGGTCTATGCGCTCGAGGACTACACTGCTGTCCGTCACATCATGATCAACCACGGCTGACGCCGGCAGGACGTTGGCCGCGGTGCGGACAAAGCATGCAAACGAAGATAAACGGGAGGAAAATGCCATGTATCGCCGTCAACTGCTTGCTGCTGCAGGTGCATTGGGTCTGAGCACACTTCTTCTGGCGCCCGCCGGCCTCGCCGCCGACGCGGCGCCTGATGTCGTCGGTGCCTATGTCGCAGCGTGGAATGCCCATGACTCGAGCAAGGCCGCATCCTATTTCGCCGACGACGTCACCTATTACGACGCGTCCGTCGGCAAGCCTGTCACCGGCAAGGATGCCGCCAAGACCGGTGTCATCGACAATTTCCTGAATGCGGTTCCCGACGCCGTCTGGACCATGAAAGGCGACCCCATCGCCGCCGGCGACAAGGTCTCCTTCGAATGGGAATTCTCCGGCACCAACTCAGGCGCCTGGGCCGATGGCACGGCCGCGACCGGCAAGAGCTTCAAGTTCACCGGCGCCTCGGTCTTCACGGTCAAGGACGGCAAGATCGCCACTCAAAGCGACTATTACGACGCGCTCGGCTTCTACAAGCAGCTCGGCCTGATGTAGGCGGCCGTCGAGCCCGCGGCACCGGCCCTTCAGTAGCCGCAAGCCCGAGCTTGCGGCTGTCTCGCGCCTCGCCCGCGCATTAAAACATGCGGACAAAACTCATAAAATAACTTGCACAACGAATAAACATGAGTAACACGATCATCTTATGAATGTCTGACCCGTTCAGAAGGTGTCGCATGGTTGCAAGATGGCGTCTGTCCGCCCCCGCATTTGTGTTCGCGACGGCTCCGCGCGGCAGGCCTCGCAACGGCAGTGGGCCGGCCACGGGCCACACGCGGGTGCCCCAATGACTGCCGTATCCGAAGCGATCATGGAGACAGGCGCCCCCAAGGTTCTGTCTGCTGCCTTTTCCGGCCCGCACGCCTGGTGCAACGAAAAGATGGTGCTGTCGGACGATCTTTCCGACGGCATGGTCCTGCCCGAGTTCTTCGCCTCCGGCGCCTTCGACCGCGCCCTCGACACCTACGCTGAAAGGTCCGGCGGCACCGACCGCCGCGCGATCGCCTCCATGTGGTCGCTCTACTACTTCTCGGCGCTCACCATCCCCTATCTCGTTGCTCGCGTGCTCGACCATCAGGTGTTGCCGGTCGCCTTCAACCGCATGAAGGTGGCGCTGGCAGAAGATGGCCTGCCCCGCGCCTTTGGCGTCGCCGATGCCGGTAACTGGCAGGCGGGCGATGACGACGACGTGTTTGCCACCCTGGCGCCGCTGATGGGCGAGCACCTGCGCGAAGTGGTCGGCTACCTCAAGTCGAGTGGCGGCATCGCGCCGAAACTCGCCTGGAACAACGCGCTGGTTTACATCGACTATGCCCTGCGCGCCGCCGGCGTCGAGCCGCTTCATGCCCAGGCCGAAGCCCTCATCGGCAGCAGATCCCTGCCCGACGGCTCGCCCAACCCCTTCTTCGATTGCCTGCGTCACGAGGAAGAGGACGGTGCGCGGGTGTGCCGGCGCAAGATCTGCTGCCTGCGCTATCTGCTGCCGGGGGTCCGCAGCTGCGGCAGCCTCTGCGCCCTTCCCACCCAACGGAAACAGTAGTTTTGCTTCTCCTATCGCGATCCACGGTCCGGGCCTTGCTGGCCATCTTCGTCACCACCACGCTTTTCGCCACTGGCGCCCGGGCCGAAAACCGATGGCCGCTGACGGTGAAGGACGCGGCCGGGCGCGAGGTGACGTTAGCGGAAAGGCCAAAAGCCATCCTGCTTGGCAGCGGCTTCAACCTGGTCGCGCTTTCGCTCATTCATCCGGACCCCGTCAGCCTGCTGGCCGGCTGGTCCGGAGACATGAAGGGCGACAACCCTGAGATCTACGAGAGCTTTCGCAAAAAATTTCCTGCAATCGCCGACGTGCCGCTGATCGACGACGGCGGCACCGGCGCCGCACTGTCTTTCGAAACGCTGCTGACGCTGAAGGCCGACCTCGCGATCCTCGCCAACTGGCAGGCCGACACCGAGCCGGGCCAGCGCGCCATCGACTATCTCACCAGCACCGGCGTGCCGGTCATCGTCGTCGACTTCAACAGCGATCCCCTGAAGAGCACGCCGGATATGATGCGGCTCCTTGGGCGTATCTTCGAACGCGACGAGCAGGCCGAAGCCTTCGCACGCTACTACGAAGACAAGCTGGCGCTGATCCGCTCCCGTGTCGCCGCCAAGCCCGAACCGCGCCCAACCGTGCTGATGGATGCGTTTCCCAAGCCTGACCGTTGCTGCTGGGCCTATGGCGTCGGTGGGCTCGGCGAATTCCTGACGATCGCCGGCGGCCGCAACATCGCCGAAGGCGCGCTGCCGCGCGTCGGCGGCACCGTCAATGCAGAAGCGGTGATGGCGGCAAACCCCGACGTCTACATCGCCACCTCTTCGCCCGGCGGCACCTATAGCGGCTTCTCCATCGGTCCCGGCGTTGCCAGGCAAGAGGCGCAGCAGACCTTGGCTGCGGCCGTCGCAACGCCGGCGCTATCGAGCGTTGCGGCGGTCGAGAACGGCCGCGTCCATGGCGTCTGGAACTTCTTCAACGCCATCCCGCTCAATATTGTCGCTGCCGAAGCCTTCGCCCACTGGCTGCGGCCCGACATCTTCGCCGATCTCGACCCGGAAAAGAGCCTCGCCGACATCAACGAACGCTTCGCAGCCGTTCCTTTCGAGGGCACCTATACCGTCAGCCTTGGGGCCGTTACGCCCCGGTAGAAGCGCCCAAAAGCCCGCAACATTTGCAATCGCCGCAAGGGGTTGACGAAATCGCTCGCCGTTCAATCCACCAAATGTCGCAAGCGTGACCTTCGACCAGAGCCACGCGATGTTGCCACCCGCTCCTCACACTATATAAGGGTCGACGAGGAGGAGCTTCATGCTTTGGTTGGTAGCGTTGGTTGGCGTGGCGATCGTGTATCTGGCGGCGCGTTTCAGCCGCTTTCGCCGGTGGGCCGAGCCCATCCTCTCGGTCGCAGTGGCGATCGCCCTGCTCTCTGCCTTCGTCGTCTGGATCAGCGACCGCGGCGAGCGCAAGGCTGCAGCACCTGAGCCGGTGGCGACGGCCCCGGCGGCTCCGGCCGCCCAGAACATCAGCCTCGACGGCATGACGTTCGAACAAAGCCAGCCGGAGCGCAGCTTCCGCCTGCGCGGCACCGTCAGCAACAATGGCGCAACACCGCTCGAATATTTCCGGCTTTCCGTGACGCTCGAAGACTGCCCGCAGGACGCATGCGCGAAGATCGGCGACGACTCAGCCCTGGTTCTCGCCCGCGTGCCCGTCGGCCAGGCAAGGCCTTTCGAGACTTTCCTCACTTTCCCGAGCCGAGAGGGCGAAAGCCTGACGACGCCGAAATGGACCTACCAGGTGCTGGAAGTCCGCGGCGCCGCCAGCCGATAAGCCACTGCACGCGTTGCGGCGTCCTTACGCTGCCGACGCCGGCCGCATGGCCGAAATGATTGCCGCCGTGGTCGTCACCTCCGCGAATTCCGCCCGCAGCGTTGCGACATGGGCACGGTGGATGTCCCGCGCCGGGATCATGTCGCCGTCGCCATCCGGCTGGTCGAAGCAGTCGCAGGCATCTTCCACCAGGACCACCCGGTAACCGAGATTGGCGCCGACCCGCACCGAGGTCGAAACACACATATCAGTCGAGATGCCGAAGAGGACGATCGTATCAACGCCGAGCCGGCGCAGGCGAAGATCGAGATCGGTGCCGATGAAGGCGGCGTTGACGCTCTTGTTGACGAGCGGTTCGTCGCCAACGGGCTCGAAGCCCGGGCGCGGCGCGTTGCCAGACGCACCCGGCCTCAAGGTCGAGCCCGGCGCGACGCTGTCGTGCCGCACATGGATGATCGGCCGGCCGGCCGCGCGCCAGGCGGCAAGCAAGGCGCGGCCGTTGTTGTCAACGTCCCCGTTCCAGCGTGGCGGCCAGGGAGCGGCATCAAATGCCTGCTGCATGTCGATCGGGATGAGGACGGCATTGTCGGGAAGTCTCGGAATGGTCATGGCTAACGCTCCTTGATTGCCTCGGGAAGCTAGCCGTCCTATCGTCCGGTTTCACTGGACATGATGGCGGAAGACCGGACGATTGTCCGGCAAAATGACCAAGGGGACGACACATTGACCGAACTTGATGAAAAGGACCGGCTGCTGGTGGCCGCCCTGCGGCAGGATTCGCGCCAGAGCCTGGTGGCGCTTGCCCGCCATGCCGGCTTGTCACGCAGCGCCGCCCATGAACGTCTGCGCCGGCTCGAAACCAAGGGCGTCATCGCCGGCTATACGATCCGCATCGGCATCGAGGACAAGGCGCCGGTCGTGCGCGCGCTGATCGCGATATCCTTCCAGCCCGGTAAGAACTGCGACCACATCGTACCGCATCTCGCCGGCATGCCGCCGGTCGTCAGCTGCTGGTCGCTCGCCGGAGAGACCGACCTGATGCTGCTGGTCGAATGCGCTTCGAACGGCGATCTTGACACCATCCGTCGGCAGATCTCGTTGATATCGGGCGTCGCCACCGTGCAGACCCATGTGGCGCTGCGCACCCATTTCGATAGGCGTGACTGATCGCGCTGCGCCGATAGACGATGCCTGGCGTTGTTTCGGCCTCCATGCCGCAACTGAGACCACGGATACCTACCTCATTCCTGTGCTCGTCACAGGAATCTAGCGACGGCGCGTCCGCGCCGTCAGTGACATTCTTCGTCACATCAGGCGTTTTCAGAATTCTTTCACACCGCCGACGCGGCGCTGCTGGATCCCTGTGACAAGAACAGGGATGATGGTTGCGAAGGCCGGCTGATCTCGTCGAGATACCAGTTGATGTAGCGCAGCTCGTTCTGCTCCATCGGCGCGATCGGGCCCGGCACGAAATAATGCGAGCGCACGCCGCGCGAGGTGTGCTCGATGATCGCCTTGTCCTCATCGGTCGTGACCTTCCACAGCCAGGTGAGCTTTTCGAGGTCGTAGTCCTGCCCCTCCTCGGCCTTGCCGTCGACAAGCCAGATCAGCTCCATTTCGCAGGTGCCCGCCGTCTTCGGAATGAAGCGGTAGATCATGCCGTGATCGGGATAGCAGACGAGGAAGGTCGTGCCGCCGAGGTGGATGGAGGTGACGCCGCCGTCGAAATCGCTGAACCGGCCCATCAGGGTGCTAAGCGGCTGGCCGTCCTTGCTGCCGGTCTTGACGCCGTCATAGAGCGCATAGCGGAAGGCATGCACCGTCTCCTTGCCGCCGGCGGAACTCTGCCAGTGATCGCCGGAACCGACCTCGATGCCGAGAGCGCAGGTGCGCGCCTCCATCTTGGCGTTCAGCTCCTCGATCATGTGCAACGGCTGTTCGAGCGCGTGCGTCTCGGAATACTCAGGATGCGCCGGGCCGCAATGGTAGCACTCGACATAGTTCTCGACCGCGAGCTTCCAGTTGGCGTCGACAGGATAGGACTGCCGGTGCGCGACCTTGGCCTCGGCCCAGCCATATTGGCCGCAGGTGGCATGCAGCAGGTTCTCGACCTCGGTGAAATCGAGCGGCTGTTCGGCAAAGGAGATGAAGATCAGCCCCTCGACGACGCGCACATGAAGCTTCTTCAGCCCATGGTCCTCACGCTTGAAATCCTTCGGCATCAGCCGCGCCGCCTTCAGCGCACCGTCATTGCCGTAGGTCCAGGCGTGGTAGCGACAGACGAAGGCGCGGGCGTTGCCCTTTTCCTTGGTGCAGACCTCGGCGCCGCGATGGCGACAGACGTTCAGCATCGCATGGATCGCGCCCGTGGCCGTGCGGGTGACGATCACCTGCTCGGCGGCCATGCGAAAGACTTCGAAGTCATTGGGGTTGGGGATCACGCTTTCATGCGCGACGCAGTGCCAATGGCGGCGAAACACCCGGTCGAGATCACGCTCGTAGATATCCTCGTCGTGGTAGAAGGCCCGCACCAGCCCATGGCCCGGCCGATGCGCAGCGACCAGCTGATCGATGCGGTCGCCCGCGACAGTCGTATTGGAAAGGTCCGATGCGAACATGGCCCTGAACTCCTGAAAGAAGAACCGGAAGAACCGCGTCCCGGCGCGCGCATGCTAAATTTGCCTTGATGTACGAGGCTGCCCCTCACCCCCACCCTCTCCCTGCACGCGGGGGAGAGGGAGAGCGCTCCACCCGCACCTCAACCGCGCCCTTACTCAGGCACGGCGGTCGCCACACGTCTCCTTCTCCCCGTCAAACGGGGAGAAGGTGGCCGGCAGGCCGGATGAGGGGCAGCCTCAAACGCCGTCGTTACATCCTCACCCGCTCGGAACGCGGATCGTACATCGCCTTCAGCGACGCCTCCGCCTTCACCCGCGTGCCGGCGATCTCGATCTCGAAGCTGGAGCCGAGCACGTCGGCGTCGCTTTCGCCTTCCGACGGCACATAACCAAGGCCGATGGCACCGCCGAGATGGTGGCCGTAGTTGCCCGAGGTGATGGTGCCGACGATCTGGCCGTCGCGCACGATCGCTTCGTTGTGGAAGAGCAAAGGCTCGGGATCGGCCAGCCGGAATTGCACCAGCCGGCGCGAAAGCCCGCGATTGTGCTTGGCCAGCACCGCCTCGCGACCGATGAAATCGCCCTTGTCGGGTTTCACCGCAAAACCGAGCCCGGCTTCGAGCACATGGTCCTCGTCGGTGATATCGTGGCCGAAATGGCGGAAGGCCTTTTCGATACGGCAGCTGTCGAGCGTGTGGATGCCGCAGAGTTTCAGCCCGACATCCTGCCCCGCCTCCTCCAGCGCCTCGAACACATGCGCCGTCTGGTCGGTCGAGACGTAGAGCTCCCAGCCGAGTTCGCCGACATAGGTGACGCGGTGGGCGCGGGCGAGCCCCATGCCGATCTCGATTTCGCGCGCCGTGCCGAAGGGATGCGCCGCATTCGAGAAATCGTTCGGGCTCACCTTCTGCATCAGTTCGCGCGCCTTCGGCCCCATGACGCAGAGCACGCTTTCGCCGGCACCGACATCGGTGATGACGACGAACTCGTCGCGCACATGCTTGCGCAGCCAAGCAAGATCACGTTGAAGCGTGGCGCCCGGAACGACGAGCAGGAACGCGGTTTCAGAAAGGCGCGTGACCGTGAGGTCGCTTTCGATGCCACCACGGCCGTTGAGCATCTGGGTGTAGACGATACGGCCGGCCTCGACATTCATCTCGTTGGCGCAAAGCCGCTGCAGGAAGGAAAGCGCATCGCGCCCCTCCACCCGGATCTTGCCGAAGGAGGTCATGTCGAACAGGCCGACGCCGTTGCGAACCGCCAGATGTTCGGACTTCTGGTTCTCGAACCAGTTCTGCCGTTTCCAGGAGTAGCGGTATTCGCGCTCCTGGCCGTCATTCGCAAACCAGTTGGCTCGCTCCCAGCCGGCCACTTCGCCGAAGACCGCGCCACGCGCCTTCAGATGCTCGTGCAGCGGCGAGCGGCGCACGCCACGCGCCGTCGCCATCTGGCGATAGGGGAAATGGTCGGCATAGAGCAGCCCCAGCGTCTCAGAGACCCGATCCTTGAGGTAAGCGCGGTTCTTCTGGAAGGGCTGTGCCCGGCGGATATCGACCTCCCAGAGATCGAAGGGCGGCTCGCCGTCGTTCATCCATTGGGCGAGCGCCATGCCGGCGCCGCCTGACGATACGATGCCGATCGAGTTGTAGCCGGCCGCGACCCAATAGCCTTTCACTTCCGGCGCCTCGCCGAGATAGTAGCGGTCGTCCGGCGTAAAGCTTTCCGGCCCATTGAAGAAGGTATGGATGCCCGCCGTCTCCAGCATCGGCATGCGGTTGACGGCCATTTCGAGGATCGGCGAGAAATGGTCGAAATCGTCTGGCAACTGGTCGAAGCAAAAATCCTCACGGATACCGTCCATGCCCCAGGGTTTGGCCTTCAGCTCGAAGGCGCCGACCAGCATCTTGCCGGCATCCTCCTTGTAGTAAGTGCATTCATCCGGCACGCGCAGCACCGGCAGGCGCTTGAGGCCGGGGATCGCCTCGGTGACGATGTAGAAGTGCTCGCAGGCATGCAGCGGCACGGTGACGCCGGATTGTCGCGCGAACTCCCTGCCCCACATGCCGGCGCAGTTGACGACGTTGTCGGTTTCGATCGTATAGCTTTCGCCGTTCTGCTCGCAGGTCACGCCCGTTACCCGGCCGTCCTTCTTCAGAACCGCGGTCACCTTGACGCCCTCGATGATCGTCGCGCCGTTCTGCCGCGCACCCTTGGCGAGCGCCATGGCGATGTTGGCCGGGTCGCACTGGCCGTCGAGCGGCAGATGCACCGCCGCCTTCACATCCGAGGTGTTGAGATGCGGATACATCGCCTTGACTTCGTCAGGCGTGATTTCACGCACATCGACGTTGAAGGCGCGCGCCAGCGAAGCCTGGCGGTAGATCTCCTCCTTGCGTTCTTCCGTCAGCGCCACGGTGATCGAACCGTTCTGGCGCATGCCGGTGGAGATGCCGGTTTCGGCCTCCAGCTTGACGTAGAGGTCGGCGGAATATTTTGCCAGCCGCGTCATGTTCTGCGAGGCGCGTAGCTGGCCGATCAGGCCGGCCGCATGCCAGGTCGTGCCCGACGTCAGCTGCTTGCGTTCGAGCAGCACCACGTCGGTCCAGCCGAGCTTGGCGAGTTGATAGGCGACCGAACAGCCGGAGACGCCGCCACCGATGATGACTGCCCGGGCTTTCGAGGGAATCGGCTTGGTCATGCGCGCAGTCTTTCATTGGAGGGATCCCAGAGCGGCTGGTCGGCCTCGACGGTCGCCTTGAAGCGGTCGCCGAAGATCTCGACCTCGATCTCGTTGCCGGGCACGGCGAGATCGGCGCGCAGCATGCCGAGCGCAATCGACTTGCCGACGCGGTAGCCCCAGTTGCCCGAGGTCGTTTCGCCCACCACCTGGCCGTCCGACCAGAGCGTCGACATATACGGCGCGTCGCAGCCGTCGGCGGCGACTGTCAAAGTGACGAAACGTTTGCTGACACCCTGCTGCTTTTCGCGCTCCAGCGCCGCCTTGCCTTTGAAGCCGGGCTTTGCCCAGTCGACGAAGCGCTCCAGCCCGCCCTGCAGGATGGTGTAATCGGTGGAAAGGTCGCCCTTCCAGGCGCGGTAGCCCTTCTCGATGCGCAGGCTGTCGAGCGCCTCCATGCCGAAGGGTTTCAGGCCATGTTTCTCTCCGGCAGCCCAGACGGCATCGAAGATCGCGGCGGTATCGTCCACCTTGGTGTGGATCTCCCAGCCGAGTTCACCGGCAAAGGATACCCGCACCAACTGGCAGTAGCGCCCGGCAATCTGCGCTGTCTGGTGCGTGAGCCAGCCCTTGGCGAGATCCGCATCGCTGACATCGGCAAGGATGTCGCGCGATTTCGGCCCGGTGAGGATCTGGCAGCTAAACTGCGTGGTGACATCGTCAAGCGTGAACGCGGCATCGGCGGGCCGATGTTTCTGCAGCCATTCGAGATCGTGCCACTGCGCCGTTGCCGCCGTGATCAGGACGAAGAAATCCTCGTCCAGCATCATCACCGACATTTCGGTGACGATGCGGCCCTTGTCGTCGGAGAAATAGGCAAGGCCGATGCGGCCCGGCTTCGGCACCCGGCCGGTGATCAGGCCCGAGAGCCATTCGGTCGCGCCCTTGCCCTTGATCCGGAAGCGCGAGAACCCCGGCAGGTCGAGGATGCCGGCGGCATCGCGCACGGCGAGACACTCTTCCTCGATGCGCTTGGCCCACGGCCCCGCCCGCCCCCAGGTCTGCGTTGCCTCTTCGGAGGTGTCGTCACCTGATTTGGCGTACCACATCGCCCGTTCCCAGCCGTTATAGGGCTTGAATTGCGCGCCGAGTGCCTGGATCCGGTCGTGGATCGGCGACAGCTTCTTGCCGCGACCCGCCGCCCAATAGTGCTTCGGAAAATGCATCGCGTACTCGTGGCCGTAGATCTCCATGCCCTTGGCGATGCAATAGTCCTGGTCGGTATAGTCGGTGTACCGGCGTGGATCGCAGGACCACATGTCCCATTCCGTCTGGCCCTCGGTGATCCACTCAGCCAGCACCTTGCCGGCGCCGCCGGCCTGGCAGATGCCGAAGGTGAAGACGCAGGCCTCAAACGCGTTCGGCACGCCGGGCATCGGCCCGATCAGCGGATTGCCGTCGGGCGCATAGGGGATCGGGCCGTTGATGATCCGCGACAGCCCCGCGGTCCCAAGGATCGGCACGCGCTCGACAGCGTCGTTCAGATACCATTCCAGCCGATCGAGATCGTCAGGGAAGAGCTGGAACGAAAAGTCCTCGGGCATCGGATCGTCTGATGTCGTCCAGTGTGCCCGGCAGTTACGCTCATAGGGCCCGAGGTTCATGCCGTTCTTCTCCTGGCGGAGATAATAGGAGCTGTCGACATCGCGCAAGAGCGGCAGCTTGTGTCCGACCTCCTTCGACCAGGCGGCCAGTTCCGGGATCTCGTCGAACAGCACGTACTGATGGCTCATCACCATCATCGGCACGTCGCGGCCGAACATCTTGCCGACCTCGCGGGCATAGTAGCCGGCGGCGTTGACGACGTATTCGCAGCGGATTTCGCCCTGCGGCGTCGAGATCACCCATTCGTCGTTTTCGCGGCGCGCCGCCGTAACGGGACAGAAGCGGATGATCTTTGCGCCCATGTCGCGCGCGCCCTTGGCCAGCGCCTGCGTCAGCTGCGCCGGGTCGATGTCGCCGTCATAGGGGTCGTAGAGCGCACCGGTCAGCTCGTGCGTTTCGAGGAACGGATAACGGCTGCGCATCTCGTCGGGCGTCAGGATGTCGAGGTCCATGCCCTGGTAGCGACCCATGCCGACGACACGCTTGAACTCCTGCAGCCGCTCCTTCGAGTGGCCGAGCCTTATCGAGCCGGTGACGTGGTAGTTCATCGGATAATCGACGAGCGCACCGAGATCGCGGTAGAGCGAGGCGGAATAGCGCTGCATGTTCATGATCGACCAGGACGACGAGAAGGTCGGCACGTTGCCGGCCGCATGCCAGGTCGATCCGGCCGTCAGCTCGTTCTTTTCCAGAAGCACGCAGTCGGTCCAGCCGGCCTTGGCAAGATGGTAGAGCGAGGAAGCGCCGATCGCTCCCCCACCGATGATCACGACACGCGCGTGAGACGGCAAATTCGACATGCACTGTTCCCTCGTTTTGCCGGAATTCTTGCCGTCGAAACGAGGCGCCATCAAGCGATGGAAACAGGCTTTATTGATCGAAGAATTCGATTAGATTGAGTGGAACTTCGAAACCGGATGGGATGCCGATGCAAGTGGATCTGATCGAGACGTTTCTGGACCTGATGGAAACCCGTTCCTTCAACCGCACGGCCGAGCGGCTGAACATCACCCAGTCCACCGTTTCCCACCGCGTCAAGGCGCTGGAGGCACAGTTCAATCGCAAGCTCTTTACCCGCAACAAGGGTGGAACCGTGCCGACAGCCGCCGGACTCAGGTTTCTAGACTACGCAATAGCCTTGCAAAACCAGTGGCATGAGGCAACGCGCGCGGTCACCAATGCCGGCGCGCTGGAGCGCTCCATGCGGCTCGGCATCCAGCACGATCTGGCCGAAGCCTTTGCCGGCGAATGGCTATTCACGATCAGGCGTGAGCTGCCGACAACCGAAATCTACATGGAAGCGGATTATTCCAACCAGATGAACCGGGATCTCGGCGCCGGCAACCTCGACCTCGCCATGCTCTATACCCCGCACTATCTGCCCGATCTTCATTACGAAAGGATCGGCGATCTGCATTACATGATGGTGAGCACGGAAGCGGCTGCGCTATCGGATATCAGGGTCGAGACCTATATCCAGGCGATCTATTCGCCGGCCTTCGATCGCGCTCACCGGCTGGCTCTGCCGCATCTCTCCGCAGCGCCTGTTGCGACCGGCCAGAACATGGCGATCACCATGCTCCTGCATTCGCTCGGCGGAGCCGCCTATGTCACCACCGCAACGGCCAGACGGCTGACGCAATCCGGCCACGTCGCCCTTGTTGCCGATGCGCCGGTGATCCCGCAGACGGTCTACGCCGCCACCAGTCTGCGCACCCGTCATGCCCATCAGCACCGCAAGATCATCGGTGCGATGGAGGTGCTGCTTTCCGCAGGAAATGAGGAGGAAGCCTAATGTACGTTACGCCATTCGGCGCTGGATCAGCCGCTGTAAAAACATCAGGATCGAGACGATCGCAAGATAGTAGACGAGTGCTGCCGAATACCATTCGACGAAGCGGAAACTCGACGCGATCGCGTCGTTGACGACGGCCATGATCTCCCGCATCGAAATCACATAGGCAAGCGAGGTCAGCTTGATCAGGTTGATGAACTCGTTGACGAGCACCGGCATGACGATGCGCAAGGCCTGCGGCAGGACGACGAGGCCGAAGGTCTGCAGGCGGTTGAGCCCGAGCGCGCGTGCCGCATCTGTCTGCCCCTGGCCGATCGCCGCGAGCGCCCCGCGCATCGCTTCGGCCATATAGGCGGTCGTCACCAGCGTGAAGGCGATGAAGGCGGCGGCAAAGGGCGTGTACCAGGGCGCGCGCGTCAGGCCGGGAAAGAGCTGCGGCGCACCGTTCCAGACGATCAGCAGCACCAGGATGAGCGGCGACGAGCGAAACAGCCAGACATAGAGCTGGGCCGCCGTGCGCCGCACCGCCGCCATCGAGTTCAGGGCGACGGCGAGCGGCAGGCAGAGCAGAAACGAGGCGACCTGAACCAGGATGGACAGCAGGATCGCGATGGCCGCCCCCTGCAACATGACCGGCATGGTCAGGGCATCCAGAAACAGTTTCGTGTCGAAGTTCATGCCCTGTCCACCTTTTCAAGCCTCAACGATCGTAATCGACGTCGAACAGCGCCGGGTCCAGCCCGTATTTCTTGGCGATGCCGGCAAAAAAACCCTGCTCCTTCAGGGCCTTCAGCCCAGCCTTGACCGCGGCCGCATCGCTGCCTTCCTGGCGGCTGTAGATGCCGTAGGTGAAATCCGATGCCCACGTGTAGGGAAGCTGCAGCGTCCCGTCGGAACGCGAGGCGCGGTAGGCGCCTTCGGCCTCTTCGGTCATCGTCGCATCGACGCGGCCGACGAGGACCTGCTGGTAGGCCGCCTGCTGGGTCGGATATTCCTGGACCTCGACCGGCGGCTGACCCTTGGCGATCAGTTCCTTGTTCAGGGGCTCGATCCGCTCCTGCTTGTAGTAGGCGCCGGCTTCGAGCGCGATCACCTTGCCGCTCAGATCCTCCGGCGCCTTGATTGTGTCGCTACCGGCCTTGGTCACCATCGCGGTGGCCGATTTCATGTAGGACACGCCGTCATAAGTCTCGCGGCGCTTGGCGTTGATGTAGATGCCGCTGACGATCAAGTCGCAGCGCCCGGCCCCGAGCGTCGGCAACAGCCCGGCAAACTCCGTGACGGTATAGTTGACCTTGGCATTCCAGAGACCGGCGAGCGCTTCGACGATCTCGATATCGATGCCGGTCGGGGTTAGATCGGCCGGACTTTCCTTGAAGGTCAGCGGCGGAAAGGCCGCGGTGGTGCACACACCGATATCGCCATCGGCGGCAAAAGCCGGCGGCTCCGCCTGGGCAAGCCCCGCCGACAGCAGGATGGTTCCGAGAAGGGTTGCATGCGATGCCAGTCTGATCATCTCTATTCCCCTCATTGTGTTGGTGAAACGCGCCCGACGATGTCGCCATAGGTCTGGCTGTCGAAGGCGGGAAGGATAAGCGGGTCGACGAACCCGTCGCGTCGTGCCGTCAGCACGTATTGCATCATCGACGCATTATCAGGCATCTCGAAAACCTGGACGAAATCATAGGTTCCGAGCGTGGCGTAGAAGGCGACCGAGCGGCCGCCGAGCGAAGAAACGCGGTCTTCGCTCACCTTGCGCCGCGCGCCGCTGTCGGCGAGTTCGGCCAATCCCTTGGCCGTCAGTTTCATTAGCGAGATATATCGTTGCATGGGGCATCATTCCGTTGAAACGGTTGGCATCAGAACCGGTGATGTGGTGTTGGCGTCAGTGTTAGCGGCTAGCTTTTGCCAGGCCGGCGATGACCGCGTCGCTGGTCGAGACCGTGCCGAAGATGCCGTTCTCGATCGAGATCATGTTGATCGCCGCCTCATGCGCCCATTGCTCGCCGCTGGCGCAGCAATCCGAGATCGTCAGGCACTGGAAATTGCGGTCGCAGGCCTCGCGCAACGTCGTATGCACGCAGACGTCGGTGGTGCAGCCGGTAAACAGCATATGGGTGATGCCCTGCGCTCTGAGCACATGCTCGAGATCCGTATAGGTGAACGAGCTGTTGCAGGTCTTGTCGATGATGACGTCGCTGTCTGCGACATCGAGCTCGGGTAGCAGCTGAAAGCCGGGGCTCGAGCGCAGCAGGACCTCGGTGTTTTCCAGCCCCGAGCGCTTGCGGCGCCATTTTTCGTAAGGCGTCATGTCGGCGAGGTCGGCACGATAGCCCTGGCGCGTATGGATGATCAGGCATCCGGCTTGCCGCGCCGCGGCGATGACACGGTTGACGGCCGGCAGAATTGCCCTAAGCGGCGCCGGATCATAGCCCATCGAAGCGAAGTAGCCGTCGGGCGAGCAGAAGTCGATCTGCAGGTCGATCACCATCAGCGCGGTCTGCGACGGAACCAGCTTTCCGTCATAAGGAAAATCAAATGGTTGGGCCTCGATCATGCATGTCTCCCTCTCTCCGATCCAATTCATAGGAGCAAAAATCGATTGGGAATAGCGATTTTTTGTGCTTGATATTGTCTAGTTTTGCTAAACAATTGCCATTGCTTTGCACGCGACAGTCGATTGTCAATCAAGGCGGAAGTTCGAATGAAAGCTTTGCATTTCCTGCCTTATCTCAGGGCCTTCGAAGCCGTCGCCCGGATCGGCTCCGTGCGCCAGGCGGCCGACGAACTGGGCCTCAGCCCCGGCGCGGTATCGCTGCAGCTGCGCCGGCTTTCAGAGACGACGGGGCTGACACTTCTGGAGAAATCGGGACGCAATATCCGCCTGACGGCGGCCGGACGTGATTTCGCCCAGACCGTCTCCTATGCCATGGGCAATCTTGCCGTCGCGGTCGAGAATGGTGCCGAGCGGCAGCTCGAAAACCACCAGAAGAAGCTGACGGTCGCCCTGCCGCCGGCGCTGGCGATCGCCTGGATGGCCAGCCTCCTGGTGCAGTTCGCCGATGCGCGCGGCGTCAGCGATCTCGCCATGCGCAGCTGCATTCGCGCAAGCGACGTCCTCTGGGACGATGTCGACCTGGCGATCGTCTACGACAATCCGCCCTTCGACGGCCTGTGGTGGCAGGTGGTCAGCGACGTGAAGCTCAGGACCATATGTTCGCCGTTATTGTTCCCGCGGCTGGAAGGCTCGCACCGCGACAGGAAGCTGCGCGACGTCACATTGCTGCATGAGGATGACGGGCGGGAATGGACGCGCTGGTCGGCCGCCTCGCGCATCTCGCTCGAAGGCAGCCGCAGCGTTCGGGTGCCCTCGGTCGCCGTCGCCGTCGCATCCGCCCTGCAGGGACAGGGCATTGCGCTCGTCTCGGACGTTCTCACCCGCTCCTACCTGCAGGAAGGCCGGCTGATCCAGCCGTTCCCGACGGCGATACCGGCATCAGCAGGCTACTATCTTCTCTGTCCGACGGAGAAGGCCGAGGAACCGCTGATCCAGGCGCTTGCCCACCAGATCGCCGCCCACCTGCGTGGCGACTGACTGGCGCCGTACCCTTCAATAGCGCCCTTTGAGCAGCGCCTTCAGCCGCACCGCATCATCCGCGGTTACGCCCGGCGGATCGACAACCTGCATCCACGCATCGATATAGTGTTCCGGCGCATAGACGTGGCCGTAGCCGATCGGCGTCGTCGTGCCCATCGCCATGTCGGCCAGAAGCTGGAACATCGTCACGACAGGAAACCATCGAAGATCGGGCGAGACGTCATGCCCGCGCGGCGCTTTCATCCAGTCCGGCTCGCGGTAGAAGGAATACGGATCGAAGAAGGTGATCGGGTCGCTGGCATATTGCAGGTAGACGATGCGGACATTGCCCCATTCAGGGCCCGGAATATCAAGCGTATTCGCCTGGTTGGTGAAGCGGATCACCGATCCGTCGCGATAGAGCGGGCGCCATTGCGGAGACCCTGGATTGCGATTGCGGGTGATCGATAGCCAGGTCTTCGTCGGAAACGGCGAGCCGACCCAGAGCGCGCCCTGGAACGGATCGCTGATGATGTCGAACGGGTCGACCGAACCCTGCGAATTCATCGAGCCGAGGCTGAGGCCGTAGAGATAGAGCCGCGGCCGCTTGTCCTTGGGCAGCGTCGTCCAGTAGCCGTAAACCGCGTCGAACAGGGCGTTGGCTGTCTCGGCGCCATATTCCGGCTCGACCAGCAGAGAGAGCCAGCTCGTCAGGTAGGAGTATTGCACCGCGACACTGGCGACGTCGCCTTTCAACAGATATTCGAGCGAATCGAGCCCCGGCGGATCGATCCAGCCCGTTCCGGTCGGCACAACGATCATAAGGTTGGAGCGCTCGAACCCGCCGACGCGCTTCAGTTCTTCGAGCGCGAGCTTCGCTCGCTCCTTTGCCGTCTCGGCCGAATTGAGCCCGGCATAGACCCGCAGCGGCTCCTTCGCCCCGCCATTGAAGAAGGCGCCGATGTCCTTGGCGCTCGGCCCTGACGCGATGAACTGGCGTCCCTGCCGCCCGAGTTCATCCCAGGTCATCAGCGACGCGCCACTGCCCGTCTTCATCGGGTCAGTCGGCGGCGCCACATCAGGATCGATCAGCGCGTCGAGCCGTTGGAACGAGCTGTCGGCCGCATGCAGAGCGTAGCGGAAGATCACCCCGTCGGTGGCCGACCAGAACAGTGCAATTGCCGCCGCTACTGCGGCGAGCTTTGCCAGTGGCCGCGTCAACACATACTCGAAGCGCCTGGCGAGAACGCGGAACGTCAACCGAAACAGCCGTGCCAGCAGGACGATGAAGATGAAGACGAGCACGGCAATCAGGCCAAGCTTCAGCGGCTCCGCGCTCTCGACCGGGTCGAGGCCCATGAGGTTCCGCACGGTATTCTGCCACGCCGCCGCCCGCCAGAGGAAGGCGAGTGCAACGGCGGTGCAGCCGAGGGCAGCCACCAGCTTGAGGATCAGCCCGGTCCGTGGCCGCACATCGGGCAGCTCGAGAAACGACCACAGCCAACGAAGGAACACGCCGATGGCATAGCCGGCAGACAGCGAAAGACCTGAGATGACCGCTTGGATGACATAGGGGCGCGGGATCAGGCTTGGCGTCAGCGATGCAGCGAAAAACAGCACCCCGACGATGAGGCCCGTCGTCGAAAACGACGCCCTATGCCCGGACACGAACTGTGGAATGGGCCACTTTGCCACGCGCAGACCTGTCTCTTGAAGGTGATCCACCGGCAGGCTCCTTGTTCACGGTCGTTCATCGAGCGCGCCATTCCGATCGACGCGTTACCCGATTGATAACCGCCAGTCACCGCGCCGACAACCTCGTATCGGCCCTGCAACCGCTACGGGCGCGACAACCCTTGCCAAAGCGGCGAATGCGGCATCCCCTTACACGCGGTGGGTGCGGATCAGCTCTTCTGGAAGGCCAGGTGAACGCCGAGCCCGACGAGCACACCACCGCCGACGCGTTGCATGGCGCGCTGCGCCATGCTCGAACGCTTGAGCCGGGTGATCAGCACGCCCGCGAGGATGACGCAGGCAATATCAGCCGACGAAAACATCAGGTTGACGATCGTGCCGAGGATGACGAACTGCAGCCAGACCGGAAACGCCGCGGATGCATCGATGAACTGCGGCAGGAAGGCGACGAAGAAGATCGCCGTCTTCGGGTTCAGCACTTCGACGGTGATGCTCTCGAAGAAGGCGCGCCGGCCGGATTTCGCCTGGATGCCGGGCAAGGCGCGCTCCCCTTGCGTCTTGGCGCGAAACAGCGAGATGCCGAGCCAGACGAGATAGGCCGCACCGGCAAACTTGACGACCATGTAAAGCACCGGCACCGCATGAAACAGCACCGACAGGCCGGCAGCCGCCGCGAAAACATGCACATAACCGCCGAGGTGAATGCCAAGCGTCGCCATCAATCCGGACCAGCGGCCGCGCGCCATCGTCTGCGCCGCCGCATAGAGCATCGCAGGACCGGGGATATAGGCGAAGATCGCCGTGGTGGCGAGGAAAGCCAACAGCAGTTCCATTGAAGGCATCGATGTGCTCCCGATAGGCTGGACGGTGCGGATAAGCTGGCAATAGACAATGCCTGCGCTTGCTTGGCAAGGCGAATGGGCCAATGCGCGCACGCAGACATTGCGGGCCGGCCCGACCTTGCCACGCCCACCTGCCTGCCGTTTTGGAATCTACAAGCCGGAATGCGGCGCGCATCTCCCAGCCGAGGGCGACCGACGCGCAGGCCGCAACGTCGCCTCCCATAGTTGTCCAGTCCGGTGTTGCGAGCCCAAGACGTGTGCAGCGTCGGGCGTTTCATCGTCCTCCACACCACCCGCGTAGCGGCGTTCCGCTTCACACGCGGGTCACCTCGACAGGTGTCTTCATGATGATTTCACGATGCGGGAACGGGATGGAAATGCCGGCCGCCTTGAACGCATCCCATAGCGCCATCAGCACTTGACCGCGAATATTCGTCAGCCCGTTGCTCGGATCGGAAATCCAGAACCTCAATTTGAAATCGAGCGATGATGCACCGAAACCGGTCATCCAGCAGACCGGCCGGGCATAGGTGCTGGCGACCCGCGGAATCGATGCGGCGGTCTCGATGGCGATGCGCGCGACCTCGTGCGGATCGCTGTCATAGGATGTTCCGAAGTCGATCTCGATGCGAACATAGTCGCTGGAAAACGACCAGTTCACGACTTGCTGCGAAATGAAGTCTTCGTTTGGAATGAGGTATTCCTTGCCGTCTCTCGTGATCACCGAGACGAACCGGGATCGCAGGTCGCGGACCGAGCCGAAGGTATCGCCGAGTGTGATCGTGTCGCCCGGTTTGATGGATTTATCGAGCAGGATAATGATCCCCGAGATGAAGTTGGAGACCACCTTCTGCAGGCCAAAGCCGATGCCGACACCGACGGCACCGGAAAAGATCGTCAATGCGGTCAAGTCGATACCGGTGGCGTTCAGGGCGATTAAGCCGGCGAAGCAGATCAATGCGATCTTGACCAATTTGCTGATGAGGACCTTGAAGGAGGGGGTGAGATCCGCAGACCTCTGTATCCAATGCGCCGAGACGTTACCGAACAGGACGGCGAGCCAGATCAGCGCAAAGGAAAGGACGATAGCCTTCAAGACAAGCAACAGCGAAAGGCGAACCGCGCCGAGATTGAACGCCACGCCATCGAGCGTCGTCAGGATCACGCGATCGAGGCCAATCGCGTAGAGCGCAAAGTAGATCCAGCCAGTGACGGCAACAACACGCGCCAGCGTCTGATTTCTGATGATGCGCGTGAGGACCGAGATAACAAACCACGCCGCCGTAAGCGTAAGCGCGGTGCCGACCAGCCATCGGTATGACGGCCATCCAAAGCGCAACAGCATCGCATCGGCGATCCACAGCCATATAATCAGAAATAGCCACCGTAGCCGCCGCATGAAAGCGATGATGACGCGCAGCAAGTCCGGATTGCCCTTGATGGTGCGTGCGCGAGCTTCGACTGCCGGCTCTATCCGCTTTGCCAGGAGGCCACAAACCAGGTAGCCGGCGACAATCAGGGCGAGTTGATAGAACGTCCACTCGTTGAGAAGGACCGTCCGCATCCAGGAACCAACGGCGTCGAACGCTTCTACGAAATCCATCGCCTTTCTCCGCGAGCGCCATGCGTCCATCTGAGCGCACGAGAGCGGGGTGAGGAAAAGTGGGCGCGGTTTCCGCCCGCATCCCGCCCTAGCCAGAATCGATCACGTTCATGATCGTGGGTCGATCGACCGAAAATCATCGTGATCCAGGGACGCTCTCTTTTGAATCTAGCGCACCCTTTGCACTTTCAAAGCCGCCGCCCGAAAACCTGGTGCGGTCGCGTCGGGAAAATGCGACCCGCATACAGCGCAGTCCTCTCAGATCCGCCGCTCCTTGATCGTGTTCATGACGAAGCTTGTCTCGATCGAGGCCACGCATTTGAGCCGCGCGATCTTCTCCTTGATGAAGCGCTCGTATTGTTCGAGCCCGGCGCTCATCACCTTCAGCACATAATCGCGCGAGCCGGTGACGAGGTGGCATTCGAGCACTTCGTCCCAGCCGCGGATCGCCTGCTCGAACATGACGATCTCGTCCTCGTGCTGACGACTGAGCCTGACGGTCGCGATCGCCGTCATCGTCCAGCCCTCGACCGCCGGGTCGATCAAGGCGGTATAGCCGCGGATCACGCCGGTCTCCTCCAGCCGCCGCAGCCGGCGCAAACAAGGCGACGCCGATAGCCCGACGCGCTCGGCGAGCTCGTTGTTGGTGATGCGCGCGTCGGCCAGCAATTCCTTCAGAATTCGGCGGTCGGTTTCATCGGCAATTTTCTGCGTCATATTCCTTCAGTCCTGGCAATAGTTTGCGCAACTCAAGGGTATGTGATCGCAAATAGCAAGGATCGGTCCAGGCGTCTGATATAATTTGCCTGTCAGTCGCCCCGTTTCGCTTCAGGAGAAAGCCATGACCGCGCCGCACCCCTACAAGACTCATATCGGAAACCACAAGCTGCATCCCGAAACACTGATGCTGAACTATGGCTACGATCCTGAACTGTCGGAGGGGGCCGTCAAGCCGCCGGTGTTCCTGACGTCCACCTTCGTCTTCCGTTCGGCCGAGGAAGGCCGCGACTTCTTCGATTTCGTCTCCGGCCGCCGCGAGCCGCCGGCGGGTGTCGGCGCTGGTCTTGTCTATTCGCGCTTCAACCACCCGAACAGCGAAATCGTCGAAGATCGCCTTGCCGTCTATGAGCGCACGGAAAGCTGCGCGCTGTTTTCCTCCGGCATGTCGGCGATTGCCACGACACTGCTCGCCTTCGTCAAGCCCGGCGACGCGGTGCTGCACAGCCAGCCGCTCTATGGCGGTTCGGAAACGCTGCTGGCGAAAACCTTCCTCAATCTCGGCGTTTCGGCCGTCGGCTTTGCCGATGGCGTCAACGAGGCGGCGGTGACCGCGGCCGCCGAAGAGGCGATGGCCAAGGGCCGCGTCTCGGTCATTCTCATCGAAACGCCTGCCAATCCGACCAACAGCCTAGTGGACGTCGCCATGATCCGCCGCGTCGCCGACGCGATCGGCGCCAAGCAGGGTCACACGCCGGTGATCGCCTGCGACAACACCCTGCTCGGACCGGTCTTCCAGCGGCCGATCGAACACGGCGCCGATATCTCGCTCTATTCGCTGACCAAATATGTCGGCGGCCACTCCGACCTCATCGCCGGCGCAGCCCTCGGCTCGAAGGCGGTGATGAAGCAGGTGAAGGCGTTGCGCGGCGCCATCGGCACGCAGCTCGATCCGCATTCCTGCTGGATGCTCGGCCGCTCGCTCGAAACCCTGTCGGTGCGCATGCACAAGGCCAACGATAACGCCCGCGTCGTCGCCGAGTTCCTGCGCGACCATCCGAAGGTCGAGCGTATCCACTACCTGCCCTTCCACGACGAAGCCTCACCGCTCGGCAAGGCCTATGCGGCGCAATGCACTGGCGCCGGCTCGACCTTCTCCTTCGATATATCAGGCGGCCAGGAAGCGGCCTTCCGCTTCCTCAACGCACTGCAGATCTTCAAGCTTGCCGTCAGCCTCGGCGGCACGGAATCGCTGGCGAGCCACCCGGCGGCGATGACCCATTCCGGCGTGCCGATCGACGTGCGCCGCCGGATCGGCGTTCTCGACACGACGATCCGGCTTTCGATCGGCATCGAACATCCCGACGATCTGGTCGCCGACCTCGCCAACGCGCTGACGCTCGCCTGATTTCGAGAACCTGACATCAGCAGACCGGCCGCCGACGCCTTCGCGACCGGTCTGCTCAATGGGACAGGATGTTGATCACGTTGCCGAACGGGTCGCGGAGATAGAAGCGCCTGACACCCCAGGGCTCATCGGTAATGTCATAGACGATCGCCACGCCCTTTTCCCGGGCTTGGGCATAGACCGCATCGACATCGTCAACCTCGATCGAAAGCACCGGCACCGGCGTGCCGTTCCCGCCCTCACTCGCCACGCTCACCTGCGGCAATGCCGTCTGCCCTTTGGCCGCGAATGTCAGAATCCAGCCGTGATCCATCACCAGCTCGAGCCCGAGCAGATCTGCGTAAAAGGCGTGCGCGGCCTGCGGATCTGACGCGTAAAGATTGGACACGATACGTTTGACTGCCATGTCGTCCTCCCGGTTTTGCCACTCGGCAATCTGTATCGCCACGACAAGTTTGCCAAGAGCAGTGGTGCCTACTCCGATCGCGGCAGCACGGTCCGGATCGCGGTTTCGACCACAGCCTTGAAGCGCGCGATCTCCGGCCGCCGCTGCTGCTGGCGCGAGGTCTCCAGAAAGACCGTTCCCTCGGTGCCGTCGATTGCGAGCGGGCGGATGACGAGCGCCGGATGCAGGCCCGCCAGATGCCGGGCGAGTGACGACGGAACGGTGGCGACCAGCCGGCTCGCGGTCAGTGCATCGCCGATCCCCAGATGCGATGGCATGATGAGCATGATACGGCGCGAGCGCCCGTCCCGCGCCAGCAGCCGATCAAAATGGTTGTCCGAGACCGGCCACGGCAACGAATAGAGATGCGAGGCTGACAAATAGCCTTCGACCGTGACCTCATCCGTCGGAGCCAACGGGCAGAGCGGACCGAACAGGCAGACGAGGCGGTCGATCGCAACCGGGGTCCGGTCAACGAGGCTGCGGTCGTCACGATCGCCGCCGACCGAGATGACCGCATCGACTTCGCCCTGCGACAGTTCGGTGGCGTAGGAGCGGCGCTCGAAGGAGCGGATCTCCAGGCTATGGCACGCATGGTCCTGTTGCACGCCCTGGATCAGCACCGGCAGCAACTGCTGGCGCAGGCCGTCGGGCACCACCAGGGTAAACCGGCGCGCCTGGGGCAACGCTTCCAAAGCGCCGGATGAAACCGCGAGCGTAATGCTGGCAATCATCTCGCTGAGCGGCACCGCGATCTCTTCCATCCGCGGCGACGGCGCCATGCCGGTTGGCGTGCGCGCGAACAGTTCGTCGGAAAAATCCTCCCGCATGCGCCGCAGCCTGTGGCTGATCGACGACGCCGTCACCCCGAGCCGCACCGCCGCCCGCCCGACATGGCGTTCCAGCATCAGTGCATGCAGCACTTTCAGATTGTTGAGGTCGATGCGACGCCAGTCGAGCATGCTGAATTCCGTTCAATGCGAGATGAGGAGCGATCATTTTCCAGCGATCGTTGGCCTTGCTACAGCGGCTCCTTAACACAGGAGACCTCAATGCTTGACCTGAAACGGATCGCCCGCAGCACTTTGCTGCCGCTTCTGTTGCTGCCGGCGCCATCCATCGCCGAAGATGGCGGCCCGCACGTTACCAGCTGCGAAGCGATCTTCCATATGGTTGCGGGCTGGCAGAAGCAACCGCCGGAGTGGCCCGATGTCGAGCTGACGGCCGAGGTCGTGTCGTTGGAGGTTCAGGATCCGATCGCCGTCACCACCCTTTGCCCACAAACCAGGACCCGCGTCGTTTGCCTGGAATACAACAACAGCGCCTTGAAGCCGGGAGACCGGGTCGATGTCAGCGGGCTGGTCTCCGGCACTTTCGAAGACGGCGTCGTGCTCGATCCCTGCGGCACCATCAAGGTCGAAGCTGACGAAAAAACCTGACGACAGAAACCCGAGATCAGCGGGCAGCCGTCGCCACACGCACGAGGGTCGCTGCCGCCTTGCCGGCACTCTCCATATAGCTCGCATCCCGGTGCAGGAGCACGACTGCAAAACTGCCGTCGAGCAGCAACAGCATCTGGCGCGCCAGCTCGCCTGCATCATCGATGCCCGCCACGGCAAACATCTGCGTCAGCCAGGCCTCGAACTTCTTCTTGTGGGCGGCACCGATGCGGATAGCGGGATGGCCGGGCATGTTCGCAAGCTCGGCCGACGTGCGCAGGAAGCCGCACCCCTTCCATTTCGAATGCCGCGCTGCCCGGGCGAGATTGACGAAGATCGCCTCGACCTTCGCGGCAAGATCGCCGTCTGCTGCATCGAACCATCTGCGGAAGAGCGCCAGGTTCGGCTGGTCGCGCCCTTCGAGATAGGCGGCGATCAGCTCGTCCTTGCTCCCGAAATGGTAATAGAGCGTGCGTTTCGTCACCCCGGCAGCTTCAGCCACCGCGTCGACGCTGACGGCGCGAATGCCCTCGGCATAGAAGAGTTTCGAGGCGGCATCGATGATGCCTTCCCGGGTGGTGCGCTCTGGTTTTGCCATATCGATGTATACCGACTAGTGAATATACTTTTGATCTTCCCTCACCTAGCCTTCTTTCGTCAATGCCTCGCTCGACGCGAGGAAGGGAGAACACCATGTCCGACACCGTATTGCTGCAGATTTCCGATGGCATCGCGCTTCTGACGCTGAACCGACCGGCCAAGCTCAATGCGCTGAACTACGAACTGATCGATTGGCTTTTGGGTCTGCTCGACATGATCGAGGTGAACGACACCGTCGGCGCGGTGATCATCACCGGTGCTGGCGAACGGGCCTTTTCCGCCGGCGGCGACATTCCCGAGTTTTCCGGGAGCGTTGCCAAGGGGGCGAACACCGCCGTGCGTGATTTCGTCCGCCGCGGCCAGCGCCTGACCGCAAGGCTGGAGGCATTTCCCAAGCCCATCATCGCCGCCGTCAACGGTCTCGCCTATGGCGGCGGCTGCGAAATCACCGAGGCCGTGCATCTTGCCGTTGCCAGCGATCGCGCCCGTTTCGCCAAGCCCGAGATCAGGCTGGGCATGCCGCCGACCTTTGGCGGCACCCAGCGCCTGCCCCGGCTTGCCGGCCGCAAACGCGCGCTGGAACTGCTTTTGACCGGCGACGACTTTTCGGCCGAACACGCGCTCGAACTGGGGCTGGTCAACAGCGTCGTTGCCCACGACGAGCTCATGCCTGCCGCCCGCGCGCTTGCCAGACGCATCCTGCGACATTCACCGCTTGTCGTCCAGACGATCATCACCGCCGTCACCCGCGGCCTCAACATGTCGATATCAGAGGGGCTTCTGGTGGAAAGCGAACAATTTGCCCGCATGGTGCCGACCGCGGACCTCACAGAGGCGTTGGTCGCCTGGAAGGATCGGCACAGAGATATTCAACCAATCGGTTGACAATAACCGCGAGATCGGCGATATTCAACGACATGGTTGAATATATGAACGATCGGCTTGACGCCGTATTCCATGCGCTGTCCGACCCGACGCGGCGGGCGATGCTGCAGGATCTGTCAGCGGGTGAGCGGCTGGTGGGCGAGTTGGCCGCACCCTTCTCGATCTCGCTTGCCGCCGCATCGAAACACATCAAGGTGCTCGAAGGCGCCGGTCTCGTGCGGCGCGAAGTGCGCGGCCGGGCGCATGTCTGCCGGCTCGACGCCGAGCCGATGCATGCCGGCATGGAATGGATGCGCCATTACGAAGCCTTCTGGCGTCAACGCATCGATGTGTTGGAGGCACTGCTTCTGGCCGAGGACGCCGCGAAGGCCGCAGACAGGCAGACCACGACGCCGCAGCAAACGGAGAAGAAGCGATGACACCGCAAGCCGGCATGGACGACGGCGGATATGCCCGGATCGTCGCGCCGGATGCGGCACGCATCGAGCGGTTGTTGCCCGGCCCGATCGAGCGCATCTGGGCCTACCTGACGGAGGAGGACAAGCGCCGCCAGTGGATGGCGTCGGGCACCATAGGTGCTATAGCCGAATCGACGGTCGAACATATCTTCCGCCATGAGGACCTCGGCACGGATTGCGGTGAGCCGCCAACCAAATATGCCGCCCTTGCCGGCGAAAGCCGTATCCATGGCCGCATCATCGCCTGCAAGCCGCCGTACCTGTTGGCCTATACCTGGGGCGAAGGCACGCCGACGCCGTCGCAGGTGCGCTTCGATCTGGAGGCCAAGGGCTCAGAAGTGCTGCTGGTGGTCACCCATTCGCGCATCGCGACACAGGAGATGATGGCAAGCGTGGCTGCCGGCTGGCACACCCATCTCGACATTCTCGCCGATGTGGTTTCCGGCCGCACCTCGCATGGCTTCTGGAACAAGCATACTAGGCTCGAACAGGAATATGCGCGGCAGATCGCTGCGCGCTAGTACCCGTTAACACATCATACTTGCTGCACGGTTTTCTCCCTTGGATCGATATCGATCCAGGGGCCCATGCCGCACGCCCATTCACCCCAACAGGATCAAGGGAGGCTACAATGTTGCTTCAGGATAAGAGTGCGATTGTTTATGGCGGCAGCGGCGCCATCGGCGGTGCTGCGGCGCGTGCCTTTGCCCGCGAAGGCGCGAGTGTCTTTCTCGTTGGACGAACGGCCGAAACCCTGGATCGTACGGCCAAGGCAATACGGGCGGCGGGTGGAAAGGCGGAGTTCGACGTCCTCGACGTGATGGATCAAGCCGCCGTCGAGCGGCATGCGCAATCGGTTGTCGACCGAACCGGCAGGATCGACGTGGTCCTGACCGCTGTCGGCTTTGCCCACATTCAGGGCCCGCCGCTTTCTGAGCTGACGCTGGAACAGTTCGAGCACCCGATTGCAGCCTATACCCGCGCCAACTTCATCACCGCCAAGGCGGCAGCAGCGCAGATGGAAAGAAACGGCAGCGGTGTCATCCTGACGCTTTCGACGCCCGGCTCGCGCATGTCCGGCTCGGGTTTCCTCGGCTACGGCACCACCTGCGGCGCCATCGAGACCTTCTCGCGCATTCTCGCCGGCGAACTCGGCAGCCATGGCATCCGCGTCATCTGCCTGCGGCCGGATGCCATTCCCGAGGCACTGCCAGCTTCGCATGCGCGCGCCGTCTTTCAAGGGTTTGCCGACCGGTTCGATACCACTGTGGAGGAGATGCTCGACGGTCGGGCAAAGTCCGGCACATTGCTCGGCCGTTTCCCGAGGCTCGACGAGGTCGCCGACTATGCCGCCTTCGTCGCCTCGGACCGGGCGGGCGCCATGACCGGCGCGATCGCCAACCTCACCTGCGGCTCGCTGGTTGATTGAAATGAACGACCGGCGGACCTTCACAGGGTCGCGTCGGTCGTTCTCTTCAGCTGCGCGCAAAACCCAGAATGAACAGCGCCAGAGCGCCGATCGAGGAAATCGTGCGCACATGGTTCCACCAGACCCAGTCGGTCAGGTAGTGCTGCTGCCAGATTTCGGTGGCAGCCTGCCCAGACGTGGCAGCCGCCAGCGCATCGTTCATCGGCACGTTGAAGATAATGGTGACGATCAGCACGCCGGCGACGTAGGCGATGCCGCCGGCCGCCAGCAGCAGGCTGCCGTTACCGCCCCAGATGAAGGCCGCGACGACCAGCGCGAGCCCCAGAAGCGCCGTGCCCATGAAGGTACTGAGGAACAGCGGATTCTGGATCACCACGTTGATGGCGTTCATCGCCGCGATCCCCTGCTCCGCCGGCAGCCGCGACAAAGCCTGCATGATGCAGACCGAGAAGATGAAGAACAGCCCGGCCATCAGGCCGGAGCCGATTGCGGCGGCAAACGCCAGAGCGGGGATCAGCGGGATCATGCGGCGATACTCCAGACACCAGTTGCAGCGGTCTCCCGGGCATAGTCGGCGAAGTCGCGCGGTTTGCGCCCAAGCACGCGCTCGACATCGGACGTCACTTGCGAATTGCGCCCGTCGAGCACCGACGTGAAGAGATAGCGGATGAGTTCGACATAGTCATCAGGCAATCCGTCGGCCCGCAACTGCACCGTGAAGTCGGCAACCGGCACGGACTGATAGCCGATCCGGCGGTTGGCAGCCGTCGCGATCTCGGCCACGGCCTGGGCAAAGGTCATCAGCCGCGGGCCTGTCAGCTCATAGACCTTGCCGACATGCCCCTCGTCCAGAAGGGCTGCAACTGCCACGTCGGCGATGTCGTCGGTGCTGATGAAGGGTTCGGTGATCTCATCCGGCGGCAGGAACACCGATCCGCTGCGAACGGAATCGGTCAAAAAATCCTCGCTGAAATTCTCGAAGAACCAGCTTGCCCGGATGATCGTCCAGTCGGCGCCGGAGGCCTGCAGTTCGCGCTCGGCCGCTTCCGCCTCGTCCTCGCCGCGCCCCGACAGAAGCACCAGCCGCTTGATGCCCGAGCGAACGGCAAGCCTCGAGAATTTGCGGATGGTTTCGACGGCGCCCGGCACCGCCAGATCCGGCTGGTAGCTGATATAGATGCGCTCGACATTTTCAAGCACGGGCGCCCAGGTCGCCTCATCCGTCCAGTCGAAGGAAGGCGATGCCGAACGGGCGCCGATGCGCACCGCGATACCCCGCTCCTCAAGGCGGGCCGCCACCCGCCGCCCCGTCTTGCCCGTACCGCCCAGAACCAGTGTGAGTTTGTCAGTCATCGCTTCCTCCTGAGGTTGATTGCAAAACATGAGCATCTCTCACATTTGCAAATGTGATAAATCCTCGTATTTTAGGAGTCAAGTCAAAATGTGAGCATTACTCATGATTCCCGATGCAAGCCCTTCCACAATCCCCGCTGACGACGAGCCGGCGCTGCGCCGCACGCCCAGCCAGAAGCGCAGCCGCGAGCGCGTCGAGCACATCCTTTCCTGCGCCACGGCGATCATCCAGGAGAAGGGCAGCGACGCCATGCGCATGAGCGAAGTCGCTGAAAAGGCTGGAATCTCGATCGGCTCCCTCTACCAGTACTTCCCCGACAAGGCGGCGATCGTGCGCACGCTGGCCGAGCGCTACAATGCGGTCTGCAATGAATGCATCGGGGCCGAGCTTGCCAAGGTGACGTCGATCTCGGAACTGCGTGACGCCTTCTCCATGCTGTTCGACATCTATTACGATATGTTCCTGGCCGAGCCTGTGATGCGCGACATCTGGTCAGCGATGCAGGCCGACAAGGCGCTGCGCGAGATCGACCTTTTGCAAAGCCGTGCCGGCGGCCAGCTTCTGGCCGACGTCTGGGCTCGGTTTGCGCCCGACACGCCGCGCGAAACGATCGACAGCGCCGCCTTTTTGATCATGCATCTCGGCGATTGCACGATGCGGCTTGCGGTCTCCGTCACCAGAGCAGAGGGCGACCAGATCGTCGAAGCCTATAAACGCATGATCCTTCGTGATTTTGTCGCGGATGGACCGGGCGGCGGCGCAAGTCTAATTGACATCTCCGGGGTGCGATCCTAATCATCGTGGATCGATTGGTTCCCGCAACGCGAACGCGTTTCGGGAGTAAACGGGAACGTGACGGATGGACCCATGCTGGGCATTCAAATCACGGCCGACCCCGCGACTGTAGAGCGACGTGAATGCGCCGTTCCGGAGCGATCCGGAAGAAGCCACTGGAGACAAGACCGCGAGAGGGCGGCCCTTGCTCTGGGAAGGCGAGGCAAATCCAGGGTGATCTCACCCGACGTCCTGAGCCAGGAAACCTGCCAGTCGATGCGGGCATAGGGCCCAAACCGGGAAAGATCCCGACGCCATCACGGAGGTTGTCATGGCTACATCTACAGTTTCGAGCATTCCGCTCTCCCTCAGCGATCGTCTGACCGCAGGTATCATCGCGCTCCTCATCGGCGGCTTCCTCGTCTTCGGCGCAGGCCTGGCGAACTCGGCCGTGCTGCACGATACCGCGCACGACACCCGCCACTCCTATGGCTTCCCCTGCCACTAAGCGATGTTCCGGGACGCGACTTGCGTTCCGCATCGACATAGCTGCGGACAAAAACGCTTCCGGCAGACAGCCGGACGCGTTTGCTCGCGTCTGATGCAGATTGAAGATCTGCCGGACGGAGCCGTTCGCATATTTGCCAGTGGGACACGGCGCTGCCTGCCAGATGCATGGCGCGCCGATATCGAGGGATATCGAAAATGATTGTCAGAACGCTTCTGGCCGCGATCGTGGCTGGATTGATTGCCGGTGTCTTCATGACCGGCGCCCAGGAACTGCGCGTCGTACCGCTGATCCTGCACGCGGAAGAATTCGAAGGCGAGGCACCGGCCGCCGGCGAACAACCAGCCGTTCAGCCGGGAACGGCCGATCCGGCCGCAGCAAACCACGACCAGCATTCGTCGCTGAAGGCGGTTTCGCCGATTGGCGCTTTGCTTGACGCCCTGTCGCCGATCACGCCTGCCTACGCCCATGAGGGCGAACACGAGGAAGGCGGCATCATGTTCGGCATGAGCCGCTTTTCCGGCACGCTGATCGCCAATCTGGTGACCGGCTCCGGCTTCGCGCTGCTGCTCGCCGGCGTCAGCCTCGTCATCGGCTACCCGATCACGCTCAGGAACGGCGCGCTCTGGGGCGCCTGCGGCTGGCTTGCCGTGCACATGCTGCCGGCAATCGGTCTGCCGCCGGAACTGCCGGGCTTCCCGGCCGCGGAACTCGGCGACCGCCAGGTCTGGTGGGGTGCAACCGTGCTGTTGTCTGCCGCCGGTCTCTATCTGCTGGTCTTGCGGCAAGAGATCGCCGCCAAGATCATCGGCCTCGTGCTGATCGCGGCACCGCATGTCTATGGCGCGCCGCAACCGTCGGACATCTCCAGCAATGTGCCGGCCGTGCTCGGCGCTGAATTCGCCGTGGCAGCCCTTGCCACCACGCTCGCGTTCTGGATTGTTCTCGGCGTCGTGTCGGGCTTCATCAACGATCGTTTCGCCAAGGCGTAACAGACCGGCCAGATTTCGCCATCAACCCGGAGCCCCTGATATCGCCGATATCAGGGGCTTTGTCGTCGAGATGTCTCAGCGCGCCTGCAATGCCAGCAGATGCGCCTGCAACCGCGCGCGGCGGTCGTCCGGCGCCAGCATCACGCAACTGTCGCAGAAGCTGCCACCTTCCGTTCGATAATAGAGACAGCAGCCGCCGCGCAGGCGATAGGTGCGCGACAGCGCATGATTGCCGCCGATCTCGATCACGATGTCCTCGTAACGGAGCTTGTCGGAAAATAGCGACGTACCCGCGCGCTTGACGATCGCCAGCGCCCTCGCCATCGCGGTCTCCTCGTCGCCGAGGACGCGGCCGATCTCCAGGAACCCACCGGCAAGCGAATCCGCCGCAAGCCGCCATTGCGCGCCCGAGGACAGGCCGGTGCGACGCTTCAACATGACGACGATCGGCGCCAGATGCGCAGCGAAGGTTTCGCCGAAGACGTCCGCAGTCGCCGGGGCATGATCCCCGGCTGCGGGCAAGGCAAGGCTGAAATGAAACCGCTTGGCCGCGACAAGCCGTTCGCCATAGGCCCGCGAAAATTCTTCGAAGCGAAGGCCGCGAACGGCTGCCACGATGCCCCCACCGAGATAGAGGCCGCCAAGCGCGAGCGTGAGCTGGTTGCTGTAAAAGGCAATCAGATGGGCGGCGCGGATCTTGTCGTCCATGCCCTCGGCAAAGCGATCCTGATAGGCAAGGCTGTCTTCAAGCCCGACGCCCTCCTCCACCCAGAACCGCGCCTCGGGAAGAAATACGTCGCCGGCGGCCCCGAGCGAAAAGCCCACTTCGGGGAAAGACGACTGCAGGTGCGCGAGAACGCCAAGGGCGCTCTGGCGCAACGCCGCGTCCGCCTCGTCCTCCGCCGGGCGCTCGTCCTGCCGCTCGTGGCCCAAGCTCATGCCGTCTCCCTGGTCTCAAGCCAGCCGCCGCGAAAATCCGCCCGCTGCAATCCGCGCCGTATGGCCGGAATGCTGCGCGTCAGCTCCCAGACGAAACCGTTTCTGGCATTCTCGATCATCATCACGACAAGCCCCTGGTCAAGCCCGACCACGCGGTCGTCGACCCAACCCTCCGGGCCCACACCGGGCAGGCTCGGATTGAACCCGCCGGGAAACCGGCTCTCGCACAGAATGTCCGGGTAACAGTTCTCGAGCTCGGCGAGTGCCGACTGCGACGCATCGGCAGCGAAAGGCAGACAGGCAACCGGTGCCCAAGGTGCCAGCGTGCCATCGTCAGGACCACCGGGCGCGCCGCGCGCCGCATAGCCGAGCATCCGCTGCCAACGCCCATCGACAAGCCGCTGCCGCCCCGCCGGTCCACCGCAGGCGCTGAGGCCCCACATATCCCCGCCGTAACCGGCGAAATCGCCGGGATTGCGCTCGGCATGGGCTCGCTGCAGCGCGATCGCCCGGCAGGTATTGTCGAAATAATCAGTCGCCTCGTCACGCATCGGCGCATCGCCAATGCCGCGAAGGTCCAACCAGGCTTGCGGAAAGAGATGGACGAACAAAGGCGCGGCCTGCAGATGCGGCGCACCGTCGACCGTGGTCCACGCATAGGCGGCCGTGAATTCGCGGTAGTGCTCCGGGCCGATTGCATGGTGCGGCGCGCCGAGCGCGAGCACGTAGAGCAGCAGTGCCTCGCTGTAGCCCTGCCATCGATACTTAAGAAACCGCCCGGGCGGTCGCCAGCCCATCGTCAGTATCTCGCCACGGCCGAGCGCCCAGCGCCAATCCACCCGGGCATAGAGCTTATCCGCAAGCGCGCGGATTTCCCGCTCCCCCGCACTGTCGCCGGAGAAATAGGCGCCTGCGGTCAAAACGCCGGCAATCAGCAGCGCGGTATCGATGGTGGAAAGCTCGCACTGCCACACCCGCTCGCCGGTCTTCATGTGGAGAAAGTGATAGTAGAAGCCGCGATAACCGGTGGCGAGCGCATCGCTCCCCTGCCGGCTTTGCGCCAGAAACCGCAGGGTCATCAGCACCCGGCCGGCCGCTTCGCCGCGCCCGATCCAGCCGCGCTCGACGCCAACAGGGTAGCAGGAAAGCCCGAAACCGGTGGCAGCGATGCTTGAGGGCGCGTCGGGAAGCGACGTATCGGCGACAAGCCCGGTGCCGGCATCGCTATAGCGCAGGAAATAGTCGAAAGCGGCGGACTGCAGCCTATCGACCTGAAAACGCTCCGTATTCCGTGTCTGTTGAAGCATATCCTCAGCTCATGCAGGCCCGTCGGCACGGTATCGATCGGCAGTAAACCCTGTCGATATCACCTTTTATTGAAGGTCAGCCAACCCCAAACAGTCGCGATAAGCCAATCCTGTGCTACATTTCCTGAGATGACGCGGCTCGCAATGACGGGTTGAAGCGATGTTAACCATGCTGGCGTTGATCCTTTCCCTGACTGGTGGCCCGACCCAATCGACCGCCGCGCACACCGACGTCGATGTCGAACTGGTGCTGGCCGTCGACATGTCCGGCTCGATGGATCTGGACGAAGCCCGCGTCCAGCGCGCCGGCTACGTGCAGGCGCTGCGCCATTCCGACTTCCTCAATGCGGTAACGAGCGGTCGCTATGGCCGGATCGCCCTTGGCTATTTCGAATGGGCCGGCACCGTCAACGAATCCTCCGTCGTTGCCTGGCAGGTGATCTCCAACGCCGCCGAAGCGGACGCCTTTGCCGCGCTGATCGAGGCCCGCCCCGTCGGCACCCGCCGCGGCACCTCGATCTCCAACGCGCTCACTTACGGCACAGCGCTGATCGACTCCAACGCCTTTGCCGGCATGCGCCGCATCATCGACGTGTCTGGCGACGGACCCAACAATATCGGCCCACCGGTCATTCCCGCCCGCGACATCGCCATTGCCCGCGGCATCATCATCAATGGCCTGGCGATCCTGATTAGACCGTCCGTCTCGACCGGGCCGCTCGACCAGTATTATGCCGAGTGCGTCGTCGGCGGCCCGGGCTCCTTCGTGCTGCCGGTGCATGAGCCGGAAGATTTCGCCATCGCCATCCGCCAGAAGCTGATCCTGGAGGTCAGCGGCCTGCCGCCACCGCCGCGTGTGCGCCTCGTCGATGCCTTGCCCGCTCCCGACTGCCTGATCGGCGAGAAGCTCCGGCCAGGCTTCATCGACCGCGTCTATCCCGAACTTGACAAGTAGTCGGCCCACATTGGCAACGACGCTTTGCCATGCCAGATTGTCGTTTCCTTACTGCATGTTTCCTTAAATCCTATTCGATTTAAGGATAAAAACAGGCAGCCATTCAAAGTGCTACAGCGACATTTGCGCGTCTAATAAGACGCGCGGCGCTGTAGGGCGCGCGCGTCGATAAGATGCCGCGTTCAATCGTGGATCGATTTCCTTCATGTCCCTGACCACCCATCCTGCGGCGGCCGACGCGTCCACCGACACCAGCACCCGACAGATTCGCGACAAGCTGCGCGATGCGATCGTCGAACGACGGCTTGCGCCCGGAACCAAGCTGTCCGAAAGCGATGTCGGCGATCTGTTCAACGTCAGCCGTACGCTGGTGCGCGCCGCGCTGCAGTCGCTCGCCTATGAGGGGCTGGTCACTGTCGAGAAGAACCGCGGCGCCTTCGTCGCCCATCCCTCGCCGGATGAAGCCCGCCAGATTTTTGCGACCCGCCGACTGATCGAGCCGGGCCTCGTGCGCGCCGCCGCGCCGCGCATTGGCGCGGCTGATATCGATGAGCTGCGCCGCCTGCTTGCCGCCGAACATCAACTGACCGCACAGCGCGGCCGGTCGGCGCGCCGCGCCGAGATCAAGGCCTCGGGTGATTTCCACCTGGCGCTCGCCGATCTCAGCGGCAATGTCATTCTCAGGCGCTTCATGGATGAGCTGGTGGCGCGCTCCTCGCTCGTCATCGCGCTTTATGGACAATCGAGCGTCTCGACCTGTGGCCACGACGAGCATGGCGACATCCTGACTGCGATCGAAACCGGCGACATCGACACCGCCTGTGCGCTGATGATCCGCCATATCGATCACATCGAGGCCGATCTCGACCTCAGGGAGCGCAAGCCGACCGACCTCAGGGCCGCGCTCGATCTCTGATCGCTGACAGCCAAAACGCTTGAACGGTTTCAGGGAGACGGCCTGCACCCGGCCGCAGGCCCCTCGCCGCTCCCCACGCCTCCATCATTCGAAAAAATCTTTCGCAAAAATTGTCACGGCGAAAGCGTGCCGGCTCTCGTCCGAAAGCCTTGTCTTCCAGGGCTTCCGACGGCCCCCCATCTGGCCGAACACATCGGGTCGGCATCGTCATGGTTAAAAAAGTGCAGCCGCGGAGGGAACCATTGGCGCTCCCCGGCGTTGGCCTCGCGCTCAAAAGACTATGAACGAGGAATGCAAGATGAGCGAAAAAACCTTCGCAACGCCGATCCACCTGAAACTGTCGTCCAAGCGGCAGACCGTCGTCAGGACGGTCTGGGAGGCGCTCGAACTGCTGCGGCAATGGCCGGGCAGACGTGGACGGGAATATCGTGCCGCCCTTCAGCGCTGCCTGGATGCGCTTGACGGGCTGACCAGCGTCAACAGGGCAAGCCAATGCTTCACCGCGGCCGCCCGTGAATCGGGCCTTCTGCTTGCCTGAGAAAAACTCCAGTTTTCCGACATTCACGCACCGACTGAACGGCCGGTGCGTCCACCGCTCTTAAACCGCATGCCGTTTTCGCAAAACCGCTGCACACTTTTGCGCGACATGCATCAGCCGCTATTGCGTCGGCCGGCCGACGATTTCGACCTTGTCGGAAACAAGTGCTGCCAGCGCGGCCTTGTCCAGCCGCCAGTCCGGCGAGCCATAGCCAAGCGGCCACTTGTAAGGCTCCCTGTCGTTGAAGAACACCACGGCCGTCAACAGCGGGAAACGCGCGCGATAAGTCCTGCGATCGAAGATTTCTGCGTACCAGGCGCGCTTGTAATCCGCTGAACCGGCAACCCCAAGCTCGGCAATCATCACAGGCTTTCCAAAGCCTTCGACGCGGCGGTATTTTTCGCCAAGCGTCTCGCCGAAGCTGCGCTCCCGCCCCCAATAGTCCACATCCATCTTCTGCAGACCCCACACGGGAATGCCGATGGCATCGACGACATCGTCGCCGGGATAGTAGCCGGCAAGGTTGCGATGGCCCTTGGGCGACCAGACGAAGCGAGCGTCAGGCGCCAGCTCCCGGCAGCTTCTAACGAAATAGCGAAACGCCTTCTTATAGCCGTCCATGTCGCGCCGCGCCCAGGGATAGCGGCCGTCAGGGTCCTCCATCTCGTGGCCCCAGCGCATGTAGACCGGCGCTGCAACCGCGCCGGCACGCCGGCAGATATCGCCGATCTCGCGGTCGAAACGACCGCGGCCGATATCGGCAAACAGCCGCTCGCCGCCCGCCCGCCAGTTGCTCGCATGGGTATAGGGCTCGACGGAGATCATCAGCGCCCGCCCTTGGCCCTCGGCAATGGCGATCTTGCGCTTCAGCATCGCCTTGTCGAGCGCCTGCCAATAGATGAAGACATGCTCGATCGTGAGCGCAGCGCTGCCCGTGACCGCGTCATGCGGATCGTAGACGCCGATCGCGACCTCGCCGCCGGGCGTGCCGGCAGACCGCGCCGCCGAGCTGATCGAGCCCGTCGTCAGCACGCGATCGACCGTGCCGCCGAGATCGGCAGCCGCAACCCGCGAGGCACCCGCCACTGGCAGAAGCGCCATGAGGCCGGCCAAAAACACCGATCTGAACATCGCAATCGACAAGAGCTGTCTCCGGCAGGAGGACTTTGAGCATTTCCAGGAAAAGCCCGGGAAGGTTCCGCCCGGAGTTGCCTGGAACACAAGGAGCTTGAGTATTTCCGTTCGTGCATCCAACGCGGAAACGGTCTAACGGCACTCGGAATGAAACGGGGTGCTGTGGCGCTCCGCCCTATGGGAATGGCTTTACAGCGAGCTTCTGAGGAAGCAGCGCGACGTATGGCCGAAACCGCTCGGCGAGCAGATATAGGGCGCGCGGCCGAGATAGGCGGAAACGCGCCGTCTTGCCGGCAGCGGCTCGACGATATCGTCCTCTTCCGCAACCTTGATCAGCTTGCCCTGCTTCGCGCCCGCGCTCGGTGCGCTTACGGCTGCCTTGGAGCCGGCAGACGCAAACAGCGGGCTTTCAGCCATACTCGCCGACGAACAGCCGGATGAGACAAGCAGAAGACCGAGAAGCGAGGCAGGTACGAGATACTTGAAACCCGAAACGGTGGTGCGGCGTGCGCCGCCCAAGGCGGTTAGGCTTCGCATAAGCATCCTTTCGAAGAAGCGGCCAGCGCCGCTTGGCAACTTCCCTACAGCGCCGCGCGTCTTGTTAGACGCGCAAAGGTCGCTGCAGCACTTTGAATGGCTGCATGTTTTGATCCTTAAATCGAATAGGATTTAAGGAAACATGCAGTAGCGGGAATCACCCAAGAAGTTCAACCCCCACTTCTTATTATTGACAGCTAAAATTAAGAGTTTCTTTCTTAGCGATGTCTTTTCACACGTACGGACGACCGAAATCGGCGCGGCAGGCACGGGCCTTCGCCTCGCCAGCCGCCGCCCAGCCAAGGCGCGATACGTGGCCGCAACAAAGAAACGCTGTGAGATCATCAGGCCGGGCCGCCAACCCACGCGCACCGATTTCAACCGCACACCGACGTCGACCATGCGCCAGTTGCGCGCCTGTCTTCCTTCCCTTCGCAGCGCCTGCCGCACCAGCCGCCATCGCCGCCATGCGCGCCGATCACCTGTCAAGCCGCAACAGCCGTTCGTCCGCGGGACGCTCGGCGCAAAACCGGGCCCGACCAAAGTCCCCCTCATTTCTGGCTGCCGGCTGTTTACACAGTGTTGACCTCTGTGACGCACCTTGGCTTCCAGGCGCAACATGTTTGAGCGTATGCGCCCACTCCAAAACTGCCCGCTCCGGCGGGCATTTTTTTGACCGCTCGGCGGTTATCTCACAGATGAGAAGTATCTAACCGTAGAGCAGCCAGGAGCGCGGTTCTCCAGCGCGACTGCTGTTGAGCCATTTTTAGGTCGCGGAAAGAACCCTGGTGGGCGCGAGGTCCCGGGCCGGCGCGAGCCTTTCATGAGAGACGTCCTTATCAGGCTCGCTTTGTCGGCCATTGCAATTTTTAGGCGTTTCACGTCTGCCTTGCATATAGCTTCAGCAATCAAGCGCGTGTTGTTAGCATTTTACAGGATTTCCGCTCACATCCTACGCGTTGCACGAGGATAGAGACCTCACGCCCGCTTTACGCTTCATCGAACGCAATGATTTAACAGGCTTGAGACGCAGATCTCGCAAACATTCGCCGGTAGGTTACAATGGTGGGCCCGGAGGGACTCGAACCCCCAACCAAGCGGTTATGAGCCGCCGGCTCTAACCATTGAGCTACAGGCCCACGCCGGATCAAAGATCCGGGACTCAGCGAACCAATGGCAGTTCGTGATCGGCAATGGCTCTAGCCGAAAACCTTTTTGACGACAAGTCATTGCCGCAATGCCCACACAATCGCTAAGCATGAAAGCAGCAGGGACAGAAACAACCGGAGAGACACGAACCATGAATTCCACACGCACTGCCCGCACGCTTTCCATTGCTGCCTTGGCCGCCGCCTTTGCGGGTATTGCCGCTGCCGGCGCGCACGCGCAAGATCCCGCCAAAAAGCGCGAAGCGATCATCACCGTGGCCGGCGAAGGCCGCTCATCGATCGCGCCTGACATGGCCATCCTGCAGCTGAGCGTCGTCAAGGACGCCAAGACCGCCCGCGAGGCGCTCGACGCCAACAACAAGACGATGGCCGAGGTTCTGGCTGCGCTGAAGGACGGCGGCATTGCCGAGCGCGACCTGCAGACGAGCGGCTTTTCGGTCAACCCGCAATACAACTACCCGCCCAACAATGACGGCGGCAACCGCCCGCCGGAGCTGATCGGCTACCAGGTGGCCAACGGCGTCAGCGTGCGCGTGCGCGACCTCGCCAAGCTCGGTGACATCGTCGACAAATCGGTGACATTGGGCGTCAACCAGGGCGGCGGCATCCAGTTCACCAACGACAAGCCGGAAGGCACCATCACCGAAGCGCGCAAGGCAGCCGTTGCCGACGCCATCGAGAAGGCCAAGGTTCTGGCCGAAGCTGCCGGCGTCTCGCTCGGCAACATCGTCGAGATCACCGAACAGGGCTTCCGCCCGGAGCCGGTGCCGATGATGCGCGCCGGCATGGCCAAGGAATACGCAGCCGACTCCGTGCCGATGGCAACGGGCGAAAACAGCTACAACGTGACCGTCAACGTCACCTTCGCGATCAAGCAGTAAGACCGACCGCTGAGGCCCGTCCCGCGGAAAGTGCGGGCGGGTTTTGCGGGCCTGCAGTTGGCTCGGTACGACGCTTCGCTTAGGCGGGCATCAGTCGCATAGCAAAGCCCCGTGCGGTTACAACCGCGCGGGGCTTTTTCTGTCCGGCTTGAGATTGAAGCATGTCGCGAAAGTGTGCCGCAGGCTTGCGATAACGACATGGGTAAAACAAGAGAACCCGGCCGCTGAGGATTATCGACCCCGTCTGGAGGCCAGAAGCACCGACCCCCTCCGGGTGGACCCTCTGTCGGCTAACCAGCGTCGCGGCCGATGCCAAGGCATCGCTCTGCGGTATGCTGCTCACCGGATGGAGCGCATACGGTCCCACGCACGACAGCGCCGCGCGTCGTATCAGACGCGCAAAGTCGCTGTAGCACTTGGAATTGCTGCGCGCTTTGATTGGCAGAGCCACGCTTTGCCCGGCCACTGAGGCAGCCCTCCCGCCAAACAACGCAAAGTGGGTCGCGGCTTCGCAACAGCGCCAGGTGGACCAGAGACTTGTGGCGTGCGGCCCAGCCCTGCTCTTCTGCGATGTGTCTCAGACAAAGAAAAACCCCTCACGCCTGGGGCGTGAGGGGGCGCATTTCCGCCGGCCGGGGGAGACAGGACGGAAAAGGCTTGGATTACC
Source organism: Ensifer sp. ENS11 (assembly GCF_014851895.1). NCBI lineage: Bacteria > Pseudomonadati > Pseudomonadota > Alphaproteobacteria > Hyphomicrobiales > Rhizobiaceae > Ensifer > Ensifer sp. ENS11. The sequence continues at coordinate 10,761 of NZ_JACVAN010000006.1, read as the reverse complement.
AGCGGCCGATAAAGGGGCAGCCGCGAACGTTGGCGAACGCGATCGTCTGGCGATAGCCGCGGCGGCTGCCTTCGACGACGACGCGGCGGTGCGAGACATCGGCGACATGGGCGCGGCGCAGGCCATGGTCACGGGCCTTGTCGACGGCCATCCAGGGGGCGCAACGGCTACGGCGGCCACCGCCATCCCAGCCACGGTCCGGACCGCGGCGCTCGCGACCCCAGTCGCGCTCGTCACCATAACCACCGTCGTAGTCGCGATACTGGACCTGGACGCCACCGCCCGAGCCGAAGCCGAATTCGACGGTTTCTGCGGAAGCGGTGGAAGCGGCGCCCACGAGGCCGGTCAAACCGATGACGACGGCGGCGGCTGCGTTGATGAGGGTATTCTTCATGGTCTTTCTCCGAGGGCTTGAAGGGTTCAATCTGCAATCACCGTCCCAAGCGATTGATCGGACAATAGCGGCGCCAAACTGAACGCTAGCGGAACTGCACATTCATGCGGGGTTCAGATTGCGGGCACCTGACGAAAACCGGCGGGAGACAAAGATTCGTTCGACTTTTAAGCGAGCCGCAACGGCGCGGTGCTGCCGCACCAGAACCGGATTTTCGCTAGAAATATCAGTTGATTAATGGAATCCCCGGCACGCAGGATTGCGATACCGCGCGCGACGGGCGGCATAAAAAGATCGCCACGATTTCCTTGAGGCGGCCGTGATGCGTCGCTGCCGATCAGCCGGCAAGTTCGGCTTCGAAAGCCCGCATGTTGCGATAATGGCTGAGCCGGGTGATCGACTGGTCCTCGATCTCGAATACGAAGACGGTGGGGATCGAATAGGTTTGGCCGGATGCGGCGGGAAAGCCCTCCAGCGTCTCACGATAGGTGCCGCGCGCCGTCACATCGGCGGCAATCCGCTGGCCGAAATTGTCGCGCATCAGCACGATGTCGCCATAGGTTTCGTCGAAATGCCGGAGATAGGTCATGATGCTTGCCCGCAGCGGCTCGACGCCGACGGTGCGCTGGCCGGTCAGCGAATCAAGCGCCACGTCCTCGTCGACAAGCCGCGCCAAGGCGTGGAAATCGCGGTCGTTGAGCGCCTCGATGAAGCGGCTGGCAATGGTCTGCGCGTCGGTCATATCTACCTCGATGCTGATTGCGTATGGCCATGCCTTTCGGACGGCAGACGAGGAAACGACGATCGAACGAACGCGCCGGCAAATTTCGTTCGCACCCCGTTCCCTAACCAATATGGAGGGGTGACAGTCCCCTTCAAGACGTTGCCGCGGTCAATCGGCAGATGTCATGGCCCCAGATGCAGCACGATCTCGCGGCGGTGCGGCCGGTCGCGGTGTTCGAAGAGATAGAGCCCCTGCCAGGTGCCGAGCGCCATGCGGCCCGCATTGACGGGCACGCCGATCGACACCTGCGTCAGCGCCGCCTTGATGTGAGCGGGCATATCGTCTGGCCCCTCCTGCGTGTGCACCACCCAGCGCATCGACGGATCGGAGGATGGCGGCACCAGCCGGGCGAAGAACTCGCGGAGGTCCCGCTTCACGTCGGGATCGGCGTTTTCCTGGATCAACAGCGAGCAGGAGGTGTGGCGGACGAACAGGGTCAAAAGCCCCTCGCCCGCGCCGTTGGCGCTGACGAAGTCTGCCGCCTCGTCGGTGAACTCGTAGAGCCCCTGGCCGCGGGTGGAAATGACGATCGTGGTCTGCGGCATCGGCGTTGGTTCTCCTCGGCTGGCGGCGGCAAGCGCGCCGCCACCTGAACGGGTTTGGCAAAAGCCGCTGCCAAGTCAAGCCCACTGCAGGTCTCCTTAAATCCTATTCGATTTAAGGATAAAACATGCAGCAATTCAAAGGGCTACAGCGACCTTTGCGCGTTTAATAAGACGCGCGGCGCTGTAGGCCTCCCGCCAAGTCTATTTCTCGAGAAAAGCCTCGAATCCGCCATAGATCATGCGCTTGCCATCGAACACATCCTTCCAGGCATCGCCTTGCAGCCGCGGATCCGCCATCACCTTGGCAACGATCGCGTCACGGTCGGCGCGCGACTTGTAGACGATCCAGGAAAAGACCACGGTCTCGTCGTCCTTGGCCTGCACGGCGCGGGGAAAGGACGTCACCTCGCCATAGGGCACGTCGTCGCCGAGGCATTCGGCATAGGAGAGTGCGCCATGCTCCATCCACACATCGCCCGCCTGCCGCGCCATGTCCTTGTAGGCCTCGATATTGCCCTTGGGCACGGCAACGATGAAACCATCCACGTAACTCATGTCGATATCCTCCTCGGTTGCTTCGACCAACAAAGGACGAACGGGATGGAAAGGTTCCGACAAAACCAGCGATTTTTTCAGATGATGAATGCTTGGGTGCCCTCGCCGCCTTTGCCGGCCGGCCTGTTGCGGCCACTCAAGGCTTTGAGAAAAAATCCGGGTCGCCTGTCGGCACATCCGCTTTTCGTTCGTCCTTGGGAAGACCACCGCCCAAGGGAGCAACAGTCATGCAGAAGATCACGCCCTTTCTCTGGTTCGACAACCAGCTCGAAGACGCCATCCAGTTCTATACCTCCATCTTCCGCAATTCCCGCGTCACCGACGTCAAGAAAGGGCCTGACGGTAAGGCGTTCACCGCCTCGTTCGAGCTTGAGGGACAGGCGTTCATGGGGCTCAACGGCGGGCCGCATTTCAAGTTTTCCGAAGCCGTCTCGTTCTTCGTGCGCTGTGCCGATCAGGCGGAGGTCGACTATTATTGGGAGCGCCTGCTCGACGGCGGCACGCCGCAGCACTGCGGCTGGCTGAAGGACCGCTTCGGCCTTGCCTGGCAGATCATACCGGATGCGCTGATGCAGCACCTGAGCGATCCTGATCCGGCCCGCGCCGGCCGCGCCCAGCAGGCGATGATGGGCATGGTCAAGATCGACGTCGCCGGGCTTGAAAAGGCCGCCGCCGGCTGAGCCCTATGCCAGCTGCTGATATGACATCAGCTTCCGCAACCGTTGAGTTGGCGGCTATAGAGCGAGGCCATGCCAGAGGCGCGTTTGGCGCCGGTCTTGGCCGTGTCGCTCCAGTTGCCGCGGGCATAACCGGCATGCCCGTGATAATAGGCGATGTAGAGCCGATAGGCGTCGTTGAGCGCGATGCCGTTCTTCTGGCTGCTTTCGCGGTGATACCAGGCAATGAAGCGGATGGCGTCGCCGAAATCCGAACGCCGCGCCGTCCAGCGGCCGGTTTCGCTCTGGTAGCGCGCCCAGGTGCCGTCGAGCGCCTGCGAATAGCCATAGGCCGATGAAACGCGCGTCCAGGGAATGAAGCCGAAGAGTTTTGTGCGCGGCGGCTTGGCATTATGGCGGAAGCCGGATTCCGTATAGATCGTCGCCATCAGCACCGGAACGGGCACGCCATATTCGCGCTCCGCCTGATAGGCGGCGCGGCGCCAATTGTTGAAAAGGCCATCTCGCTGCTCGAAAACCGCGCACGCGTTCCGGGTGTCTCTCGGCACCGTTGCGCAACCGGCCAGCAACAGGAGGACGACGACAAAAACGCAACGCATCTTCGAACCTCTCGTTTCCGAGAGATTGATAAAACGTAAACGTTAAGGATCGGTTTTGAATCGAATACGATTGATTGCGGGGCTACCGCATACGTCCTGAAGTCGGATCCGATTTAAGGATAAATTATGCAGCAGGTTCAAAGTGCTACGGCGTCCTTTGCGCGTCCGCAGGTTTCCGAAGATCATGCGAGCGCGCGTCGACGGCGGCAGGCGCGAAACGAGGAGAGCGAAGACATGCGGTTTCCTGCTTTGATGTTTGCAACCCTTGTCGGACTGGTGGGCCTTGCACCCGCCGCATGGGCCGACGATTGCGCCAATGCCAGCGACCAGGCGACGATGAACGAATGCGCTGATAAATCCCTCAAGGCCTCCGACACCGAACTCAACACCCTCTACAAGCAGATCGAGGCGCGCCTGAAGGACGACCAGGACACCACCAAGCTGCTCATTGCCGCACAAAAGGCATGGATCGCCTTCCGTGATGCCGAATGCGATTTTTCCGCCGCCGGGGTTACGGGCGGCACCGCCTATCCGATGATCGTCCTTCTGTGCCGCGATAACCTGACCCAGAACCGCGTCAAGGATTTCAAGGGCTATCTCAGCTGTCAGGAAGGCGACCTCAGCTGCCCGCTGCCGCCGGTAAACTGACGGGCTGATGGGCAGGCTAGCCAAAACGCTTGTGATGACCGCAGCGATCATCGGGCTGTTGTGGACCGGCGCGCAAGCCGCCGACCGGACGGCGCTCTATGTCAGCGATGCGATCGTCACAGGCACCGGCGAGCAGAACCGGCAGATCGGCTTTCGCGAATGCCTGAGCGAGGTTCTCGTCAAGGTCTCCGGCGATTTCACGCTCACGGGGAGCACGGCACTTGCCGCCCTGCAGGTGCAAGCCGCAGAGTTCGTCGCCTCGTTCTCCTACCGCGACCGGCTGGAAGGCGTCCCGATTCATGACGAGCAGGGAACGCATGACCGCCCGCATGACCTTACCTGCCGTTTCGATCCCACCACCATCGATCCGCTCCTGGCAAAGCTCGGGCGCAAGCCGTGGCTGTCGCCGCGGCCGACAATCGCCGTGCTGCTTGCCGTTCACGATCAGAGGCGCCGCTTCGTGCTGACGCGCGACGGCAGCGAGAGCCCGTATATGGCGGATTCGCTTGCCGTCGCGGCAGTACCGCTGGCGCTCTCGGTGCGGCTGCCCGATGCTGCAACGCTTACAAGCAAAGACCTTGATTTCGTCCATCTATCGCGCCAGCGGCCGGCCGAGCTCAAACAGCTCGCAACGGATATCGGCGCGGAAGTGCCCCTCGCCGGCACCCTCGTATGGTCCGATGCCGCCCGCGGCTGGATCGCCGACTGGCGCATCACCGAAAACGGCAGGGAGTATCGCTGGCAGATCCGCGGCGTCAGCTTCGACGAGGCCTTTCGGGATGCCATGCGCGGCGCCGCGCGCATACTCTCCGGCAACGGCGCGCCGTAGATAAGCATCGTATTGCCGATTGTTGCGCTCAGCGCCTGCTGATCTCAGCCCAGGGACGCGACCAACTCGCGATAGGCGGCTTCCGGGAAGGCCTTGAGCGTCCGCGTGCGCACATTGCCACCCATGCCGAGCGTCATGGCAAAGCGCGCCGCCACCGCATCGTCAGGCGCCTCGCAGATAGCCACCATGTCGTACTCGCCCATGGTCAGAAAGAAATGTTTGAAGGAGCCGCCCATGTCGGCGAGCATCTTCTTGGCCGCGTCGAGCCGCTTGGGAGACTCGCGCACGTTCTTAACGCCCTGCTCTGTCCAGTTGAGGAGCACGACATAAGTGGTCATTTCACACCTCCATGAGGGCACGCTTCACGCCCACGGTGCGACTGCCCGTGCTTCAAGCCGGGTGCCCCAATTGCTCCGAAAGGGGAAGTATAGTCCTGTGCGGAGACACCTACAAGAAAGCATCGGAACAACAAAAAAGCCGGGCTGAGCGCCCGGCTTCTTGATGGTTCGACCTTCGACCGCTTAGCTGTCGAGGAACGAGCGCAGCTTGCGCGAGCGGCTCGGATGCTTGAGCTTGCGCAGCGCCTTCGCCTCGATCTGACGGATACGTTCGCGGGTAACCGAGAACTGCTGGCCGACTTCTTCGAGCGTATGGTCGGTGTTCATGCCGATGCCGAAGCGCATGCGCAGGACGCGCTCTTCGCGCGGCGTCAGCGAGGCAAGAACGCGGGTCGTCGTTTCGCGCAGGTTCGCCTGGATGGCGGCATCGATCGGCAGCAGCGCATTCTTGTCCTCGATGAAATCGCCGAGATGCGAATCCTCTTCGTCGCCCACCGGGGTTTCGAGCGAGATCGGCTCCTTGGCGATCTTCAGGACCTTGCGGACCTTTTCGAGCGGCATGGCGAGCTTCTCGGCCAATTCTTCCGGCGTCGGTTCGCGACCGATTTCATGCAGCATCTGGCGCGACGTGCGAACGATCTTGTTGATCGTTTCGATCATGTGCACCGGAATGCGGATCGTGCGGGCCTGGTCGGCGATCGAACGGGTGATCGCCTGACGGATCCACCAGGTCGCATAGGTCGAGAACTTGTAACCGCGACGGTATTCGAACTTGTCGACCGCCTTCATCAGGCCGATGTTGCCTTCCTGAATGAGATCGAGGAACTGCAGGCCGCGGTTGGTGTACTTCTTGGCGATGGAGATGACGAGGCGCAGGTTCGCTTCGACCATTTCCTTCTTGGCGATGCGCGCTTCGCGCTCGCCCTTCTGCACCATCGAGACGATGCGGCGGAATTCGGCGATCGAGATGCCGGTTTCGGTCGCAAGGTTCTGGATCTCCTGGCGGATGTCGCGGATCGTCTGGTTTTCGCTCTTGGCGAATTCCTTCCAGCCCTTGCCGGCCAGGTTGCTGATCGACTTCATCCAGTTCGGGTCGAGTTCGGCGCCGGAATACTGCTCGAGGAACGAGTCACGCTTGACGCCGTAGGATTCGGCCAGGCGCAACAGGCGGCCTTCGTTCTGCATCAGGCGCTTGGAGATGTCGTAGAGCTGCTCGACGAGGCTGTCGACGCGGTTCTGGTTGAGCGACAGCGACTTGACCGCCTTGATCAGCTCGTCCTTGAGCTCCTTGTAGCGGCGCTCCTGGGCAGGCGACAGCGTGCCAGTGGCAGCCAGGCGGGCTTCCACCTGCTGGTCCTGCAGCTTGCGCAGCTTCTTGTAGGTCTCGGCGATGATGTCGAGGGTTTCCATGACCTGCGGGCGCAGTTCCGCTTCCATGGCGGCGAGCGAGAGGTTCGACTCGTCGTCGTCTTCCTCTTCCTCCTCGCTCGGCATGACATCGCCGCCGACATTGGTGATGTCGTCGTCGTTGGCGGCGCGAACCTTGCGGGTCTTTTCCTTTTCCTCGGCAGCCTTGCGGTCAGCCTCGATCTTTTCCGGGCTCTGGAACTGCGGAGCAGCCTTTGCCTCGGGACCGGAATAGGTGGTTTCGAGATCGATGATCTCGCGCAGCAGCGTCTGGCCTTCGTTGAGTTCGTCGCGCCAGATGATCAGCGCCTGGAACGTCAACGGGCTCTCACAGAGACCAGCGATCATCGTCTCGCGGCCAGCCTCGATGCGCTTGGCAATCGCGATTTCGCCCTCGCGCGACAGAAGCTCTACCGAACCCATTTCGCGCAGATACATGCGCACCGGGTCATCGGTTCTGTCGGTCGGCTCTTTCTTCTTCGTCGCCGCAAGCGCCGTGCCGCCGGAAGGGGCCAGTTCGCCGCCTTCGCCGTCGTTGTCGTCGTCGCTGCTTTCGTCGTCGCTGCTGCCGCCGGCGGCTTCCTCAGCTTCCTCGTCTTCGATGACGTTGATGCCCATGTCGGAGAGCATCGCCATCGTGTCTTCGATCTGCTCGGAGGTGACTTCTTCGGACGGCAGGACGGAGTTCAATTCGTCCATCGTCACATAGCCGCGCTTCTTGGCGGCCTTGATCATCTTCTTGACAGCGTCATCGGAAAGATCGAGAAGCGGGCCGTCCGGAGCGCCTTCGCGTTCAACGTCAGCTTCTTCGTTTTCTTTGACTTTGGTTGCCATTTAGTTCGTCGCTTTCCTTGTCGCAACCGGCGTGAGCCCGGTGCAAATGCCGCTCGAAGGTCCGGGTGCGCCGCGCACCCGCCACCGAATCATTTCCCCTGACGTAACGGGATGATGTTTAATTCCTGATTAACCACGATAGCGATCGTGGCAAAGCGGGCAAGCTCCGACAGTCCTGCCACTGAAGCACTACTGGCATGATATCCTAACCGCCGTGTCATTTCGCCATTTCTTGCTTGGAAATGGTGATTCCCAGAATTTTCGATCCCGTCAAGCATTTCCGCTGAAAAACCGCCCGATTCGGCAAAAATCGCCTCAGTTCATGTTTTTTGGTGTTTATCAGCGTCCGCTGAACATGTAGGCGCTGCCCGTCAAAAGACAAGGGTCGATACCGCTTATCGGCAAGGCTCCGTTGTGCCTTGGCCAACGGCGCAACCATGACTATACGCGTTGGCACCCTCACACCGAAAGCCCGTCATATTTGACGATCTTCACTGCCTCAATGTCGAACTCCGGCAGACAGCGCAGGTTGACGGCCGCCATGGGTCCGTTCGGACCGGCCCCTTCGCCGAAGGGTGCGATGCCACAATGGTTGCAGAAATGATGCTTGATGACATGCCTGTTGAATTCATAGGTCGAGAGATCAGCTTCCGGCGTCTTCAGCCTCAGACTGTCGCGCGAAACGAAGGCCAGCAATCCGCCACGCCGGCGACACATCGAACAATTGCAATCGATCGCCTCGGCGAAGTTCCCCTCAACTTCGAAGGCAATCTTTCCACAATGACAGCTTCCCTCATAGCGCATGCACGGGCTCCTCTGATCGTCTCAACCGCTGATCGCAGACATCGGCAGCGTCGGCAAAGATAGTGCACCGCAGCCGACGAACAAGCCGGATCAACAAGACGCAAAACAATTCCTGAAACGGCGGACTTCGTCTTAGAGTTCGCAACATTATTCCGGTTTTTCGCTTGCCCGCGACCCGATCTCGAAAGACCTTCCGCCCTACTGCATGTTTCCTTAAATCGTACCCGATTTATGGACAAAAACATGCGGCAATTCAAAGCGCTACAGCGACCTTTGCGCGTCTGAAAAGACGCGCGGCGCTGCAGGAAACGGAGGCCAGAATGAACATCAAGGAAACCGACGCCATGCGCGTCATCAGCATTGCGCGCAGGATCACAATCCCGGACGTCAGGCATGCAGCCGCCGAGCTGGCACCGCTGATCGAGGCGGAGATCGGCCGGGCGGGGCGCAAGCCCGCAGGGCCTTGGATCTTCATCGCGCAGAACCTGCCGAAGAACGCCAGAACCGTCTTTGACTGGCGCATCTGCCGACCCGTCGAGCGTGGCGAGGGCTATCGCGGCGCGCTGGATATGATCGAGCTCGAGCCGATCATGGTAGCCTCGACCCTGCATCAAGGCCCGATGCGAAGCCTCTTCACCCAGGGCTATGCGCCGCTGGTGGAAAAGATCGAGATGAGCAGACACAATTTCTCCGGCGAGAGCCGCGAGATTTATCATCGCTGGGCCGGCCCGGGCGCCCGCTACCACGAGATCGAGATCCAGTTCGGCCTTGCCAACTAGAGCATTTCCAGGAGAAGTGCGCAGCGGTTTTCCGTCAGGAAATGCGCAAAAACAAAGAGATATAGCGTTTCTGCGATTCCGTCTAAACGGGAAACGCTGACGAAAAAGCCGCGCATCCGTGGAACGCGCGGCCTGGTGGTTTCCGGCACTGCGCCGAAGCGTCCCGCTTACCAGTCCATGACGACCTTGCCGGAGTTGCCGGAGCGCATGGCCTCGAAGCCGTCGCGGAACTCGTCGATGCCGATGCGGTGGGTGATGACCGGTGACAGGTCGAGCCCGCCCTGGACGAAGGCGATCATCTTGTACCAGGTCTCGAACATCTCGCGGCCGTAGATGCCCTTGAGGTTGAGCATCTTGAAGATCACCTTGTTCCAGTCGATCTCGAATCCGGCCGGCGCAATGCCGAGAATGGCGATCTTGCCACCATTGTTCATCTTGTCGATCATGTCGCGGAAGGCGGGTGCTGCCCCCGACATTTCCAGCCCGACATCGAAGCCCTCGGTCATGCCGATCGCCTTCATCACGTCGGCGAGGTTTTGCTTCGACGCATCGACGACATGGTCGATGCCGACCTTGCGGGCAAGCTCCAGCCGCGTCGGGTTGATGTCGGTGATCACCACCTTGCGCGCGCCCGAGCGCTTGGCAACCAGTGCCCCCATAATGCCGATCGGCCCGGCGCCGGTCACCAGCACATCCTCGCCGACCAGATCGAACGACAGTGCGGTGTGCACCGCATTGCCGAAGGGATCGAAGATCGCGGCGATCTCGTCGGGAACGTCTTCGGGGATCGGCACGACATTGTATTCCGGCAGGCAGACGAATTCGCCGAACGAACCCGGCCGGTTGACACCGACGCCGAGCGTGTTGCGGCAAAGATGGCCACGGCCGGCGCGGCAATTGCGGCACTTGCCGCAGACGATATGGCCCTCGCCCGAGACCCGCTCGCCGACATGGTATTTGGTGACGGCCGAGCCGACCGCGGCGATCTCGCCCATGAACTCATGGCCGACGACCATCGGCACCGGAATGGTTTTCTGGGCCCATTGGTCCCAGTTCCAGATATGCACGTCGGTGCCGCAGATCGCCGACTTCTTCACCTTGATCAGCACGTCGTTCGGTCCGACCTCCGGCACCGGCACACGTTCCATCCAGAGCCCGACCGCCGGCTTCGTCTTGACCAGCGCCTTCATCATCTTCGTCATTTGGTTGTCTCCAAAATCAACTGCCCGCCTGGGGCCGCCCCTCATCCGGCTGCCGCCACCTTCTCCCCGCGAGACGGGGAGAAGGAACATGCCGAGGGCTAGGGTGAGGGGCAGAGCTCTACACTCACTTGATCACACCGAGCTCGCGGCCGACCTCTTCGAATGCGGCAATCGCCCGGCGCACGTCGTTTTCGCTGTGGGCGGCCGACATCTGCGTGCGGATGCGCGCCTGGCCCTTTGGCACCACCGGGAAGGAGAAGCCGATGACGTAGACGCCCTTCTTGAGCATGCGCGCCGCCATCTCCTGCGCCAGTGCGGCATCGCCGAGCATCACCGGGATGATCGGATGGCCCTCGCCGGCCAGCG